>JAZQMA010000020.1:0-13753 GCA_045543035.1 Acutalibacteraceae bacterium | reverse complement strand
TTTAACTAAGATTCCTTTTGGTGGGCTTACCTCAAATATGTTAAGGACAATTGCAGTTGTGCTTATGATAAGTGACCATATATGGGCAACATATATGAGCTTTGGTAACTGGATGACCTACATAGGCAGGATGGCATTCCCTATATTTGCCTTTCAGATTGCCGAAGGCTTTGTTCATACCTCGAACCTGAAAAAATATTTTCTGAGGCTTCTGGGCTTTGCTTTGGTAACAGAGATACCCTTCAATCTTTTTTACAGCAGCAGGTGGTTCAATCCCTATCATCAGAATGTTCTTTTTACATTACTTTTAGGCTTGTTGGCAATCACCGTAATAGATAATGTAAAAAAGAACAGAACAGCAAAAAATATAGGCCTTTCTGTGCTGTGGCTGGTTCTGATATCCGTCGTATCCTTCATAGGCTTTGTGGATTATGGATTCCTTGGTATGCTCACGGTAGTAATGTTTTATTTGTTAAGGGATTTTCCTTTTGCCTGGGTTGCACAAGCTGTTGCAATGGTGCTTATAAACATTGTGTTCTTTGAAGGTCAGGTTTTCCCTGTTGAAATACTCGGTAAAAGCTTTGAAATTCCTTATCAGGGCTTTGCAGTTTTTGCACTTATTCCCATATGGCTCTATGGTGGTAAAAAGGGAAAATCAAACAAAATTATGCAGTTCGGCTTCTATGCCTTTTACCCTGTGCATATGCTGATTTTATATTTGATAAAGCTATTTGCATAAACATAATTGAAAAAAGCTCTCACAGTTTTCTTCTGTGAGAGCTTTAACTATTTAATCCACGTGTTTGCCAATTTTTTTAACAAACCTTTTGAGCTTGTTTTTTTCAAGCCAAAGGTATACTTTTTTTACAGGGGGAAGAATTGTAAAAAGTATTCCGGAAAGTGTAAAGAGAAAGCTTGGGTTTACACTTTTTTTACCATTTTCAAGACCTTTTACCATTTTCTTTGCAACAACCCTGGGGCTTTGTACGGGGAAGGGACGCTCAAAGGTTTCCTCGTTTGCTGCTGCAAAGAAATTTGTGTCTGTTGCAATGGGGTAAAGGCAGGTCAGCTTAACGTTTTTCGGTAATTCAAAGCGTATGCCCTGTTGGAAGCCTTCCATTGCAAATTTTGAAGCAGAGTATGTAGTGAAGCCGGGCATTGCCATTTTGCCGATAGCAGAAATTGTAATTGCAAAATGACCTTCCCTGCCATTCAGATACTCAACATATTTCTGGTATGAATAAATAGGAGAGTACACATTAGTCTGAAACATTCTTTCAGTTCTTTCCCAGTCAACATAGTCAAAAAGCTCATAATAGGGGTAGCCTGCATTAGCATAGAATATATCTATGCTGCCAAGCTCTTCCAGAGCCTTTTCAAAAATCAAATCCACATTTTCTTTTGAGGAAACATCGCACTGCAAGCAAATAACATTATCTGAAACAGTGTGCATTTTATTCATATTTATATCAACAGCGAAAATTTTATTGCTTTTTTCAGCAGCAAGAAGCTTCAAAACCTCAAAACCGATACCACTGTCTGCACCTGTGAGAACAATATTTTTATTGGATATCATAAAATCTCTCCTTACATCGTATACACCTATAATAGTCCACTGTTAAAATAAAGTCAATAGTGTTGCCTTTTATGTGTTTTGGTGATAAAATAATAATGAGAAAATGCGACGAGGGGATTTTTATGAAGTACGAAAAACTGTTTTCTCCAATTAAAATAGGAAATGTTGAAATAAAGAACAGAGTTTGTATGGCTCCTATGCTTATGGATTTCGGTCAGTTCGACGGCAGAACCACAGAGCAACTTATGACCTACTACGAAGAACGTGCCAAGGGTGGTACGGGTCTTATTATTACTGAAATTACAAGGGTGAACGACAAAACGGGTGGTTCAGCCTTTGCCCAGCTTGGTATGAGTCACGATTATCAGATAGAGGGTATGAGTGAACTTGCAAAGCGTGTTCATTCGCACGGAGCAAAAATCTTTGTTCAGCTCCATCACCCCGGCAGACAGAATATGGGGCTTTTGATAGGTACTTTACCCTTGAGTATTGCTTGTGACAAAGCTTTACCATTTTTTAAAAACGCTCTTTATAAGGTTGTGCCTGCAGGTAAGCTTCTTATGAAGCATCACCTTGTACCACGTGTGGTTGCTCCCTCGAAATGTGAAAACAGCTACTTTTCTGATGGTAATAACAGAGCATTGAGAAAAAGTGAAATTAAAGGTCTTGTAAACGATTTTGTGAATGCAGCCGTAAGGGTGCAGAAATCAGGTTGTGATGGTGTTCAGCTTCACGCATCACACGGTTACCTTCTTCAGCAGTTTTTATCCCCTAATACCAACAAACGCACTGACGAATATGGTGGTAGCCTTGAAAACCGAATGAGATTCATTCTTGAAATTATTGCAGGCATAAAAGAAAAATGTGGCAAGAATTTTCCGATTATTGTTCGTCTTACTGTTGACGAATGTTATGAAATGATAGGAAAAAAGGGTAAGGGCTATGATTTGGCTGAAGGCGTAAAAATGGCAAAAATCCTTGAAGAAGCAGGTGTTGACGCCATAGATGTATCTTCTGCTTCCTATGATGCCTTTAACTATTGGCTTGAGCCAACCTCCTTTGAATGTGGTTGGCGAAAATATATGGCGAAAGCAGTTAAGGATGCAGTAAATGTTCCAGTTATTGCAGCAAATCTTATAAGAAGTCCCGAACAGGCAGAAAGTCAGTTGGCTGAGGGCATTCAGGATATGATATCTCTTGGAAGACCACATATTGCAGACCCCCATTGGTCCAATAAAGCACAAGAGGGTAGAGCAGAAGATGTAAAAAGATGTATTTGTTGCCTTTATTGTATAGAGAGTATGCAGAATAATGCCTATATCGGTGATCATGGTTATTGTGCAGTCAATCCCTTTGTGGGTAGCGAGGATTATGAGCTGAAGAAAGACGGCAACGGAAGAAAGGTTCTTGTTGTAGGAGCAGGTCCTGCAGGGCTTACTGCAGCAGAGCTGCTTTCAAAGCGAGGCTTTAAAGTAACTGTTGCAGAAAAAAGCGGTAAATTAGGTGGTCAGGTGGATCTGGCAGTTAAGCCACCACATAAGGATAAGCTCTATTGGTGTATCGAGGATTTACATACAAGCTGTAAAAAGCTGGGTGTTGAGTTTTTACTTAACAAAAATGTCGATAAGGCTTTTGTTGAGGAGCTTGAGCCCTATGCGGTTATATGTGCAACAGGCGGCAATGCCGTAAGACCAAAATCCATTGATGGTGTAAATAACGAAAATGTTTATACTACTACTGAAATTCTCAATGGCGAAGTGGTGCTTGAAAATAAAAAAATTGTCCTTGTCGGCAGTGGTATGACGGGTCTTGAAACAGCAGAGCTGCTTACCGTAACAAATAATGAGATAAGCATTATTGAAATGGCTGATGAAATCGCAAAGGGCGTATGGCACCAACACATTAACGACATTTTGCCAAGACTCCAGGCAAACAACGTCAGCTTTTACACCTCAAAAAAGCTTACTGCAATTAAAGAAAATGCCATCGTGGTTGAGAACAAAAAAGGCGAAAAAACCGAAATGGAAGCAGATTGTGTTGTGCTTTCGTTGGGAGTGAAAAGTGAAAATGCACTTTATAACCAGCTTAAAGAAACAACACATAATGTTTACATAATTGGTGATGGCGAAAAAGCGGGCAGAATTGCAGATGCAACTCGCAGCGCTTTTGAATGTGTTAAGAAAATATAATTTTTCTTGAAAAAACTTTGACAAGGTGATTTCGTGAATAATTCAGATAACAACAAAATTCTGCAACGGGAAAAGCGTGAGCTTACAAGGCTGCAGAAAGAAAAAAAACGCAATTTGGGAAGTAAATATTTTTTGGTTTTGCTTTCACTTATTGCCATAGTTAATATTCTCGACGAGGTTACAAGCAACCTGACCGTCACCGTGCAGTCAAGCTTTGTAACAGAGTTTTTTGTGAATAACCCCTTTATGGGTAAATATTATACCTATGAGGATGGACTGGCTTTCCATTCAAGTATAGGTGTCTTTACCTATGTTCTGGGGATTTTCACACCATTTTATAAAGCCCTTGCTGACAAATGGGGAAGGAAACCGCTTTTCGTTCTTTCTACATTGGGAATGGCAATGGGACTTCTGGTTATTCACTTGTCATCAAGCTACATAATGTTCCTTGTGGGCTTTGCAATTATCAGCTTTTTTATGGGTCACGATATTCAGATTATTTATATTCTTGAAGAAGCACCCAATAAGCATAGAGCGAAGATTTACAGTTTTCTTAAAAGCTTTGGTATTTTGGGTGTTATCCTTATTCCCACTCTTCGTGATATTCTTATGGGTGACGATGCAACCAGATGGCGCGAAATTTTCCTTGTTCCTGCTCTTATCGGATTTGTTGCGGTGGGACTTGTTCTTGTTTTTGCAAAGGATACTAAAGTATTTATCAGCGAAAGAATAGAATATCTTTCTCGTCCATTTGAACAGAGGGAAGCAGAGAAAGTCATTAAAAAGCAGCAAAAAGAAGCTCAGAGAAATCAGTCAGGCGTATTTAATGGTGTGAAATATATTTTCTCGAATAAAGATACCAAAATGCTCATTATTTCCCATATTATTTTCGATGCGGCAATGCCTGCAATTGCACTTTATTTTGAATCCTCGATGCACAGAGCAGGAATGAGCACAAGTAGTATTACAAAAGCATTGTTTATGGTCCCGGTAATTTATGCCACAATAACATTCCTTTCGGGATTTATTGCAGATAAGCTGGGAAGAAAAGTTACGGTTACGCTTTTCTCAATAACCTGCGTTGCAGGGTATATTCTTTTTGTTGTTGGCATTCTCAACAATTGGAACCCATATTTTATCGGTTCTCTGGCAGGTCTTTATCAGGGCTCTTATTGGATTGGAAGAGACTATATGAACGTTATGATGACAGAGAAAGTTCCGACGGATATTCGCGCATCTGTTGTTGGTGCAGAAGGTCTTTTGGTGATAATCGGTCTTGCGGTAGGTTATTTAACAACAATTATAGGAATGACTGCTATGCCTATATGGTGGGCGTGTCTTATGGTTTCAATCCCTGCAGTTTCTGTTGCGGCAGTTATTTTTGCTCTTAAGGTTAAAGAAACAAAGGGCGCAAATCTCGATGAAATAGAATAGAAGGATGGGAAAAATGCAAGCAATTTTTGATTCGTTTTTAAATTTTGATTTAAGTGTATTTCAATGGATTCAGAGCATACAGAACGAGATTTTTGATGCTCTTATGGTAGGCATAACAACTCTTGGTAACGGCGGAGCAGTTTTTATTGCTCTCGGTTTGTTACTCTTGTTTACAAAAAAATACCGAAAAGCAGGACTTGCGGTTATTGTGGCTCTTCTTGTGATGCTTCTTTGCAATGACCTTTTTCTTAAAGAATTTTTTGCAAGACCGAGACCTTTTAATCTTTTTGAAACTGACCATGAAAAATATGCTTTTTGGGCAAAAGATTATGTTTACCCTGAACTTATCAGTAAACCTACAAGCTTTTCTTTCCCTTCAGGGCACACAGCTTCAGCATTTGCAGCGGCAATCGCTCTTTTGTGGCATAACAGAAAAATCGGTATCCCGGTAACTGTTTTTTCAGCATTGATGGGATTTTCGAGAATTTATGTTGAAGTTCATTACTGTACCGATGTAATTGCAGGTGTTGTTTCGGGAATAATTTGTGCATTTGTTGCGGTGCTTATTGTAAAATACCTTTTCCCTGTTGTTGATAAAGGATTTGATAAGCTTTATTTAAAGTTGAAAAAGAATAAATCCAACTCATAACAAATTATAAAAACGGAGAAATCATATTAAATGAAAAAGGTCAGCGAATACAGTACACTTTTTAAAAATATCGGTTCAGAGTGGAAATGGCTTTTGAAGGTTATGAGCCGTTATAAGCTTGAAATTATCGGCTACACTATTATGGGTGTGGTTGGCATAGCTATGGGCTTTGGTGCAAGCATCGCCTCAAAATATCTTATAGATGCGGTAGTAGGTCATAATAATGAAACGATTATATCTGCGGCGGCATTGGTAATTGGTCTTGCAGTCTTTCAGATTATTATTAACGCAGTAAGTTCTTTTATTTCTTCCCGGGTTGGTACTCGTGTCAGTAATGAAATCCGTTCCGAAATTTATGACGGAATGGCAACTGCAAACTGGGAGAGTATAAATAAATATCATTCAGGTGACCTTATAAACCGTCTTGAAGGTGATGTCAGCTCTGTTTCAGGTAGTGTAATATCATTTTTGCCGGGTCTTTTCACAAAGCTTTTACAATTTTTCGGGTGTCTTGGAATAGTTCTCTATTATGATGTAACATTGGCGTTTCTCGCGCTTATGAGCGCACCTGTGTTGTTTTTCTCTTCGCGATTTATGACTAAAATGATGAGGAAATATAATCTTGAAAGCAGGCAGATGAATGGCAAGGTTCTGTCATTCAGTGAAGAATCCATTCAGAATTTACAGACAGTAAAAGCCTTTGGTATTACAAAAGAATATTCCGAAAAATTCAAGGTGATTCTTACGGGTTACCGTAATATGCGCCTTGCCCACGATAAATTCACAATCCTTACAACCCTCGTTCTTTCTTTTATAGGTCTTGTTGTGGCATATTCCTGTTATGGTTGGGGCGTTTACCGACTTTGGTCGGGTGCTATAACCTTTGGTACTATGACCTTGTTTTTGCAGCTTTCGGGTAGTCTGACCTCTTCGTTTTCTGCAATTGTTTCAACAATTCCCAGTGTGATTTCTGTTGCAACAGCGGCAGGAAGAGTTAAGGAAATAACCGAGCTTCCGAAAGAAAATATTGAGGATTTTGAAAAAGCAAAGTCTATGCTTCCGGCAGCAAAGGAAAAGGGTGTAAGCGTAGTAGCAGAAAATGTTACATATTCTTATGCCGACAGTGAAAGAAATGTTTTGAATAATATCAGCTTTTTTGCTCACCCGGGTGAAACAATTGCTTTAGTCGGACCTTCGGGTGAGGGGAAAACAACAATTCTCAGACTTCTTCTGGGTCTTGTTGAGAAATCGCAGGGTAGTTTAAAATTGAATGTACCGGATGGAGAAAATATAGATATTTCACCGAGTACAAGGCAGTTTTGTTCTTATGTGCCTCAGGAAAATGCAATTTTCACAGGAACAATTGCAGAAAACCTGAGGGTAGTTAACCCAAATGCAAACGATGCAGAATTAAAATCAGCCTTGAAAATTGCAGATGCTCTGGATTTTGTTGAGGCTTTGCCTCTCGGTCTTGAAACGCCTGTAGGGGAAAGGGGAGTTAATTTCTCTGAAGGACAAGTTCAAAGGCTTTCAATTGCAAGAGCAGTTCTCTGCAATGCACCGCTTCTTGTTATGGATGAAGCAACATCTGCTCTTGACAGCGACACAGAGGAACGAGTTCTTCGCGGTTTGATGGAGTCTGATGGTAAACGCACCTGCGTTATAACAACTCATCGACCAAGTATGCTCAGATATTGCAACAGAATATATGAGCTTCAGGAGGACGGAACGCTAAAAGAAAAAGAACCGTGCAGTTAATCAACTACACGGTTCTTTTAGTATTTATTTCAATAAATCAGCCTGTTCAAGTCCACCTAAAAATTCTTTTATATCTGCGGTGGCCTCTTCTTTTTCAACATTAAACTCTTTCATAACTGCATCAAGAATTTCATCAAATGTTGAACCTGTTTCAAGCTTACCCCAGATAACCTGGCTTACGGGATTGAGAATGACTATATTTGCGTCATCGCCGGCTTCGTTGCTGATAGGAATTGCTAAATATTCTCCTGCAATCTGGCGGAGAGTATATGCGCCTTTAATACAGTAAATTTTGTTATCCATTTTATCACATCCTAAACTTCTTATAAAATTATACCATTATAAAATACAAACTACAACCGTATCAGAGAAAAAATTCTAATAATTTTGTGTTTTTTTACAAGTTTTTCCAATAAAACTTGTGCAATGCTTTTATTGTTTAAGTGAAAGTATTGTGATAAAATTTATTTAACAATTTATTAATAATTAATGAGGTGGGTTTATGAAAATGAAAAAAGCCATCAGTTTGATTGTGGCGCTTGTTATGGTTTGCTCTGTAATACTTGTGCCTGTTTCTGCAAAGGAAACTGAAGCAACCGTTTCAATAGTGTCAGATTTAAGCTATGTTGCGGATTATGACAGAGATACTCCTGTTATCATTGTTCACGGTATGAGCCAGAATGATACATATCTTCTTAATGAAGATGGCACAAGAATGACTGACAGCAATGGTGATTATATTACCGGCTGGCCCTTGGAAATTGATATTATGGGTCTTCTTAAAGAAGCACTTGTTCCTCTGCTTATGTCTGCGGCAACAAGAAGTGATGCAGGTCTTACAGATGCTATGAGAAAAGGTGCTTATGAAGGCCTTTATGCAATTCACAAAGACCCTCAGGGTAATTATCTCACACCCGTTGAAGTTCCTTGCTATGAATGCCCAATGAGCGAAATGACTGATGAAATTAAAGAGTATTATTATAATATTCTTCCTCTTCAGGGTCTTGCAGAAATTGTTGGTGAAGAGAATATTTATTATTTCGGTTATGACTCTTTCGGTGATGTTATCGGTGAAACCGAAAAGCTTAACCACTATATTCACGATGTTGTTCTCCCTCAGACAGGTGCAGAGCAGGTAAGACTTTGTAACATAAGTCTTGGTGGTACAATTGGCGTTAACTATCTTGAAATGTATCCTGAAGATTATGAGCTTATCAAGAGAATGCTTTTTGTTATTCCTGCAATTGATGGTTCAGATATTATCGGTGATATTCTTACAAACAACTTAAGCATTATTCACGATGATGAAATGCTTTATGAAAAATTCTTGCCTTCTCTTTTAGGTGAAACCCCATTATCATATTTCCTTAATATGGTTCTCCGTATTTTACCTTCGGATGTTCTCAAGAGTGCATTGGGCGGACTTGCAGAAGGTGTTGTTGAAGCAGGTGTACGTTCAACAACAATTATCTGGGCGCTTTGTCCTACAGATTACTATGAAGAAGCAAAAGAGAAATGGCTCTCTGATGATGAATATGCATTGGTCCGCGAAAAAGTGGATTATTATATGAATGCAAGAGCAAACTTCGAAGAAAATCTTTATGCTCTTATGGATACAGGTGCACAGGCTTTCGATATTGTTTGTTATGGTGGCGGAATGTTCCCACTTTGCAGAGATTATAACAAAACAAACGGTGATGGTATTGTTCATTCCACTTCTGCATCAATGGGTGCAACCTTTGCAGATGTTGGTAAAACCTTAGGCAGAGATTATAAGGTTGCAGGAACTCATTGTGATAATCCCGACCACGACCACTTCGCTCCTGATGGAACGGTTGACCCCACAACAGGTCTTCTTCCTTGCACAACATGGTTTATCAAAAATCAGGATCACGAAAAATTGCCTAATAACGATGTGGCTCTTAAAATGGCTTTCGATATTATGACTGATGATAATATCGTTGATGTTTACAGCAGACCTGATGTTTATCCCCAGTATAATGAGGGCAGACTTGTTCACATAGCAAGAGAATACCTTGAAATCTGGGAAGAGGCAGATAAATCTGCATTCACCGAAGATGAAATTGCTTTTGTTGAAAAAGCTGTGGCAGAGGTTGAAAAACAACTTTCCGAAACAGTTGTAAACACTGCAAAATGGAAAGAAGCAGAGGCAGAATTAGAAGTTGCTCTTGTTAGCGTTGGCTTGGTAGAAAGTACAGCTCAAACAGAGGCAGAAAAAGATTTTACTTCAGTTCTTAAAACCTTCAATCAGACAGTAAACTTTATGTTTGAGTTTGTATTTTAAAAAATTTATTAAAAACCTTGCGAGTGAAAACTTGCAAGGTTTTTTGTATTGCAAAAAAGAGGATATGCTGGTAAAATAGAATGGATATTATTTCAAAAAAAGAGGGAAAATATGAGAGCTTTTAGTCTGATACTTGCATTAATAATGGCATTTTCGTGTATGATGGTGCCGTCTTTGGCAGCAAATAATGTTGAAAGCGGAATATCTGTGGCAGAAGATGGAACAGTAACCGCTACATCGGAAGATGGAATTCAATATGTAGTATTTATGGTTACAAATATACATTATGATGAATTAGAGCCTTATGTTTCCGAAATGGTAGCTCTTCACGGTAAAATCGATTCCTCTTCCGACAGAATGTATGCTTTTGGTGTTGTTGGTCCTATGTGTCTGACACAGTCTATTGAGCAAATGAATGATGAGGTTAATACCGTTTTTGCACTTGCAGAAAAATATAATGTGCCTGTATTCTTTCAGATGGATGATTGCACCAACTATGCCACTGATTTTGGAGATGGAGCAACCACTGATGATGGCAATAAATTTTATAAAGACCCTGAAATGTGCGAGTGGATTGCTTTCCCTGAGGAAGGAGAAGAATGGGGAGGTCAGAAATATGGTATGCTCCCAAGATGGCATTGTAACTGGAGCGGAACACCATTTGCTACTTTGGGTGGATTTCCTTGCTTTAACTCTCCAAAATATCTCGATTGGTATGAAAAGCAGGTAACAGAGGGCTTTATTGAGCCATTGGTTGAAAATTATGATAGGCTTAAAAAAGAGGGGAAATCATATCTTCTCGCAGGTATTAATACCGGTTGGGAAACTCAGATACCTGATTATACAAACGCATCTTATGCTTCTCTTCAGGATTTTGAGAAAGCGCAATACGGTATGCACGCATTGCATAATTTAGGCTATGATGCACAGTCCATTTATGAAGAGGCAGTAAGCCGTATGCTAAGCGAAACCGAGGTTATAAGAGACCTTCTTTATGGGGTTCTTGCAGACTATATAGAATTTACCTGCAAAATGTTTTATGATGCAGGTATAGAAAAATCTAAAATTTTTTCTCATATAGTATCTATTTCGTCAACTGAGAATGGTTGTACAACAGAGCATCCCCCAACAGATGTGTGCATTAACGATTATTGTACTCCCGGTTGGACAATGAGCCCCAAAACCTGTCCGTATAATCTTGCTCAGCTTGAAAAGGAGCTTGGAGAAAACGGAAGAAATGAATATGTTAATGCTGAGGGGTATGCTCATTATGATGATGTGGAAACCTGCACGGCATATTTTGAAGAAAGTCTTTGCGGTAATGCAAAGCTTATAACAGTTTTTGGTTATGACCAGTCAACAGGTACTTACTGCTATGAAAAAACCCCGGATTTCTATTTTGTTAAAGTTGTTAAATCCTGGCTTGCTCGAGAAATAGGTCCTGATTATACATGGGCAAATCGTCCAAATCTCGTTGAAAAAGTTAATAAATGCAAAACCTGTGGCGGTACTTTATCAAACGGTTTTTGCCTTAGCAATAACAGTCATTATGAAGAACCCTTCAAGGACGCAAGCGGGTTTTATAAAATAGAAAATGCAGGTAATCTCTATTGGTTCCGCGATCAAGTAAACAATGGTAACAATTCTATTAACTGCAGGCTTTATAGTGATATCAGTGACAATATAGATATATATGATGCAAGCGGAAATCTTAAATCGGATAATTTCCGTGCGTGGACGCCTATAGGTGTGAAAAAGACTTTTAGCAGCACTAAGTTTGAGGGCGTTTTTGACGGTTGCGGTTACACACTCAGAAATTTTTATAACGCAAATGGAGATGACTATACCGCTTTGATTGCCTATTTGGGAAGTAACGGTATTGTCAGAAATGTAAATATCAGCGCCTCGAATTTTAAGGGTGCTCAATATGTTGCAGGTCTTGTTGCACTTAATGAGGGTACAATTCAGAATTCCTGTAGCAGCTGTGCTGTTGAAGGTACAAAATATTTAGGCGGTATTGCAGGACAGAACGCAAGTGAAAGCTCTATATTAGGTCGGAGTGCAGGAACAATAAATAAATGTTATTTTGCGGGTAGTGTTACCGGAACAGGAACCAGTACATATGGCTGTTATGTAGGTGCTGTATGCGGTAGCAATGGCGGAAACTTATCAAATGGCTATTATCTAAGTGGCTCTGCAACTGCAGACGGGAATGTTCAACTTGGTGTAGGTGGGTCAAGAAGGACTAATTCATCAGATTCAGGCACTATCTCAAAAACTCTTGCACAGTTCCAAAGCGGTGAGGTTGCTTACTTGCTTCAGAATAATGATATTGTTCGCATCTGGGGTCAAAAAAGTGATACACCCGGCTCACTTCCCGTAATTTCAGGTAAGCCTATGCATGCAGTTGCAAAGTTTGAATCTGATATAGGTTATTCTGTTGGTAGCTTATGCGATTTGAATGATGATAAAAGCATTGGTACAGCAGACTATCAGATTTTTATTAATATGGGTTTGAGTGACAATAATACAGAAGAAACTGCAGAAGATGTTGTTACTTTTGCCAGAGCAGATATTAATGGCGACAGAGTTGTTGATGTTATAGATGTAGCTCAGGCGTGGATAGTTTATTTTGGTTTTCAAACTTTAAAGGTGTATGGTCCGGGCGATTTCAATGGTGATGGCATTTGCACGGATGAAGATACAACCTATATAAAACAAACAATAACAAATAAAAATTATGTTGGGAAAGCCTCGTTGATGGCTTGCGATTTTAATGGTGACGGCAGAACAGATGATAAGGATTTGGAAGAGGCATTTGGTATTTCTGCTGAGGATAACTATGTGTATTTTGATACAAAATACGGCAAAAACGAAAGACATTACTTTGATTTATACATTCCTAAGAATAAAAAGACTGTGGGCATAGTTCTTATGCTTCACGGTGGTGCATGGATGTATGGAGATGAAAATGAGTTTGCAGGTAGGCTTGAACAGGTTGCCGAGGCAGGCTATGCAGGTGTGGCAGTAAGATACAGATATATTGATGAGAATGTCAATCTTGATGATATAATGGATGATATTGAGCAGGCGATGGCTCTTGTTAAGGAAATCGGTGAATCTCACGGAATTGAAATTTCAGGCTTCCTTTCTACAGGTGGTTCAGCAGGCGGTCATTTATCTCTTCATTATGCCTATTCTCGCGCAGATACCTCACCAATTCCGCCCAAAGCTGTTGCAAGCTATTGCGGTCCTGCAGATTTATCGGATGAATATTATTATTACAATGAAGAGCTTCAAGCTAACAATGGTCTTGGCGATGAAGAGTTTGTTGCTCAGGTATTAGGCTATGCAAGCGGATATCCTCATACCTATGCAACACGTGCCGAAGCAAAGGACGCTTTGAAATTTGTTTCGCCTATTTATTATATAGATGAAAACACTGTTCCCACCGTTATAAATCACGGTATGAAGGACGATATTGTTCCATACAGAAACGCTGTTGATTTAGATGCAAAGCTTACAGAATATGGAATAGAGCATGTGCTCAATTCCTATCCAACCTCAGGTCACGGCTTGGAGCTTGATGCAGAGAATATGGCACTTGCAGAACAGCTTCTGTGGGAATATATCTATAAATATCTCGATTCTGTTGATGCTTAAACTAAAGAGGCTGTAAAAAACGTAAGTTTTTTACAGCCTCTTTTTGGTCCCTTTAGGGGTGGAAAAAAACCCCCGGTTCTACCGGGGGAAGAAAAAGGCTTTAGCAAAGTCAAAAACGGCGAGCTCAAAGCCGCCGAAGTAGTTGCAAATAATTAATCCTCCAAGTAGAATGAATGTGG
>JAZQMA010000019.1:0-22348 GCA_045543035.1 Acutalibacteraceae bacterium | reverse complement strand
CCACATTCATTCTACTTGGAGGATTAATTATTTGCAACTACTTCGGCGGCTTTGAGCTCGCCGTTTTTGACTTTGCTAAAGCCTTTTTCTTCCCCCGGTAGAACCGGGGGTTTTTTTCCACCCCTAAAGGGACCAAAAAGAATTCATCCCATTTCATCAAAAATGGGATGAAGTCTTAACTCCACGGTTCCACCCAAATTATAAAGTAAAAGTCTATTTTACTCTATCACTCGAGAAGTCTTAACGGGACTCAGACGGCGACGCTTATCTTTCGCTTCGCATCGCACTCGGAAGTGGTTTTCGGGAAAAGTCCTTTTGCGCCTTTCACCAACCGGCACACTCTCTGAAAAGGAATTTTTTCCTTACTCTCTTCGTCAAAGATTTAGTAATGTATCTACTTTTTAATAATAAACCTTTTAGGATAAAATGTCAACAAACAAATTATTCTTCTGTTTTTTCAACAGTTTTTCTGGGTTCGATTTTGCCGTATCTTGAAGAAGATACTGCATCAACCTTCTGTTCTCTTTCTGCTGACACCTGAGGAACATAAGGAGCTTTTCTGTCTCTGCCACCACGACGGTCATTTCTGTAATTACCGCGTTTTTCTCCACCTTCGGGAGTAACAACAACTCTTCTTCTGTCACCCTCACCAACGGAATGAGATGTAACACCTTCAATTTCCTGAATAGCGGTGTGAATAATTCTTCTCTCATAGGGATTCATAGGCTCAAGAGATGAGCTTCTGCCGTATTTGAGAACACGCTGTGCCTGTCTTTTAGCAAGAGCACGGAGAGTTTCTTCTCTGCGAGCTCTGTAATCGCCAACATTGAGAGCAACTCTCTTGTTGTTATCATTTGCACGGTT
The DNA here is from genome assembly GCA_045543035.1 of Acutalibacteraceae bacterium. GTDB lineage: Bacteria > Bacillota > Clostridia > Oscillospirales > Acutalibacteraceae > DTU089. The sequence continues at coordinate 21,484 of JAZQMA010000019.1, read as the reverse complement.
AACAAAAAGTCTTGTAAGATACTGTAAAGCATCAAGAGTTTCACCGCGTCTGCCGATAATGTTGCCGTAATCTTCACCGCAAGTGATTTCAAAATAAACATCTTCTGCTGCTTCTCTTGCAGTAACCGCAACATCTGTGAAGCCCATACCAACAAGAATAGATTTAAGGTATTCTGTTGCATCGTTTTCTACGGGTTCAATTGCTGAAAAATCAACCGCAGGAGCAGTTTCCTTTTTTACTGTTTCTTTTTTGGGAGCATCTTTCTTTGCTTCCTTTTTGGGTTGAGGTTTTTTCTCAACAGTTTTTTTAGCGGGAGCTTCTTTTTTCTGAGGAGCGCTCTTTTTCTCTTCTTTGGGAGTTTCTTTTTTCTCCTCTACGCCATCATCATAATATGCTCTTACTCTAGCATCTGCGCCACCGAAGAGACCTAAAACTTTCTTTTTGGGAAAAGTAAGAATTTCAACTTTAACATCTGCATCAATGGGTGCGTGAAGATTTTCCACAGCCATTTTTCTGGCATCGTCAACAGAAGCTGCAACACCAATTGCTTCTTTTATCATAGTTTCACCTTATTTCTTTTCAATATCAATACGCATCTTGGTATTGTTTTCCTTTGAACGTCTTTCAACTGTTTCGTCAACCATCTGCTGAGCGAGAACTTTTTTGGGACTGTAAACGTTTGTGAGAATTACCTGCTGAATGAAGGACAAAATGTTGGAAATAATCCAATAGAAGCCAACACCTGCAGGGAACATAAATGTAAACCAAAGAGACATCATGGGAGACATAAATGTCATACAACCCATGGTGGGGTTCTTTGCCATTTCGGGATTCTGCTTTCTCTGACGAGCATACATATAAACAGAAGATGCCATAGCAGTAAGGAAAGCAAGAATAGGGATAATCCATATAAGACCGGGTTCTTTAACATTGGGAGTTGCCGAAAGGTCAAGTCCGAATATTGTAAACCTCTCTTTAAACTCAAAAAGACCTGCAATCTGACCTTCATCAAGAACGCCGGAAAGCTTATCTGCATATTCTTCAAATTTACCGAGAATCTGAAGTTCGTACATATTTGAGCCTCTTGTAGCTTTTTCCTGAGCTTTAATTTCCATTAAAGTTCTGAGTTTTTCGATAGTATCATTGCTGAAGCGCAAAACGCTTGAAAGAGGTGTATAAATAACACCATAAAGACCAATCATAACAATCATCTGAATTAAAAGAGGCATACAACCCATATTGGCTGCACCAAAGCCTTCTCTCTGATAAAGAGCCTGGGTTTCCTCTTGGATTTTCTGCTGATTGCCTGCATATTTCTGTTTGATTTTATTTACCTTTGTGGTAAGTCTTGTTTGCTTGGCACTATTTTTCTGCTGACTGATGGATGTGGGCAAAAGAGCGCATCTGATAATAACAGTAAGCAACACAATAGCTAAAATATAGCTACCGGTTAAGTTATAGAAAAAATAGAGCGGTAACGCAAAAATCGGGGTAAGAAGTTCTCTGATAAAACCCATTAGAATAATATTCCTTTCTGTCGTTTACAAAAAGAAGATTTTACTTTTTCTCCTTTTTGGGCGGTACGGGGTCCACCCCGCCGGGAAAGAAAATGTTGCACCGCATAAGCCTGCCTATTGCTAAAATCATACCCTTAAAGACACCATGAACCTCAATTGCTTCAACGGCATATTGGGAACAGGTTGGGTAATAACGGCATTTAGGTGGGAAAAGAGGTGAAATGCGACGTTGATAAAAACGGATACCTTTCAAGAGAAAGTTTTTCATGCTTCCTCACTCTCCGTTTTGAACATACCCTCATCTTCAAAAATTCTTTTCATAACCTCTTCAATACGGGTGCTTTTTAAATATTTCGTCTTTGAACGGGCAACCATAACTATATCATAGCACGGATTAAGGTTAGGACAAACCTGACGAAAAGCTTCTCTGATAACTCTTCTTGAGCGATTTCTCTCAACTGCATTACCGATTTTTTTGCTTGTAGTTATACCAATACGGCAAATTCCCGCGCGGTTCTTCGAATAATAAACAACCAACGCAGGATCAGTTACAGCCTTGCCTCTATTATATAACCGACGAAAGTCGGAATTTGATTTAAGTGTGACGAAATCTGACACATTATTCTCCCGAATTACTTGGCAGGATTAGTATGTGAGTTGTTTTCTGCCTTTTTTACGACGACGAGCAAGTACCTTGCGACCGTTTCTGTCTGCCATTCTTTTACGGAAACCATGTTCCATCTTTCTGTGTCTTTTCTTGGGCTGATAAGTTCTTTTCATTTTTATTTCTCCTATCTGTATATTCAGGCAATTTTACGAAGTATGAGAAGTTTTAAAATAAGCCTGTTGTTTACTTAATAACACCACCGCAAAACATACATTCCGACAGTAGCACATAGCATTATATAAAAATTCTCGAAAAAAGTCAATAGTTAAAAAACATTTTACAAGTTTAATATATTCTTGTAAAAAGTAAAAACTTTTATCATTATAGCTTTCAGATTTTTGGTTGGTTTTCACATATTCAACCCATTATTTTCGTAAATTTCTCTTCTTGTTTATTGTTAATATGGTATAGTATATTATAATTAACGTTTACTTTAAAGGGAGGACTACAAATGAAAAAAATACTCAAGCTTATTGCAGTTACGCTTACTATCATTATTGTTGCAATGCCTTTAAGTGCTGTGGCAGGTAATGTTGTTGCGTTGCAGAAACATTATGAAATAACAAGTCCTTATGAAAATATTGATTGGGACGGTTGGAAGGCTTATAAGGCTCAACTTCACTGCCACACTAACGCAAGTGACGGCTATCTCAAGGTTGATGAATCAGTTCAGGCTCACTATGACAAGGGCTATGATATTCTTGCAATTACCGACCACGGCACTCTTAACAGAGGGTGGAATGCTGAACCTCAGCTCATTCCTGTTCTTCGCCTTGTAAAATACGAGAGAACACAGTTAGCCCCTATTGTGCCACTTTCAGATGACGTATATAATTCTTATCTTAACGGAACTGCTACTACCACAAACGGCACTACCCGTGAAAATGGTATGATTGATGTTCCTCTTGGTATTGAGCTTAATTTCGCAACACCATTTGCCGACTGTCACCTTACAGGTTATTATGCTGAATATGGTCAGGGTCTTATGGGTGTTTTCGGTGACTATGAAACTCCTGCAGCAGGTGTAAATGAAGCAGGCGGTATTACTATGCTTTCCCACATAGGCGAATATGTTTATCCCGACAAAGATTCTGAAGATCATGTTGGAAAGCCGATTAAAGAAGAATATGTAAACAAATTCGCACGTCTGTTCCTTGACAATCCCGGCTCAGCCGTTGGTATGGGAATTAACAGTGCAACAGATGCTCACACTCGTTGCGACCGCATTCTTTATGATCAGATTCTTAAGAAAACCATACCAAACAATGTTGTTCCCTGGGGCTTTACATTCTCCGACTCTCACGATGAAGAATCCATAAACTTCGCTTACACAATGCACTATATGCCTGAGCTTTCCAACGAAGAGCTCAGAACAAGTATGGAAAGCGGAACATTCTTCAGCGTTTCACACTATTCAAATGGCGTTGAGCTTAATGGCATGAGAGAGCTTCCCGAATACATTGAAGAAGAGGTTGACCACGAATCAAACGATACTCCTATGGTAACTAAAGTGGAAATTGATGACGAAGAAGATACAGTTACCATTTGGGGCAAAAACTTTGATACAATAACCTGGATTGCAGACGGAAACGTTATTGAAAGAATATATAATTGTGATGAAAACGAAAGCTTTACAATTGATCTTAAAGACCATGACATCAACTATTTCGCTCGTTTCTATCTTACAGGTGAAGATGGTATCTGCTATTCACAACCCCTCGTTGTTCGTGAAGAAGGTACTCAATACAATGCAGTTGAAGTTCCCGAAACGAACGACATTTCGACCTTCCTACGTGGTTTAATCTCATGGCTTGATAAAATAGCTTTCCAGAATCCCGGTATAAGAATTTTCAAAATTCTCCTTATGGGCTATGACCCCGAAGCTGAAGCTGAAACAGTACCACAAGAATAAAACTGTTAACATTTATCCGTTATGATTTATTTCATAACGGATATTTTTATTTTTTCTTAGTTGATATTTCAGTATTATTATGGTATATTATTTAACGATATTTTAGGAGATGATTTAAAATGAGCGAATGCACACACGATTGCAGCACCTGCGGTCAGAATTGTTCTTCAAGAACTGAACCCCAGAGTCTGCTTGAAAAACCACACGAGCTTTCCAATATCAAAAAAGTTATCGGTGTTGTAAGCGGTAAAGGTGGCGTTGGTAAATCCCTTGTTACAACCTTACTTGCAGTAACAATGCAGAGAAGAGGTTTCAAAACCGCTATTCTTGATGCAGATATTACAGGTCCATCTATCCCAAAAGCTTTTGGTATTAAAGAGAAGGCACAAGGAACTGAAAGTGGTATTCTCCCCTGCAAAACAAAAACAGGCATCGAGATTATGTCCGTTAATCTTCTTTTAGAAAATGATACTGACCCTGTTGTTTGGCGCGGTCCTGTTATTGCCGGTGCAGTAAAGCAATTCTGGACAGATGTTATCTGGGATGATGTTGACTTTATGTTTGTTGATATGCCTCCCGGAACAGGCGATGTTCCCCTTACAGTTTTCCAAAGTCTTCCTGTTGATGGTATCGTTATTGTTGCTTCTCCTCAGGAGCTTGTTGGAATGATTGTTGAAAAAGCAGCTAAAATGGCAGGGCTAATGAACATTCCCGTCCTTGCTTTTGCAGAGAATATGGCATATTTTGAATGCCCTGATTGCGGTAAAAAGCACAAGGTATTCGGTGAAAGTCATATTGAAGAAATTGCAAAAGAATACAATGTTGACACAGTTGCTCAAATCCCGATTAACAATAAACTTGCTGCCGCAGTTGATGCAGGCGCAGTTGAGCTTTTTGATGGCGACTGGCTTGATAATGTTGCAGATAAATTATTAGAAACACTTTAATTATTCATTTAAAAGACTTGTCCCCGGACAAGTCTTTTTTGAAAGGTTGTTGTTATGAACATTCTTGTAGCCTGTGATTCTTTTAAAGGTTCACTTTCTTCCACGGAAGTCTGCGGATGCATTTCTGAAACACTGAGAAGCGAAAATATTAATACAACCAGTTGCCCTCTTGCAGATGGTGGCGAGGGTACTGTTGATGCTTTTCGCAATGCCTTAAAATGCGAAATCGTAACAACATCTGTACACGACCCACTTATGAGAAAAATATCCGCACAGTACGTTATCGCAGAAAAAACTGCAATTATCGAAATGGCATCAGCTTCAGGCATAACTCTTCTTAAGGAAAATGAGCTCAACCCTGAGATCACATCAACCTATGGCACCGGTGAACTGATTCATAATGCTATTAAAAAGGGCTGTACAAAGATTATAATTGGTATAGGTGGAAGTGCTACAAATGATGGTGGAAAAGGTTGCCTTGAAGCCTTGGGCGCAGTATTTACAGACAAAAATGCTGAACCACTGAGACCCGGCGGAGCTTCACTAAAAGAGCTTGAAACAACAGACCTTTCAAACTTCAAAAAGGTTTCTGATTACGCAGAGCTTATAATTGCATGCGATGTAACCTCTCCACTTTTCGGTGAAAATGGAGCAACAAAGGTTTTTGCACGTCAAAAAGGCGCTGATAACAAACAGATAGAAAATCTTGAAACAGCTCTTAAACATTTCGGTGAAAAATCAAAAGAGCTCTTAGGTAAAGATTTTTCGAACCTTTCAGGAACAGGCGCAGCAGGTGGGCTGGGTTTTGCTCTTGTAGCTTTCTGTGGCGGTAAACTTACCTCAGGTTTTGATGCAGTAAGCAATGCTTTAAGCTTAGAAGAAAAAATAAAATCCTGTGATATTGTAATAACAGGCGAAGGAAAAACCGATAAATCAACATTATTAGGAAAACTTCCCATAAGTGTTGCGAAGCTTTCTGAAAAACACAACAAACCTTGCATTCTATTAAGCGGTGATATTGACGAAAGTATTGATTTATCTGATTATTTTTATAAAACCTACAAATGCAAACTTTCATCCGATTCAATCGAAGATGCCATTAAAAATGCAAAAGAACGATTAATAACCGCAACCGAAAATTTATTAAAGGATTTAAAAGATAATATATGAAAAAAATTGTACTTTTAGATTTAGATAATACTCTTATTGATTTCAACGAATGTGCAAGACATTCCATAATGAATATATTTTCTGAATTGGGTTTTGAATACTCTGAAAACGTTTTCGAAACCTTCATTTGCGAGAATGTTAAAATATGGAAAAGGCTTGAAAAGGGCGAAATCACAAAAGCAGAGCTCAGAGCAAACAGATGGAACATTATTCTTAAAAAGCTTGGTATTGATTATGACGGAACAATTATTGAAGAAAAGTTTGAAAATGGTGTTGCTCAGGGAGCTTATGCGGTAGAGGGTGCCTATGAATTGCTGGACTACCTATACCCTAAATACGAGCTTTACATAGTTTCAAACGGTTTCCGTTTTGTTCAGGAAAGTCGGCTTAAAATCGGAGATTTCAGAAAATATTTTAAAGATATTTTTCTTTCAGAAGATATTGGAATTCAAAAGCCTGCTAAAGAGTTTTTTGACTACTGCTTTGATAAATTAAGCCACCCCAATAAAGAAAATGTTATTCTTATAGGTGACAGTCTTTCCGCAGATATTACAGGCGGTCTTAATTACGGCATTGACTGTATATGGTTCAATAAAAACGACGATGAGTTACCAGAAGATATAAAACCCACCTATATTGTTGATAGATTATGTGATATTCAAAAAATATTGTAAATTATAAAAAGGTTTGAGTAAACTTTAATGCTTACTCAAACCTTTTTTATTCCGCAACATCTACAAAATTGAAGTTTATAATCTTTTTAAAATCTTCTGTTTTAAGTTCAACCTGCATACCGATTTTACCACCGCTGAAAAGTATATTTTCCATAGTCTCGGCAGTATTATGAACAACAGTAGGAAATTGCTTCTTCATTCCTATAGGAGAGCACCCACCGTGAACATAGCCTGTAAGACCTAACAAATCTTTTGATTTTATCATTTCTATACTTTTCTCGCCAACTGCACTTGCGGCTTTCTTTAAATTAAGTTCCTTATTAACAGGAACAAGAAAAACATAATTCTGCTTTGATTTTCCAACTGTTACAAGGGTTTTAAAAACCTCATCGGGATTTTCTCCTAAAACTCTTGCAACTTCCTCCCCTGCTATTGCACCACTTTCAGTATAGTCGTGCATTTTGTAGGGGATTTTCTTTTGCTCCAAAAGGCGCATTACATTTGTTTTATCCTGCTTTGCCATACTATTCTCCGTAAATTAATAAATCTGTATTTTCTTCACTGTATTCAACTTGCTTTGACCAGTTTTTAAGGTTTTCAATTCTGTCTTTTAATGTAAGTTCACCGTTTTCAAAATATGTTTTCATATCGCAAAGGTAAATAAATCTTACACTTTCAACCGCAAAGCAAATTCTCTCTTTTATACTTTTATCGAAAACTGCTTTAGTAAAATGACGATAAATTATATAAACAAGAATTTTAGAATAAAGCATATCGCCCTTTGTTCTTTCTTTAAACTCTGTTTCAACATTTAAAATACTTTTAAAATTCTCGCTTAATTTTCTTATATAATCAGTCCAATTTTCGTCTATCGGCTCAGTTTTTTTATAAAGCTCAAGACTATTTTTATAATTTCTTATTTTAATTTTTTCACTGCAAAAGTTCTCTGTTTTTGAAAGCACCTTAACAAGCTTTTCTTCAAAACTTATATCTTTGCTGAAAAGAATTTCAAACAAATTATCACGAAAAGCGGAAAGGAAAATATAAAAATCCGATTCGGCAACATCTTCTTTAGTTTCTAAAATTATTTCTTCTCCGTCACTTTCTTCAACAAGTGAAAAAGGCTCTTCATTTTCTATTAAAAGCCTGCAAACCTCTTCACAGCAAAGACCCAGACCGCATTCTGTTACACCAGGGAACCATTCATAAAAACGAGGGTGCTCACGGCAAATGTCGCATAAATAATTTCCGCCACATTTGATTATTATATCGCATAGATTGTTTTCGTTAAGGAAAGGACATCGTTCATTTTCCGAAAGTCTGAAGTAATAACTACCATCTTCAGACTTAACTATTTCAGAACGAATTTCCTCACCAAGAGGCGACTGCAACTTTGAATATTTTTCAAAAGCATTTTCATCAACATCAATTTCCCAACCGATGCAACAACTGTCAGTGCACTTATCTGCTATACACTTGAATTCATCATAAAAATCAGGCTTAATAATAAACATTTCAACCTCTTATAATATCAATAACTACAATTTCATTTCCTTGATATTTGAACTTTATCTGCATATTCTCAAAAGCAAGACCATAAATCCTCTCTTCATCATTCTGATATGCCGGTCTTGGGTCAAGTGATAAAAGTTCCGTTATGTTCCGAATTTGTTTTTCTGTTAATTTTTCTTTTAATTCAATTGGTATATCAACTTGAAAAAAATCATTTTTATGTTCTTCAGAAAACCCTCCCGAAGCATCGGGAATGTTATCCACATACGGAAGATAGGGTTTTATATCATAAAGTGGTGTTCCGTCTGCTAAATCGACACCGCTTACTACGAGAATTTTTCCATTTTTACTACCTTCAATTTTTTCAAGCTTTACACAAGAAAGTCCGATAGGATTCGGGCGGAAAGGTGATCGGGTTGCAAAAACCCCAACCCTTTTATTACCACCTAAGCGGGGCGGTCTTACTGTTGGCGACCATTGGTTTTCATTTTTAGAAAATCCCCAAATAAGCCAAAGATGAGAATATTGCTCAATATCTCTTATACAGTTTTCGTCACGATATTCTTCGCAAAACTCAATCACTGATTTAACTGACGGTGCAAGTCCGCTCTGGCGAGGCACTCCGAACTTTTCTTTATAACCATTTCTGATATATGCAATAGGTTCAATTAAAAGTGCATCCTTCTTTTCCAAAAAAACACCGCCTTTTGTGATATATACTCTATAAATATATACCACAAAAGACGGCTTTCGTCAATTTTTATTAAGGGTGAAAGTTATTATTACCGCACCGGTGTTATCTTCGGAAACAACAGCATTTTCAAAGCTTTTTGGAACAAAAATATTCTTTGTGTTCTGCCTTGTTATAAGATAATTCTCATAAGTATAGAATTTTCCGATTTCAAAGAAATCTATATAATCTTCAAAGGTTATTTTACTTTTGTTTATTATTTTTGAATGAGGCAAACCAACATAGCGTAAATGCCATGGTTCAAAAGAAATTCCTGTATCTTTCTCACCGAAAATCGGATAGCGTAGTATAAAGCCATAATCTCCGCAGTTTTTATTAACAAATTGTCCCGATGGTGATTTTATAAAGTTTTCCCCTGCAAAATTCTTAACAAAAACATCAAGAGCAAGTCCTGTCTGATGTTCACTGCAACCTGCCTCTTGCGCGGTTTCCCCCTCTTCTTCCTTTATTTCTTTTTGCTTTTCAAAATCTCTGTAGGCACTGGAAATAAAAAGCGTTTCCCCTGTTTCTTCAAAAAGAGCTTCACTTAGTTCATCGAAGGATTGTTTTGCACACTCATTCATTTCAACACTTCTCTCCTGATGAAAAAGTGTTTGAGGTATATAGCTTTTGCTTAACTTATGCTTTTCATTTACTAAAAGCAAAGATTCATTAACCTTTACATTATCATAACCCAGAAATTCTTCAAGCGATACTGTTTTCATCCCGGTTCTCTCTTTTGTTTCCATTTTACCGATTTCACAGGTTGAAACTCGCGAAAGATAATCAAGAGTTATAAACTTTATTTCATTTCTGAAAAACAATTCAAATCCTATTGCAAAGAAAACAAATACCCATAACAAAACAAGTATTCGAGTTCCGTTCCTCTTCTTTTTCGACCTGTTTTTAACTTTCTTTTTCAAAAAAATCGCCCCTTTACTGTATTAAACCACAGTAAAGGAACGACTAAATTAAATAAAAGTTAAGAATAAATTAAGAACCATTCTAAAGTGACATCTATGGTGACATCTATGGTGACATCCAAAGTGACATTTTGGCACTTTAGAAAATTCAAAGTGCAATCCAAAGTGCAATTCACACCATCATTTTTGCACTTTGAAACAAAAACCGATGATTTTTGATGCAGAAGGCTTTTTATACTGCGAAGGTGTATATAGATACTCCGAGCAGGATAAAATGACTAACCCCCGACTATAAAAGTCGGGGGTGTTCTGCGCAAAAACGCGGTTTTGTAAAATTGACAGATTTAGATGTAGATGGCATTTTCTCTGCTCCGAAGGCGTATGAAGATACGTCGAGTGGGCAGAAAAATGACATATGCGCTAAATATGGCGATTTTTAATATACTTTACGCTCTGTATAACCTGTATGAAGAATATCGTGAGCCTTGTGGCTGCCGGGTTCACCGAAGAATTCGTCATAAATTGCTTTAATGTCGGGATTCTTGTGAGATTTTCTTACAGGAAGATTTTCATCATCGTTGTAAAGACCTGCTGCACGAAGAGCTCTTACATCCTCGAAGTTACGAACTGATGCGGGAACGATAGGCTGACCACCGCCGTTTACGCAACCACCGGGACAAGCCATAATTTCAATGAAATCATATTTCTTTTCGCCGGATTTAACCATTTCGAGAACTTTCTTTGCATTTGCAAGACCTGAAGCAACCGCAACATTAACTGTTACACCATCAAGGTCATAAGATGCTTCCTTAACGCCATCAACGCCACGAACTGCTTTGAATGTTGCAAGGTCTGTAAGCTCTTTACCTGTAACAACCTCGTAAGCTGTACGAAGAGCAGCTTCCATAACACCACCGGTTGCACCGAAGATTGTACCTGCACCTGAACCAAGTCCGAAGGGTGCATCGAATTCTGCTTCGGGAATTGCTCTGAAGTTAATACCTGCTTTTCTTATCATTCTTGCAAGTTCTCTTACTGTGATGGATGCATCAATATCAGCAAGACCTTCAACAGCACTATGGTCAGTTCTTTCTGCTTCAAATTTCTTTGCAGTACAGGGCATTACTGAAACAACAAAGATATCTTTGGGGTCAATACCCATTTTTTCTGCATAGAATGTTTTTGCTACAGAACCGAACATACCCTGAGGTGATTTACAGGAAGAAAGGTTAGGAATGAAATCGGGATGATAGTGTTCGCAATATTTAACCCAACCGGGTGAGCAAGATGTGATAAGGGGAAGGTTCTTGCCTTCTTTAAATCTTGCAAGGAACTCTGTTGCTTCTTCCATAATTGTAAGGTCAGCAGCAAAGTTTGTATCAAACACACCGTCAAAGCCGAGCATTTTGAGAGCGGAAACCATTTTGCCTGTAACAACAGAACCCATTTCGTAACCAAACTCTTCACCAAGACCAACACGAACTGCAGGAGCAGTCTGAACAACAACGTGTTTTGCAGGGTCATTAAGAGCATCGAATACTTTCTGAGTATCGTCTCTTTCAGCAAGAGCACCTGTGGGACAAGCTGTGATACACTGACCGCAGGAGATACAAGCAACGTCACCGAGGTTGTATTCAAAAGCGGAACCGATATGTGTGTCGAAACCACGAGCATTTGCGCCGATAACGGAGATGCCCTGAATTTTATCACAAACTGCTACACAACGACGGCAAAGAATACATTTTTCATTGTCGCGATACATATGTGAAGCACTTGCATCAATGCTGTAATTAACAACATCACCTGCGAAAGCGTTTTCATCAGCAATACCATATTCATGGCAAAGCTTCTGCAATTCACAGCTACCACTTCTTACACAAGAAAGGCATTCTTTCTTATGAGTTGAGAGGATAAGCTCGAGAGTTGTTTTTCTTGCCTCGATAACCTTGGGAGTATTGGTGAAAATTTCCATACCCTCGTTAACGGGGAATACACAAGCAGCAACAAGGCTTCTTGCGCCTTTAACTTCAACAACGCAGATACGGCAAGCACCGATAGCGTTGATTTCTTTAAGATAGCAAAGAGTAGGAATTTCAATACCTACTGAATGAGCAGCTTCAAGAATCGTAGAACCGGCAGGAACCTGATAATCAAAGCCGTTAATTTTAATATTTACTGCATTTTCCATTATTAGTTCCTCCTTATTTATTTACTGCTTTAAACTTACAGTTACCGATACATACGCCACATTTTACGCACTTATCGGTATCAATTGAGAATGATGCCAATTTGTGGCCGGGAGCGATGTAATCAGTTCTTGTAATAGCGTCAACGGGACAGTTCTTTGCACAGATACCGCAACCGATACATTTATCTTTATCAATAGAGAATGTAACAAGGTCTTTACAAGCACCTGCAGGACATTTCTTGTCAACAACGTGAGCAATATATTCATCTTTAAAGAACTGATATGTTGAAAGAACGGGGTTGGGAGCTGTCTGACCAAGACCGCAAAGAGAGTTTTCTTTGATGTAGTGGCAAAGCTTTTCCATTCTGTCAAGGTCTTCCATTGTACCTTTACCGCTTGTGATTTTTTCAAGAATTTCAAGAAGTCTTCTTGTACCAACACGGCAGGGAGTACATTTACCGCAAGACTCGTCAACAGTAAATTTAAGGAAGAATTTAGCAATATCAACCATACAGTCGTCTTCGTCCATAACGATAAGACCGCCTGAACCCATCATTGCGCCTTTTGCAACAAGGTTATCGTAGTCAATTTCAATGTCAAGAAGGCTTGCGGGAAGACAACCACCGGAAGGACCACCGGACTGAGCTGCTTTAAATGTTTTACCATTGGGGATACCGCCACCGATATCTTCAACAATTTCACGAAGGGTTGTACCCATAGGAACTTCAACAAGACCTGTATTGTTGATTTTACCACCGAGAGCGAAAACCTTTGTACCCTTGCTGTTTTCAGTACCCATTGTGTTGAAGAATTCAGCACCATGGAGAATAATCTGAGGAATGTTTGCAAAGGTTTCAACGTTGTTTTCTGTTGTGGGTTTGCCGAAAAGACCCTTAACTGCCGGATAGGGAGGACGGGGACGAGGCTCACCGCGGTTACCTTCGATAGATGTCATAAGGGCTGTTTCTTCACCGCAAACGAAAGCACCTGCACCAAGACGGATGAAGAGGTCAAAGTCAAAGCCTGAACCGAAGATATTTTTACCGAGAAGACCGTATGCACGAGCATCATCAATAGCCTTCTGCAAACGCTGAACAGCGATGGGGTATTCTGCACGAACATATACATAACCCTCTGTTGCGCCTGTTGCATAACCGCAAAGTGCCATTGCTTCAACGATACAGTGGGGGTCACCTTCGAGAACCGAACGGTCCATGAATGCACCGGGGTCACCTTCGTCAGCATTACATACAACATATTTCTGGTCTGCCTGGTTAGCAGCAGTAAAGCTCCATTTACGGCCTGTGGGGAATCCACCGCCGCCTCTGCCACGAAGACCTGAATCGATAACTGTCTGGATAACATCCTGAGGAGTCATCTGAGTAAGAGCTTTAGCGAGGGCCTGATAACCGTCGTAAGCAATATATTCTTCAATATTTTCGGGGTCAATAACACCGCAGTTACGAAGAGCAACACGATGCTGTTTTTTATAGAAGTTTGTTTCATTCAAGGGTTTAACTGCATCTTCAGTTACAGTCTCACTGTAAAGAAGTCTTTTAACAATTCTACCCTTGAGAAGATGCTCTTCAACGATTTCGGGAATATCTTCAACCTTAACCTCGCTGTAGAAACAACCTTCGGGATATACAATCATAATGGGGCCTAATGCGCAAAGACCGAAACAACCGGTTCTTACAACCTGAATTTCTTCTTCAAGTCCTTTTTCCTTAATGTTAGCATTAAGTGCATCAATAAGCTCACCGCTGTGGCTGGAGGTACATCCGGTACCGCCGCAGACAAGTACATGAGAACGATACATTTATTCTTTCCTCCTTATTCGGTAACTGCGCCAACAGTATATTCTGCTACGGGCTTACCGTTAACAACATGTTCGGTAACAACTTTAACTGCTTTTTCTGCAGTCATCTGAACATAAGTAACTTTTTCCTTGCCGGGTTCAAAAACCTCAACAATGGGTTCATACTGACACATACCGATGCAACCGGTCTGTGAAACAGCAACATTTTTAATATTTCTTTTTGCAATTTCATCTGTAATTGCTTTAAGAACAGGACGAGCACCTGCTGCGATACCGCAGGTTGCCATACCAACAACAACTCTAATACCGTCGTTACCGTCAGCATCACGAGCTGCCATCTGAGCCTGTGCTTTTTCTTTTATAGCAAGTAACTCTTCGAGTGATTTCATATCATTCATTCCTTTCAATAAGTAACTGTTCCGTATTCTCTCTGATATAATCTTCAATCCAATTCATAACCGAAGGCTCCGAAAGAGGAACTCCGTCAAGGATTATTTTTATATCAGCAGATTTAAATGTGAACTCTTTACCATCAATACTACGGGTATAAACGAAATCTTTGTCCTCATTCATACTCACAATAGTGGCTATTGTAGAAGCCATATCGCCCAAGGGAGTAAAGTCAATACTATCAGTTTTAAAAATTGCATCAACGCTTGTTCCCACACCAACCTGAGAGGTTATTGAAAAGCTACCGCCTGTTTGCTCCGCTGCCAACTTAAAAAGCGGTATTCCCATACCGACCTTTCGGGTTGTTCGGGTTGTGAAAAACGGGTCTTTTACATTTTCAACCTGCTCAGGTGTCATCCCCTTGCCGTTATCGTAGATACCAATGAGAAGCGTTTTCTCGTTAGTATCTTCTTTTACAAGTATCTCTGTAAGAGAAGCACCTGCAGCAATGGAATTCTGAGCAATATCGAGAACATTTAATGATAATTCGCGCATAACGCTTAGTTCATATATTTAGCAAGAATTCCGGGAATATCGTCAGCGGTAATTTTGCCGTAAACTTCACCGTTGATTGTGAAAACGGGAGCAAGACCGCAAGCACCGATGCAACGGCACTCTTCAAGAGAGAATTTACCGTCTGCGGTACATTCACCGGGTTCAATACCGAGGATTTCACTGATTTTGTCGATAATGGGCTGAGCACCTTTAACGTAACAAGCAGTACCAAGACAAACTGAGATGTCATATTCGCCTTTGGGAGAAAGAGAGAACTGAGCATAGAATGTTGCTACGCCGTAAATTTTCTCCAAGGGAATGTCCATACCCTCTGCAATCATTACCTGCACTTCGCGGGGAAGGTAACCATAGATACCTTGTGCCTCCTGCATTACGTGCATAAGCTGACTTTTGTCATCCTTGCACTCTGCAATTACTGCATCGAGTTTTGCTTTCTGCTCAGGTGTACCGTTGAAAGGTATTGTACTGATTTTCTTGAGCATTAGATTTCCTCCATTCAGATTGTGTTTGTTGCGGGTAAACGCAAAATCGCAATTTACCACTTTACATACAATAGAAATTATAGCACAGTGTTTATATTAATGTCTATACCAAATTTCGACTTTTTTGCTTTTTTTGACAATTTTTTAACATTTTTCTGTTTTGCACAAATGAGAGTGAAAATCTTTTTAGGTTTTTTATCTATAATTTTGTAAGTATATATGTTAGAATATAATGGTATAGAAATATCCCTTTGATACGGAGGAGCTTATATGAAAATAAGTGAAATTAAATCCATTCTCAATGCAGAGCTTATCTGCGGTGAAGAGTTTATTGAAAATGAGGTTCATACCGCCTGCGGTAGCGATATGATGAGCGATGTTCTTGCTTATGTTAAGGAACAAGCCGTTCTTCTTTCGGGACTTGTTAATCCTCAGGTTGTAAGAACTGCAGAAATGATGGATATGAAATGTATCGTTTTCGTTCGCGGTAAAGAACCCGATGAAGATATGATAGAGCTTGCAGTTGAAAGAGATATTGTTCTTTTGGGAACAAAGCTTGAAATGTTCACCGCCTGCGGTCTTCTTTATAAAAACGGTCTTAAAGGAGGCAGCGGTATCTGATGGAGCTTCTTTCTTTACACTATGATGTCAGCGGAACAGACTTCACCTGTGCAGGTGAGGCATCAAGCAAAATTAAGAGAAACCTTAAAGAATTGGGATTCCCAACATCAGTTATAAGAAATGTTGCCATTGCCGTTTATGAAGGTGAAATCAATATGGTCATCCACGGCGGTGGTGGTGTTATTGATGTTGAAATTTCCCCCGAATGTATTTCAATAATACTTGCTGACCAGGGTCCCGGTATTCCCGATGTAGCTTTAGCTATGCAAGAGGGTTATTCAACTGCCCCCGATAATGTTCGTCAATTAGGATTTGGTGCAGGTATGGGTCTTCCCAACATAAAAAAATATACTGATGAAATGATTATAGAAACAGAGGTCGGAAAAGGAACAACAATCAAGCTGAAAGTTTTTGTAAAATAATCCGACTGAAAGGAATTGCTATGGATACATATTTCCACTCGGTACGCCTTGATAAAGATAAGTGCCGAGGCTGTACTAACTGCATAAAGCGTTGTCCCACACAAGCTATCCGTGTGCGAAACGGCAAGGCAGTAATTATAAAAGAGCGTTGCATTGACTGTGGCGAATGTATTCGCGTTTGCCCTCATCACGCAAAATATGCCAGTCGTGATGTACTTTCACAGATTGAAGACTATAAATACAAGGTAGCCCTCCCCGCTCCTGCTCTTTACGGACAATTCAACAATCTTGACGATATAAACATCATTCTTAACGCTCTCCCCTCTTTAGGCTTCGACAGCGTTTTTGAGGTTTCAAAAGCGGCAGAGCTTATTTCGGAAGCAACAAGAATTTATATGCAGGAAAACACTCATATAAGACCTTTGATTTCTTCTGCTTGTCCTGCAGTAGTAAGGCTTATAAGAGTTTGCTTCCCTGAGCTTGTTGATAATATTATGCCTATTACAGCTCCCGTTGATGAAGCAGGTCGCCTTGCAAGAATAAAAGCGGTTCAGAAAACAGGATTAAAACCTGAAGAAATTGGTGTATTCTTTATTACCCCTTGTCCTGCAAAGGTTACCGCAATAAAGCAACCCATCGGCATCCCCAAATCCCATGTTGATGGTGCAATCGCAATTAATGATATTTACCCACTTCTTTTAAAGGCTATGGAGAAAACCGAACAATCCGATGAACTCAAAGCGTTGCACGAAAGCGGTGTTATCGGTATCGGTTGGGCAACAAGCGGTGGTGAAGCATCGGGCACTTTACACGACAATGCTCTTGCAGCGGATGGTATCGAAAACTGTATGAAAATTCTTGAAGAGGTTGAAAGAGGTACTCTTGATGCAGTTGACTTTATCGAACTGAATGCTTGTCAGGGCGGTTGTGTTGGCGGAAGTCTTACTTCCGAAAATCCCTTTATCGCTAAATCCCGACTTATGAAATTGCGCAAATACAGTCCGATTTCCTGCAACCACCTGGGTAACAGAGTTCTTCCTAAAGAGCTCCTTTGCACAAGCCCTGTTGAACCCTGCGATGATGTTATGAAGCTTGCAGACAATGTAACAGAAGCTATGGCAAGAATGAACCGAATGAAAGAGCTTCTCAAGGTATTCCCCGGTCTTGATTGCGGAACCTGCGGTGCACCAAGCTGCAGAGCTCTGGCAGAGGACGTTGTCCGCGGATTTACAACAGAGCATGACTGCGTTTTCAGAGCAAGAGAGGAATTGCAGGAAATTGATAGCGATGAAAGTCTTGACCGTTTCATTCCTGCACCTTTCAGAGAAAAAAAGGAAAATTAAAGGACAGATAAAATGACAGTAAAAGAACTTCAGGAAAAGTTAAATTTACAATACATCTGCAACGAAAGTCTTGCAGAAGAAAAAAATGTTACAGGCTGCTACTGCGGAGACCTCTTAAGCTGGGTTATGTCAAGAGCAACGGAAGGCGACGCCTGGCTTACAGTTATGGGCAATGTAACCTCAATCGGTGTTGCGGTTCTCGCTGATGTTGCCTGCATTATTCTTACAGAAAACGCTCCTGCAGATGCAGATGCTGTTAAACGAGCAGAAGAAAATGAGATTATAATCCTCGGCACAGAGAAAAATTCCTATCAGATTGCCGTAGAGATTTCAAAGCTGATATGAAATTATATTACGATTTCCACATCCATTCCTGTTTAAGTCCTTGCGGCGATAAGGATATGACCCCTAATAATATTGTTAATTTCGCAAAAATTATGGGGTATGATGTTATCGCTTTAACGGACCATAACACTGCTCTCAACTGCCCTGCAGTTGCATTTCTTGCGGAAGAAAACGGAATAACCTTCATACCCGGTATGGAGCTATGCACCTCAGAAGAGGTGCATATAGTCTGCCTTTTCTACACTTTAGAAGATGCTTTGAAATTTTCCGAATATGTAAAATCAACAATGCCACCAATAAAAAACAAACCATCTGTTTTTGGTGAGCAATTAATCTGCGATGAAAATGACAATGTTATTGGACAAGAGGACATTTTGCTTGTTACCGCAAGTGGAATAAGCACGGAAAAGGTTGTAAAAAAGGTAGCAGAATATAATGGTATATGCTACCCTGCTCATATTGACCGCTCATCATTCAGTATACTTTCAAACTTAGGTGTGATTGATGAATATTTCGGCTTTAAATGTGCTGAAATTTATGATATTGAAAAAGAGAATGAATTAAAGGAAAAACACCCTTATCTTAACCGTTTAAGAATACTTTCTGATTCGGATGCTCATTATCTTGAAAATATGCGTTTACCCCAACAAGTTATTGATGTTTCCGAAAATAATATAAAAACGATTTTAGATTTTTTAAATACATAAGGAGGATATAACTGTATGGAAAACAGAGAAACCGTTTCCACGTTAAGCTCAGAACCCCGCCGTTATGTAGGCAAAAAAGAAACACTCGCCTATGTTCTCAACGATGTTGCGGCAAGTCTTAACATCAACGATTTCAAAGAACGATATATTTATGATGTTGTAAAAATTGATTTTAAATATCTTGCGATACAGAATGTTGTTGCAACAATATGGGACTCTTTCAATGATACTTTCATCGGTGTTATGGTTGATAAGACCCGAACCCGTTGGGGTAAGTTCAAGCCCTATGTGCTTTTAGGTGAAATTCCCCTTACCGTTTTAGGTATGTGGTATTGGTTGATACCGTTTCTCTTTCCAAATACTCCCGCAACATATCTCCCCAAATGGATTTTCTATTTTGCAATGAGTATTATTACAGAAACAGCCGGCACTTTCACGTCTGTTGCGAAAACAGGCTTCCTTTCAACCATAACTCCCGAACCGCTGGAACGTTCAAGGCTTATAGCTCTGGCGAATGTCTCCTCCCATCTGGTCGAGGATTTACCAAAACAGGCATTCGGTATTATTTACGACCTGATTGCAAACAAAAAGTTAAATCTTCCCTTGCCAAAGCTTTTCTCTGCCTTCGGTATTGTTTGTGCAGCGGCATCTGCAGCATTTGCTCTTTTCTTTATTACAAACTCTCGTGAGCGTGTTTCTCAATCTATTAAGCAACCCTCCGTTAAGCACTGTCTGAAAGCCGTTATCAGCAATAAACCAATGAGAATCCAATTACTTTCTTCGCTGCTTTCAGGCTTTTCTATAGGTGCAAGCCGAACAAACTTCTACATAGATGTTATAGGCTCTATCACCTGGAAAACCATTGTTGGTATTCCAGCTTTCCCGATTAAATTCATAAGCTATAGCTTTGTTGAGCCTTTAAGGCGAAGATTTTCAACAAAAGCTTTGTGGATTTTGGAAGATGCGTGGACTGATATGCTGTGGTTATTGGTTTTCGGCATCGGCTCTATAAATAAAAACTTTATGAAAAAGCCGATTATTCTTCCTATGATGGCGATTGAAGAAATTTTTGAAATGTGTGTTTACGGATTAAGGCGAGTTATTCCTGCAGAAATCCAGAACGAAGCCCTTGATTACTGCGAATGGAAAAACGGCTATCGTTCGGAGGCTATGATCGGTGTTACTCAAAGCCTTATCACTAAAATTCAACAGGCTGTTATGGGTGGTGTAACAAATCTTGTTATGGGTAAAATCGGTTATGTTCAAGGCTTGGAAATCGGTACTCAGACCGATAAAACAAAATGGTGGATTTTTGCTTTAGGTACAGGTATTCCGATTATAACTTCAAGCTTAGGCATTGTTCCAAAGCTTTTCTACCCCCTTTCTGCTGAGGTTCGTGAAAAAATGTATGCAGACCTTCAGGAAAGAAGAGCTTCAATGGCAGAATTTATGAAAACCGCAACTAAAGAAGAAATTGATGCAATGGCAGAAAAACAATTGCAAGGTCAATTTGAATAAACAATATCATAACCACCAGTAAACTGGTGGTTTGACCAGCCCCTGGAAGGGGCTATTACGACCGTAGCCCCTAAAAGGGGCGCTGAAGGTTTGACACCGCATTACCATTTCAGGCAGCCGCTTCAAGCGGCTGTCTTTTTATGCCTTCTTATTCTTGTCACCCGTAAACGGGTCCACATATTCTTTAATACTCATCTGATCTGCAGCATAATCTTCTTCCAATTGATTGCGGATGTATTCAGTAATAATCTTTTTATTGCGTCCCACAGTGTCCACATAATACCCTCTGCACCAAAAGTTTCTTGATCCATATTTGTATTTCAGATTTGCATGCCGATCAAATATCATCAGGCTGCTTTTCCCCTTGAGAAAACCCATAAATTGTGCTACACTCAAATACGGTGGGATACTTACCAGCATATGTATATGATCTACACACGCCTCTGCCTCGATTATTTCCACATCCTTTTGCTTGCACAATGTCCTAATGATTTCTCCGATATCTTTTTTCAATTGCCCATAGATTTCTTTTCTTCGATATTTTGGGGCAAATACGATATGATACTGACAACGATATCTGGAATGGGCTGTGCTTTTAATTTCTAATTTGTCATCTTTCTTAAATTGCATAAAAACCTCCTATTGCTTTGGTAATGCGGTCGCCAAACCATTACCAGTATATCGCAATAGGAGGTTTTTCTCATGCTAAAGCTATTTTCTTCCCCCGGTAGAACCGGGGGTTTATTCCCACGCCTAAAGGCACCAATAAAAAAGAACGCCAAGGTTTTACCTTGGCGTTCTTTTGCTTATTGTGGTGGTTTACAGCTTTTACAGGGCTCATAGCCTGCGGATTTTACCTCAGAAAGCGTTTTTTCGATCTTGCTCTTGCTAAGATGAGAACAACTTCCAAGGTGGTACTTGGCGCCACTCTTTGTAACGTAGACGATTTGATCGATGGGCTCCGGATCGGGTGTCGGTTCCGGATCGGGTGAAGTCGGAGGCCAAGCGGTCTTAGGAAGA
>JAZQMA010000018.1:0-7727 GCA_045543035.1 Acutalibacteraceae bacterium | reverse complement strand
AAATCGTTCCCCTTATTCCACTGATATCAACGCTCCACGACTTTGACTATTACTTTACTAATCACTTTACGGCCTTTTTAGGTAGAAGTTCAATGAAAGGTATTGAAGACTAACAATATTTTCATCTAGTTAAGAGGGGTTGAGTGCCTAACTTCACTGTCAAGTTTTAGAGAAATCGCAGGTACTTGACAACCTTTGGTGGACCACTCAGGACTCGAACCTGAGACCGACTGGTTATGAGCCGGTTGCTCTAACCAACTGAGCTATTGGTCCCCATTTGCAACAGATAGAATTATATTAAATTAACATCATTTTGTCAAGAGTTTTTTAGGTAAAAGTTTAAAAAAATAGTAATTAGCAACTTGATAATGTAGGGGACGGTCTTGACCGTCCTGCCAAATTCATCAATAACCTTTCGGTCGGGTCAAGACCCGCCCCTACAGTGCACTATCTGAGAGCATCAAAAAGCACAGAATTAAGATTGTTTTACTTTAATAGCCTTATGAAACCTCGGCTTTTTCTCACCAGCATTCACCATTTCTCTTGAAAGTAATGTTCTAATTTGATACAAAACCTTTGCATAGTTCTCGTCATCAACAAGGTTATTCTTCTCGTAAGGGTCATTTTTTAGGTCATAGAGAAAATCGTCAAAATAATGAACCGCCTTTGATTTATACCAGCCTGAGCCGATTGCTTTTGCAGAATATTTCCAATTTTTTGTTCTGACACATCGTCCGATATGGGATTCACTTATCTGCACGAAAACACAATCTCTTTCAGATGCATCTGCTTCGTTAATTGGTAAAACATTACCCGAATAGCTTTCGGGAACAGTAATTCCAGCAAGTTTTAATATTGTAGGTGGTAAGTCAATAAGGCTGACTAAGCAATCTTTGCTATCTGTTTTCTCAATTGCGCCACCACCGAAAACCAGGGGAGTATGTATGCTCGATTCGTGGCAAGAGCGTTTATATTCAAAGTTTCGGGTTTTGAAATGGCATCCGTGGTCGCTTGTGTAAATAATAATGGTGTTTTCGTAAATACCTTTTTCTTTCAGAGCATCAACAAGCTTGCCGACATTTTCATCAAGTCGGTTAATTGCTGCAATATAGTCGGGGTATTCCTCGTTATAATCACCCTTAAGAAATGTTAAATCCTCGGGGATAGGGTAATCCTTATATTTTTCAATTGCTTCAACAGGACCTTCAAAATGACCTCTGTCGTTCTGGTGATGGGGTTCAAGCTGAGAAATGAACATAAAAAACGGCTTTTCACCATTATGGTTGTAAACATATTCAATGGCAAAATCGTTTATGCAGTCTGCTCTGTAGCCTGTGAAATCAATTTTATTTCCATCCTCATCGAAAACATAACCGTCATAACCATGAGATGTAAATTCAAGAACATCTGCCGCTCTCCAATATTTATAACCGCCTTGCTTTTCTTTTGGCACGGCGGTTTTTTCGCAATGAAAACCAATGCCCTTTGCTCTGTCGGATGCAAGGTGCCATTTGCCGATATATGCGGTATCGTAGCCGTTTTCGTTGAAATAATCCGCCATTGTTTTTGTGCTTTCGGGGAGGGGAATACCGTTCCAGAAACAACCATTCTCCGTTGCATATTGACCTGTCTGCAAGCAAGCACGTGCAGGTCCGCAAACAGGCTGGCAGGTGAAAGAATTTTCAAAAATAGTTCCCTCTTCACCTAATTCCCATACATTCGGCATAAGCTCACTGTTCAACGTGTCCCAACGCTGTTGGTCTGAAAAATAAAATATAATATTCGGTTTCATAAAATCACCATAAAAAATTTACTGCTTTCACTATACAATGAAAGCAGTAAAAAGGCAAGAGTTTTACATTGTTTGAAACACGCAATAATACTTGTTTGTTTCAGTGTCATATATAAATATAATCCTATTTGGTGGAATATCATTGTCAGAATCTGTGACTATTTGCTTATTCTGTTCGTCATATATACAGATGTAGCATTTATGATATCTGTATAGATAGCCCCAAACTTCAGAATTATCAACACTATCAAGCTTGTCTATATGTTTAGATGTCAACTCACTCCATTTTCCGTTTTCAGCTTCTTGTATTATGATTTTTTCTTCTCTGTTGCTCAATCTGAATACATAATAGTCATATATATCAATCCAATACCAATGATGAAATTTGTAAGCAGGTTTTGATGGCGTGTAAACAATGTTAAGGTCTGATATGTATGGATTAAGTGTACCCAGATAGCACCTGAATGCAGTTGCTTCAATTAATATCAAAATAACTATAATTATAATCAGCTTTTTATTTGCTGGTCTGATTTTAAGTTTAATTTTCATAATTTATTTCTCTTAAAGCCAATCAAAATACATTTTATAGAATTCATCAAATCGCTCTTTTCTAATAAGCGTAAGGTCATAGTCCTGGTCATAGAACCAGTAAAATCTTATTTCGTTTTGGTTTTTATTCATAGCAATGAATCCAAACTCTTTAAAACCTCCATATTGGCGATTATCATCTTTAACATATAAAATTTCATAGCTGTTATTGTCAATCTGCGTTTCTTCAACCAAAGTGTAAGTATCAAAGCTTTCAGCTATATCGCTTTTTACTTGTTTAAATTCATCAGAATCACAAGAGTACACTAATGCCATTGTGTATGCTATGAAAACAAAGTATTCATCTTTATTATAAAAATATTTACATTTATTTTCTTCGAGAAAATTGTCGCAGATGTTATAATAGTTTTCTGCTAAGCATTCTTTAGAAAAAGAGATGAAAATATCCTTTTCAACTTCTTTTTGACAACTTGAAAATAAAAAAAGAAGAGTAAAAGCTAAAATTAAACAGATATTTCTTTTCATATTATTCACCATTTTTTACCTTTTTGTATTCTTGAAAGCGAAATACCAAGCAAAACTCCTAAAATCCCATAACCGCACCATACCATAGCAAGTGCACCTGTGAATTCATTACTGCTGAATGGTGTAGTTTCTATTGGTGGAAATCCAAGGTATAATAAGAAACAAAAAAAGAGACAAATTATTGCAATGAACAAGGGGATTAACTGAATAACCTTGTTATTTGTTTTTTTATAGAAAACTAATTGGAGTATTAAAAACACAAATCCAATTGCAATTCCTTTTAAATGAAAATCCATAAGAAATTCACTCCTCAATACCAACCCTCATCCTCATCATATTCTTCTTCGTAATATTCTTCATAGAATTTTTCAAAATCAAAATTCGGGTTGTTTTCAACGAATTTGCTTAATGCAATTTCACCTTGTTTCAAAACATAATTTTTCTGAAAGATATTTGTTTGCTTTAAATCAATTTCTTCTATATCGTAAATAGAATAAAAACCGTTATTATAAATTTCATAAGAATTATTTTCGATTTCACAAATTACATCAAAATTCTCTTCAAGCGGTTTTTCTTCCGAAAGCTTTACAAGAACATGAAGACCGCTTACACCTAATGAACCGATTTGCTCAACATCAATGTTGATTTTTCCTGCTTTATAAGCATCGTAGTTGTAGTTTGCAATAACTGTGTTTATATCAACAACGGAAATGCTTATCATTGTAATTGTGCAAACGAGAATAATTGCTTTTATGTATTTTAACTTTGTGAATATAAGTCTTAAAAAAATGATTATGAAAATAACCGCAAGCATAAGCATAAAGACGCTTGTTAAAACTCTTAACCTTGTAAGACCATAAAGTGAAATATATTTCATCATTTTTACGAATGCAGTTGAAATATAAAAAACTGTGAAAAGACAGAGGAAAATAAGAAGGGATTTTGTTGAAACAGGGATTTTCTTGCTTTCGGTTTTCTTAACAAGGGTTGAGCATAAGAAAAGAATAACAAAATTTATGAAAGCAATAACACCCATCTGGAAGAAGCCACTTCTTGCAAATTCTGCCGCACTATAGTTATCAGGAAGAAGAAAGGCAAATGCTTTTGTTATATATGCAAGCTGTGAAACAAGGTAAGCTAAATAAACAACTGCAGTTGCACTTAAGATTGTGTTGAGAATAATCTTTGAAACCTTGTCAGGTATTGCCGGAGCAACAATTTCCGTTAAATCCTTTTTCTTCATTGAAAAAAGGAAAGCGAAAATAAAGGGTGTGATTATAACTGTTAAAATTATTGCTCCGATTAAAATGAAAGCATCTTCAAATAGATTTGAAATCAGGTTTCCGAATGCAAGGTCAGATGTTGTAAGCAGTGGAAGAATGATGCAAAGAATTGGGAAAGAAATTCCGAGACCTATTAAAAGATACAAAACATTTTTAGATTTTCCGCCCTTTGCGGATTCCTTTGCACTTCTGAACGGTAACATAAAATTATCAAAAACAGAATAAACCGATTTTTGAACTGTGTTTAAAACATAACTGTATGTACCGCTTTCAGCATTGCTGTTTCCGGAAATTGTTATAAATAATGTGGCGCAGATGAAAATGAGATAAAGAAAGGTCAAAAACTTAATTAATCCGTCATCTATCACAGAATAGCTGCAACAAAGCACCAAGGCACCTATTGTAAGAAATGAGCAAAAAGCTTTATCTTTGCATTCCTTTGAAGAAAGATAAATCAGACCTGTTGCAATAAGCGCAAAGCCACCAATTGTAAAACCAAAATTAAAGCCATTAAAAATACCAAGTCTTACGGTTATAAAAATTGAAATAACAGTAAATATGAAACCGATAAAATCTGTTTTTTGTATGGGGTATGTCTTTTTATTCATAACTAATCCTCCTGTTATACTAAACGATTACTGGTGGGCTTCATCTTCTCGAGAAAGTCTATAATATTCTTCTATATCGTATTGCTCAACAATATATCTGCCGTCTTCGGTTTCTTTAATCTGAAACTCTTCAACTATCGGATACCCCTCATATTTTAAATGGAAACAATGATGGTCATGAGAATATTTCTTTATATAGTCAAATATCTCTTTGTCTAGCTCAATTTCTCCATTGCTTCTTATAGATTCTACTATACAATTTACCGTTTCTTTGTCTTTTATATTGTCTTCGTCGTCCGAAGAAAGCGACATCCAAACTTCGTCAACTTTATTGTTTTCTATTGTAGGGAAAACAAAATTCTCATCAACATACTTTTCATTTCTACTGTAATTACTACGATTTTCAACAATAAAATCCCTATTTTTATCATATGTTTCAGAAAAATAGAAAAAATAGTTATCAAAAGTTATGGTGTAATCCGAAAACTTATCCTGCTCTATATAAATATAACCAGAGTATGTTTCATCTTCATTCACAATTAAATCATAAGGATACCCCTCATATGTTAATGTGTCTTCATACTCAAAATAACCATAAGAAATCATATAATCCCATTCTAGATAATTCCTTCCGTTATATGAAATTCCTATAATGTCACCGTCATCATCTTTTATATATGTTGCCTCACATTTGTCTCTGTTATCTATTCCTGTGTAAATATAATAACCAGTAAATGAAAGTAAGAGAGAAAACACTAATACTGTAATTGCAATTTTCTTTTTCATAATTATTCCTCATCGTCACCCTCAATATATTCCAAAATATCTCCCGGTTGACAGTCAAGCTCGCGACAAATGGCAGAAAGGGTAGAGAAGCGCACAGCTTTTGCCTTGCCTGTTTTTAATATGGAAAGGTTGGCTTGGGTCAAGCCGATTTTGCTTGCAAGCTCGCCTGAGCTCATTTTTCTCTTTGCAAGCATAACATCTAAATTTACAATTATTGCCATTATTTACACCGTCAAATCGTTTTCATTTTTAATTTTTGTTCCGTATTCAAATGCACTTTTTATAATTCTGAGAATTAACCACATAAACCCTGCCGCTGCAGGAATTGGTAAACCTGCAAGGAAGAAAAAGCATAAAGGTATTGAAAGGGGAACAACAGATAAACAAGCGTATGAAAGAATTTTCAGATATTTAACTGTTTTTTCTGTGAATATCTCGCCACGTTCAAGATTTTTAAGAAATTTGAATGTATAAATCAACGTAACTGCCGCAGATGGTGAACAAGCATAGAAAACCGCAGTTAAAACATTTGCTACGCCTTCTCTGTTTTCAGTTAAATCGCAGTACCAATTGAATATAATCGGACCGGTTAATAAAAAGAATGCAAAAAATGCGGATAAAAGTATTACTATTATTTTTGTTGTTTTTAAGGATTTCTGGAATTGTTTCAAGTTTAATCATCTCCTTGGGGCGAATATATCACAAGATTTATCGAAAAACAATAAAAAATTATCGTTTGTAATAAAATTGTAACTCTTGTAACCTTTTGTTTTGGTCGCTACATTGACAAAAAATTAACTTGACATTACTCTCATAATAAACTATTATAATATAGAACATTTATGTTGTGGATTTATATGTTTAAAATATTGAGAAGGAAGTGTTTTAATGAATCCTCAGTACGAAGCATTGTTTACTCCTTGGAAAATAGGCAATGTTGAAATCAAAAACCGTATTGTTATGTGTCCTATGGGTGGTACATCTCTTTTCGGTTGGTTTGAGCTCGGCGGTTGCCATTTTGATAAGGAAGCGGCTAAGCTTTTCCTTGAAAGAGCTAATAACAATGTTGGTCTTATCATTCCCGGTATTGCACCCTTGCGCGATACCTTCTGGGGCAAATGGCTCTGGCAGAACCCCAAGATGTTCGAAGAGCTCAAAGAGTTTATGGATGAAATCCATAAAACAGGCGCAAAGCTTTTCATTCAGCTTACAGCAGGTATGGGTCGTTCATGGGCTATTACCGAACTTATTGCACCCTTACATAAAAACAAATTCACTCGTGCTCTTATCAAGCCTGTTATTGATACATCTCACGAGTTGGCATCTCCCAGCCCTCAGAAATCCCGTTGGGCTCACGATATTGAATGTCCCGAAATGACAGTTGAACAGATTCACGAAATCATTGAAGCATTCGCAAAAACTGCAAAGCTTTGCCGTGATGCAGGTGTTGACGGTGTTGAAGTTCACGCTGTTCACGAGGGTTACCTTCTTGACCAGTTTGCTATTGAATATTTCAATAAGCGTACTGATGAATACGGCGGAAGCTTTGAAAACAGATACCGCTTTGCAGTTGATGTTGTTAAGGCTATCAAAGAAGCTTGCGGTGAGGATTTCCCTGTTTCTCTCCGTTATTCAGTTGAATCAAAAATGAAAGACTTCTGCTACGGTGCAATGCCCGGTGAAGAATATACAGAAGTTGGCCGTGCTATGCCCGAATCAGAAAAGGCTGCAAAATACCTTCAGGATGCAGGTTATGATATGCTTAATGCTGACAACGGTACATACGACTCCTGGTACTGGGCGCATCCACCAATGTATATGCCCCAGAACTGTAACCTTGATGACGTTGCACACATCAAGAAATTTGTTGATATTCCCGTTGTTTGTGCAGGTAGAATGGAGCCCGATGTTGGTGCTAAAGCAGTTGCAGAAGGCAAAATTGACGGTGTTGGTGTTGCTCGTCAGTTCCTTGCTGACCCGGAATGGATTACAAAGCTTATTGAAGACAGGGTAGAGGAAATCAAGCCCTGTATCTGCTGTCATGCAGGATGCTTCAACTTCTCCTCCTCCAAGGGTCACGCTAATACACAGGATCTTTTCGATACAATGGGTCTTTCCCGTTGTGCTATTAACCCCAGAACAATGCAGTCCAAGAAATATAAAATTGTTCCCGCTAAGAAGAGC
>JAZQMA010000017.1:0-25147 GCA_045543035.1 Acutalibacteraceae bacterium | reverse complement strand
TAGCGAAGAAGAAGCCGCAGAATTTGACACAGCATTTCCCTACAAAGAAAAATTAAAACTCCCAGGACAACTTTTTGACTAAACGAACAAACGGAGCAGCGTGCCATTGATGGTGCGCTGCTCTTGTTCAAATTCCAATTTATCGAACAGAGCAACAGTATTTTTCACTGTTGCTTTTTTGTTTGTGAGGGTGGTATAATTAACTCAATTGATTGCGAAACTAAGGTGAAATATATGATTAAAGAAGTAATACACGACCCGATTTTGTTGGCAATAAAATCGGAGAAGTCCACATTTGAAGATTTGCAGGTGGCAGAGGATTTGTTGGACACGCTTGTTGCTAATGCTGATGGTTGTGTTGGTATGGCTGCCAATATGATTGGTGTGCATAAACGCATTATTTGTTTTGATAATGACGGTACATATATGACAATGTTCAACCCTGAAATTATTAAGAAATCAGATCCGTATCAAACAGAAGAAGGATGCCTTTCATTACTCGGTGGTCCTCGTCCTTGCAAGCGTTATAAGATTATAAAGGTGCAGTGGCAAACAGCCGAATTCCAGACCCGAATCAAAACATTTACAGGTTGGACAGCGCAAATAATCCAACACGAAATCGACCATTGTGATGGGATTTTAATTTGAGGTATGCTATGAAAATAATAATTGATGCCGACGCTTGTCCCGTTGTGGATATTACCGTCAATATAGCCAAAGAGCGAGGGATAGAGTGCATTATCGTCTGCGACAATACCCACACAATTGAAAAAGATGGAGCAAAAACTATTGTTGTTGATAAGGGCGCAGATTCTGCTGACTGCTGTATTGCTAACCTTACCGAAAAGAGTGATGTAATAATCACACAGGACTACGGTCTTGCAGCCCTCGTGCTTGGTAAGGGCGGTAAGGCACTTAATCAGAACGGACTAATTTATACCGACAGCAATATAGAAAATCTCCTTTTTACCCGTTTTGTGGGCAAAAAAGAGCGTATGCAAGGCAACAGAACCAAAGGCCCGAAAAAACGCACCGAACAGAATGATGCAGATTTCCTGAAGGCATTGCTTTTGTGCATTGAATAGGATTTTTATTCGAAAAATATCAAGAAACTAGACCCGAGAAGGTGAAATCTTCTTGGGTCTGTTTTTGTAATATGTGGTTTTTCTTGGTTAAACTTACTAAATGCAATGTCGATAAATAGTGCAAAAGATAGAAAATTGTAAAAAGAGTGAAATGTGAGCTGTTTTTTTACATATATAAGTGCGGAATGTTAGTCGCAAATAGTTTTGAAAGGTGGTGAAATAGATGTATAAAACAGGTGAAAAACCCGGCAAAGGTACTTATGAATGTACAAGTTGTGGTCAAAAAGTTGTTCTTGATGACCATAACGATACATTGCCTCCTTGTCCTAAATGCGAAAAAACAACCTATATTAAAGTAGGTTAATTCGCAGCAGGAGATAAAGGATAATAATACACTTTATCTCCTGCATTATGTGATACATAATTTGTTGAGATTGAGCGTTTATATTATATGCATTTTAAAGAAAGGAAGAGTGTTATGAATAGAATTTGCGAAGATAGTTCTATTGAGATAAGAGAAAAAAGAATAAATATTGTGTTTAAGGTGTTATATGTATTTGCTATAGCTTTTGGTACAATTTTTTTGAATTTGGCAAAATCATTTTCAACAACTTTGAACGGATTTTATCTTATAGAATCATGTTTGCTTTCTTTGCTTTTGGTAGTGATTGTGTACATGGTGTTTTATATAATAAATGAAATGCAGTGTTTGAAGATTGGTGTATTAAATTATAAAAAAGAAGATCACGATAAGCAGTTTGAACATATGGTAAATACCGAAAACAGTTATGACTGTTTGTTTATTGTTTTTGCAAGTTGTTTTATGTTATTTTTGGCTGTTCTCTTTGGTGGTGTTTTTTTGCCGGATGATTTCTACAAAATAGTTAACAGTGAAATCTTGACTAGTATTTTTGCAGGTTGTGCTACTCTTTGTACAATGTGCCAAATTATCAAATACACTAAAAAACCTGTATTAAAAACACCCATTACCAATAAGCAAAGGAATGTATTAACCATTTTTAGTAGTGTGGGTGGACAAGGTGCAGTGCTATCTATTTTTTGCCTTATGTCACTGCCAAATTGATATAAAAACATATCATATTCAGTTCACGGAAACTTAATTTAGTTGAAAGCAACCTGAGATTTCTCGGGTTGCATTTCTTTTATATCAATGGTAAAATTGTGGTAGTATAGTTTGGTGGTGATTAGGTTGGAGAAGAAGGATTACATAAAATGGATTCGTGGCAAGGTTGGTCACGAGAAAATTATTATTGTTTATGCAGGCGGATGCATCTTCAACGAAAAAGGTGAGGTGCTTCTTCAAAAACGAGCTGACTGCAATAAATGGGGATTTCCCGGTGGTGCTCTTGAGCTTGGCGAAACACCTGAAATGGCAGCCAAACGTGAAGTTAAAGAAGAAACAGGCTTGGATGTTGAAGTTGGCAATCTTATTGGTGTTTATACCGACTGTGATGTCGTTTGTGCTAATGGTGACGAGGTTCAAAGTATATGTATCGGTTATGAGATGAATATTGTTGGCGGAGATTTGGTCTGCGATAAGGAAGAAACTTTAGAACTCAAATACTTTTCCTTAGATGATATGCCCGAACTGTTTTGTAAGCAACACGAAGAGCTTTTGAGAGATATAAAGGTGAACAGAAATGAATTGTGATATGTGCAAGGTTATTGAGCAAATCAAAAATGGTGAAAATCCTTGGTTTGTGAAAGAACTTAAAACAGGCTATGTTATATTAGGTTGGAATCAGCATTTTTATGGCTATTCATTATTCATCTGCAAACAGCATGTTGTTGAGCTTTTTGATTTGGATATTGAGTTTAGAACTAAATATTTGCTTGAAATGACAATAGTTGCCGAAGCTGTGAAAAATGCCTTTGGTGCTGAAAAAATGAATTATGAGTGTCTCGGCAATGGTGACGTTCATTTGCACTGGCATATCTTCCCGAGAAAAGCCGGTGACTTATTGGACTATGGCACTAATGGCAAAGGTCCTGTTTGGTGGTTGCCTAAAGAAATAATGTGGGCAGATAATAACAAACCTTCTCCTGAAGATTTGGAAAAAATGAAAACAAAACTTCTTACGGAAATTGAAAAACTTTTATAAAGGTGAAAGATTTGATTAGATTAGCTGAAGAAAAAGACTTTTTACAATTAGCAGAAATGAAATGGGAACATTCTGCGGAAGATGATATCACCTATGGTGAAACGAATATTGTGGGTGTTGATAAGCAGGAATTCATAAATGATTACATAGCATTTCTGGAAAATGATTCTACATATACCATTTTTGTTTTGGAACAAGATGGCGTTGTAATTTCAGCAATGTATGTTGCAATTATTGATAAAGTACCGAAGCCAAAAGTAAGCAAGTCATATATTGCATACCTTACCAATGTTCACACAATGCAAGAATACAGAAACAAGGGTTATGGTACAGAATTGCTTTCATATATCAAGAACTACTTAGAAGAAAAAGGCTGTGAATTGATATTTGTATGGCCGAGTGATAATTCTGTTAATTGGTACTCAAGAAATGGCTTCAAAGCAGAAAATGATATAATGGAATGTGAGTTGTAATTATGAAATCCGATATATTAAAACAAAACGAAAGCAGTTGGAATGCGTTAGCAGATGATTTCTTCGGTGTAACTGCATTACCTGTACTTGGTTGCTCAATTCCAACAGAAGATGAATTGAATCTGTTCCCTGACCTCAACGGAAAAGCAGTTTTTGAAATGGGTTGCGGTAGTGGTCACTCTTTGAAATGGTGTGCTGAGCACGGAGCAACAGAGCTTTACGGTCTTGATATTTCAGAACAGCAACTTAATACTGCAAAGAAATTACTTGAGGATAGCGGATATTCCTGCACACTTTTTCATCAACCAATGGAAGAAGATTCAAGCATTCCTAAGAATTATTTTGATGTTGTTTATTCTATATATGCTATTGGTTGGACTACCGACCTCAAAAAGACAATACAGAATGCAGCTTCATATTTAAAGCAAGGCGGAATATATATTTTCTCTTGGGATCATCCTCTTTTGCACTGTGTGGATTTGGAAAGTATCGCTATTTCAGGCGGTAACAGAACCACTACAACAGAAGAACGAATTATATTTAACGGTAACTATCTTGAAGAAGATTATTATACCTTTGTGAAAAATGGTAATCCGCTGACATTACAAAACCGAAAACTATCAACATATATTAATACTCTTGCAGAAGCAGGTTTTGCAGTAGAAAAAGTTGTGGAAGAAACAAGTTCAAAGGTTTTAGAAAAATCTGCAGAATTTTCATCCGGTTATTATGCAGATTTTAAAGCAAAACATTTTCCACTTTCTATTGTGATTAAGGCAAGAAAATTATAATTTGAGTTTAAAGGATACGTTTATGAAACATTGTGGAACACAAAGGTTAGAAACAGACAGATTGATTTTAAGAAGATATGTGAGCGAAGATGCTCCTGCAATGTACAAGAATTGGGCTTCTGATTCAGAGGTAACGAAGTTTTTAATGTGGAAAACGCATTCAAATCAAGAAGAAAGTCAAAGTATTATAAATGATTGGGTAAAGCAATATTCTGATGAAAAATATTATCATTGGGGTATCGTTTTGAAAGAAAACGGTGATGAACCGATTGGCGCTATAGCCGTAGGGTTTATGAATGAGGAAGTTTCCTTAATGCAAATCAGTTACTGTATAGGCAGAAACTGGTGGCATCAAGGAATAATGTCAGAGGCACTAAAGGCGGTCATGGATTTCTTATTTGATGTAGTAGAAGTAAACCGCATTGAAGCAAGACACGACCCGAGAAATCCGAATTCAGGCAAAGTAATGCAGAAATGCGGTATGAAATATGAAGGAACTTTACGCAGTTCAGATTGGAATAATCAGGGCATCTGTGATGCTTCGTATTATGCATTGTTGAAATCGGAAAGATAATAAGAGGTTTAATTATGCTTTACAGAAAATATGAAAGCGGAGATATTTCTGCTATACGAGATATACTTGAAAATGATTTAGGTTATAACTGCGAGCTTGAAAATTTGAAAAATCGTGTAGATGAAATGATGAGCCGAGGTAACTATCAGATATTTGTTGCTTGTGATGGTGATAAGGTTGTAGGCTACATAGGCTGCGTTAATTATCTTGCTTTTGAGCTTGAAAACGAAGGTATGAAAATTATCGCTCTTGCCGTTTCAAAAGAATACCGAAGAAAAGGGATTGGTACACAGTTACTTAAAACTGCGGAACAATGGGCGAAAGAAAACAATATTGAAGTTGTGCTTCTCAATAGTGGTTTGCCAAGAGAAGATGCTCATGCATTTTATGAATCACAAGGTTATTTCAAAAAGAGTTTCGGGTTTATTAAAAGAATTTGAATTGTAAGGTGGTACTATGAACCAAAATGAATATTGGAACTCTGTAGCAGAGGAAAAGAAGTTCACAACTATTTTAGACGTTGAGTTGTTTTCAAAATATGTTTCTAAGGATTGCAAAACTCTTGATGTGGGTTGCGGTTACGGCAGAATTTTGAATGAGTTGGCAGAATCAGGTTTTACCGATTTAACGGGTGTTGATTCTGCAGAAAAAATGATTAAAAGGGGAATGCGAGAGTATCCGAATTTGAATTTGGTTGCAAATCCGGATGGTAAATTACCATTTGAGGAAAACACATTTGATGCGGTAATATTGTTCGGAGTTTTCACTTGTGTTCCTGACAATGAATCTCAAAAAGTACTTTTAAACGATATCAAAAGAGTGTTGAAGCCCGGTGGCGTGATTTATATTAATGATTTTCTTTTGAATTCAGGCTTTAAAAGATGGTTGTTTTATAAAAAGGCACAAAAGGAAACAGGTATTTATGGTGCGTTTAAAACCTATGATGGTGCAACAGTACGCCACCATTCAGAAGACTATATCTTAAAGTTGCTTTCAGATTTTAAAACACTTGATTATCAAAAATTCGTAATTCCTACAATGAATGGAAACAAGTCAAATTCATTTGGGTTTATTGGTGAATTGAAAAAGTAACGCTGATTGCAGAGGTGGTTTCTAATGAAATATTCAGAATTGCTTGATTATTGTCTTTCGAAAAAAGGAGCGTATATTGACCATCCCTTTGGTCCTGAAAGTGATATAATTAAGGTTGAAGGTAAAATCTTTGCTCAGTTGTTCGTTCTTAAAGGTAAAGAAACTGTAACTCTGAAATGCGAGTATATGACAGGAGATTTTTACAGGCAGTTGTATCCCGGAGTTATCGTGCGAGGTTATCATTGTCCTCCTGTTCAACAACCTTATTTTAATACTTTTTCGCTTGAAAGTGTTCCTGATGAACTTATTATTGAAATGACAGACCACAGTTATGCTACTGTAGTTGGTAAACTTCCCAAATACAAACAAAAGAAGTTATCTGATGAAGAGTAAAACAAAAAGCTGACAGGAGAACATTGCGAAACATAACTTGCAAATTTTTTCGTTTGTAAGAAACATAAGATATTTAAATGATGTACCAGAAATTGGAGGTAGAACTATGAACCTAAATGTAAGTGATAAGCATCTTAACAACCTTATAAAAACTGTTGTTGCTGAAAAGCTTGGTGCATCTGTAGTAAAGCTCAAATTTATCGGTGGTGGCAGTAATGGTAAGGTTTATTGCGTTGAAACCAATGATAACAGAAAATTTGCAGTTAAGGCATTCAGAATAAAGGGTGCTATGCAGAAAGAGTCCAAACAGATGATTGAACTCTCCAAACATACTAAAACTAAAATGCCTGAGGTACTTTTCCTTTATGAAGATAAAGAAACAGCGTTAATGGGTATGTCTTTCATAGAAGGTAAAAATGTTTTGAATCCCTTGTTTGTTTTCAAAAGCAAGGCACAGAAGCAAAAATTTGCCAACGATGTTATTGATACTATTTTAGAGTGGCATTCGGTAACAGTTGACAAATTCGGTGATATGGAAAATCCTGCATACGATAATTGGCGTGATTATTATATTATCGAAAAGCAAAAGCCATTTCTTGATGGGCTTTCAAAGCTTGCAGATAGTGGTAAATTCAGCAAAAAGACACTTGCATTCCTAAAAGAAGCAACGGAGATTTATAATAATCTTCCTGACGAATCAGGGAAACCTGTTTTGATTCATGGTGATTTGAACATTATGAACATAATGGCAGACCCCAAAAGCCTTGAGCTTATCGGGATAATAGACCCAAGCGGTTCAATCTATACCGATAGAGAATATGATTTATTCCAGCTCCGTAATATGTGGGGCGATATATTTGGTCTTTACGATACATATAAAAGCAAGTACAAGCTTTCAGAATATACAGATTTCCGAGTTGCATATTATGGTGCAATGAATGAAGCATCCTGCCGTCTGAGTGGTGGTTTAATAATGCCTTTATGGGAAATCCTATGCAATAACAGGCTTAAAAAAGAAATGAAAAAATTGAAAGTTAAAAAATGACAGGAGAACATTATGAGCTACATAATGGATTTGAGAAAAGTGGTCGGGCACAGACCTTTATTACAAGTTGGTGCAAGTGTTATTGTGGTTGATGAGTGTGGTCGCATTTTGCTTCAATTACGCAGTGATAATAACACTTGGGGTTATGCCGGTGGTTCAGTAGAAATAGATGAAAAAGTTGAAGATGCAGCTAAGAGAGAACTGTATGAAGAAACAGGATTAATCGCTAAAGAATTAACTCTTTTAGGTGTGTTTTCAGGCAAAGATATGCACAACATTTATCCCAACGGCGATGAAGTATCTAACGTTGATATTGTTTATATCTGCAAAAGCTACGAGGGTGAATTGAAATGTCAGACAGGAGAGGTAGAGAACCTAAAGTTCTTTGATATTTCTGCTTTACCTGATAACATTTTTAAGCCCAATTTACCTGCGATTGAAGAATATATTGTAAAGTATAAAACAAGGTGACGAATAATGATTAAAATAGATGCAGGGGATTTCTTCCTGGTTGAGCCTAGCGAAGAATATGCAGAGCAGATTGCTGAATATAAGCAGGCTTTTCTGGATGCAGATTCCTCAATGGATGGTTGCGGTCCTCTTCGCAGATGCGAGGACCCACTTACATATATTTCAGAGTGCAGAAAATACACATCACCCGAAACACTTCCTGACGGGTGGGTTATATCAACGCAGTTTTTCTACATCCGCAAGACTGACAATCGACTTGTGGGTATGATACAGGTGCGCCATTATTTCAATGATTGGCTTTCAAAGTTTGGCGGTCATATCGGGTATTCAATAAAACCAAGCGAAAGAAGAAAAGGCTATGCAACATCAATGCTCCGTGCCATTCTCCCGTATTGCAAAGACCTCGGTCTTGATAAAATACTCATAACCTGTATTGACGGCAACATAGGTAGCGAGAAAGCAATACTTAATAACGGTGGTGTTTATGAATCAACTGTATATGAACCTGATGGAAAACGCAATTTAAAAAGATTTTGGATAACATTGTAAAGGAAAAATTATGAAAGAAAACCCCATCGCAAAACACTATGACATTTTAATAAACGAAGGCAACGACCCTGTTCACGACCCCGCACCACTTAAAGCGTATATGGATAAGTGGGATGGTCAGGAGTTTATTGATAAAATGCAATTATCAAAGGAAAAGACTGTTCTTGAAATCGGTGTAGGAACAGGCAGACTTGCTGTTCGTACTGCACCACTTTGCAAGGCTTTTTATGGTATCGATATTTCACCCGAAACAATAAAAGGAGCTCAAAAGAACCTTGAAGAATACCAAAATGTAAATCTCATGTGTGATGATTTTATGACATATAATTTCAAACTTACCTTTGATGTTATATATTCATCACTTACATTTATGCATATAAAAGACAAACCAAGTGCTATAAACAAGGCTCGGCAGTTACTTAAAAATGGTGGTTTATTTGTGTTATCTACAGATAAAAACCAAGATAAATATATTGATATCGGTTCAAATAAAATTGAGGTTTATCCCGACACAGCGGCAGATATTACACGGTGCATAAACAATTCGGGTTTACAATTTCTTGAACACTATGAAACTGAATTTGCAAATGTTTTTATTTGCAGGAAATGAAAAAGGACAAAAAATGAAAATAATCAACACTTGTGAAAAAATTAAATCCGTTTTTGCAGATGGTTATGATATTAAATTGTGGCGTGAATATGCAGGTGAAATATCAAAAAATCTTACGTCAAAATGCGAAAACGATGCCAAAAACTATGATTTTGAAAAAGAGGTTCTGCCTGTTCTTGAAAATGCTTTGAATGAAGAAAAAATCGATTTTGTAAGCCGTAATTTTCAAATAGTAATTGACACTTTGAACGAAAATCTTTCAAAGCTTTTTGAGAGCGAGCCTGACATAAATATTATTCTTTATCTTGGACTTTGTAATGGTGCAGGTTGGGCAACTACACTTGACGGCAAAAATACCGTTCTTCTCGGTGTTGAAAAGATTATCGAGCTTAATTGGGGCGATGAAACAAATATGCGCGCCCTGATACTGCACGAAATCGGTCATTTATGGCACAAAATGAACGGAAATCTTTATATTCCTGATTTCACTAAACGCAGAAAAGCTATTCAGCAACTCTATCAAGAGGGTGTTGCTATGGTTTGCGAACAGATTTTATGTGATGATGAATTTTATCATCAGAATAAAGACGGTTGGCTTGATTGGTGCTATGACAACGAGAACGATATAAAGAAAGAATATCTCCGTTGCCTTGATGAAAAAGAAAGTGTTCAGGATTTCTTTGGCGATTGGCAGAGCTACAACGGTCATTCTGATGTGGGCTATTTTCTCGGTTGCCGTTTTGTGCGTCACCTTATGAAAAAGCAGACCATAAAAGAAGTTGCGAATATGAAATACAAGGTAATAAACAAAGCATTCACAGAGTTTGCAAACACGGTTATCGAACCTCTCAAACTCGAAGAATACTACAAGTGCTCTAACATCTGGAACATGAAAGCTCAACCTCTTGCCGAAAAGTGGCGTGAGGAAATTGAGTCGGGCAATCGTCTTGTTTTTATTTATAAAATCAATGGCGAGTTTATAGGTGAGGGTGCATTGGTTTTAGATACAGGCGACCCTGATTATACTATATCTGGTCAGCGTGTTTATGTTTCGAGAATGATTGTTAAAAAGGAATACAGGAACCGTGGTATCGGTAGCGAAATTCTTGCGTTCCTTGTTGATAAAGCTAAGAAAATGGGATTTGTTGAAATGACTATCGGTGTTGATAAGGATAACGAAAACGCCTTGCATTTATACAGAAAATACGGCTTTACCGAAGTCCTTTTTGATGGTGCTGATAAAGACGGAGAATATTATAAGTTAATGAAGAGAATATAAAAGCAAACACCTATGAAACTGAGATTTTTCGGCTTCATAGGTGTTATTTTATTTAAAGCTTAACTTTTATAAAAATGACAGATTCGGCAGGAAGCTTGCTTTTGAATTCATAATCCTCCCAGACAGCTCCATCTGTAATAATCTTACATTCAGTGATATGCTTGACACCAATTAAATCAAGCTCAATGGCCTTTTCTTCTTCGGTTACGTTTGCCATAACAATGCATCCGTCTGCATCTCTTGATGCGCATGCATAAACGCCCTCGGGTAACTCACCAATCTGGATTTGCTTGCTTCGCTTATAAAGCTCACCGAAAGCAACAAAGGAATAATAGGTGGGGAGAGGCTTGAAGCTTACGCAGTCAAAAAGCCCTGCATATATTCCCATATTGCATCTTGCATCATAAAACATCGCGCTATCCAATGAGGTGCCTTGCAATGCTAAAAGCATTCCGCAGGTGAGTGCAGCGTGCCTGATTGTTCCCTTAAGCTCAGGGTGGAAGTTCCATTCGTTTAGGGTGTGCTCGGCACTTTCGTAGCCTACATCATCCAAACGCTTTCGGGCATAGGTAGCCCATTGAAGATTTGCTTCAATATCGGCATAGCTGTGCCATGAGAAAAAGTCCAATGGACAATTATGTGCCTTGATGTACTCTAAAAATCCATCAAGGAAATCAATGAAATATTGGTAGCGTGGTGAGCAAGCGCCGACATTGGTTTGACTATCGGTAATAGCGTAGAAGCCACAACTTGCATAGCCACCGATTTTAAGGTGTGGGAACCTTTCTTTAAGGTGCTTTGAAGCAACCTCATATAGCCTGTAGTAATCCTCGGGTGTGCCTGCCCACATCTGATTTTCTTCAGGACTTTCAAAATTATCAGGCTCGTTCCATATTTCCCAATAGGTTATTTTATAGTTGAAGCCATTTGCCCAGCCCTCGGTATAATGACGGATAACGCCCTCGCAGATACGCGCCCATTTTTCATAATCACTGGGTGGGTCAATGCGATAAGCCTTGATTTTACGGTGGTTTTCAATAGTTACACCTAAACGGAAGAAGGGCTCAATACCACGCTCAACAAGAGCGTTGATAAGTAAGTCCGTAAAATCAAAGTCATAGCTTTCAGGGTCTTCAGGGTCACGGGAAAAATCACGGAAAAGGTTAGGTATATCCACATACAGATTACCACCAAAGGCACCGCCTACATCGTGAAGGCGTGAATAGGGGATATGAGCCTCTTTAAGATAATCACACATAGAAAAATCAATGCCTGTAAATGGTGGCTGACCCACACCGTGCATAGGCTTGATTGTACCGATTTCCTGAGTAAAGTCCATAGTAGTTTTGCTCAACTAAAACACCCCGTATCTTAGATTTATGATAATTATACCACCCATAACACAAAAAGCAACAGTGAAAAACACAATAGATATTGTTGTTTGTTAACGATATGGATGGGTGAATAGTATATCCGGCAGTTATATCAGCTTCCGGTTACTATTAATTAATTAAATCAGATGAATTTAACCTCACAAAGTCCCAAGAATGTCCCAATGGATGTGATATAATCTGGGTGTATTAAGAAATTAGTTGTGAAGGCAGGGGAGCGAAATGTACATAAAATCCTTAAAACTGACATCAGATGCGGATGAAATAATATTTATAAAAAATCAAGTCCGCACTTGTTATAACGGTGTTTATCCTTTCAAAATCTTTCCTGATAAAGGGCTTGAAAGGGTGGATTTTGCACCCATAACAATTTTCTATGGCGGTAATGGTTCGGGCAAAACCACACTTCTCAATATTCTTGCAGAGCTAACAGGTGTAACACGTCATTCTGCATTCAGTGGTAGTGCGTTTTTCAAGGAATATACACGCTATTGTCAGTTAGATGCAAAGCCAATACCCGAATGTAGTCAGATTCTCACAAGTGATGATGTTACCGATTATCTTCTCAATATCCGCTATCTGAATGACGGTATTGATGTTCGCAGAAACGAGTTGTTTGACGAATATCTAGACAGAAAATATAGCCACCACCAACTGAAATCAATGGCAGACTATGATGAGTGGAAAGAAAGTATGGATGCGAAAAAATCAACACAGTCTATGTATGTTAAAAATCGACTTATGCGAAATGTTGATATGCAGTCAAATGGTGAAACTGCCATCAAATATTATACTGAAAGAATAGATAGGGATGCCCTGTATCTCATTGATGAGCCTGAAAATTCACTTTCTGCCATAAGGCAAAAGGAATTGGCGGAGTATATCCACCAATCCGCAAGATTTTTTGGTTGTCAGTTCGTTATTTCAACCCATTCACCCTTCTTTTTAGCAATGCCCGGTGCAAAGGTTTATAACCTAGATTTGTATCCCGCAAGGGAATGTAATTGGACAGAGCTCGAAAACGTACGAGCCTACTACGACTTTTTCAAGGAACACGAAAATGAGTTTTGAGGGGGAGATTATGTCAAAGATAAAAGAACGCGCAAGGCAATTAAATGAGGCAATATTTCAAACTCACGAAGAAATCTATACTGTGCGAAGTCTTGATATTGCAGAGCGGTTATCCGAAGATTCATGTTATCGAGTTATTACCCTGAGAAAGAGTTATAACAAGACTGTTCAAGAAAGGGTGCAAATACTCTATAAAACTTTGAAAAATAATCTATTGCATAACGAAGAGTTATTAACAGATAATCGTTGTTTTACAATTAAAGGCAAAGACTATCAGATTGTATATTGCATTGAAACTTATAAAAAGAATGCGGATAGAATCTGGTATATCGAGGACGGTAAGGTTTGCACCGCTTTTATCAGGCGTATGGGTATAGAGGTAGCATTCAAATGGTTAAAGGATAATCCAGAATACAGAAAAGCTATAGGCGAAAGAATGTACCTTGAAGCTATGACTGAAACTTATCCGAATCCTGCAGACAGATTTGTAGCCTCTGTTAATATTGAAAAACAGTTGATAAAACAGTTTAAATGAGTCGAGGTATGATTATGGACTGGAACAACAATGGCAGATTTGATGCCGGAGACTATGCTAACTATAAAATGGTGACCGAAACATCCAACAAAAGCTCAAGTAATAATTCATCAAGCAATATAGGCTTAGACGGCGGCTTGAAGTTTTTGGTGATAGTTATCATTGTATCGGTTTTGTACGCCGTCCTTGAGGCAATGGGTTCAAGCTGATTAAATAAAAAATAAAGGGTAGGAGATAGTATCATGATAAATGGCATTTGCGGAGACATGTTCGACCTCAACAACGACGGCAACCTTGACGCCTTCGAACAAGGTCTGGAGTTTATGTTCCTCGACGAATTAACAAAAGATGAATCTGACGATTCAGATAATGACGATTTCTAAAACGAAAACAAAGGTTAAGACAAAATCTTAGCCTTTGTTTTGTGCTTTTGTTGAAGCGTTTTTTATAATCAATTTTAATGTTCCTTTTTGTTGAAAAAAAGAAATGTATGTATTATAATATATTCTGTATAATTATAGCTTAAAAAATGGAGTACAGAGATGGACAGACATACCCCCGAACAACGCCGCAAAAACATGCAGGCGGTAAAAAACAAGGATTCAAAAATTGAAGTAATTCTCCGCAAAGAATTGTGGAAGAGGGGTTTACACTATCACAAAAACTCTTCAAAGGTATTCGGAAAACCCGACATCGTTTTTATCGGGAAGAAGGTTGCCGTTTTTTGTGATAGTGAGTTTTGGCACGGATATGACTGGGAGCATAAAAAAGAAGAGATTAAATCACGCAGAGAGTTCTGGATTCCTAAAATCGAACGCAATATGCAACGAGATATTGAAGTCAATGAAAAATTGATTTCTGACGGTTGGACTGTACTAAGGTTTTGGGGTAAAGAAATAAAAAAGAATCCCGGCAAATGTGCCGACAAGATAGAAAAGGCGGTAAAAGGAAGTATGCCAATTTACAAATCAATAGATTTATTTGCAGGTATCGGTGGAATACGCTTGGGCTTTGATAGAGCTTTCGGCAAAAATATAGAAACGGTTTTTGTAAGTGAATGGGATGAATGCGCAAAAAAAACTTACATGGCGAATTTTACCGATAATTTTGAAATTGCCGGTGATATAACACAAATAGAAGAAAATGATATTCCGAACTTCGATATCTGTCTTGCAGGATTCCCTTGTCAGGCGTTCAGCCTTGCAGGTCAGAGGAAAGGCTTTGACGATAATTATAAAGGTTTATGCAGAGGTACATTGTTTATGGATGTAGCTCGCATTTGCGAACATCACAAACCTAAAGTTATCTTTTGTGAAAATGTTAAAGGTCTTGTTATTCATGATAAGGGCAGAACGTTTAAGATTATAACA
Source organism: Acutalibacteraceae bacterium (assembly GCA_045543035.1). GTDB lineage: Bacteria > Bacillota > Clostridia > Oscillospirales > Acutalibacteraceae > DTU089. The sequence goes on along the minus strand of JAZQMA010000017.1, from coordinate 10,295 downwards.
AAAACTTTTGAAGATTTAGGGTATACGGTCTTCAGTCAAGTGTTAAACAGTAAAAATTTCGGTGTTCCTCAGAACAGAGAAAGAATATATCTTGTTGCGTTCAGAAATGATATTGCACCCGAAAAGTTTGATTTCCCGACAGCAACAGACGATACAAAAAGACTTAGAGATATTATTGAAGAAGAGGCTGTGCCTGCCAAATATTATCTGAGCGAAACATACCTTCAGACACTTAAAAACCACAAAGCTCGTCATGCCGCAAAAGGTAACGGGTTCGGTTATGAAATCAGAGCTTGGGACGATATTGCCGGTGCTATTGTTTGTGGTGGTATGGGCAGAGAAAGAAATCTCGTTGTTGATGAGCGTCAAGAAGACCTTACACCTACCACACATATAAAAGGTGAAATAAATAAAGAAGCTGTTCGTAAAATGACACCCAGAGAGTGGGCTCGTTTACAGGGTTTCCCTGATTCATTCAAACTTCCTCTCGCGGATGTTCATCTTTATAAGCAGTTTGGTAACAGCGTAACGGTAAATGTTATTGAGGCAATAGCAGAGAAAATCAAGGAGGTATTGGACAATGATAACGGGAAATAAAGGCGAATGGAGTGAAGCATATGTTCTTTTGCGTTTGCTTGCTCAAGGAAGAATTTATGCCGCAAACGAAAATCTTGAGCAAATTGACGATATGTATTTTCCCGTTTTGAAAATACTTCGTGAAGAAACAAAAGATAAAAAAGGTGAATATTCAATAAAACCTTTTGAAAAAAGAGTAGATGTTTTTATTAACGGCAAGATCTTGCATTCATTCCCGCAAGAACAGTTTTCGTTTGAAGCAGATTTTTTATACAAAAAGATTGTTGAAGGCGGTAACCGAGCATTTGCGATACAGCGAAGCGAAGAATTTCTTAGTGTTATAGGATGCGAGCGTCTTGCTGCACCTTCAAGCGATAAAACGGATATCACGATGCAGATTCATGATATTCAGACAGGATATTCTCCCGTATGTGGTTTCAGCATCAAATCCGAAATAGGCAATGCACCCACACTTATTAATGCAACCGGTGCGACAAACTTTATTTATGAAGTTGAAGGGATTTCGGATGAGCAAATCGATTCAATTAATGCAATTGATACGAGAACAAAGATCAAAGATCGTATGGATCGAATTTTCAGCGAAGCAACATCGGTTAAATTCGTCAAAGTTAATAGCGATACTTTTGCAAACAACCTTATGCTTATTGATAGCCGTTTACACGAAATTGTTGCTGAATCACTTGTTGTTCATTACAAGGACGGTTTGGGTAAATGCCGTGAAGTTGTCAATGTTCTTGAAGAAACAAATCCGCTCTGTTTCCCCACAAACGGTTTCTATGAATATAAGTTTAAAGAACTGCTTTGTTGTGCAGCTCTTGGCATGACTCCCGCAACTGCTTGGGACGGTCACGATGAAGCTAACGGCGGATATATTGTTGTAACATCTGCGGGTAATGTTCTTGCTTACCATATTTACAACAGAGATTTCTTTAAAGAATATCTGATGAACAATACCAGATATGAAAGAGGTTCTACGACAAGACACGGTTTTGCTTTTCTATATAAGGAAGACGGCAAAACATATCTCAAACTTAATTTACAGATAAGATTTATATGAATATCGGAAGTTTATTTGCAGGTATCGGTGGTATTGATTTAGCTTTTGAACAGGTGGGTTTTGAAATTGCTTGGGCTAACGAGATTGATGCTGCAGCTTGCAAAACATACAGACATAATTTCCCGAACACTAAACTTGTTGAGGGAGATATAAGAAACCTTGATGCGAAAACTCTTGAAAAAATTGATATATTAACTGCTGGTTTTCCTTGCCAATCCTTTTCGGTGTGCGGTAATCAAAAAGGATTTAAGGACTCAAGAGGTAATCTTTTCTTTGAGATAATGCGGATAGCAGATGAACTGCAACCGCAGATTATCTTCTTGGAAAATGTTGCGAATCTTACCGAGCATGATAATGGAAAGACATTTAATGTAATTCACAACGAACTTGCAAGCAGAGATTATTTCATAAGATACCTAATTGCAGATGCTTGTGATTACGGTGTTCCGCAACACAGAACAAGGACTTATATCGTTGCATTTAAGTCGAAAGAAGCTTGTGATAAGTTCAGGTTCCCTGAAAAATGCGAGCTTACAAAGCACATCTTTGATGTTGTTGATAAGACGGTTAAGGCTGATGATTCATATTATATTTCACCCGATTCTTATCAATATAAAAAATTGCTCTCCAGCATAACAGACGAAGAGCAAATATACCGTTTTTCAGATTACGGTATTCAGAAGAGTAAAGACGGTATATGTTTTACACTTAAAGCTAATATGGGAACCTGGCGAGACAGAATTCCGTTTATAAAGGATAATTACGGAATCAGGAAGATTACTCCGCAAGAGTGCCTTGCCATTATGGGTTTTCCTAAACAATTTTCTTTTCCTGATACTGTGCCACAAAAGGAACAGTATAAGCAGTGTGGAAATAGTGTTGTAATGCCAATTATTAAATTAATTGCAGGAAAGATACAGTTTTATAATAAATGATGCGTTTTTTGAAAAACACTGTCATAATATAATGTTATGCGGATTTTATATAATTATATTTTTATTATGAGGTAAGTTTATGAAGTCTTCAACAGAATTAAGACCATTACTCAAATATCCTGGTGGTAAGAGCTCAGAATTGCCGATTATTATGGAATTCTCGCCACCTAATATTCATAAATATGTTGAGCCATTTCTTGGTGGCGGTGCAGTATATTACGCTATCAAAGCAAAAGAATATTATGTTAATGATAAGTCTAAGGATTTGATGTTTCTGTATAAATACATAAAAGAAAGAAACGCCGAATTTTTTAATGAGTTAGAAATTATTAATAGTAACTGGGATTTATTAAGTAATATATCTAGTACCGGATTTGCTCGCTTTAGTGATATTTTATTAAGCTATAAAAAAGAAGATATAGACAAAAATCAACTTTCGTTTTTGGTTAAAGATTTGGTTAACGCATTTGAAGATATTGATGGACCATTATTTCAATTAGAAAATATTCAACAACCAATTTTTAAAAAACAACTAAGAAAGAATATCGTAAGTATAATTAAAAGAATTTGCAGAAACGAAAAAAAGAAAAAAGCCGAGCTCTCCGAAGATGAATTGAAAGATAATTTTGAATGTTCAATTAAGAGTGCGTACTACATGTATTTTAGAGAATTATATAATTATCCCGAAACTTACACATTGTCGAAACCACGAACAGTTGCAATTTTTCTTTTTATAAGAGAATACTGTTACTCTTCAATGTTTAGATTTAATAAAAAGGGTAAATTTAATGTTCCTTATGGTGGGATTTCTTATAACAGTAAAAGTTTGTCTTCGAAGATCGAATACTATAAGTCCAAAGAATTAGTGGATTATTTAAATAAAACGGAGTTTTACATGGATGACTTTTTGATATTTGTTAATCAATTGGATTTGTCGTCCAACGATTTTATGTTTTTAGATCCGCCATATGATACAACATTTAGCGAATACGATAAAAATAGTTTTGACCAAAATGATCAAATTCGATTATCGAAATATTTGATAAACGATTGTAAGTGTAAATTTATGTTGGTTATCAAAAAGACTGATTTTATTGAGAAACTATATCGAGATAAGAATTTGCAAATAATTGAATTTGACAAAAATTACTTTGTAAGCTTTAAAAACAGAAATAAAAAGAAGGTTACTCATCTTCTTATCAAAAACTATTAATAGGGAGAGTTTTTATGGAAAATATTTATTCTGAGGAAAAATTAATAATACCTGCACTTTTTGAGTTATATATCCAATCTGAAGGTATGACCACAACTATGTTGATAAAAGCATTAACTGAGAATTTGAAACCCGAAGGTACAGATGCTGAGATTTTATTTGGACGAAAAGACAGTAGATTTTCCCAAAAGGTACGAAATCTTATATCTCATAAAAGATTACACCCCTATGTGAATTTTTCAAAAAAAGGAAAAGAAACATTTTTAACTTTGAACGATGATGGAATTGAAATCTTAAAAGATAGCGAATATTTTATTTTAAATTATCAAGATCGTACAAAAGAGGATAATGAAAAGAAAAATTATGATTTTGTTGGTGAAGAAACCTTTGAAACAGTTGAAAATTATAATTTTATTGAAAAAAGGTATGTTAGTGTTGAAAATGTCAATTATAGTGTTTATGAGTTAAAGCGCAAGTACGATAAAACAAATAGAGAAAGAGCCGCAGGTATTGAACCTCAAAATGGCTTAATATTAGACGATACTTTTCAAAGAACTGGAGAGGTGTGGGGAACAAAAGATAAAGTTAAACTTATTGAGAGTATTTTGATGGATATTCCGATACCTTTTATTTATCTTGCGGAAGGGAAAAAAGGTAATTTGATTGTTATTGATGGTAGGCAAAGACTTACAGCATTATTTGATTTTCTTGATAATAAATATCCTTTGCGAAATATAGAGTTCTTTCCGCAATTAAAAGGTAAAAAAGCTAAAAATCTAATCGATGATTTAGAAACATATAAAACAAAAATAGAAGATTACCATTTGTATGTTATTAAAATCAAGATGTCTACTCCCGAGGAATTTAAACTTCAAATATTTGCACGCGTCAATAAGACAGGCATGCAGCTTAATCCGCAAGAAATACGGCATGCTTTACATCAGGGCGAAAGCACTTTATTGCTAGAACGAATCTCAGATAAATATGATATAATCAAGAAAAAGCGAATGAAAGATAGATATTTGGTGATTAGGTATATTGCGATGAGATTATATTATTTAGATCAATTGAAGAATTATGATAAAGAAAAAAAAGTGTTATATACATCTATTAACGATTTTCTGGGAGAAGCAATGGATGCAATTAATACTTTTACTGCTGAACAAATAGATGAAGTTTATAATGATTTTTGTTATGCCTACGAAACAGCACTAGAAACATGGGGGGAAGATGCATTTAAAACCAAAAGAGATACTCCTATAAATATGATTTTGTTTGAAGTTTCGCTCTTGTTAATTTCTTTAACTCATGATTCAGGTAAAGCAGTTGCTTGCCTTGAAAAGATGAAAGAAATTAAGGATATTAATATTGATGAAACAGATGATGTTGAAACACCTTTTGAACGCAATTTGAAATATCATCGAGATTCAAAAGAAAATTTTGATCAACGAATTAATTGGATTAGAAAAATTTTGGAGGAAAATGATGATTAAAAATATAACCTTAAGTAATTTTAAGTCATTGAAGAACGCAAATTTGGATTTTGGACAGTTTAACTTGTTGTGCGGTACCAATGCGAGTGGTAAATCTTCGTTAATTCAGGCAATATTATTAATGGCACAGAATAATGTCCCAGATTGTGAAATTGTTCTTAACGGAGAACTTGTAAGTCTAGGTGAGTTTCGTGAGATAAGAAATTTTGACACAAGTGTTGAGGTGCCTGTTTGCATTTCGATTACAGATAGTTTGGGAAAAGTTTCTTCAATGTCTTTCAATCAAATAGAAGTTGTAAACAAAGATATTAATTATCCGATTATAAATAAACAATTGTACTATTTAGGAGCAAATCGTATGGGTAATGCGGATGTTTTTGAAAGAGCATCTGTTAAAAATGTTTTCGGTATGTTGGGTGAGTATGCCATAAGTTTTTTGCAAGAAAAAAAAGAAAAAAATATGCCTGACCATTTAATTTACGATAAAGCCGAGGAAACAGCGCATGTTTTTGTTGATGAAGTAAATTATTGGATGAAAAAAATAACAGGTTCTACATTGAAAGTTGAAGACATAGAAAGAACAAATAAGCTTGTTTTATCTTATTCAAACAATAAAAATTATCAAGTTAGGACATCAAATACCGGTAGCGGACTTAGTTATGTGGTTTCAATAATTATCTTAGGGTTGGGTGTTGGGTATCTTACAAAAGATATTGATGAGAGGCCTATAATTATTATCGAGAATCCTGAAATACATTTACATCCAAAAGCTCAATCGGTTTTAACTGAGTTTTTGTCGTGGTTGTCGAACTATATGCAAATTATAATAGAAACTCATAGTGATCATATTTTTAACGGATTTAGAAAGATGATAAAAAATGAAAAACTTAGTCCTGAAAATGTGAATCTGTTTTTCTTTAGTTTGGAAAACAATGAAACATTGATTAAAAAAATTGAAATATCAAGAAGCGGAAAACTACTAACAGCGGAAAAGAATCTTTTTGATCAGTTTCAACTAGATTTATCAGAACTATTGAGGAAATGATATGTATTATGTTTTAAATGGAAATACAATAGACATTAATGAACCATATGATAGCGATTTTTTTAATAAATTAAAGGATGACTTTTATTTTCCGTATGAAGTTTTGCGTCTTTCAAATCGCCAAAATATTGTTAAAGACATAGAAACTGAGAAAAAAATAGCAAATCAAGAGTTAGTCGAGGCATTATCATTACAAGATTATGATACACAAGGTTATATTTGGTCTATGTTGGATTCGCTTTTGTCAGTAACAGATGTACCAGATATTGTTTGTGGAACTACAAAAGATTCTTATTGTATTGATAGTATAGATTATCAAGGAGATCAATATTCATTTGCGGAGTTAGCTTATGAAAACAACTGGCATATTGTATCAACTACGAATGTGGCAGTGGAAAATTTGGTTACTAAGGTCGTCAAAAATAGCATAAGTAATAAAACAGTATACCAAGTAAGTAATTTAAGGCAAGTTTATTTAGCTAGAGCCACTTATGATGAACAGTTCTTGGGGCAATATTTCACTTCGTTTGATCAAGTTTTCTGTGTTAGAAATTGCAGATTTGAGAATTGGTTATCAATTGATGAAATAGGCCGACAAAAGATATTGACTACCTTCTATAAAGAAATTGAACATGTAGTACATAACGAGTTTCGTGCATTGGGACATTTTCATGGGCGAAACTCCAATCGGGTAGAAAAGATAAATGATGACTTATTCGAATATAGAATATCTAACCCCAATTATCGTATATATTATACTCGTAAGAATGATAAAATTGTGATTTTATTAACTTTATTGAAGGTTCGTTCAGACATTTCAACTAATACAATGAATAATTTAATGAGATTGAAGAACTGTGAGTACGAAAAAATTGTTAGTTGATTGGTTGTTTGACAGTAGTTGTATTGGATAAATCAGAACAGCTACGGGAATAATCAGATTAAATATTATAATGCCTTTTAAAGGAGAAACAAAGTTCTTTTAAAATAGCGTTTTTGTGAAAAAATGATTGCCAGACGACGGCAATCATTTTTTAATATTTTTCAACAATCATTTTCTCTGCTATATATACAAAATCTTTTTCATAGTTTGATACCTTTTGACAAATATCTTCAGTTAATTTTATAGAACAATAAGGCTCTCCGTTGCTTTGTCTATAAATAATTTTTATTTCTTTTGCTCCTGTTAAAACCCATGCTTTATATACAGCAAGGGGGATTAGCATTAACCTATTGAAATTGTTATCTTCCTGGGTATCTTGGACGGTTATTTGTAATTCAGCATTATGAGTTATATCAGTTACTACGAATCCGTTGGCTAATAATTCGGTTACATATATTAGTTGCCAATCTTCATCTCTAAAGCTAACTATATCTAATGATAACTCATCCATTTTGTTACGAATTAAGTCAATGTTATCATAAAGAAACAGTTTTGTCGGTAAGAGTAGTACTTGGGCGATTGTGTGTATTGATTCTGTTATACGTAACAAATCTTCCTTGGTATCTATAATTGTTTTATTTTCAAGGTTTTCTCCGTATTGACAATTTATCTTTTTACTAACATATTGATAAGATTTATGGCAGGCTATATTTCTCCATTGAGAAATAGAAATATTAGAATCTAAAATAGTAATCACTGAGTTTAGTTTGTTGGATTGTTTTAATTCATTGACAAGATTTCCAAATTTCATATGATCAATTGCTTCAAAATTTGCTTCCTTGCCTTTGGTTATACGGATAGTGTATATCATTAGGGCGAAAAGATGTTTTAACAAGTTTTCGCATATATGCTCAATAAGGTTAAAACACTCATAAACATATTCATGTCCATCCAATTTACTAATATCATTTTGTAATTTGAGCATAGACCAATGCTTGTTTCCCATTTCAGCAGAAATTGGTTGGAAATACGCAATTCCAGTATATGTTTTTTCTGCACAAGTAGCTTTAGCTTGTCTAAATAATGAATTAACCTCTAATAAAGAATTTTTATAAATATGAAGGTTGTTGCGTTTGTAGTTTATATAATCTTGGATTAAATAATCATTGCTAAAGGTTTCTAGGTTATTTTTATTTTCGAAAAATTCTTCAAAAAGCTCAATAACATCTTTTTGAAAATTCTTTTTTCCAATTAGTTGCTTTAAGTCGCTGTGTGCAATTTCTCCTATAATTCTTTTATACATAGTTTTTTCCTTCTATAAAGTATTGGTATAAGTATAGCAAAAATGCATCTTTATTGAAAGATAAATTGAATAAATTCTTATGAAACGATAAAAATGTTTGGTTAGTTGTGATTAACTCTATGATAAATTAAAATAGTATTGTTTAAGTCGAGATATATAAATCGAAAATGAGTATGAGTTCTCTACACTCTTTTTAAATGAATTAATTTTATGGTTTTGAAATTTGATTGAATTTTGGTAAGTTATTATAATTGAATAAGATTAACTCTCTGGACTTTTGCTACTCTTTGTGGTATGTGTTATGTTGCACGAAGGGAGTTTTGGTATGAATAAGATTATTAAAAATTCTATACAGTGTAAACTGTGTGGAGAGATATTTGAATCCCAGTATCGTCACGATTATGTTGTGTGCAGTTGCGGTGCATGTGCTGTAGATGGTGGACATGAATATCTTCGAAGAAGTTGTAAGGAAAAGGATAGTTACATAGAACTTTCTGAAACTGAAAAACAAGTTTAAAATATATCTGGACTTCTGTGAAAGTTTGTGATATGTGTTGTGTTGCATGAAGGGAGTGCAACATATGAGAATGATTGAAGAATTGTTTTATGGCAACATTTGTCCGTGTGAGAAGAGCTTGACTCGTGGTAGTGAGTATTCGCATCTGCTTGATTTGGCGGTGAAAAATGAGGAAAAGCTTTCTGAACTGCTATCACCACAACAGAAAGAAGCCTTTGAGAAAGTCAAAGACTGTATGACGGATATGAACAACCTATTGGAAAAGGAAGCCTTCATCGACGGCTTCAGGTTGGGAGTAAAGCTCGTAGCAGAAGCAATTTATGATAAGTCTGGAGACATATGATTTAACAAAATAATATGCATAACGACTTGAGAGTGTATTTTTCATTCTCGGGTCGTTGTTATTTTTACTAAATTTAATGCCTGTACAATGTGCGTTTTGCTGAATTTACAAAAATCTGAAAATAAATGTGAAGTATTTAGTATTTGGTGTCATATATAAGTAGAAGGAATTTTATTTAATATAGTTTTAGATTGGAGTGTTGTACTTGAAAGTCAGAATATTGTTAAGTGGTGGTATTGACTCAATGGTATGTTTGTCATTCTATTTAAATAAAGGATATGATGTTGAGTGTCTTTTTTGTGATTACGGACAACCTGCTGCTGAACAAGAGTACAAAGCAGCTAAATCAATAGCTGAATATTTTGATGTTAAACTACATTTTTTAAAAACTAATAGCATTATTGTCCCTGAAATTGGAGAAATATATGGTCGTAATGCTTTTATAATTATGCAATCTATGTGCTTCTTTGGTGCAGATAGTTATAAAATAGCTATCGGTGTACATAGTGGGACATCATATTCAGATTGTTCGAATTCTTTTATTGATGCTATGAATAGGGTCATTGATTGTTATGCAAATGGGACTGTTTTTTTAGAAGCACCATTAATAGCGTGGAACAAGATTGAAATATTTGAGTATTGTTTACAGAACGAATTACCGTTAGATTTAACGTATAGTTGTGAAAAAGGTGGTTTTCCACCGTGTGGCACTTGTTTGTCATGTAAAGATAGGAAGGTGTTGGGTGTATGAAGACTTTTTCTCCCTTAATTCCGTTGGTTGTTCCATCTTTTTCTAGTAAGGGAAATATATTAATTTTTGATTTTGAAAAACAAAAACATATTTCTGACAATTATAGTTTATTAAAGGCATTAGATATTAAACTAGCAAAAACGTATCTTGTAAGTGCC
>JAZQMA010000016.1:0-10994 GCA_045543035.1 Acutalibacteraceae bacterium | reverse complement strand
CTAATGCATCGTAGCTGTGGGCAGCAACAAGAATTTCAGGCTGTGTTGTGAGAACAAGCATGGTATGGTAAAAATCGCCGTCTGATTTTCCCAATTGAACAACATCGCCGGGTTCTATCTCATATTCACTCACAACGCGTCCATAAGGCCCCACAGAAGCGTTTGTTACAAGGAAGTTATAAAGATACTCCACACCGCTCCACGATGCTGTGCGGTCAGATAAAGAGTTAAAATACCAACCGTACACAGGCGTATAGTTCATTACTCCCGCACCTGCATAAAGGCTCTGGGAAACGAAGTTGGTGCAATCTCCACCTATATATTCAAAATCATAGTATGAGGGATTTCTCCCTAACGCCCACCGTCGCGCATACGCCACAGCAGACACTCTATCATAACCTTTTTCTCTCATAAAAGCTCCCCTTTCACTATATGATATGGTGAAAGGGGTTTAGTGTTCGCCTTCGCCGAGAGGGGGTTCGAGTCCCTAACAATTGTTTCAGAACAAAATAAAAAGCAATATAGCCAATGCTATACTGCTTTTTATGGCGCGCCGGAAGGGACTCGAACCCCTGACCTTCTGGTTCGTAGCCAGACACTCTATCCAACTGAGCTACCGGCGCATAAAATGGAGCGGATGACGAGGCTCGAACTCGCTACCTCCACCTTGGCAAGGTGGCGCTCTACCAGATGAGCTACATCCGCAAATGCAAAAAGAATTATACACATTATTTCTCCGCTTGTCAATAGTTTTTTTGCTTTTATATAGAATATTTTTTATAAAAGCATAAAAAATAATATATGTGATAATTGTCAAAAAAATTCAAAAAAACTATTGACAAATACGGAATAACATATTATAATTAACAGGCTTTCGAAAAGAGAGCAATCGCCTTAGTAGGTAGGTCTGTTGATTTGGTAGCCGCAGTGGGATTCGAACCTACGACCAATCGGGTATGAACCGAGTACTCTAGCCAGCTGAGCTATACCGCCATATATATGAACAACATCCATACCTACGTAGGCGAACTGCTCTCTCTCGAAAGCTTGTTAATTATAATATGCAGACAAGCATTTGTCAATACTTTTTTCAAAAATTTTTTGAAAATATTTTTTCGTGTTTTCTCTAATGCAGTTTTATAATTTTTTAGAATTAATCTTAAAAAGGTATTGACAAGTCATTGTTTTATATGTATAATACTGTTTGCATTTGCGGATGTAGCTCATCTGGTAGAGCGCCACCTTGCCAAGGTGGAGGTAGCGAGTTCGAGCCTCGTCATCCGCTCCATATTCTGCGCCGGTAGCTCAGTTGGATAGAGTGACTGGCTACGAACCAGTAGGTCAGGGGTTCGAGTCCCTTCCGGCGCGCCATAAAAAGAGGTACAACATCAGTTGTATCTCTTTTTATTTTGTACTGAAATGAATATGTGGGGCTCGAACCCTTCTCTCGCCGAAGGCGAACACCAAAACATTTAAAATTTATTTTTCTCAAAAATTATATTGATTTTTTTGAAACTTTATAATATAATGTATCAGTGATATTTGCCGGTGTGATGGAATTGGCAGACGTGCTGGACTCAAAATCCAGTGGTAGCGATACCGTACCGGTTCGACCCCGGTCACCGGCACCAAATTTCACTAACACACTATCGGGGTGTAGCGCAGTTGGTAGCGCGCTTGCTTTGGGAGCAAGATGTCGGGGGTTCAAATCCCTTCACTCCGACCACGAAAACCCTTGTAAACTAAAGGTTTACAAGGGTTTTCATATTTTAAATAACTTTCAAAAATTATAATGTGCAACATATTTTCCACTCCACAAGTGGAAACTTTTTTGTTTTCAAAGCTGTTCTCTATTCTTTGACTTATGCAGTAAAAATTTTTATATCAACAAAAGGAAAGAAAGGCTAAAATAAACGCACAACATCTTTGGTGGTTAGTTTCTCCTCTCTTACCACAACTCTCGTTATATGGCTTTCTGTGGGAAGTAAAAAGCTATTTTATTCTAGTTGTCATTTTATACATAGTATTAAAACAAAAAACAATTAGCCGACCTTTCTCGGTTGACTAATTGTTTTTATATTTTTAAAGAAACGGAAGTGGTAATTTAATTTCCTGTTTTTATGTGTTCTAACATCTTTAATTATTTCTGCTTTTAAAACTCAATGACAACAATAATCTTTAAGCAGTTTCGTTTTCCTTATGGCGTTCTTCACGCATTTTTTCAAGGTCACGATACATCTGCTCTTTCTTTTCACCTTCTATATCATAGAAGAATTTAAGGATAAGAGACTTAAGAACATTGGCCAAAGCATAACCGAAGACAAGGAATGCAAGAAGCCACAAGCATGTTTTAAGATATGTAGGTTGAGCCTGCATTGTAGCAACAAGGTCACCTTCTGCAGAGGACTGATAACCTGCCCATGCAATCATAAACGGAATAGCAATTTCCTTCAAGTAATTAAGAGCAGTTTGAACCCAGCCCGGTACAATACCCTGAATAGCCTCCATTCTCTCTCCTGTTTCCCATTCAAGATAATCATAGAACTCAACATTAAGGTGTGAGGTTGAAAGCTCCTGAATACCAATACCTACGCCGAAAATGAAATAGAAAACATAGAAGAAAATACTGTTCCAGCCACTAAAGAACATAATGTCAAACTGTGCTTCAATAAAACAGATACCAAAAAGAATACCTGCCGAGATAATAGAATACGGTCCGCAGATTTTAAGAAGCTTGGTTGGCTCGTATTTCTTTGAAAGCTTTGTTGTAATAAGATTACCAACAACGGTACCAATTGCTGTGGGAAGAGTAAGTAAAAGGTTCTTTGAGGAGCCGACTGTGATAGCAGCAAGATATGTTGACATCTTACCAAGCATAGCAAAAGTATGTGACCATTGGATTGCATGGTATACGCGGTAATTTTTGTATTTGAAAAGAGAGAAAACGGCTTTTGTTACCTTTACCTTCTTTTTCTTAGGAAGCTCAATTCTTTCTTTGCAGAAAAGGCCACACATAAGATTACCGAACGCAGTAACGGTAGCGGCAACAATTGCAAGAGTCATATACATTTGGTTTTTGTCATCGCTGAAAATACCGTAAACAAATGTGCCGAGATAAGCCGCACCGTATCCGATATAATAAGATAACTGCCATATTGTTGCAACAGTTTTCTTTTCCTTATGGTTTGGAGAGATAACCTGAACAATATTCTGACCTGCGTTATTGAAGGCGTTGAACACAGTCTGACAGCAAGCTATACCATAACGGAAAAGCGTCATCTGCTCAACAGTCAAGCCCTCGGGAACATAAAAGTATAACGCGGTAAGGGTGAATATGGGAATAAGGCATATGATATACCAATGACGGTATCTGCCCCAACGGGTTTTCCAGTTCTGAATAATAACGCCGGAAATAACACCAATTACTATACCTAAAACAGTGGTAAGTGTAGTCTGAACGGCAAGAATATCTGCAATTTGTTCAGCATTAACTCCCACAGGACCGTAATAAAGCTCGTGCAGGAATGCTGCCGCAAGAGAGCCTGTAAGGGTTGTTCCGAACATACCACCGATTCTTGAAAGCATTACGCAGAAATACTCGAATTTTGAAATATGTTTACCCTCACCGTGAATGAGAGCATTCTGCGGAATTTCAGTAGCAGATGTTTTTTTGGTTTTTAACATCATATCATCCCCGTAATTTTATTTGGTTGATTTTAAATTACTAATAACAACCATTATACATATAGATTAACATATTTTCTTTAAAGTTCCAATGTAATAAATCACAACAATATTTTTGAATTATCACAACAAGAGAGATATACGTAAAATACATCCGATTTATTAAATATCAAAGCAAAAAACAATTCCTTTGGAATAATCCAACAAAAAATGGTTTTATTAATTACTTTTTGCAGATTTACTCTTGTTTAGACAGCAAAGAAATGATACACTGAAATTACGATTTATCACACTTATTACTGTGATTTATACTATTAAACAGGAGTAAATTTCAGAAATATGAATAGTGTTGAAAATGTTTGTGAGTATTATTCCCACTTTAAAGATGATTTTCCGATTAACATATTTGCCGTAGGAGAAAGCTTTTGGTACGAAGATTGTTTCTTTGAAAGAGCTACTTCAGAAATTACTGCCATTGAGTATGTTGTCAGCGGATATGGAGTTCTCGAAAACAACGGCAAAAAATATGATATCGGACCAAAGGATGTTTTTTTATTAAGAAAAGGAACTCACCATAAGTACTATAATGCTAAACACAGTACACTTCACAAAATATTTATTACTTTAACCGGTGAACTCCCAGAAATATTACTAAATCAGTATTTACCCGGTCATGATTACGTTTATCATAATTGTGAGCTTGAAGAGCTTTTCAGAAACATATATAAAAAGACCCAAAAATACGGCACCGATTATTCTGATTTAGTTGATGATATGGTACCTGAAATTATGAAGTTAATTATCGCCATAAGTCATTGTGCATCAAATGACAAAAAAGACATTGCATCTTTAATGAGAGAATATCTTGATTCACAGATATACAAAGCTTTTTCACTTGATACAATGTGCCAAAAATTCGGCTACTCAAAAAATCACATAATCAATATATTTTCAAAAAGATTCAGCATTACCCCCTATCAGTATTACACAACAAAAAAACTCGAAACCGTTAAACTGTATCTGACTAATACAAATCACTCAATTTCAGAAATTGCAGAAAAAATGTCTTTTTCTGACCAACAGTATTTTTCCTCATGGTTCAAATCACTTTGCGGAATATCTCCTTCGAAATTCAGAAGTAATTGCGGAAAAGGGAATTGTGATAATTCACAATAAGTATTGAGATTATTCCCATTGTAAACCGCTTGGTTTATGTGTTAGTATGCAAATAATTGTATATCAAAATCAGTAATGAAGGGTGAATAAAAATGAAACCTGTCAGTTTTTATCTTGTAACTGATACCCATTATTTTGAAAATGAATTAGGTGCCGGAGGAAAAGCATTTGAAAAAAATATGCTCACTGAACAGTATTTTGTCAAGGAAAGCAGTGCAATTGTAAAATCCACTTTTGCACGAATCATCGAAGATAAAGAAACAGATATTGTTATAATTCCGGGAGACCTTACAAAAAACGGTGAAAAAGAAAGCCACAACAGCTTTATAAAAGAGCTTCACAAGCTTAAGGAAAACGGAAAAAGGGTCTATGTAATAACTGCCGGTCACGATTATAACGATTCAGCTTACATATTAAAGGATGACGGGCGTGTACCTGTTGAGGGAACGGACTTTAATGACCTTTGTGATATGTACCGTGATTTCGGTTATGGAGATGCTATAGCTTTTGATGAACCTACTCATTCTTATGTTGCTGAAATTACCGAAGGTGTAAGAATGCTGGCGATATGCTGTGACAGCAAGGATCAGCCAAAAGGAGCAATGGACGAAAGGCTTATGGCTTGGGCAAAAGAGCAGATTGATAAAGCAAAAGAAGATAACTGTTCAATTTTTGCCATATGTCACTACCCCATCATTCCGCCTGTACCGGCTTTCGACTTAGTGGGAGATGCAAGAATTAAGGACTGGCGAAAGGTTGCATCCTTCCTTGCTGACAACGGAGTTGAGCTTGTTTTAACAGGACATATGCACATTCAGAGCATAAATGAGTTTTATACCAAAAAGAAGAACAGACTGATTGATGTTTGCACTGCCTGTCTTGTAGGCAGTCCTGCGAAATACAGAAAAATCACAATAGACGAAAGCTCCGTATTAAAAATCAAAACCATTGATGTTGAGGATTTTGGTTGGGATTTAAAAGGTCTTACGGCACAAGAATATTTCCACAAGCATTTTGAAAACGCAATTATCGCACGTGTTCGTGGCGCTCTCAGTGGTGGCAAAGGAATTGTTAAGCATCTGAAAGCTTTCGGAAGAAAACACTTTGATAAAGTCACTGTAGGAACAGTTGAGCGTCTGCTCTTTATAAAAAGAGATAAGGCTCTTAAAAATAAAAAGTTATCAGAGCTTGTTGGCAAAGTCGGAGTTGGGATATTTCTTGGTGACGGTCCTCATACCGAGGGTACACCTGTGTATAATTTTATTTCAGGCATTCTCAATAGATTTTCATTTGTGCTTAAAAAGATTGAACCTAAGCTCAGTAAAAACGGTGAAAAGATTGATTTAAGATGCATGCTTCTTGATACTATCGGAAACAATAAAGGCTTTTCGGACAATAATGCTGAATTTACTCTGAAATAAATTCTCACACGCAAGAGGTGAACATATGCTATACAAAAAGAATATCGAAAAAACATTAAAGGAAGAGCTTTTCAGAAGTCCTACATCAGAATACAGAGGAACACCATTCTGGGCTCTTAACTCATATCTTACAGAAAAAGAATTATGCCGACAAATTGATATATTCAAAGAAATGGGGTTTGGTGGTTTTCATCTTCACGTAAGGACAGGTCTTGAAAACGAGTACCTGAGTGAAGAATATATGGTGCTTATCAAAGACAGTGTTTGTAAGGCAAAGAAGGAAGAAATGCTTGCTTGGCTTTACGATGAAGACAGATATCCTTCAGGAGCTGCAGGCGGACTTGTGACAAGAGATAAAAAATACAGAGGAAGATGTCTTCTTTTCACTCCCTTCAAAGAAAAAGAATGCAGTGGCTATGATGACTATTGGGGAAACGAAAAAGAAAACCCTATTGCCTGCTACGATATAGTTCTTGACAGTGAAGGATTTCTCTCTTCCTATAAAAGAATAGGTGAAGATGAAAAAGCAGAGGGCACAAAATGGTACGCCTTTCTTGAATTACAAAATCCTTCTAACTGGTATAACAATCAGACATATATTGACACCTTAAACTGCGAGGCTATTAAAAAGTTTATTGAAGTCACACACGAAAAATATAAAGCAAAAGTGGGTGATGAATTTGATAAAACCATTCCCGCTATTTTTACCGATGAGCCTCAGTTTACAAGAAAAAGAGTTCTCAATAATTCATTTGATAAAACGGATATCACAATGCCCTGGACTGATAAGGTTCCTGAGCTCTATAAAGAAATGTACGGGGAGGATATTTTCGACACTCTTCCCGAAGTGTTCTGGGATAAGCCCGGCTCTGCTCCATCTCTGCACCGTTACAGATATCATGATTTTATTGCAGAACTTTTTGCAAGTTCATTCGCTGATACTGTCGGAGGATGGTGCAAAGAAAATGGAATTGCTCTTACAGGACATATGATGGAAGAGCCTACACTACATTCACAGACTGCAGCACTTGGCGAGGCAATGCGTTCATACAGAAGCTTCAGACTTCCCGGCATCGATATGCTTTGCAACCGTCACGAATTCACCACCGCAAAGCAGACACAGTCTGCTGTTCATCAGTACGGTTATGAAGGTATGCTCTCAGAGCTTTACGGCGTTACCACATGGGACTGTGATTTCAGAACATACAAGCATCAGGGTGACTGGCAGGCTTGTCTTGGCGTCACAATACGTGTTCCTCATCTTTCGTGGTACGCTATGAAAGGTGAAGCGAAAAGAGATTACCCCGCTTCGATACATTATCAGTCTCCTTGGCACAAAAAATACAATCTTATTGAAGACCATTTTGCAAGAGTTAACACTGCACTTACACGTGGCAAGCCTGTTGTAAAGGTTGGTGTAATTCATCCCGTTGAGAGTTTCTGGCTTCATTGGGGGCCTAATGATAAATCTGCAGTATTCAGAGAAAGCCTTGATGAAAGATTTCAAAATGTTACAAAATGGCTTCTTGAAGGCAGTATTGATTTTAACTTTATTTCAGAATCACTTCTTCCTTCTCTTTGTAAGGAAGGCTCTGCACCTCTCAAGGTTGGTGAAATGGAATACGATGCAATTATTGTACCCGGCTGTGAAACCTTAAGAAAAACAACTGTTGAAAGACTTCAGCAGTTCCGCGATAATGGTGGTAAACTTATATTTATGGGCGATGCACCCTCTCTTGTTGAGGTCGTGCCTTGTGACTGTGTAAAATCACTCTTTGAAGAGAGTGAAAACATTGATTTCTCCCGTGCATCGCTTCTTACTGCACTCCACGATGTAAGAACTCTCACAATAAGATACGCTGACGGCAGACTTACGGACAATTATATTTATCAGCTCAGACAAGACACTGATTGCAGATGGCTTTTCATTTGTTGCTCAAAAGAACCGGATAATAAGCAAATAGATGATGGCAACGATATCCAGATTATTCTGAATGGTACATTTTCTCCTCAAATATATAACACCGAAAACGGTGAAGTGTATCCCATTAAAGCAGAATACAGAGAAGGAAAGACAATTATCCGATATCATATTTTCGGTTATGATTCAATTCTTCTTAAGCTCACCTATGGTAAGAGCGATTCTAATGAAACACAACACATTCCCGAAAAAGCTGGCGAAATGCCCGGTACACTGTGCGAGTACGAGCTTTCTGAAGAAAATGTTCTTGTACTTGATATGGCTGAGTGGAAAATTGACGATGATAAGGACTATTCACCCAAAGAAGAAATACTTCGTCTTGACAATCTTGTAAGAGAGCGTCTGGGAATGAAAAAAAGAGGTAACCGTGTTGTTCAGCCGTGGGCACTCGGAAAGCTTCCTAAAGATCATAAAGTAAAACTTAAATTTACGTTCTGGAGTGAAATTGATTATACTGGTGCAGTTCTTGCTCTTGAAGACGCAGACATCGCAGAAATAACCTTCAACGGCAAGAAAATCACCGAAAGGGAAAAAGGCTTTTATGTTGATATTTCAATTGGCAGGATGAAACTTGGCAACATCGTAAAGGGTGAAAATGTCCTCGAAATTACTCTTCCCTTCGGTGAAACCGCAAACCTTGAAAATATGTTCGTTTTGGGTGATTTCGGTGTCAGAGTAACAGGTTCATTTGCAACAATAACCACATTGCCTGAAAGAATAACATTCGGTTCTCTTATCAATCAAGGACTTCCTTTCTATTCAGGAGCAGTAACATATAAAATGAAGACTGAGGTGAAAAACGGTAGTCTCACAGTTACTGCAAATGACTATATGGGTGCACTTATTGAAGTGAGTATTGACGGTGAAAACAAAGGTGAGATTATTTATCCGCCATATACTCTTGAAATCAATGGTATTTCTGATGGTGAACATGAAGTCGGTATTAAACTTTATACGCACCGCTACAACTCCTTCGGGCCGCTCCACCTTGTAAATGTAAAAGAAAAATGGCATGGTCCGGGTGCATGGAGAAGTGACGGAATAAATTGGAGTTATGAGTATGTTCTTCGAACAACAGGTATTCTCAGAACTCCGGGAATTAAATAAATTTCATATACTAAAGAAAAGTTTATTCAGTAATACGAAAGCGAGAGATTACACAATGAAAAAACGAATAATAGGAATTATTGCCTTAGTATTGGTGGCGGTTCTTGTTGTAGGAATAATCTATTTTGAAATCGAACCCGAAAATACAAATATCAACTATGGACCTGCTGATTTACATAAGGAAACAGATACAACAATAAGGTTCAATTCTGACGGCAAGCTTAAAATACTGCATATTGCTGACACACATCTTAATTATGACAAGCATTTTGATGCTTCAATATGGTTAATTGCTGAAGCCTGCGATGTTGAAAAGCCTGACCTTGTTGTACTTACAGGTGATAATACGCATCCTAACGAGGACCCGGAAAAAACAAAAAAGCTAATCAATGCTCTTATGAATATATTTGAATCAAGAAGCATTCCCGTTGCTGTTACCTTCGGCAATCACGATGCAGAGAAAGGCCCGATGACCAGAAGAGATATTATGGAATATTACGAGACCTTTTCTTGCGTAATATCTATCGACGATAGCGAAGGCTTCAAAAACTGTGCAACATTTAATATTCCGGTTCTCGCATCTGACAGCGACAAGGTGAATTTCAATCTTTGGGTGTTTGACTCGGGTGATTATGACGAGGATGAACCAAGACATTATGACAGAGTACGAACCGAACAAATAGACTGGTACAAGAAAACATCTGCTAAACTCAAAAAAGAAAATGGTGGTGAAACAGTTAACTCCGTTGTTTTTCAGCATATAATTGTTCCCGAAATTTATGATGTTCTTAAAAAGGTTGACTCTAAGCAGCCTTATGCAATTAAGCATATTTACAATGAAGATGAATATTATATGTTTGACCCTGACGAAGTTAACTACGGAATGCTTAACGAAAAACCTTGTCCCGGATATTACAATGACGGACAGTTTAATGCTTTGGTTGAAACAGGCGATGTTTTGGCGATGTTTACAGGACACGACCACACAAATGCCTTCGGTGTAAGAAATCAGAATATTGATATTTACACCTCTCCTATGACCCGTTACAAAGGCTTGGCTTATACAACTCAGTACGGATACCGTGTGGTTGAGATTGATGAAAACGACACCTCAACCTACGAAACAAGAGTTGAGCGCCTTTATGATGTTTTTGACTTTGATTATATAAAAGTTGCAAAAGACAACGGTGACAAATATTCAAAGAGAATTGCTTTTGAGCTTGCAGTAAAGGGTAGTGTTCAGGAAGGCTTTATGAAGCTTTATCAATCTGTTGTTGAGCTCATTACAGGCAGACAGGTTACATATCCGGACTAACTGAAATTCAAATCTCTCATATTTTATGACCACATGTTTTTCCATAATTTTCATGAAAGTTTGCGAAAAACTTAAAAGTTTCAGACTATATATGGATTCTTTAAAAACAATACCGCAAAACATTGTGGTTAAGCTTTAACAAACTACATATTACAATATTTGGGAGCAAGATGTCGGGGGTTCAAATCCCTTCACTCCGACCACGAAAACCCTTGTAAACTAAAGGTTTACAAGGGTTTTTCACTTTTTATAACACCTTCAAAAATTACAATATGCGATATGTTTCCCACTTCACAAGTGGAAACTTTTT
>JAZQMA010000015.1:0-25066 GCA_045543035.1 Acutalibacteraceae bacterium | reverse complement strand
AAATCCGATAATTACAGCAATATATCTGATAGTTATTTGTGCACTTTT
This sequence comes from Acutalibacteraceae bacterium, assembly GCA_045543035.1. Lineage (GTDB taxonomy): Bacteria > Bacillota > Clostridia > Oscillospirales > Acutalibacteraceae > DTU089. The sequence continues at coordinate 25,018 of JAZQMA010000015.1, read as the reverse complement.
TTAATCATATATTTTGTTTTTCTAACGCCATTTTATGAAACAATCAACTAAATTGTTGAGCTTGGTTCTTGCTCTCATTATGGCGTTTAGCTGCTTGTCTGTTGTAGGTTCTGCTAAACCTGCTGACTTAACTCAAGCTAATATGACTTACGACTCAGTTGACGACGCTATTATTTCAGGTGAACTCGGTGCAACTATTTTGCTCAACTACAAGCTGACTTGCTCTCATTATGGCGTTTAGCTGCTTGTCTGTTGTAGGTTCTGCTAAACCTGCTGACTTAACTCAATCTAATATGACTTACGACTCAGTTGACGACGCTATTATTTCAGGTGAAATCGGTGCAACTATCCTTCTTATTGTGAAAACACATACGCTCTCATTATGGCGTTTAGCTGCTTGTCTGTTGTAGGTTCTGCTAAACCTGCTGACTTAACTAGAGATAATATGACTTACGACTCAGTTGACGACGCTATTATTTCTATAACCATTATCGAATTTAACCGGTAGAACTCTCATTATCTGTGCTAATGTTAAAAAATCCCTTCATATTTTTATACAAATTTCCAATTGCAATAAAGAAGCAATATATGTATAATTGAGTTTGTTAATAATCTTTAAACAATTGGAGATTTTCGGATGAAGCTTCTTGAAGAAAAAATTGCAAAAGACGGTACCGCTATAGGCAGTGATATTTTAAAGGTTGATATGTTCCTCAACCATCAGATTGACCCTTTTCTCATTATGAAAATGGGCAAGGAATTCTACAGGCTTTTTAAAGACTGCGGTGCAACAAAAATTGTTACAATTGAATCTTCAGGAATTTCTATGGCAGTTGCCACAGCTCTCCAATTCGGCATACCCGCTCTTTTCGCAAAAAAAGGAGACCATAAAAATGTTGGCGCAGATGTTTACACTGCAAAATGCTATTCATTTACCCATGCTAAAGAATACCAAATGAAAATTTCAAAAAAATATCTTGACGAAACCGATAAGGTGCTTATTATTGATGACTTTATGGCGGGTGGCAATGCCTGTAATGCGCTTATTGATATTATCGGACAGGCCGGTGCAGAGGTTGTCGGTATAGGCATAGCAATTGAAAAGGGCTTCCAGCCCGGCGGTAATGAGCTTCGCCAAAAAGGATACAAGGTTCGGTCATTAGCAATCGTTGACAGTATGTGTGACGGAAAAATCACATTCAGACCCGATATCGACTGCTGACAATAAAATTTCCTATAATGGAGGTAATGACAATGAAAAAATTCAGCAAAGTTCTCGCTCTCTGCCTTGCTCTTGTAATGGTAGTTGGCTGTTTCACAGCTTGTGGCGAGAACAAAACACCAGATGAACCCAAAAACACAGCAGAAAACATTAAGGTTGCTCTTATTTGCTTGCACGGTGATTCTTCAACTTATGATAAGAACTTCATCGATGCTTTCAAACTTGCTTGTGAAAACAAGGGCCTTACAGCTGACGATTACACAATCGTTACTGACATCCCCGAAGACACAGCTTGCTATGACCAGGCAGCTGACTTGGCAGAATCTTATGACCTCATTTTCGCTGACTCCTTCGGTCACGAAAGTCATATGATTAAAGCAGCTAAGGAATTCCCCGAGGTTGAATTCTGTCACGCAACAGGTACAAAAGCTCACACAGAGAACCTTCCCAACTTCCACAATGCTTTTGCTTCCATCTACGAAGGCAGATACCTTGCAGGTGTTGCAGCAGGTATGAAGCTTGTTGAACTCTATGGTGATGACGAAGGTAAGGTTTCTGACGAAAACGCAAAAATCGGTTATGTTGGTGCTTTCCCCTACGCAGAAGTTATTTCCGGTTACACATCATTCTATCTTGGCGCTAAGTCAATCGTAGAAAATGCTACTATGGAAGTTCGTTACACAAACTCCTGGTATGATGAAACAGCTGAAAAGACAACAGCTCTTGCTCTTATTGATGCAGGCTGCAAATTGATTTCACAGCACGCTGACTCTTGGGGTGCTCCCACTGCTTGCGAAGAGAAAAATATTCCCAACGTTTCTTACAACGGTTCAACTGAAGAAAAATGTCCTAACACATTTATCATCGCTTCAAGAATCAATTGGGCTCCTTATTTCGAGTACATCATTGATTGCGTTCAGAACGATAAGGCTATCGATACCGACTGGACAGGCACACTCGCTACAGGCTCTGTTGAAATCACTGCTCTCGGTGGTGCTGCTGCAAAGGGCACACAGGATAAGCTTGATGAAGTAAAGAAGGGTCTTCAGGATGGTACAATCAAGGTATTTGACTGTTCTACATTCACAGTTGAAGGCAAAGAATTAACATCATTTATTGCTGACGTTGACGATGCAGGTGACTACAAGCCCGAAACAGAGGTTGTTGAAACAGCAAACGACATTACTTTCATTAACGAAAGTGCAAAGCGTTCAGCACCTTACTTCAACGTAATCATTGACGGTATTACAGCTGTTACTGAATAATTTGATTCAAAAGTTATTCTCATTTAATTAAAGGGAAAGGCGAAGCTCAACAACTTCGCCTTTCTTAAATGATAAGCAAAACTACTCTAAGGAGTTTCTTATGGAGAAGACTGTAATTTTACAATTAAAAAATATTACTAAAAGATTCGGTTCCAAGGTCCTTGCAAACAATAATGTGAGCTTAGATGTTTATAAAGGAGAAATCCTCTCAATTCTCGGTGAAAACGGTTGTGGTAAAACAACCCTTATGAACATGATAGCCGGTATTTACTATCCTGATTCCGGTAAAATTCTTATTAATGGCGAAGAGGTTATTATTCGCTCCCCTCGTGATGCCTTCGAGCATAAAATCGGTATGATTCATCAACATTTTAAGTTGATTGATATTTTTACTGCAGCACAAAATGTTGCATTAGGTATTGAAAACGAAAAATATAATCTTAAATCAGTAAATAACCGTATTAAAGAAATGGCTGAAAAATACGGATTTAATATAAATCTTGATAAAAAAATCTATGAGATGTCAGTTTCCGAAAAGCAGACTGTTGAAATCTTAAAGGTTTTATACAGAGGTGCCGATATTCTCATATTGGATGAACCCACAGCAGTTTTGACTCCACAAGAAATCAGAAGCTTATTCAATGTATTAAAGGCAATGAAGGATGACGGAAAGTCAATTATCATCATTACACACAAATTAAATGAGGTTATGGAAATTTCCGACAGAGTTACCGTTTTGCGTAAAGGTGAACACATCGCTACCGTAAACACTGCACAAACCTCTGAAAAAGAGCTTACAGAAATGATGGTTGGCGAAAAAATCGATCTTAACATCAATCGTACAGAGCCTGTTGACAGTAAATTAAGACTTTCAGTTTCAGGACTTACCGTAAAAAAGCCTGACGGCTACAAGGTAATTGACAATGTTACTTTTGAAGCATTCGGCGGTGAAATTCTCGGTATTGCGGGTATTGCCGGTAGTGGTCAAAAGGAATTGCTTGAAGCTATTGCAGGACTTAACAACTATGATTCGGGCACATTGACTTATTATCATCCTAAAAAAGACAAGCCTGTTTCCTTCTATCACAAAACCTACAAACGCGTTATGGAGCTTGCTCACGAAAACGCTTTCAAGGATAGCAACGGAAACGATATTGACTTTAAAAAGTTATCTAAAAAAGAAATCAAAAATCTTGTTAACGATGAAAAAATACTGTTCAAGGAAGATGAGGTCATTGACTTAAAGGATAAATCTCCGAGAGAAATCCGTGAGCTCGGTATCAGACTTTCCTTCGTTCCCGAAGACAGACTGGGTATGGGTCTTGTAGGCAGTATGGATATTGTTGATAATATGATGCTACGCAGTTATCGAAAAGGCAAATCCTTATTCCTTGACAGAAAGAGTCCCTCAGACCTTGCCGACAGAATTATCAGTGAATTAGAGGTTAACACCCCCGACTCACACACAGCAGTCAGAAAGCTCTCGGGTGGTAATGTTCAAAAAATTCTTGTTGGTCGAGAAATTGCTGCCTCACCTGCAATTTTAATGACTGCTTATCCTGTTCGCGGACTTGATATTAACTCATCCTATACCATTTACAATCTCCTGAATGAACAAAAACAAAAAGGTGTTTCGGTTATTTTTGTTGGAGAAGATTTGGATGTGTTGATGGCACTCAGTGACAGAATACTTGTTTTAAGTGGTGGTAAAATTTCAGGCATTGTTGATGCCAGAACAACCACCAAGGACGAAATTGGTCTTCTTATGGTAAAATCCGATAAAAATGAGGTGACGGAATGAAAAAAAATAAAAGCAATTTAAAAGAACCCTTTGTCAGAATTGTTAAACGGGATGATATTAAATTACCAAAAATCATTCTGATTTATTCCATCGCTATTGTTGGAGGCTTACTTTTAAGCGGATTGATTTCTGTTTTGTTTTCTGAAAAAGGCATCGGTGATTTCTTCCAATCATTATTCACAGGAGCATTCGGAAGCGAACGCAAATTCTGGCTTTTGCTTCAGGATACCGCTCTCCTACTCGGTACTTCAATGGCTTTGCTTCCTGCATTTAAAATGAAATTCTGGAACCTTGGCGGTAACGGACAGATTCTTATAAGCTGCCTTTCAGCAATTGCCTGTATGTTCTACCTTGGTGGCAAGGTAAGCGATTCTGTTATTATACTTCTTATGCTTTTCACAAGTGTGGTTGCAGGTGCTGTATGGGCAGTTATTCCTGCTATTTTCAAAGCAAAATTCAACACAAACGAATCTTTGTTTACTCTTATGATGAACTATATTGCTACAGGTCTTGTTTCCTTGTGTATCACAATCTGGGTAAAATCAGGCTCAGGTGTTTTGGCACCAATCGCTTACGGTAATATCCCTGACATAGGTAACAAATATTTGTTACCCATCATTTTGTTTGTATTAATTACAGTTTTAATGCATATATATCTTCGTTCAGCCAAACACGGTTACGAAATTTCCGTTGTGGGTGAAAGTATCAATACTGCAAAATATGTGGGCATTAAGGTTGATAAGGTTATTATCAGAACAATGCTTCTTTCAGGTGCTATTGCAGGTCTTGTAGGCTTTATTCTTGCAGGTTCAATTAACCATACTATCAGTACAGCTTCAGCAAATAATATGGGCTTTACAGGTATTATGGCAACCTGGCTTGCTACATTTAATCCGTTACTGATTATGCTTACAAGCTTTTTCATCACCTTTATTTCCAAAGGTATGGTTGAGGTCAGAAAAACCTTTATGTTTACAAATGATTCAATATCAAATATAGTTGTAGGTATTGTTTATTTTGCGGTTATTGTCTGCTCATTCTTTATTAACTATAAGCTTGTTTTCAGAAAAAAAGAAAAGGAGGAAATTAAGAAATGATTGTTACTTTCTTAATGAGTGCCATTGCAATCGGCACAGTTCTTCTTTTCGGCTGTATCGGTGAAACAATTACAGAAAAAGCCGGTCACTTAAACCTTGGTATTCCGGGAATTATGTGTACGGGTACTGTCGGTGGATGTCTTTTTGTCAGTCTTTATATGAACAGCCTTGAAAATCCCGAAAGTGCATCATGGATTTTGCTGATACTCTCATCACTTTTTGGTGCATTCCTCTTTGCATCTCTCACAGGTGCTATCTATGCCGTTATTACGATTACATTCCGTTGTAATCAGAATATTACAGGTCTTGCAATTACAATTTTCGGTAACGGTCTCACACAGTTTTTAATGCACTCATATGTTGATAAAAGTAATTTTTCCACTGCAGGTAAAATTATTGCTCAAAGCTTGCCTTTCACCGAAAACTCTGATGGTGTAGTGAAAGTATTGTTTGGTCACGGATTTTACGTATATTTTGCAATATTTATTGCATTGATTGCCACATTTATCTTTAACCGAACAAAGGTTGGTCTTAATCTTCGTGCAATCGGTGAAAACACTGCAACTGCAGATGCCATGGGTGTAAATATAACATTATACAAATATGTTGCCATTTTAGTAGGCAGCGGTATTGCAGGATTTGGCGGAGTTTTCTACATTATGGACTATGTTAAGGGCAGTTGGGAAAACGCATCAACTATTGAGGCATTCGGTTGGCTCGCTATAGCTCTTGTTATCTTCACATTGTGGAAACCAAACATCTCAATAATCGGTTCATATCTTTTCGGTGCATTATATATTGCAGCCTTTGTTTTCGGAAACATTTCATTCTCAGAAAGAGAAGTCTTGAAAATGTTACCCTATGTAATTACAATTATCGTTTTAATTGTTACCAGCATGATGAACAAAAAAGAAAATCAGCCACCACAAAATCTCGGCCTTAACTATTTCCGAGAAGAAAGATAAATTAAAACACAGTTATTCAGAATTTTTCCGGATAACTGTGTTATTTTTTATTTTATGGGTAAAAATAGCAATACATAATAAAACTATAAGGTGATTTTATGATTGCTGTTATTACTGCCGTCATTTCAGGCGCTCTGATGAGCATACAAGGGGTTTTTAATGAAGGTGTGACCAAACAGACATCTATATGGATGTCCGCCTCATTCGTCCAGTTAACCGCCTTTCTCTTCTGCATTCTTGCATGGTTTTTCACAGGACGGGAAAGCTCCGTTGGTTCTTTATTCAGAATAGAAAATAAATATATGCTTCTGGGCGGTATTCTGGGTGCTCTGATAACTTATACTGTTATCCGGAGTATGTCAGGGCTTGGTCCTGCTCAGGCAGTTATGATAATAGTTACCGCACAGCTTGTTGTGGCTTATCTGATTGAGCTTTTCGGACTTTTTGGTGTAGAAAAAGTTGACTTTCAATGGCAGAAGCTTATTGGTGTTATAATTTCAATTGGCGGTATTTTATTATTCAAATGGGAATTTAAATAATGAAGAAACGGTAATTGCTCAGGCAATTACCGTTTCTTCATCTGTATTTTCCAAAATTTCTGTTGTTTCTTCAACTATTGGTTCAAAATATTCGCATTTAACACCATTTTTATTGAAATAGCTTGAATATTTACCATTGAGAGCTTTAACACTATAAGAATATGTTTCAGCGTTTTCAACATCTAAATCAATAAAAGATGTTGCATCTGCGCCAACTAAGCTTGAAAGCTTTGTCCATTCACCATCATTAGTTTTACGATATATCTCGTAAGATTTTGCAGCTTTTATTTTATCAAAGTTGATAACTAAGCCTAAATCACTATTTTCAACCTTTAAGCTGGCAGGATTTTTAAGAAAAATTGTTTTTATACCGCTATCATTATAGCAACCTTTAACCTTACCATCATAAGCTCTTACGGTATATTGATAAGTTTCAGAACAAGAAACCTTTTTATCTGTATAACTTACTTTGCTTCCGCCTTTTACTTTAGCTATCTGTTTCCAGGAACCTTTTTCGCCTTTTCTGTAAACATAATAACCATCTGCAGAGGATACTTTATTCCAATTGATTTTAACACTTGAAGTGTAATTCTTTACAGATGAAAGCTTTGGTGCACCGATGCAGGTAATTTTTTCACCTGCATAATACTGACTTATCTTTTTGCCGTCAACCGCTTTTACCATATAAGTGTATTTGGTACCGTTTTTGGCGGTTTCGTCAGTATAGGTTTTGGATTTCTTTGTAGTTTTGATTTTTTTCCATGAAGATTTTTCGGTTTTTCTGTATAAATAATATTTATCTGCACCTTTAACAGCAGACCATTTAACAACAACACCGTCCGCGCCGTTTTCAACAGATGTAATCTGAGGCACACCAACATTGGTCTTTTTACCATAAAGCTTAGGACCTTCATACATTCTCATAGAATAAAGTGTCCAACTGTCTCCACCACAATGTCTGTAAGTATATGTTGTTTTTTTGCCATTGTGGGCATTGTTGTGAGCATAATCCTGAGAATAACCCTCACCGTTTGCACCATTGCAAATTACAACGTGTTCAAATGTACCGCAATAGTTACATTTATAGAAAATCGGGTCACCCTTTTCTAGCTTACCCTCATTTGCGTACATACTGATTTTTCCGTTTGTACCATTAGTGAGTTTCAATTTGTAAACATCACCATATTCACTTTTAAGTTCATTGTATAAATCAATAACTCTTGGCTCAAAAACATCAACACCGCCTGCCTGCAAGCATCTTGAAACAAATTCTGCACACAAGCCAATTCCGTTGTTCCAGTTTTTCTGCGCATATTTAAGAGCTTTAGAAACGCTGTAATTATCATCTTTAGCAGCTACTGAATTTATGCTTCCGAAAGGAATAATCCCCACTGCAAAAATCAGAGCAAACGCCAAAGAAAGTAAACGTTTTGTCATAATATTTCTCCTAAAGGTTACAATTTGTAATCAATTTAATCGAAAACGATGAGAATTATATCACAATGTTTACAATTTGTCAAATATATGAAAATAGCAGACAGATTTTTAACCTGTCTGCTGAAATATTATTACAAAATTTATTCAACTATTTCACTTGTTGCTTCCGCCTGCTTTTCAGCATTCTGCTTATCTCTCTCATTCTGAAGCATAGCTTTGATTTGCTGGGGCATTTTGAAGAAATCTTCTTTTTCAAGTCCTTTAGTTTCAATAGGCGGTAAGAATGTTACATAAACAGTACCGCTTGTAATATTTCCTGTTTCTTCAAGTCTTGCTCTTGAACCTTCAATAAGCACGGGAACAACCTTTGCACCGCTTTCCATTGCGATTTTCATCGCACCACCCTTGAACTCGCCAAGCTTACCATTCTTACTGCGAGTACCTTCAGGGAAAATAACAAGACTGCGACCTGACTTAACCATTTCAATTGCTTCGTGAAGAGAAGAACGAGAACCGTTTTTCTTTTGCCTGTCAACAAAAACGCAATCAAGAACACTCATCCAATGCTTTAAAAACGGGAACATACTCAATTCTTTTTTAGCAATAAACATAGGCATTGTGGGAGCATTGAGAAATACTGCAGGAATATCAAACATACTTGCGTGATTGGGAGTATAAATGATAGGCTCATTTTCAGGAACAAGCTCTTTACCCTTAACCACAAAATTCACATCTGCCATATCAATCAAAGGAATAAGCCACTCTTTTACATTTTTATCAACAAAGGGCTTATATTCCTTCCATGTCTGTGTTTTTTTCATTTTGAGAGCTTTTCTGAGCTCGGGAGTATAGCCTAAAAGTGATGTTATAAATTTTATGTACCACTTGACTGTAAATGCGTTCATAAATGAATCTCCTTAATATCAATAATAACTTATTTATTGTATCATAGCCACATAAAAATTCAATACCTAAACTTAAAAAACAAGTTTTTTCTTGAAGCCGTGTAAAAGGTATGTTAATATAGCATTATACTTGTAGATATAATGGTAGGTGTGGTTATGAAATATAATTTCACGAACTTAAATATTGAAGCAAGCGGAAAAGATGCCGTTAAAGCGGCAACTTATTTTGCTAAAGAAATAAAGAAAAGAACAGGAAAATCCCTGCCTGTTTTTGAAAAAGCTCCTGCTTTTCCTAAAATGATTTTCGTCACTGATGAAGCTATTGAAAATAAGGATTTTTTCAACATTCTTCAGACAGAAGGCGAAATCATTATTACAGCAAAAACTATAAGAGGTTTGATATTCGGTTACTCGATGTTTTTGAGAAAATGCACCTTCGAAAATGGTGTTATTACCCTTATAAAAAACATATCCGGTGATTATAAACCACAAAAGCAAATACGCGGTCATCAGGCAGGCTACAGAACCACTCCGAATACTTATGATGCATGGGATTATGAACAGTATTTTCAGTATTATCTAGATATGATGGCTTTCGGTTCCAACACTGTTGAACACAACGGTACAAAGCCTAAAGATAATTTCAGAAACGCCCTTATGAAATATGATCAGGAAGAGTTTTTAGTTGAAGCATCCAGACTTGCAGATGTTGTAGATTTGGATGTTTCTCTCTGGCACGCTAACAACGATTATGAAACTGAGGAAGAAGCACTTGAAATAAGAGAAAAACTCTATGGGAGTATGCCTCGTCTTAACATTGTTTTCCCACCCGGTGGTGACCCGGGTGAGCTTCCTGCAGATGTTTTTATTGACAGATGCCGTAAAATCCAAAAGGTATTGACCAAACATCACCCCGATGCCAAAATGCACCCCTCTGCTCAGGCCCCTCATTCAATCAGAGATTGGGGTAAAGTTTTCTGTGAAAAGCTTGAAAATGAACCTGATGAAATTGATGCAGTTATTATGGGTCCGAACCACGCTTTCCCCATTCACGAATTAAGAAAACGCATACCCGAAAAATATCCTATGCGTTTTTATCCTGATATTACTCACAATCTCCGTTGCGAATACCCTGTTAACTTCCTTGAGGATGACTGGCACTATACTCTCGCAGCAACTCTTTCAAGAGAAAGCGTAAACCCAAGACCAACAGAATTGCGCACTTTATATCGAATTTTTGCGCCATATACAATCGGTTCTGTAAGCTATTCAGAAGGTGTTCACGATGACCTTAACAAAGCTGTCTGGTCTGCTTTCGAATGGGATTGTAATGCGGATTTGAGAGAGAGCATCCTGGACTATGTGCGTTACTTTATGTATGGTTCGGACGAAGAAAAAATCACAGACTGCATTTTCCTTTTAGAGAAAAACTGGCAGGGCGCACCCGAAGAAAACCCCTGTATAGATTTGTGTTACAGAATGTTCTGTGAATTGATTAAGGATTACCCCAAGCTTTCTGAAAACTGGCGTTTTCTTCAGCTTTATTTCCGCGCTTGTTGCGATAAAATTGTTAAGATGCGACGAGTTTTCGAATTAAAGCTTATAAAAGATGCAACGGAAGAACTTAAAAACCGCAACTATTCAAGTGCATTGGAAATATTGAATACACCATTCAGTTTCCAATATTCTCTCATAAGAAGTGAAATTGATACTCTTGCAGAAAAGCTCTTTAACCTTATCGGCTTACAGCTTGATGTTGAGCATTATTGCGCAGATAGCTGGGAAAGAGGTGCAGTTCTCGAAACCATTGATAACAATGTAACAGACCGTGCATTTTTATTAAAGAAAATCGAATATGCACTTACCCTTAACGAAGAAGAACGAAACAAATTTACAGACTGTCTTCTCTCTTACAGAACCTGCAACGAAGGTGAAATTTACTATTCGGTTGCTCTTCACGGACTTAACACTTTAGGTGTTCGTCAGAAAGGCGAATTCTATATGGATGTTTATGCAGATAAGCCTGTTGCAAAAGAACGTTCAATGCCTATGGCAATGACAAAGGTTTATGACCATTTTTCTTTCAAAGCCAAATTCGGTGGTTTTAAAGCAAACACAAACTATATTCTGAAAATAGCTTACAAAACTGATATTAACCCCGAAATAAATGACCACCGTATAATTGCAAACGGTAAAACAATTTATGAGGGTGCTCAGTTTGGTGGCAAAAAAGACCCTGAATTTGATAAAATAATTCTTGTTGACGGGTTTGAAAGTGCAGAATATATTTTATCAAAAGATGTATTTATAAACGGCACTCTGGAGTTGGAAATTAAAGAAGATATTGACGGCTTCAAGCTTTGCGAATTGTGGATTAAACCCATATAATTCTCACAAAATACAATTTTATAACACTTTTATTATGTTTTTCGACCGTTTTTGCAATGTTTTTGTAATAAAATGTTGCAAATAACGGTCGTTTTATGGTATTATGGAATTTGTATGAGTGGAAATTTGCTCAAATAACAAGATTAAGGTGAACGTATGATAAGAATCATTTGTACAGAATGTAAAAACGCTTATCTCCAGAATAAAGAGGGAAACTTGGTTTGCCCTTCATGCGGTGCAACTTTTGAAGAGGACAAAGAAAATCTCCTTTTAGGTGTGCAGTATTATAACGAAGAAAACTATGCTGAGGCTGACAATTGCTTGATGAAATACATTGTAAAGAACAGCCTTGAGCCTTTATCAATTTTCTATAAAGCTCTCTGTGACGCAAGAAACTTTGATGAAGATACTGTTTCTCTTCAGGAAACATACAAGAAAATAGTTAATGTTTTTGATGATGTTTCTGATGAAGATTTCCCCAAATTCATCGCTCTCGCTAACGATGAAACAGAAAAAATAGAAAAACTTCTTACCGAAAATCATATAAGACTTTTTGCTGATGCAGATGCAGAAAAAATCAAAAAGCAAGTTGAAATCATTCTCAATATTGAAAGCGAAGCTAAAACTTTCAGAGCAGCTCTCTCTGCTCTTGTTGCACAATTCAACGAACGTTCTCCTCGCAAAATTTCTGCAAAGTTCTCCGAATGCTTCTTTGTTGAAAATGATATAGCAGTAGAAACAGGCGAAATAAAATATCAGAAAATCTGTGATAACGTAGCTTCTCATACTGTTTTCACAGGAATTCTTACAAACGATATAAAAAACCTTGAAATTTATTATCGTTGCATTGTTATGTTCTTCCAGAAGAGTTATGACAAATACAAATTCCTTTTAGAACAATCAGAAAAGTTTACAAAGCTTGCAGAAATGCTTGAAGCCGGTCAATATAACACAATTAAAGGCACAGGTGCAGTTGCAGATAAACTTAAAAGTATTTCTTATGAATTCCTTCAGGAAAGCTATAAAGAACACTTTGACGAGCAAATCGATATGCAGACCGAAACAGTTGTTATAACAGAGCCCGAAATTATCGAAGAACCTCAGATTGAAGAAGTTGTTGAAGAAAATCTCGAAGAAACTGTTGAGGGAACTGTTGACGAAGCTGAAACAAGCGCAGTTGAAGAAAGTATTGAAGCTGTTGAGGAAGAAACAAAAGAAGAAACAGATGCTGCAGTTGAAAATATCGCGGAAGAAACTGTAGCTGTTGAACCTGCAGAAGAAACTGTTATTGAAGAAAACGAAAATAACTTACTCACTGAAGATGTTATTGAAATAGAAATCAATGAAACTTCTGAAGAGGATGAAAAAGAAATCGAAGATATTTCTTCCACATCAGAAACAGAAGTCGTTTTTGAAGAAACAACGGATGAAACTGTAGAAGAACCCGAAGAAATAATCGAAATTGAAACTGAGATAATTGATGAAGCTGAAACAGTTGTTTCAGAAACTGAAGAACCGGATGATGGTGTTATAGAAATTGAAACAACACCACAATATGAAGTTGTTGAATGTAACATTCCCGTTGCAGAGGAAGAAGAGCCTATTATTGAAGAAATTGTTGTTGAAGAAACAGAAAACAATGAAACTCCTGTAAAAAGCAAAAAGGAAAAAGGACACAAAGCTCTTATTCTCTTTATTCTTGTAATAGTTCTTGCAGGTGTTGTGGCAGGTTTCAAATACGGTCCTGAGCTTATAAATAAGCAAAAGTATGACAATGCTGTTGCTTTGGCAGAAACCGGTAAATATGCTGATGCTATCACTGCTTTTAAAGATTTGGGTGAATATTCCGATAGTCAGGAAAAATCAGTTGAATGTGAGTATAATTATGCTTTAAGCCTTGAAGAAAACGGCAAATTTGCAGAGGCAAAAATTGCTTTTGAAAATCTTGGCGATTACAGCGATTCATCAACAAGAGCACAAGCCTGTGCATATAGCGAAGCAAAAAAGGCACTTGAAAACAAGAATTTCAAAAACGCATCTAAACTTTTTATGGATTTAGGTGACTACGGCGACAGCAAAGAAATGGTTAAAGAGTGTTCTTATCAGAATGCACTTTCTTTAATAGAGAAAAAAGAATATAAGAGTGCTATTGAAATCCTTACTGCTATCAGAAAATATTCTGATTCGGCAGAAAAGATTCTCGAAGCTAAGTATATGTTCATCACAGATAATTTTGATAAAGATAACAAAACAACTGTCAAATATCTTAACGAACTTACAAAAGAAAATTATCGTAACTGCGCGGATTTAAGAAAAGAGCTTTTAGGTTCTTCCGAGGTTATGTCTGATGACATTAAAGCTCTTGTTAACTACAGTGCTACAGACCTCGAAACATCTCTTACAGAGCTTGATAATACAAGAACAATCTATTTCCACGCTGTTGTCGGTGATAAAAACCTTTACGGAAAAACTCTCACTTTAAAATACACAACTGCTTTCGGTTACAGTCAGAGAAAAACAGTTGTTCTTTCCGAAAGTGATAATGTTGCAGTTATGTCCTACCCTGCAACACAGTATAAAAACTACACTGTTGATTTCGAGCTTCTCGACCCTAACGGACAGAAAATTGCAGGACAGAAAATCAGTTTCTAAAATCATTAAAACCACTCAAACACAGTAGTGTTGAGTGGTTTGTCTTTTGTTTTGCATTAAAGTTAACTTTATTTAAAGATTGCTTAATTCAGATGCAGAAGACGATTTATTCCTCGATGATGTATGTGGATACTTCAAGAGGGATAAATCGTCTAAAACGAATTTTTTCGTTTGGTCTGCGCTGAAGCAAGCAATCTTATTGCATTGCTCTTGATGCGCCTTCCGACATATCAGTAACCATATCGGACATACCCTCAGAAACATCAGTAACAATGTCACCTAAAACACCGTTTTCGCCCTCTTCAGACTCATCTGTTACCATACCGGGATTTTGAGTTGTTGTAACCTCAGATGTTCCGGGTTCTGTTGTTGTGGTTGTAGTTGTAGCATTATTATCATCTTCACCGCAACCGCTGAAAACGAGAACCATAGAACCAATAAGCAAAACAACTGCAACAACGGCAATAATCTTTTTCATATATTCACTCCCTTTCCGGAGATAAATACAACTCCTCTATAATTATTCCACTAAAAGCTGTTAATATTCTTATTTTGTAAGAACTCCGCCATCGGAATACAGAAGAATAAGAATATCTTTTTCTTCTCCTGTTACAGGGTCAATATATACAAGAATTTCCTGTCCGTCATCTGCCTTACAACGATATTCATAAACATAATCTTCCGTTTCATAATCTGTTGGAATAAATGCCTTTTTATTTGATAAAATTTTCAAATCATCTTTTAAAAGTTTCGCTGCAGTCCTTAAATCATATTTGGGATTTTCGGGTACTTTTCTTACTTTGTGATTCATAATATAACCTGTTGCATCAAAGCCTAAAATCTCACCGTTATCAAGAGCAACGCTGACTTTTATAAGGTCGGTGTAATAGGTTATTCCGTCCTCATAATAGGCATAATTTATAGTGCAAACTCCGTCAACAGTTGAATAATAGCTTTCTTTGATTTTTGTATAACCCTTTTCTTTTAAGAACGCGGTTGCCTTTCTTATGGCATCTTCTGCGGTAATTTTACTTTCCCCTGCATAGCGGGATTTAAGCATATAAGAAATCAATCCGCCTTTTTGAGTAACTGAAATTGTTGCATTGGTATTATAGAAAGTATAAGTGCTTAAATTACTGTCGGTTTTATTTAAAAAATAAATATCTTCGGTTTTTACACCAATAAATTTTGCCGCCTTTTCCTGTGCTTCATCCTGACTTATTTCTTCAAGATTTTCAACAACACTGGATTTTTTAGTGTTTATATGATCGGAAAAAGGTCCGTCATAAATAAGTGTTGGGTAATCCTCTAAAGCCTGATTTGCATCGTTCAATTCTGTTGCAAGATAAAGCTTTTCCTCGCCCTCGCTTTGAAGAGTAGATTTCACTTCTTCAAAATTTAAACCGCCGTTTTCTTCCTCTTCAATAAGGTAATTTATTGTTCCGGAAAGCTTTTCGGAATATGCTTTTAACTTTTTAAGATTTTCGGTTTCTTCTTTTGAAAGCTTCTCTCCTGAGGCGATTTTTTCATTAAGTGAGAGTGTATATTCCCCTACTTGTGATAAAAATTTATAAACACCGGATATTTCTGTGTTACCATCTGTTATTTCAGAGAGGCTTTCTTTGGCAGAAGAGCTTGAACGCCATAACTTTGATGCCACATCTGAAAGCATTGCAGAGCTTGAGGAATACAAGCATTTCTGCAAATTAATGTCAATATCATCCATATATGTTCCAAGCTGAGTTAACGCTCTTTCCCTTGAAGCCTGCACATCTCTTTTGATTACTGCAAGCTTATACATATTCATACCGCCCCAAACACCCAGAGCAACAACAATTGCGGTAAGATAGCTTACAATTCTGACTAAATTTCTTCGTTTTTTTATCATATATTTACACCTCTTAAAATACATTCATTCTACTCATTCACATTTTTCACTAAAGTTAATAAATTATTCAAGATTTTTACAATAAAAGTTCACTTAAAAGCATTTACAAAAATGCTTTTTATATAGTATAATAAGACGATTATAAAATAATGGGGAATTATTGAAAGGAAGGATTGCTTTTGACTGCTTATTTTGATAATAGTGCAACAACAAAGCCTTGTATTGAGGCAGTAAATGCCGCAAAAAAAGCTATGGAAGAATGCTGGGGCAATCCCTCTTCTCTTCATCAATTGGGGCTTGAAGCTTCCGACGAATTGAAAAAAGCAAGAAAGCAGGTTTCCCGCCTTTTAGGAGTAAATGAAAGCAATTTCTTTTTTACTTCTTCAGGAACAACTGCCAACAACACCGCAATTTTCGGTAGTGTTGAGAAACTCAAAAGAGAGGGCAACAGAATTGTTACCACCGCTATTGAGCATCCCAGTGTTCTTGAACCCATAAAACGTCTTGAAACAATGGGATTTGAGGTCATCCGCCTTAATCCTGATGAAAACGGAAAAATAAAAGAAGAAGACCTTTTTGAAAGTATAAACAAAAACACTATTCTTGTTTCCTGTATGGCAGTTAATAATGAAGTTGGTTCAATCCTTCCCATAAACCGTATAAGAACTGCGGTAAAACGTGCAGGCGCACCTGCAATTATTCATTCCGACTGTGTTCAGGCACTTTCCAAAATAGTTATAAATCCAAAAACTGTTGATGCAGATATTATTACCGTAAGCGGTCATAAAATCCACGCATTAAAAGGCGTTGGCGGTATATATTTAAAATCAAAAGGAATTATCAAGCCATACATTCTCGGTGGCGGTCAGGAACAGAATATTCACTCGGGAACTGAAGCTACTCCTGCAATTATGTCTTTCGGTGCAGCGGCAGAAGAGGCTATGAATGTAAATACTCATAGTGAATATGTTAAATCTCTCAAAACCCGTCTTTTTAACGGAATAATTGATATTCCTTGTGTAAAAATCAATTCACCCGAAGATGCAATACCTTACATTTTCAACATTTCAATTCTCGGTTTACCAAGCCAACCCATTGTTAACTTTATGAGTGGGAAAGGAATATCAATTTCCGCAGGCTCTGCTTGTAAAATGGGGCACAGAAGCCCTGTTTTAACTGCTATGGGGCTTTCTCCCGAAAGAATTGACAGTGCAGTAAGAATAAGTCTCTCTCGTTTCAATACGGAAGAAGAAATTGATTATCTGATAGATGCAATAAAAGAAGCCGCAGAAAAATATGGCAAAAAACAAAGATAAGGAAAATAAAGTTAAAATGAAAGAAATCATTCTTATAAAAGATGGAGAGCTTGCTCTTAAAGGACTTAACCGTTCCTCTTTCGAGTCAATGCTTATGAAAAATATAAAAAGAAGAATTCATCAATTCGGTTCATTCCAGTTAAAGAATTCTCAATCAACAATCACTGTAACTCCCCTTGATGAAAATGCAGATTTAGATGCTGCGGCAGATGAAATTTCACGCGTTTTCGGTATTTCTGCTTATTCAAGAGCAGCAGTTTCTGAAAAAGATATTGATAAAATTCTTGAAATTGCTCCCGAATATCTTAAAGACCAGCTTTATGAAGCTAAAACCTTCAAGGTTGAAGCAAAGCGTTCAGACAAGAGTTTTCCCTATAACTCCCCTGAAATTTCCGCAATGGTTGGCGGAAAGCTTCTTGAAAGCTTCCCCCACCTTAAAGTTGACGTTAAAAATCCCGATATTAAGGTTACTGTTGAAATTCGTGACCAGGCATATATCAGAGGAAATCAGCTTAAAGGCGCAGGCGGTATGCCCGTTGGTTCTTCAGGCAGAGCAATGCTTCTTATTTCAGGTGGTATAGATAGCCCTGTTGCCGCATATATGATGGCTAAAAGAGGTCTTGAGCTTGTGGGTATCCATTTCGCATCTCCACCTTATACATCTCCCCGCTCCGAACAAAAAGTTCACGATTTACTTTCTAAAGTTGCTCGTTATAGTGGCAGAATCTGGCTTCACACAGTTCCTTTCACAGAAATTCAGGAGCTTATCCGTGAAAAATGCCCCGAGGAATATTTCACAATTATTATGCGACGTTTTATGATGCGCATTGCTTGTATGCTTGCAGAAAAAACTGATTGCCATGCACTTATTACAGGTGAAAGCGTTGCTCAGGTTGCAAGCCAGACAACTCTTGCTCTCGGTTGCACCGATGCGGTTGCAACTCAACCTGTTTTCCGTCCCTGCATTGGTATGGATAAAGAAGAGATAATTACAATCTCAAGAAAAATTGAAACCTTTGATATTTCAATTCAACCTTTCGAAGATTGTTGCACGGTATTCACTCCCAAGCATCCTAAAACCCGTCCACAGCTTAAAGATGTTGAAGAGGCTGAAAAGGTATTAGATATTGAGGCACTTTGCCAAAGAGCAGTTGACGGTATTCAAAGAATTGCAATTACAGCCGATGGTGTTCAAAATGACTGAACTTGATTTAATAAAGCTTGCTGAAAACGCAGTCAAAAAATTAAAAGAAAAAAACAAAACCCTTGCTCTTGCAGAATCCTGCACAGGCGGTTGGGTAAGCAAAATCATAACCGATGTAAGCGGTGCTTCTGCTGTTTATCAAGGCGGTGTTTGTTCATATTCAAATGAAGTGAAAATGAACATTTTAGGTGTAAAAGAAGAAACTCTTTCCGCTTTCGGTGCAGTAAGCGAACAAGTTGCTGTTCAGATGGCTGAGGGCGTAAAAAAAGCTCTTAACAGTGACATTGGAATAGGCATAACAGGAATTGCAGGCCCTCTTTCAGATAACACCGAAAAACCCGTCGGACTTATTTATGTTGCAATTGCAGATGAAAATAAAACCCTTTGCACCGAATTAAGAAACAACTTCACAGATGACATAAGATTACAAAACAGATTTTCTGCGGTAAAAACCGCTTTAAATCTTTTGGGTGATATATAATGAAGAAAAACAAAAAAGAAACATCTTCTCCTTATATATATTTCACAAGGTCAGAAGAAACAGTTTACAGAACCGATGAAACTCAGAAGCAGGAAATTTTCAAACGTCTGAAAAAACGTAAAATGAAAAAAAACGCTTTAAATGTAATCAGCTTTGTTCTTGCTTTTGCAGTTTTGGTTTCAGGCTTCTATGTAGGAAAGAAAGGCATTGAAAAATTCCTTGTTCTCCGCCAGGAAGAAAAAGCTCACAGTGATGCACTTCTTCCCGATGATGTAATAAAAGACCTTGAGGGTCTTTCCGAAGAAGAAAAATGGACATATCTCTATGAAAAATATCCTGAGCTTCTGGATGTTAAATTCCCTGCAGGAATTCTTTATGACTATGCCCTTTATTATGCTAAAAATCCTCAGACCGTAGGTTATCTTAAAATCGACGGAACCAAGATTGATACCCCCGTTGTTCAGGCAGATAATGACAAATATTATCTCCGTCACGACTTCAACGGAAACTCTACAAGCTATGGTGCGGTTTTCGCAACATACAAAGCTAACTTCAAACCCTTTGACCGCAACACTCTTCTCTATGGTCACAATATGTTTGACGGTGAAAGATTTGCAGCATTAGCAAATTACAAAAGCATTGATTATTTCAAAAAGCATCCCATAATTCAATTTGACACGCTTTTTGAAAAACACCAGTGGAAAGTTTATGCCGTTATACTTACAAACGGTTCGGTTGAAAGCAATAATGGCTATTTCTTTGATTTCACTTTTGACAATTGTTCCGATGCTTGTTTTGAAGAATACATTGAAGAACTTGATAAAAGAAAGCTTTATGAAACAGGTGTTGACCTGCTCCCCACTGATAAATTAATCACTCTTTGCACTTGCACTTATGAATTTGAAGATTCCAGACTCATTGTAATCGCAAGAATGGTACGTGAAGGTGAAAGTGCAGAAGTGGACACAAAGCTGGCAAAATTCAAAGAAACACCTGTAAAATATCCCGAAAGCTATTACGATAACCCTAAAAGCAATCCCTATAAAAACGATAAAAAATTCTATTTATATTAAAACTATTAACCCCAAGAGGTGTGATATATGAAAATCAAAGCATTTGCTTTTGAACAGAACAGTTTCTCTCTTGCAACCGTAAAGCAAGAGGTAACATCAAAGCTCAATGAAAGCGGAGTTTATTTTGAAAGCTTCAGCGATGCAAATGAGCTTTTCAAAGAAATCTCTGTAGCACTTGAAAGCTCTCAGGCTCTTTTAATTGGTGTTGAAAAGGATTTATATCTTAAATTTAAACCAATTCTTATAAAAGCGTTTAATTTTACACCTGCATACAGCGAAAAAATTGAAACTGCTATGGGCAGTGCAATCTTAGATGAAACACTTATTAAAGCTCATACACTTGTTCCTAATGAATGTATCGAACTCATTTCACCTGATGGACTTTTCAGTTCTTTCTATGTGAAATCTGCAGACCAATATATTGTTGTTTTCCCGTTAATTGAAGAAAGCATTGGTGAAACACTTTTAAATTCAGGTCTTCCGTTCTTCAAAGCACCTGAAAGGAAATTCAGAATTTACGATGATATTGTAAGTGAAGAAAAAGCTTCACCCAAAGCAGAAAACATCGTAACGAAGCTTGTAAAAAACGACTTAAAATTAGCTATTCCCTCAACACCTGCCGCAAAAACACTCAAAGAAGATGTAAGGTCTTGCCCCAATTATGAAAACAACGTTTTCTTTACACCTTATGTTAACGATTCAGGCGTTGAAGATCCTAAGGAATATGCTGCACAGCTTGCAAAAGGTGCAATGGATTTAAGAAATGCTGATTTAGGTGCAACAGTTTCTAATATTTTCCGCGAAAAAAAGGGCGACACAATAGTTAACTACTATTCGTTTATCAGCGTTGCAACAGAAGATAAAATCATTGTAAAAAAGTTGTTTGCAAATGCAGGTGAGAGCGTTGATAACCTTATTATCGAAGCAACAAACGAGCTTTATTCAATGATTGATAAATATGCAGATGAAGTTCTCTTCAAAAGAAATGCAACTGAAGAAGAAAAGGCAAAATACGAGCAATCTCTAATTGAAGCAGAATTCCAGGCAGAACAAAGACCAACTGCATCTATTGGTAAAAAGGGTACAATCGCGGCAATCGTTGCTTTGACTGTTGCAGTTATCGTTTGTGTTATTTTAGGCTTCAAATTCGGTGGCTATTTTGTAACACCTTCTGATGCTCCTGAAAAAGAAGAGGTGCAAGCAGGTAATACTGAAAAAACCACTGCACCATCAACAACTCTCGGAAGCATTCCCGAATATACCGAAAAGGAAAAGACAACAAAGAAATCAGAAATAACAGAATTTGTTTCCGAGGAAGAAAGCTCAACATCAATTTTTGATGTTCCCGCAACATCTCAGCTTACTCCTGTTCCGGACACTAACAGACCCGTTATTAACTATACTCCGAATACGAATACAGGTCCTGTTACAACAACCCAGGAATCAACAGAAGAGCAGACAACAAAGAAACAAAAACCCTCTACAACCAAAGAAGAAAAACCAACAATGGAAATTGTTGAATTCTGAGCATAGTTAATATTTATTGAGGAGAGATAATAATGGCAGTACTTGTTACAGGCGGCGCAGGTTATATCGGCTCTCACACCGCTATTGAATTACTTAATGCAGGCAAAGAAATTGTTATTCTTGATAATTTCTATAACAGTTGCCCCAAGGTTCTAGATAGAATCAAAGAGCTTTCAGGCAAAGATTTTGCATTCGAAGAATGTGACATCAGAGATGCTGATGGCTTAAGAAAAGTTTTTGAAAAACACAATATTGACGCTGTTATTCATTTTGCAGGTCTTAAAGCAGTTGGTGAATCCTGTGAAAAACCCTTACTTTATTATGAAAACAACATCAGCGGTACAGTTACTCTCTGTCAGGTTATGGCAGAATACGGTTGTAAAAAAATGGTTTTCAGCTCCTCTGCAACCGTTTATGGTGAACATAATGTTTCCCCTCTTAAAGAAACAATGAAAACAGGCGGAACAACTAACCCCTACGGTACAACAAAATATTTCATCGAGCAAATCCTCACTGATACTGCAAAAGCAGACAGTGAATGGAGCGTTTGCCTTTTAAGATATTTTAATCCAATCGGTGCTCACGAAAGTGGCAGAATTGGTGAAAGTCCCAACGGAATTCCTAACAACCTTATGCCTTACATAACTCAGGTTGCAGAAGGCAAGCGTGAATACCTTAATGTTTACGGAAATGATTATGATACTGTTGACGGTACAGGTGTCAGAGATTACATTCACGTTGTTGACCTTGCTAAAGGTCATCTTAAAGCTCTTGAAAAAATTGAGAAAGAAAATGATACCTTTGTTTATAACCTTGGCACAGGTACAGGCTACAGTGTTCTTCAGGTTGTTGAAGCTTTCGAAAAAGCATCAGGAGTTAAGGTTGCTTATAAAATAGTGGAACGCCGTCCCGGTGACCTTGCAACCTGCTATTCTGACCCATCAAAAGCTGAAAAAGAGCTTGGCTGGAAAGCAGAAAAAGGCATTGACGAAATGTGCGCTGATTCTTACAGATGGCAGCATAACAACCCTAACGGTTACGAGGACTGATATTTTTGCAATTCGTTCCCTATAATTCACGAGATATAAGACACAAATCAATATTCGGTAGCATAGCCTCAAATGAAAATTTGAGGCTTTGTGTTCTTATGCCCCGTTCTTTTTCTTGCCAAAAGGTTACCCTTGTTATTCATAAGGATGGTGAGGAAATCCAATATCACGATTTATTCTGGTGCGGTATGAACGGAGAAAGCGAAGAATGGTGGGACATTAACATTTCTTTTGATACAGGTCTTTATTTTTATCATTTCACTTATGAAACACCTTTCGGAAGAGGAAATATTTTTCTTCATTCTGCAGGATGCGGTGAAATTGCTCCCGAAGGCAAAGAATGGCAACTGACGGTTTACGATAAAAATTATCAGACACCTCATTGGATTAAAGGCGGAATAATGTACCAGATTTTCCCCGACCGTTTCAATAAGGGCACTCCCTCCGACGAGGAAATCCCCACAGACAGAATTATTCATATATCCACCTCGGATACCCCTGTTTGGGAACCAGATGAAAACGGAAAAATCCTTAACAACGATTATTTTGGCGGTACCCTTAACGGAATTAAAGTGAAGCTCCCGTATCTTGCTTCTTTAGGTGTAAACATTCTCTATTTAAACCCTATTTTTGAGGCACACTCAAACCACCGTTACAACACTGCCGATTACAATAAAATTGACCCTATGCTCGGCAACGAGCAGGATTTTAAAGAGCTTTGCCTTGCCGCAGAGGAATATTCAATAAAAATAATTCTAGACGGCGTTTTCAGCCATACAGGCTCCGACAGTATTTATTTTAACCGTGAACACCGTTACGGCACGGGCGGTGCATGGAACGACAGCAACAGTCCTTATAAGGATTGGTTCACCTTTGAGGAAAACGGGAAATATAAAAGCTGGTGGGGTATAAACACATTACCCGAAACTAACGAAACTGCCCCGTCATTTATTGAATTTATAACAGGCAAAAACGGAATTGTAAAAAAATGGCTTAAATGCGGAGCAAGCGGCTTCCGCCTTGATGTAGCCGATGAATTGCCCGACAAATTCCTTGACGAATTCAGAAAATGCACCAAGGGTATTGACGATGATTACCTCATTATAGGCGAGGTTTGGGAGGATGCCACAAACAAATTCAGCCACGGCGGCAGACGGCGTTATCTTTTAGGCGACCAGCTCGACAGTGTAATGAATTATCCATTTGCATCCGCAATACTTACCTTTATGCGTTACGGCGTTGCGGAAAGCTTTATGGAAAGCATTGTAAGCGTATGCGAAAATTACCCCAAGCAAGCACTCAACAGCTTAATGAATCATATAGGCACCCACGATACAGCCCGTATACTCACAAGCCTTATTTACGAGGCGATTGAGCACAAGCCACGCAACATACAGGCTAAATGTAAATTAACCTGTGAAGAATATAATAAAGCAAAAGCACTTTTAAAAACTGCTTCGGTCTTACAGTACACACTCCCCGGCTTCCCCTCGATTTATTACGGGGATGAGGCAGGTATGCAGGGTGGCGGTGACCCCTTTAACCGTGGATTTTTCCCGTGGGGCAACGAGGATACCGAGCTTACCGAGTGGTATGAAAAGCTGGGTAAAATCCGTAAAGACTGTAAATGTCTTAAGGAGGGGGATTTTATCCCGTATTCTGCAATGCTATCCTGTGTTGCATATATGAGAAAAAGTGAAGCGGAAACTATTTTTGTAATTGCTAACAGAAATAATCACGAAATTGATTATTATTTACCTGAAGATTTTAAATATAAGCCTGACCTTATAAGCGGAGGCTATTCAACAGACTTCATAAAAATTCCGCCCTATGGTGCGGCAATTATAAAAATAAAGTAATTTTTTCGGAGAAAGCTATGGAAAACAAAAAATACGATAATTGGCTTATTGCTACGGCTTGCCTTGCGGCAGTAACCCTTGTTTGCGGTTGTGTCCTGTCTTTTTTCGTGCCATTAGCACCCAAAACGGCAGTGAACGCTTTATCGCAAGACATAACAACAAAAAAAGCCTTCAATTCTATAATTCAAACAGATGCCCCCGAAAGCTACGACTCACTCATAACAAATATGGTGAAATTAAGAAATGAGTACCCCGATTCGCTTAAATTTTTTACAGCAGGCTACTCCGAGGGCAAAAAAGAGATTCCTATGCTCACTATGGGCACAGGTGAAAAAAAGGCTTTGATGATT
>JAZQMA010000014.1:0-26388 GCA_045543035.1 Acutalibacteraceae bacterium | reverse complement strand
AGTTTGTTCGTAGTATAAAACATTTTTTTCATCAATTTTAGATTTTCTATATCTTTAAGGGGTTCTATAGGCTTATTAAACCTACAGAACCCCTTACTATATCTGGTTTTATACGGTCTGCGCTTTTTTTACAGCCCCTTTATACTTTAATCTGTTGTTTTTAATTGTTTTATTTCAATACCTTTTTCTTTCAAAAAGCGTTCTGTTTCATTTTTGAATTTTTCTGCGGAGAAGAATGTGGCGTTATAAACATCAATTGTTGTTCCGCTTTTGGTAACAAAAACAATGTGTTCATCCTTTTGAAATTCACCTTTATAGGTGTAACCCTCAACAACCGCAGCATAATCAATTGAAGTGTATTGACAGCTTGTTCTTGAAAGCGGAAAATCCTCCGTTGAATAAAGGAAATCACTATCACGAAGAACTAAGGTTGAGTTTACACAAGTGAAAAGTGCGATTATGGCAACACTTTCTGCTAAAATTGTGAAATATTTAAGAACTGTTTTAGCTTTGGGTTGCAAAGCAGGAATATGAACATCTTTGTTTTTTGCTTTTTTTCTTAAAAAGATATTCAATGCAATTGCAATTGTAGGAAGTGTTGAGAAAAACGGCAAGAAAATCAGATTTTCTTTAATACCGTAAATGAAAAGAGTGTCTGTCGCGGTTAAATAAGCTAAAGCGAAGAATAATCCTATCATAACTGCAGAAATAGGAATAGTGAGAAGCAAAGTGTATAAAAGAATTTTTAAAGAACCTTTTGCATCTGTGCCCTGTCGCGCAGTCCCTTTTTCTGTTGATGCGTCAGTTGCCGTTTGTGAAAGAGTGGGTGCCTTACCGCCGTTTTCCAGGTAAGCCAGAAGATTATCTTCATAAAGTGAACGATATTTTGCTTTTTTCAAGGCTTTTAATGCTTTTTCTTCTTTGCCCTTGAAGAATAAAGCAGGTGAACCTAAAACATAAATATCAATTTGGTATTGAAAGAAGTTATAGAACATCATAGAGAGAATTTTATCGGCAGAATCTTTTAAAAATTGACTTGCTTCAATAATATTATCTCCGAAATAAGCATTGATTTTTTGTTTTTGCTTTTCAATAAGTGCGTTCTTTTCAACTCCGTTTTCTGCTACTCGTGTAAGTTCCGGAATAAGTTTCTGTAAAAGTGGCTCTAATTCCTCAAAGCATTTTTTGATAAGCTCGTTTGAGTCAACAAAAGAATAGGTATAGCAGTTGAAATTTCGTGGGTCGGTTACTGATAAAATATCATATACGGAAAAGGTTATGGATGGCTCCCTGTCAAAGAAAAATGAAAGCCAGATTACCTGCTGTACTCCACCGCCCTTCATATTTTCTATGTAATAAACATCCATAAAAAACTCGCCGAAATTATATCGGGCAACAACACCGTTTTTGGTGTTTTTCTTTTTGTTGGAAACAATACTTTTTATTGAGGGGCTTTCGGTTTTCAGATGAACCCCTAATTTCCTGCACATTGTTGAAAAATAAGTTAATAAATCCATTATAGACCTCGTGAAAAATTTATGAGATATAAAAAATATTTTACTAAATTCTTTCTTTTTCGTCAACTGTTGCACTTTTAAAATATTTGGAGTATTATTATATCATAGTTTTTTGGAGGTGCATTATGGAAGAGGTAAAGGTTCTGGATTATGGTTTTTTCAAACACGATGGTCTGGATTTTGAATATCATGTAAGCGGTAATGAAAACGGTAAGGCTCTTGTTATGTTAAACGGTAATGGCGGTGACTATCGTTGCTTTGAGGGGGATTTATATAAGCCTCTTTCGGAGCATTTTAAAATCATCCGTTTTTCAACAAGAGGAACGGGTAACACTCCCTTAGGAGATAAAAAACTTACATTTGAGCTTTTTTGCGATGATTTAAAAGCTCTTCTTGGTTATTTAGGAGTTGAAAAAGCCGGCTTTTGCGGTTTTTCCGATGGTGGTAATCTTGCTATGTGCTTTGCAGTGGCATACCCTCAATATGTTGAACGCCTTGCAGTTTTCGGTTCAAATCTTAATACAAGAGGAACTAAAACAGGTGACCAGCTTGGAATTATTAAAGACCACAGAATATATGCAATTAAAGCGGCACTTACCAAAGACCCGGAAATGATAAGAAGAAGAGAAATCGAGGGAATGATGGTGGGTCAACCAAAGCTTAATTATAAAAAGCTTTCGGCAATCAAAGTCCCTTTCCTTAATGTTTTTGGTGAATTTGATATGATAAAACGCAGGCATTCAAGAAAAATTACTAAAGCAGTTGAGGGCGCAGAAGAGGTTATTGTTCTGAACGGTGGTCACAGTACCGCATTCAGAAAAACAGATTTCCTTATCTTGCCCGTTGTTAAAAAGTTTTTTGGTGTGATATGAAAAAAGTCGGAGCAAGTTGCTCCGACTTTTTTCATATCTATAATCCGATTTTAGATATAAATTCATTGTATTTATCTACTGAAGCCATATCTGTATCGGAAACTTTTTTTATATATTTAAGCTTTTGGGGTGTTTCTTTCAAATTTACAAAACCTCTTGCAATCCAAGCCAAAGGCAAAAGATATTTTCTGCCCTTAATAAATTTATAACGTTTCTCTATTTTTGTTGCACTTGGAAACAGAGTGTCCTTTAAAACGCTTTCTTTAGAACCGATGTCATCATTTCTCAGTGCTATTACTGATTTATCTCTTGTTTTGCCGAATAAATCAGAACCAAAGGTATATTTTTTTAAATCGGTTAAGCTATCGGGTTCAATATCCGTTATTTCAAAGGGCAAGTCAATTTGAAACCAATTACTGCAAGCGAGAAAAACTGTTTTAAAAAAATGCTCTAAATTAAGTTTATTGGCATCTGCAAATATTTTTTCAAAATTCAATGAACCACAATGTGCTTTTAAGAATAATGTAATATCCATATACATTCTTATGCCGGCACCACCGTTATATAAATGCTTTGCTAAATGGCAAAAAAGATACATAAGGTGCAGATCCTTTTGAGGAGAGAGTCGTTCTTCCGTATCAACTGTTGCAGATTCTAAAGCATCGTAAAAGTAGGATATTACCTGTTCTCCCTTGCCTATATCAGAATCCATAAGTTCAGTATGAACTTCGCAGCGTAATAAGCCCTTATCATAGCTATAGGTGGGCTCCCAGTTATCTTTTACCCGGAAACCATTTTTTATAAATATTTTGTCTGTTATTTTTCTGTCCTGCTTATTTATAAGAATATCAATGTCTCCGAAAGTGCGAAGCTCAGGCACAGGGTAAAGGGTACGTACATACCATCCTTTTACAGGCATATGGGGAATCTTATTTTCGCTCAGCTTTTGTGAAATGTTCTCAAACATAGCAGCTTTATTAAAGTTTTCTGCAATAGTCTGATAATAACAATCCAAAAGCAGCTTTTTGATGTTTTCATCCTTAATAATTGCCCATTTTTTATCCATATAGGCTAAAATGGGCAAAATGCCTTGAATATAAAAGAAATAGAAGACCTTATCCTCATGGATATCGGGGTTAAAATGAGGTTTTCTGTTGTGAATAAATGCAGAAAGAATTTCCAATACAATATTTTCTGTCATTTATAAACACCTCTTTTCCTTTCTTATCACTCTAAATTCAAAACACAAATTTCAGGTAAATTTAAAAATCTAGGAATAAATTTGTAACCGGATAGACCGGATGTTATCACCATTTGAATTTTTTCTCCAAGCATATAAAAACCGTAATCATATTCAGGGAATAAGCCTTGCATAGGTGCATATAAGCCACCAATGAGAGGTAGTCTTACAACACCACCGTGGGTATGACCGCTTATCACAAGGTCTATATTGCTCCAATAATTATGAGCACCATTAAAAATAAATGTATCGGGTCTGTGAGATAAAACAATTGTTGGTAAGTCAGTTTTTTCCAGTTCCTTTAAGAAGATGTATTCATCTGAATTCTCAAATTCCTCTATAGTTCTTCCGAATGGAAAGGCGTGTCCCATTGTTCCGCCAATACGAAGCTTTTGACCACCTATTTCGCAATCCACAAATGACTCATCTAAAGCTACAACACCAATTTCTGTGATTGTGTCAATAAATTTGCTGATTATATTATCCGAATATTCCTTCTCCTGATTACCATAAGAAAGATATACGGGCGCAATATCATAAAGCTCGGTTAATAGCTTTATTGTTTTAGAAAAGCCATTCTCTGCATCCCCATCATCCAGCATATCACCCACAACAAATATTGTATCAGGCTTCTGTTCACTTATTTTAGCTAAAAGTCTACTGTTATTTTTGCCATATTCCCTGCCGTGAAGGTCAGAAATAACAACAACTTTAGATTTTCCGGATAATTCTGAAAGGTTGATGGTATATTCAGAAATCTTAATACAAGTGTTGCTAGTTATGGTAGCAGTAGTTATTGTAATCAGCACAAACGCTAATATTATAAATGTAATTTTTTTGAATTTATTTTTATTTAGAGCCATTTTATAACCTTTTAGAGTGCGTTTAATTCTATACTATATATTTTTTTATTATAGGGATTTTATTTAAAACCATTGAAATTAAATAAGATACAATTGTGGTGAAAATTGTTATTGTCGGTACAGATAAAACAGGATGGAAGGTTGTGCTTTGAATACCTACGGCAGTTAAAACTTTAATAATAAATATATGCACAAGGAAAGCTCCAAAGCTATATTTTGAAAGATGAATAATTAATTTATTGAGTTTTTCTGTACCTTTTGCATTATATTTGAACCATACAAATATAGCTACTGACATTAAAAGCACATTTACAGAGTAAGCACTATAAAAAACTTGTAAAGATTCGTCTGCATTTTTTGAAGCCAACAAATTCAGGAGTATTGTAAGAGCAAGACCTACAATACCAAAAACATATATGATTGTCCTGTGTTTTTTGCTGATTTCAGTTTTATTCAGGTAAAAGCCCAATATAAAATAAGCCACAAAGCCAAAAACAAGATTTACATTGAAGTTTTTGAAAAGTGTGTTAACGTTTTCGAATATTATTTGTGTGTTGGCGGTTAAAAGATTATTTGTAACCAATTCGAATTGTGTTTTGATAAAGCAGAAAATGAGTGATAAAAGTAAAAAATACTTAATAAGCTTGTCGTTTTGAGTTAATTGCTTTATAAGGGGAATGCATATATAAAGCCCTATAATCATAGGTAAAAACCAAAGGTGAACCGCACCCGAAATGAAACTACCTATAAATTCAACAAATGTTGTACGATACTCTTGTTTAAAGGTTAATTGAATTACGGGCTCAACAATAGCATAAAAGGCTGACCATACAACATAGGCTATCGCCATACGGGATATGTATTTTGTGTAAAGGGTTTTGGTAGGAATTTCTCTTGGCAAGAAAAGCGCACCGCTCATCATTACAAAAACCGGAACACCCCATCTTGATGCAGCATTACATATGTTGTAAATATTCCATTCCGTTCCGGCTAATTCAACATAAGGCATATTTTGCCCATTTATGTGAAGTAATATTATCGCCACAGAAGCAAATACCCTTAGGTAATCAAGATGATATTGTCTCTGAATAAGTTTATTTTCTGCCATATTAGCTCCCTTTTAAATTGTTTTAATACGTGTTATTGCTTCTTCAAGGTGCGTTTGATTTTATTGTTAACTCTGATTATAAATTGATTGGTTTTATTTTTAAGAACTAATTTATTGTAATATTTATTGGATTTTTTAATTGCCTTCTTGTCTGCACCACTTAAATTAAGCTCTAATGCAGCAATTTCTTTGCAATAAGGAATTGACCTTGTAAAGCGCGTGCCCCAATGAACAATATCTGTTTCTATATTAAGAGGGGCGCAGTAAGCGGAATGATTTGTTATATCGAGCTTAAATAAATCCTCGTGCTCCCAATAGCAGATAAGGGATGAAAAATCATGGGGGATAGGCTTGCAATTATTAACCGCCATACTCAAGGCAACAAGAGGCTCATCACCGGGTGTTTCAAATTTTCCCTTGAATTTGTAATCAGCATAGTTAAGTGTAAAAGCCTTTGCAGCTTCTAAAACCTTTTTACATTTTTCGGTTTTGCGCATATAGTATATACCACCGTGTAAGCCTACCACGTAGTCAATTTGCTGTTGTAAATCAGTGTTAAGATTTTCGTATTCAAACCAACCTGTTTTATCGTCAAGGGGTAAAACACGACCAAAGCAGGAAAAGTCATCCGCACTTTCAAAGATATCAAAAAGCCTGTTTATGTCCCTGTATACAAGGCAATCCGCATCAATGAAAATGTTTGTATCGTAGGGAAGAAAGTCAAACATTTCCAATTTATCAAGATAATTGCACTTTGCTTCATCAAAAATGCATACATCATCAAATTCCTTTGTGTACTCATTTTCCGCATCACACAAAATTGCAAAGGGAAGAGGGCTTTTAGTTGTGAAACGATAAGAGCGCAAAAGATTTTGCGCAATTTCATAATATTGCTCTTTACCTGTTGCAATTGTAACAAAGCCTTTAGTAAGTGCCATAGCTTAACCTCTTTTTAATAGTGCTTTTAGTTTTGCATAATTTTTGTCGCCTAATAGCCTCATAAGAAGCATATTGGGAATATGAACGATATATCTTAGTTTTTCTCTTCGCCAACGCTTTTTCTGACCCTCTTTCCAGGATTTTTCAAACCAGGAGGCGTCAAAGTGATGTATTGAATAGGTGTTTTTTGTTTTATTGGTAAGGCCTGAACGCTCGTTTTTTGGGCAAAGGTATTCGGGCGGATAGAGTTTCATCCCTGCAACTTCTTGGATAGTGCCATCATTTTCTTTTAATCCGTGAGAGGAAAGAAGCTCTGTTGTAATAATAGGACAGGAACGAAGTTGTGAAAAGTCATCAAGCTCCTCATAATAACGCATGTTTTCGCCAATGAATTGGTGTCTTTTCTCTGCAGCAATGCCAAGACCCGTAGCAATTTCAGTTTCGTTCTGAAAGCCCATATATGCGCCGGCTTCCAATAATTTATTTAATGGCTTTAAAAGTTCAACGTCAGTATCAAGGTAAACTCCGCCATTATCATAAACAATTTTTAAGCGTATGTAATCCGTAAGAAAAGCCCATTTTTTGTTTTCAAAACAGAATTTGCAATAGGCATTGCAGTTAACATCAAAATTGCTTTCATCCCAACGTTTGATTTCATAATCAGGGCAATATTTTTGCCAGCTTTTGATACATTTTTCTGCAGATTTAGGTAGGGGATTACCACCAAACCAACAGTAGTGAATAATTTTAGGAATACTCATTTTTGTTTCCTCAATATTCTTGCTTTTAATTTGCTTGCCAGGGCATAAAGTTTCATTATAAAAGGATATGCCGATTCATAAGAATAGGTCATATTATGAACGTTAAATTTGTCTTTGTTTTCTTTCAAATAATTTCTTAAAGCTTTTTTTATATCATTTAAGGTAGCCTTGTTTTTATATAAATCCTTTTTGTTTTCTTTTATACGTACAATCTGATATGCGTGGTGGTGAACAAAAAGCTGGAATTCTTTTTCATATGCTTTAAGAAGTCCTTTTTCTTTATAAAATTTCAGTTGCTCCTGCATAGCTTCGAAGATTACTAATTCTGATGAATTCCAGGGAGAACGAGAAATACCCCGCTCATTGCGTAAATAATAGTATAATTGAGGGTCGGTGTAAGCGATTTTTTCGCATTTATGCAACACTTTGTAGGTAGTAAAGGTATCTTCAAAATTTTTACCGGCAGGGTATCTTATGTCGACAAAAACATCTTTGTGGTAAAGCTTGCCCCAGGCATAGTTATATTGCCAGGAATGATTCACCAAAAAATCCTCTGGAGAGGTTGATTCAAAATTAAAATTATCGTAGCTTTCGTGAGGAATTTCAGCAGTTACACGCTTGTAATTACAGACGGATATTTTTACATCATTTTCGGTAATACCATTCATCAGAATTCTGAGATATTCGGGATGAATCCAATCATCGCTGTCTATAAAAGTAATGTAATCGCTACGATTTTGCTCATAAAACCAATTTATACCGGTATTTCTTGCGACAGAAAGTCCGCTGTTCTTTTGATGAATAACAAAAACACGACTATCTTTTTTGGTATATTCATCACAGATTTTACCGCAATTATCGGGTGAACCATCGTCCACGAGCAAAAGCTCAAAATCGGTATAGGTCTGGTCAAGAATACTGTCAACGCAACGGTTCAAATATTTCTCAACCTTATAAACAGGGACTACAATAGTTATCATTTTAATAATCCTAACTTTTTCTTAAGCCTTGTTATATAAAACATAGGCTTATTTGTTCTTTCGTAATAATAAAGCAGCTTCTGAGCATCAAGCTTTATAAAGGGAGCGTAAAGAGATTTTATCTCTTTTTCTTTTTCTTTTATAATTGACACAAGCTCCTTGGAATTCTGTGTTTTTGCACCATAGAGCATATTTGCAGAAATTTCAAAATAATAAGTAGCAAGATGTTCTGTCATTTTCTTAAAACCTATGGAATAGAAAAAGTCGATCTGCTCCTTAAATGCCCATAAAACATCAAGACGTTTTTTTGTAAAAGCTTTTTTAGTTGTGCCTTGCGTGTTTACGTAGTAAAAATACAAAGGGATATGGGTTAAAGCAAGTTTTTTGGCTTCATATAGCCATTTGCAAACAACTGCATTATCCTCATAAATTCTACCTTCTGTAAGAGGATATTTTTCATAAATTGACTTGTGAACGAGCTTACCGCACACAATCCAATAATAATATTTTTCGTTTTTACAAAGGCTTAAAATATTTTCTTCGTTTGTTTCAAGGGTTTCAAATTCAGCATTTTTATCAACATAAAAATCATCGGGTGCTTTTTCACCTTGAATTGCAGAACACATAGATAATTTAATATCATTTTCTATAACGGCGTTATAAAGTGATTCGAGCATTTGTGGATGGATTAGGTCATCGCAATCCACAAAGTGTAGCCACTCGCCACGGGCAATTTTAACACCATTATTACGAGCGGCAGCCTGTCCTTGATTTTCCTGATGGAGTACGGTGATTTTATTGTGCTTTTTGGCTAATTGGTCACAAATTTTATCACTATTATCAGGGGAGCCATCGTCAACAAGTATAATTTCAAAATCAGTAAAGGTCTGATTTAAAATACTGTCAATGCAAGCATCGATATATTCTTCACATTTATATACGGGAACAATAACGCTTATCTTGGGCATATTATTTCTTCCTTATGATTCTAAATTTTTTAAATGCTGAAATAAAAACGCTGTGTATTTTTGTTGTTGTTGGATATGCTTTTATATAAAAATCATATCCGTTATTTATGGATAATTTTACATCAGCTTTAAAATCCTTTAGATAAGCTTTAAGCCTCTTTTTTAAACCCGGTGTGAGGTAAGCATACTCATCAGATTTTTCAGTGATTTCAATTTGGGCAACGATATACCATAGAAGCTTTCGTTCGATTTTTACCAAGGCCGCTCTATATCCGTTCTTACGAAAGTAGGCAATTTGTTCTTCGTAAGCTTTAATAGCATCAAGTCTTTTTGGTGACCATCCGCCATTCGTAATGCTATCAGTGTTAGTAAAATAAAAATACAATGGCTCTTCTAAGTGAGAAATAAAGCTTTTTTCAAATAATATTTTATATGTAGTGTATTCATCCTCATGAAGCTTGCCCAAAGGATATCTAATATTTTTAAAACAACTTTTTTTATATAATTTACAACAGGCGATAACTGCCGTTACATGATGATTAATAAAAAAATCTTCAGGTGTTAGATTTTGTGTGGTGGTATTTTTTATGTTTTCAAAACCAGAAAATTCCGAAGTTTCAGTGTATTCACAAACACAGATATCCGTATTTGTTGAAGTTGCACCGGATAATAGCAATTCAAGATATTGTGGATGAATCCAGTCATCGCTGTCAATAAAAGTAAGCCATTGACTATTACTATTTGCAAACACCCAATCAATACCTGCATTTCTCGCAGAAGAAAGACCACCGTTTTCTTTATGTATAACTTGTATACGCGTATCTTTCTGTGCATAATCATCACAGATTTTTCCGCAGTTATCGGGTGAACCATCGTTAATAAGAATAAGTTCAAAATCTGTGAATGTTTGGGCAAGGATACTGTCAACACATCTTGATAAATAAGGTTCAACTTTATAAACCGGAACTATAACAGAGATTAAAGACATTTCTCCACCTCAATGCATTAATTTGCGTATATCTTCTTTTAGCGTTTCGTACAAAGGCATAAATACTGAATTATCATAAATAAAATTTTTTTGCGGGATTGAGTTATATAAGTCGGTGATATCGGATAAATTGTCTGCAAATTTGATGTATTCAAAATCCTTGACCCATTCATAACACCCTTTAACCTTAGGACTTTTGCTGTTAACAACAATACATGGTGTACCCGTAATAACACAGAAAATCATACAATGAAGTCTGTCGGTTATAACAAGTTTTGCAAATTTAAATTGTTCGAATTTTTTTGTTAATTCCTGATTTCTGTTTTCAACAGGTATATTATGCGATCCATACATATCTGTTTTTGTTATTTTATCACCGAACAATTGCTGTATTTGCTTATAAATGAGGTTTTCATCTTCTTCGCTCAAGATTTTTTCCAAATCATTTCTTAAGCATAATACAGCACCATTACGAGCAACATTTTTTTCGCATTTATCGAGATAGAAAACCATATCAGGAACAAGCTTAACATTATTGTAGGCATCTTTCATTATTTCGTAAGAAATTTTTTCGCGGGCATACAAGGTTAAACTTTTGTGGTTGTTATATATCTTTTTTGAGTTTTCAAATTCTTTTTTACCAAAGTCTGTGTCTTCATAATAAATAGTGCTTGGAAAAATTAAAATGTCAGCTTTTGGTGCGGCAATCATAATATCACGAAACGCTTCTTCTACGTCAAACCACAAAGTTCCAAGATTTCCACCACCATTTATGAAAACCTTTGTATTATTAAATAATCGAAGCAACCCAAATTCTTTTAATTTATGAATTTCAGGTTGAGTTATTTCCGTATAAAGGATCCCTAACTCATCTAATATTGCCATTTCAGCTGAAGCAATTGCGTGGTCACCGAGATTTCCGTGTGTAGGTGTATACACAACAAAGACCATATCGGGATTTTTTTTGTGTCTCTTGAAGATCGGTTTGTATTTTTTTAAAAGATGTTTGCGATTTGTCAGTTTGTATAAAAAGTTTTTTATAAAACTGATTTTATATACCAAGGTAATTATTTTTCTTTTCATTAAAAAAACCTTTTCATATATTGAATTTGCGACGGATGTTTCTGTATTGTTCTTTTAATTCTATGTAGACCTTACTGTGCTCTTTGTTGCTTTCATTAAGTTTAGAGTTTAAAAAACTTTCCATTTCAGGTGTGTACCAATGCGCTTCGGGTCTATTTCTTAATTGAGCGTAAGTAGGAGTTTCTATTTCAGGTATAATACCCAAAGACATAAAATGGCTTGAGTTTACGCAGTAACTATGTTGACAATATCTGCCGACTGCGGAGAATTTTATAGGTTTATTAATGTCTTCAAAAATATTCTGTCCTTCGTGATTTGCATAGCATTTTGAAAGCCAGCCCGTTTGTAAATTCAAGATACCTGACCATTCACCGGCATAGCAATACTCTTTGCGTTTTACATTGAAGTTATCGAATGTAAAATCAAACAAAGGCGAGTTAAAAGTTTTTCCTATGTTGTAATATTCTTCATCGGATAAAGATGTATATATCTTCATAGGCTTACATGACTCATCTCTTGTAAGAGCTACCTGAGGATATGCACCAAGCTTTTCCATTGATATTTTTTTTATCTCATCAATATAAGGTATATAATCGTCACATAAATTGATTTGCAATAAAATTGAAGCACCTGCTTTTCTCATTTTTTTGATGTTGTTGAAGAACCTATCCGTTAGGTTTCTCTTTTTTAGTTCAATGTAATGCCATGAAAAAGCAATGTGCAGATGATTAAGATTACCTTGACATTTTTCTATGAGTTTATCAAATTGTTTATCAAGGGTACCGTTGGTTGTAATATTCAGATAATGCCCTTCTTCTAATAAAAGTTGAATTATATCAATAACTTCATCTTGAATTAATGTTTCACCGGCACCACAGATGTTAATCCAACAAACACCACCCAAGCGTTCTTTTCGTAATGCTTTTGTGATGTGTTCGGGTGAATATTTTAGGTAAGTTTTTTCCATTTTTCTTCGATTTTCTTGAATTATATAGCAATATGGACACTCTAAATTGCAAATAGTTACCGGAAATTGACATTCAAGAAATTTTTTTGGTTTATCCATTTTTATCCTCGCTTGTTTCTAAATCGTCAAATTTTATGTTACCCCAACCATTGGAAAGCCATTTCATATTATAATAAACTTCGGATTCCTCAATATTAAAGGCCATTGCACGTACAACAATATCGTGTCGTATTTGCGACTCGTTTTTATATTGACATAAGATTATATCTGTCATGTATTTTCCAGGGGTTAGATTTTTAGTATTAAATGTGAATTCGACTGAATTAGCACCTTCCTTTAAATCAAAAAGATTTGAGTATGCGGTACCTATAGTATTGCCTGTTGAGTTGAAAACAACATATCTCAGTAAGAAATCTTTATCACTTTTATAGGCATTGATATCAAGAGTGAAATTTAAACTTTCTTTTAAATTTATATCACTTTTTTCTAAATAGCCTTTAAGCAATTGGTATTCGTTTGTAATACCGTCAATGCGCTTGCCTTGTGTAAAATCATATTCTTTTTCTGCAGAAAGATTGAAACCATTGCTATATACATTTATGGCTTCATCAACATTACCATCAAAAACGATTTCTCCTTTATTTAAAACAATGCAACGGTCACAAAGAGTCTTTATTGTTGCCATATTGTGACTGACATAAAGAACGGTTCTGCCTTCCTCTTTTGCAACCTTACGCATCTTTTGAAGACATTTTTGTTGGAAGTTAACGTCTCCAACAGCAAGAACCTCGTCCATAATCATAATTTCAGAATCAAGGTGGGCTGCAACGGAGAAGGCAAGCTTAACATACATACCGCTTGAATATCGTTTAACTGGAGTATCTATAAACTTTTCCATTTCGGCAAATGCAACTATTTCATCGAACTTTTTGTCAATTTCAGCCTTTGTCATACCAAGGATTGTGCCGTTCATATAAACATTTTCGCGACCTGTAAGCTCGGGGTGGAAGCCTGTGCCAACCTCAAGCATAGATGCGATTCTGCCGTTGTAGGATATTTTACCGCTGGAGGGTGCCGTAACACGACAAAGAAGCTTTAAAAGGGTGCTTTTACCTGCACCGTTGTGTCCGATAATACCAATGGCTTCGCCCTTTTTTACCTCAAAGGAAACTCCATTAAGAGCCATAAACCTATCGCCCTTTTTTCCTTTTTCAGCTTCACCGATTTTGGCATTAGGGTCTTCCTTATGGCGAATTTTAGCCCAAAGGGTCTGCAAATCTCCCTGAAGCGTACCGCCACCTATTGCACCAAGACGATATTCCTTTGAAACATTTTCTATTTTAATTGCTAAGTTTTCCATTTTTTTCACCTATCAGACAGTATCCATAAAGGTTTTTTCTACCTTGCTGAAAAGCATAATACCTATGAATAACACAACAAGGGTAATTATCCAACTTATACCATAGAATGCCCATTCCATATTGCCCAGACCTAAATATGCATAACGGAAAAGGTTAACAATGGGTGTTATGGGGTTGAGCATATATAGTAAATGATATTTACCGCCTGTTGCAAATACAGCCATACTATTCATATCATAGGCTATAGGGGAAGCGTACATCCAGAGCTGTGTACCAAAGCCCACAAGCATTGCAAGGTCACGGTATTTGGTTGTAAGAGCTGAAATGATAATACCGCAACCAAGGCTCAAAAGTGCTAATTGTAAAATGATAAGTGGAGTCATTAAAATATATAAATTTGGATGACATCCTTGGTCTGTTACAGTGTAGAAAATAAGGAATGCAACCATAAACATAAACTGTATTGCTAAGGAAATAAGATTTGACATAACTGTAGATATGGGCATAACAAGACGTGGGAAATAAACCTTACCCATTGTATTTCTGTTAGCAACAAAGGTGTTTGCTGTTTGCGTAAGGCATTGGTTAAAATATGTCCAGAGAATTGTACCCGAAAGGTAGAATATAAATGAGGGGACACCATCTGCCGCAAGTCCTGCAATATTACCGAATACAAGGGTGAAAACAACAGTTGTAAGAAGTGGTTGTATAATTGCCCACAATGGTCCCAATACTGTTTGCTTGTACTGCGAAACAAAGTTCCTTTTCACGAACAAAAATATAAGGTCGCGGTATTGCAATAATTCTTTTAAATGCAAGTCGAACCAACCATTCTTTGGTTCAATTACGGTTTGAAATTTTTCGTTCATTTTAATCCTCTCGTTTTAAAAAGTTTCTTCAAGCTGTGAAATAATTCTTTGATTTATATTATCAAAATCACAATTTATCAGAGCATTTTTACAATTTTCAAGCTCTTCTCTGTTTTTATATAATCTTAAAAGATTTTCATAAACAGAAGCTGTGTTTGTGTCACATAAAAAACCGTCAACACCGTTTTCGATCTGTTTTCCTGCGGCTGCGTGGGTTGCAAGAATTGGTCTGCCGAGAATTTTCGCTTCCATAATTGAAAGGCTATAGCCTTCAAATATACTCGGTTGAATAAACAAATCGCATTTTTTTATGTATGGATAGGGGTTGCTTTTCATTCCCAACATAAAAATATGGCTTTCCATTTTATGTGCTGCTATTTGTTCTTTTATCTCATTTTCAATAGGGCCTCCGCCAACTATGTACCATTGAATATCGTTATGACCTTCCTTAACAAGCCTCGAAACAGCTTCTATAGCAAAATTCAAGCCCTTAACTGGCGATAACCTTCCGCAGGAAACTATATTGAATTTGTTTTCAGGGAAAAGACCTTCTTCAACAGGCTCTTTGCTTTTTTCTATAATTGAGTTTATATCTATTACATTGTTAACCACAATAATCTTACTCGCATATTTTTTTCTAAATTCTTTTAGTTTTTGGGCAATGTTATCTGATACTGCAATTATTTTTTCACTTTTTTTATAACCAAAGCTATCGTGGTATTCTTTTCGCATTGCGCCATGGTGATAAAACATTAAAAACTGTTTTGCTTTTATAGACTTTACCGCTATTTCTGCAGTTCTGTCGCTATAAATAACAGCAGTATCAAAGCTTTCGCCACTCAGTTGTTCTTTTATGTAGTCCGAATAAAAATGATTTTCCAAGGCTTTAAATAGAATATTCAGTATATGCCATATTAAGCGACGAAAGCGAGTGGCTCCTTGTGGTTCTTCTAATATGCCATATAGCTTTTTAAATTTATAAGGCTTAGTAAATGTAACAAGGCTACTTCTGTCCGCAACAATAAGCCTGCAGTTTTTTGTGAGCCTTTCTGCCATATCAATGTAATTTTGCGTAATAAGGCAGGTTACATCATATTTATTATAATCAAGCTTGTTAATAAGGTTTACAAGGGCTGTTTCAATTCCGCCAATCCATAGGGCTTGACTTATAAAAATAATTTTCTTCTTGTTATTTTTCAAAGCTGCTCTTCTCCGGTAAAATAGTCTGGAATGCAGTTTTTAATTTTTCTGCAAGGTTTTGGAAATCACTTTCATCTGCATTGTCATTTATGCATATCATATCGTTGCTTTGGCTTTTAATGGCATTGCATACAAAATCTGATGTGTTTTTATTGACAGAGCAAACAAGGTTATCTGTATTATATGGGCTGAAGTTACCACTTGCGATTTGCCACCAAAGCATCACCCATTGGTTTACATCATCTGCAGAGCGAAATTTGTGTGAGCAGGTTTTA
This sequence comes from Acutalibacteraceae bacterium, assembly GCA_045543035.1. Classification (GTDB taxonomy): domain Bacteria; phylum Bacillota; class Clostridia; order Oscillospirales; family Acutalibacteraceae; genus DTU089. The sequence continues at coordinate 10,397 of JAZQMA010000014.1, read as the reverse complement.
TTGAGTAAGTCTTTTTCTGCGTCCCAGACCTCTTCAAAGGTCTTTTTTAAATATGCACCGGGAGCGTGAAGATTTTTAAAGCCCCAGAAGTAATCGGGGAAAAGAGCTTCCAAAGCATAGGTCCTTATATTATCCTGCCATCTGTAATTTGAACTGATATATTTTTTCCTGAAAGCTTTTAATTGCTCTTTTTTATTAAAATGGTCATTTATAACTCCCATGTTGTTAATTGCCGCGTGCCTCCAGATTCCAACATCTCCTTGGAATGCCATTGGCACCTCGCCACCATATGTGCAGGGCAGATTTTCATTGAAAAACGCCTGTTCACCCATAGGGCGAACAATAAACATATCGTCATTAAAATACACGAAATTTTCTGAAAGTCCGGGTATACGGTGAATATTCAGCTCAATTGAGTGAGAGCTGAAGGTGGGGAGATATTCTTTAGGAATAAAATCTGTGTGCTTAACAACATTAAGCTTGGGATTGTTTAAGTTTAAAAACTCAGGCACGTGTCCCCAGGTAACAAAATGGATTTTATTAACCCAAGGCGTGAATTTTTCTATACCACGAAACCAATAGGGGAGAAGACCCCAATCTCTATAACGACTTACGCAGTTGCTATCGTCTTTAACATTGGAATCGTATTTAGCTTTATCACTTTGCCATTCAGGGTCGTTACCATCAACCCAAAGAATAACGAAATCTATTCCCATAATAAACCTCTTATCTATTTATTACACTTTTTACTGAAACAGCAATTTTATGACGAACTTGGGTTTTAAAATTTAATAACCGGATTTTTGAATATCGGGATTCTTCAATATCTTTTAAAAAGCCTATGTATCCTTCGGGGATTTTGCTTTGCTTAATTTCATTAAAAAGCTTATTGATTTTTAAACCTTCTGCAATCTCTTTTATTTCTTTTATATTTGCATAATACATCTTTTGCCAAAGAAGCATAAAAAAGAAATTATTAAATAAAGCGGTTCCCTTTTCACCGGCAAATAAATTATCAATTGCTGTTTTAAATGGTGAAACATATTCACACAAATCATCAATTCTTTTTAATCGGTTAAAGGCATTTTTCTCATTTTCAGATTGTTTGTAGCAATAAAGGGCTTTAGGTAAGCAATATATATTTTTACATACTTTCAAGCATTCCAATGAGAACAAAAAATCTTCCATTAAAAAGTAATAGGTGTTGAATAAGATGTTATTGTCATTAATCAAAGTTCTTTTGTAGAGCTTGTTCCATACCGGTGTAAGGGCGTTGGTGCTGTACAAGCTTTCAAGTGTGGCTTTGAGTTGAGTTTTGTTAAGTATTCCGTTCTGTTCCGGAACTAACTTGTCCCTTCTGTAAAGCTTACCGTTATTATAATAATCAAAGCTCATACCGTAAACAAGAATATCAGGTTTTTCACTTTTAATTATATCAACACATTCCGAAAAACCATTTTTTTCGGCAGTATCATCTGCATCGAAAAACATAATGTATTCACCTGTTGCAAGGCTTATACCTTTGTTTCTCGCTGACGAGACACCGCTGTTTTGTTGTTCAATATATTTTATAAAGCTATATTGGGCAGTAAGACTTTTGCAAACAGAGGCAGTGTTATCAGTAGAGCCATCGTTAACTATTATTATTTCATAATCTGTTAGGCCGGAGGTAATAATACTGTTAACCGTGGGCTCAACGCTTTTTTCACAATTAAACGCAGGAATTATAACACTAATTAACATTAACGCCCCACTCCTCCCAGAAAAATCTATAGTTTGTGTAGTCATCAACCGGAATAATATTTACACTAAGAATATATTTGTGATAAAACCAGATGAGAAACACAGTCAGGAGCATTATAATTATAAGCTTTAGCTTTGGTGGAATATCTAAGCTGATACCTTCACTGATCCCTGCAAGCCTTTCATCCTTATACTCCCCAAAGGAAAGGGGAATGAAAATAATAAGGAATTGTAAATAATAGTCTGTAAGTCTTGTGAAAACATTGTCAAATCCGGAAAATATCTGTAAAACAGCTGCTACAACCATTAAATTGGCAACCTTTGAAAAATATTTACCGTTAAAGCCTTTTAAAGCAAATCCAGCCATTATAAACAGAACTATTAAGAAGAAACGTCCGCCTAAACCGGTATCATCGCCGAAGGTTTGTTCTTCATAATAAAAATCTCTCATCAGCTCTACTATCTGATTTTTATTAATAAAAACAGCTGTGGCACTGCAAATATATATAATCAGCGTTCGTAAAGTGAATTTTTGTTTTGATAAAAAATAGGCTGGTAGAAATATTAAGGCGGGAGCATGAACCAAGCCTGCTAATATTGTAAATACCGCAAATAGCTTCGGCTTTTCCTCCATGATACCAACGAAGGCTATCATTATAAGCCCCATTGCTATGGATTGCTTAACTATATTAAAACCTATGATATAAAATCCGACACAGTTCCATACAAGGAAGCTAAGCCAAGGTAGGGGAGAGTACTTGTAAATTATGTAAACTACCGCAGCCTCAATAAATATAGCAATTGCAATAAGAAATATCTGAAATTCTCCGTCGGAGAGAGTAGAGAAAAATTTCAACAGCCAATTAAAACCAAAGTTTTTGCCACCTTGAAAAATCTCTTCGCTGAACCAACCTTCGTTTAATGTGCGCCAATATTTGTAGCAGTAGGTCTGCATATCACCCGTCAGATACGGATGCCGTAAGCCGGATAAAAGTGAATGGAGAACAGCCATTACTACAATATATTGCTTTCGGTCCTTTGCCCCTTGAGGCATTAAAACGCCTAAAGCTATAATTGCAACTAAAAGTAAATAGTACTCTAAGCTTTCCATGCTGTCTCCTTTCAAAAATTATTTTATATGAGTAAAGAAATGCTCTGTTTCCTTAACTGATGATTCAATTGAAAAGCATTCTCCTCTTTCTGAAGCATTCATTTCATATTCTTCTTTTAAGCTCTTGTCAACTAAAAGGTTTTTTATTCCTTCTGATAATGCTTTAGTATCGCATTCGGTTATTATTCCGTATTCAGAGATTCCTAAAAGCTCCTCCATACCGTTGCATTTAGTTGTTACAATTGCTTTTCCTAATATAAGCCCTTCTGCAACAAATGATGAAAAGCCCTCATAATCTGATGAGCAAACCAATAACTCTGCATTTTTAATATAGGGATAAGGATTATTTTTAAAGCCTGAAAGCGTAACCGTTTTTTGAATATCTAAAGTTTTTATGAGTTGCTCCAGATTTTTCCTTTCATCTCCTTCTCCGATTATTAAAAGCTTATTTAAAATGCCTTCGTTTAAAAGGGCTTTGTGAGCTTCAATAAGTCGGTCGAATCTTTTTTCTGCAGAAAGCCTGCCCACAGAAACAATTGTGGGGATATTTTCATCAAAGGTATAATCATCAATAGCTTCATTGGATTTTTCTCGTATGCTACAATCATCTATAACATTGTAGAGAACTTGTGTATTAAATTCACTTCCATAAATGCTTTTAAAGCTTTTTTCAACATCTTTGGAAACGCAGACAACCGTATCAAACTTTTTATACCAAGCTATACTTTTTGCCTTGAATTCATCTATATTACTGATTTTTTTTGATAAGTCACAATGAACCCAGGCTATTTTCTTTGCTTTTTTATTTGTTGATGTTGAAATAACTTTTGTAGCACCGCATTCAAGGTAAGCAACCTCTATATCATAAACATCCTTAATATGTAAGGGGTAAATTGTTTTCAGCAAAGCGCTGATTCTGTATTTGTAATTGTTGAATTTTGAGTAGGTGGGATAAATATATTTATATTTGACATTTTCGTTTAAAAGTCCTTCGGGGTTTTCCCGCCAAACTGTTTGAACCGTAATATCAAATTTTTCTTTATCCATATTATTAACGAGATTTTGCAGCACCTTTTCTGCTCCGCCTGCTGATAAATTTTCTATAAAAAACAAAATCCTAATCATATCTATTTCCTTTGATTTTTATATTCTGTTTGATAAAGCTCGCATAATTTTTCAGCAAACATAGTAGCGTCAAATTGTTTTTTTCTGATTACCTCTTCAACATCTGTTTTTGGTGCTTTTCCTTTTTTTACTGCATCTTCCAAGGCGTCTGCCCATACACAACTTCCTTTTTCCAGCTTAAGCCAATTCACTCTTCCAAGGCCAAAATCAACTTCATCGGAAAAAGTATCTGCAACAACGCAGGGCAAACCGGCGGCTTGCGCTTCAATTAACACTAAAGGCATACCCTCATACTTTGATGGTAAAACAAAAGCTTTTGCTTTTCGCATTAATACATCTATGTCTTTTCTTACGCCTAATAATTGAATATAGTCGTCCAATTCATCTGCTTTTATCATTTTATGAATTTTTTCAACATATTCTTCGTCGCCACTTCCGGCACATAATATACGTATATTCGAATCACGTTTTTTAAACTCGGCTGCAATTCTAATTAAAAATTCTTGGTTTTTAACAGCTGAAATCCTTGCTACGTTGATAACATTAATCCATTTATCATCTTCACAAAATTCCCTTGTTTCTTCTTTTCCATAGTTCAACAAAAATTTACTTGTATCTACTGAATTATAGATCAAATGATATGAGTGTTTTGTCAAACATTTTTCTCCGTACAAAAATTTACCTGCCCATGTTGAACAAGCGAACTGTGAGGTTGAACAACAGAGTATTAATTTTCGCATCACTGAATTGTAAAATCGACGCAATAAACTTCTTTTTCTACCCGTTCCATCTTCATCACGCCAATTGTGTGCATGCACCAATCGACTGTTAACTCCTGCGAATTTGGCAATAGCTAAAGTGATTCCGCTATGAAAAAGCTCATGAGAATGTACTATATCATAGCCACCATTTTTCATAATCTTATACATTGAAATGCAGTATTTCCAAGGCTTTCGCCAATTTATATCTGAAATTAAAATGAAGTTTCCGCCTAAAGATTCTATTTCTTTTCTATAAAAGGCATCTTTCATAGTTGAAGTGAAATCAATCTGAAACTTATTTTTATCTGCATTTCTTGCCAGATGCATAAGCTGGTTTTGTATTCCGCCAACATGCATGCTTCCGGCAACCATCAGTATCTTTATCTTTTTCATTACTACTACTCCAAAGCTCTTTTAGCATTTTCTAAATAATAGTTACTCAACCAAATCGCGTTTTGCTGGATGTCAAATCCTGATTTTAATATATCTGAATATGTGTTTTTACGTTTATAGTTTGATTGCTCCAAGGTTTTTTCTGCCCAATATTTTGCACCTTTGTCCAAATTGATTTGTGTTACAAGGCCTTTTACCATTTCACATTCCATAGGTACTCTTTCAGATATTAAACAAGGTAATCCTGACGCTTGTGCCTCTATATTTGCAATGCCTAATCCCTCAAACAATGATGGAAACACAAAAACATCAACAGCTTGTAATATGTTCGAGACGTCGGATCGAACACCAGTAAAATGTATTTTGCTTTCTATTTTTAAGTTCTGGGCTTTCTCTATAATTTCCTCTTGTAGCTCGCCTTCTCCAACTAATATCAAACTGCTGTTAGGGTTTATTTTAAGAATTTCATCAAATATATCTAAAATAAATGTATGGTTTTTTTGAGGTGCAAACCTCCCTACGTGACCTAATACTAATTCATTTCTGTCTATCTTAAAATCGTTTCGTGTCTTTTCTCTTTTTTGCTCATCAAATAAATACTCTTTTGCATCTATAGCATTATTTAACACTTTGAATTCGTTGGTTCGAAACATCCACTTTCCTGCAGATTCACTACAAGCAAACAGAGTAGTTGAATGTTTTCGAATTTTGGTTTTATAAAACAACTTTAAAAAATATTTCATATCTTTTGATTGATTATTGTTATGTGAATGGGCAATTCTACAAGGTATCCCATTCTTTTTTGCATATTTTAATGGAATTCCTGCCATGCAATCAAGGTGGGAGTGAACTATTTTATATTCCTGATGTTCTTTAAAGAATTGGTCTAATTTATCCAAATATTTTCTGTTGAAGGGATTTAATTTCGGTATTCTATAAATTCGTCCACCTAATGCTTCAATTTCCTTGTCATAATCAGCTTCAAAATCGCGATGCACTAAAAAATCAAACTGAACTTTATTTCTATCAATATTCCGATAGTAATTCATCAGCATTGTTTCTAATCCACCGCGCCCCATATATGTAACTATATGCAAAACTCTAATTGGTTCCATATTTTTTTCTCCAATACAAATACATAAATAAACCAAGAAGGTAAAACAAGCATATTAATGATTGATGTGGTTTTCCTTCTTTTAAAATATCTATCATACTTTTTTTTGCAAATTTTCCATAACATATATACAAAAGCGTTGCTTTTATGCGCTCTGACATAAAGCTTTTTTTATGCATACGTAAGTAAGATGTGTACATTCCACCAAGAGGATTATTAATACGCATTGTTTTTCCGGAAGTTGTAAGCCCACCTTCAAGATATTCTCCTACATATATACTTTTTCCAGGGTAAAGACATTTGCATTCTAATGCGAGTCTGTTCCATAATGCCGTTTCGGCCAAAAATCGTTCATCTTCGAATACAGGGAATGGATACTTTTTGAAAAGTTCTGTACGCAGTACTTCGCAACAATCACAGGAATGCACACAAACTCTTTTGTGGTGTATAATATCTACTATTCTTTTTTCAGTATTCGAATATGCGAGGAGTTCGCCTTTTTCATTTTTTCTATAGTATGTTAAGACCCCTATTTCTGTATTCTTTCTATATATATCCCAGTCTCCTAATACAGTCTCTACTGCATCCGGAGTTAATCTGTCATCACTATCTAAAATTAGTACATATTCTCCATGAATATGTGGATGTGCTGCATTTAATGCTGTATGTTTCCCACCATTTTCTTTCCAAATATAAGTGATAGGAAATTTATTAGTTTTTTTTATAAAACCCTGAACTATTTCTTTTGTGTTATCTTTACTGCCATCATCCACAATGATCCATTCGAAATTATAACAAGTTTGATCAATCAATGAGCGATAGCATTTTTCTATCAATTCTGCTCGATTATAGGTTGGTGTTACGATTGAAAGTAGTTCTAGTTTCCTTTTTTCCATTTTTGTCTCCTGAAATTCTAACAAGCCAAGTTTTTCTTTTTTCGACAAGTTGTTTTTTGTATTGTATACAAGGATAAGCGAAAAAAACCATTTAAAATTAGCTCTTACATTATTCTTCTCGTTCAGACAAAGAATTTTCGAGCAATTCTTTTAATGCGGGCATAACAACCTCAATTTTATATTGGTGAACTTTGAGAAGATTTTTTTCCGAAATAGTATTTCTTAAATTTTCGTCAGATACAAGTTTATCAAGGTTCTTCGCATAAGCTTCTACATCATCGGGATTGCACATGAATCCGTTCACACCATTTTCAATATAGTCTGCTATACCTCGGGTATTTGAAGCGAGAAGAGGTAAACCTGAAGCCATAGCTTCTAAGGAGGCAATGCCCAAACCTTCGCGGAAAGAGGGATGAGAATAAATATCAGAAGCAAGCATAATTTCAGGAATGTCTTTTCTGTAGCCAAGAAAAGCAATGCGGTTTTCTAATCCTAGTGATGCAACAAGATTTTTAAGCTCGCTTTCAAGAGAACCAATACCACAGATAACACATTTTACATTAGTGTTTTCTGTTTTTGAAAGCGCCTTTATAGTCAATTCATGATTTTTCCTTTTTTCTAATTCACCTACAGATAAAAGCAAAATGTCGTCTTCTGAAACACCTAATTGTGAGCGCTTTTCTGTGCGGGAACAGGAACAATTATATCGGGATAAATCCACCCCTATACCATCAAGGTGCAGAACCTTTGGTGTTTTAAAATATTTTTTAGCACGATTGTAATCTTCCCAGTTAATTGTTATAAGAATGTCATTGAAATACGACATAATATATTCTATGGGAGCCCACATAAGCCAATCTATTAGTGGAGCGCCTTTGCAAAAATGAAAACCATGAGCCATATAAAGAACTTTTGTACCATTTTTGCGGGCTTTACGAGCAACAAGACGTGTTACAACACCCATTACAGGTTCATTTGTCCAAATAAGGTCATAGGTGTTTTCGGACAGTAGTTTTTTCATATCCTTATAACCATTGAAGTTATTAATAGTGAAGGGGTTGCGTTCTAACCTGATCGTATGTATTTTTGCTGAATTGCCAATAGATTTTTTCAGGTCTTCGTATCTATTACCTACAATTGAACAAGCCAATTCAACACAAAAACCATTTTCGGCGAGATAATGGATATGAGGTACCATAAACTGAATAGCCATTAAATCTGTGCAAGTTAACAATATCTTTTTCATTTATTTCATCGCCTCAATTATTTTTTCAGCGATTTGTTCCCCGCTCATTCCGTAAATGCTTCGAAGATATTCCTGATCGCCTACTGTATCACAAAATGCATCGTCTATACCGATTCTTATCAGTCTGCTGTTTAGTCCGTTATCAGCCATAACCTCACTAACAGCACTACCAAAGCCACCCATAATATTATTTTCTTCGCACGTTACAATTATTGTGTGTGACTCTGCGCATTTTTTTATTGTCTCTTTATCAATAGGCTTAACTGTCGGGAAAGAATAAACCGATGGTGTTATACCGTTTTCCGCCAAAACATCCAACGCCTTATCAATCTCTTCATATATTGCACCGGTAGTTAATATGGCAACATATCTACCTTCCTTAACCGGTATAGCCTTGCCTATTTCGTAGTTTTCAAGGGTTTTGTGAATAGGCTTCTCTCCGCCTCTGCCCAATCTTAAATAACAGGTTCCCGGATATTTAGCGATAGCTTTTGTAACAGCAGCTGCTTCTAAAGCATCACCGGGACAAAAAACAGCAACATTGGGAATTGACCGCATCACAGAAATATCTTCTGTTGCATGGTGGCTCATACCGAGAGAGCCATAAACAAAGCCACCACCAACGCACACAATTTTAACATTAGCATTATGGTATGCGCAGTCATTTCTGATTTGCTCAAGACAACGCAAGGTAGGGAAATTACCTATTGAATATGTAAAAACTGTTTTACCTTCAAGTGCCATTCCTGCAGCAACGGATGTCATATTTTGCTCCGCTATTCCTGCATTTGTAAATTGATTGGGGAATTGCTCAAAAAAGGGCTTTAAAACGCCAAATCCCAAATCTCCTGTAATAAGCTCAATATCCTTATTAGTTTCGCATATAGAACAAAGGGTTTTAACAAATGTATCGCGCATTTAGTTTTCCTCCCTTTCGTTCATCCATGTTGGCTTCCAGGTAGCCGAGGTTGTATGGTCTTTATAAATATCATCATTTTCTGTGGGCGTAACAGGATTTTCTATACCATCAGGAGTATATATATCCTCAACACCATCAGGTTTGTTTTTATGAAGCTCTGTCACAGCGGTATCATATTCCCAACCATCGTGAGGGAATCTGTAATGCCATAAAATATCATTCTCCATAAAGGGAATTCCGTATCCCTTTATTGTGTTTGCGATAATTACAGTTGGTTTGTTGTTTTGGAACAGATTTAAAAAAGCGTTTTTCAACTGTTTATGGTCATTACCATTAATATCAATAACATTCCAGCCGAATGCTTTCCATTTATCTGCCAAGGATTCTTTTGAAATTGTTTTTTCACAAAAATCCATACTTTGCATTTTGTTGTGGTCAACAATTGCTACAACATTATCTAAATTAAAGTGATTAGCAAAAAGCATTGCCTCCCAAACAGAACCCTCATCGCACTCACCATCACCGAGCACAACATATACTTTCGCATTATTATTCTTCTTTTTTAACGCATAAGCCATACCAATACCTGCTGATAAACCATGACCTAATGAACCGGTAGAAAAATCAACTCCCGGAATATAATGGGAAACATGTCCGGAAAGTCTGCTCCGGTTCTGATAGTAAGTATTAAGCTCACTTTTATCAAAAAAACCTGCTTCAGCCAATGCGGTATATAGAGACAGCCCTGCATGCCCTTTGCTTAATATGAAGCGATCACGACCATCCCACTTAGTGTTATTTGTGTCATATTTCAACACATCTGCGTATAGTACAGCTATAATATCTGCAACAGATAAAATAGAACCTATATGAGAGCCGCCGGATAAATGGGTAAGCTCCACCGCATGTCTGCGAATTAACCAGGCTAATTGTTCACTGCTATACTTCATATCCCACCACCACTTTGAACCCTAAAGGTAAATTAAAAATGTAGTTCAGAAATTTAAATATAATTACGATATATGGAGCTATAACTCCAATAAAAAATACAACTTAATGTATATAACGAGCTGATTTTGCTTTTGTACT
>JAZQMA010000013.1:0-25772 GCA_045543035.1 Acutalibacteraceae bacterium | reverse complement strand
CCGTGCATAGTCTTTAAGTGGTTCGATTTCATTGTTCTTTGTGAAGCTGTTTACGGTTACGTAAAGCTTTTTGTTTTTGGAATGCAAAAGCTTTACGGCAGAATCAATATCTTCTTCTGAAAAAGCTGATTTTTCTGCTCTTAACTGAAGAAGGGGACCACCAATATATACTGCATCAGCACCAAAACGGTCAGCAGCAATAAGACAATTCATATCGCCTGCAGGAGCGAGAAGCTCGGGCTTTTGATTGGGATTAATCATATTACAATACCTCGTCAAATTTTATCAGTTTATTTTACACTATTTCAGGTTAAAAAACAAGTATAAAACATTATGTATATACTTGATTTTTTGAACTCCACTGTGATATAATATTTTTCTAATATAGGTTATTATGTTCTATTTATATAAGGAGATGTTTAAATGAAGTACGACGTTGCTGTCATCGGTGCAGGTGTTGTTGGTTCACTTATTACAAGAGAGCTTTCAAAATACAACATCAAAGTTGCTCTTCTTGAAAGATGTAACGACTGTGCAATGGGTGCTACAAAGGCTAACTCTGCTATAGTTCACGCAGGCTTTGATGCTGTGCCCGGTACACTTAAAGCAAAGCTTAATGTTCGTGGCGTAGAGCTTATGAAAAAAGTCTGCAAGGAGCTTAATGTTCCTCTTAAAAATAACGAGGCTCTTGTTGTAGCTTTTTCTGAGAATGAATTGCCCCACCTTGAGGTTTTGAAGGATAGAGGCGAACAGAATGGGGTTCCCGGTCTTCGTATTGTAGAAAGGGAAGAGCTTGTAAAGCTTGAACCCAATATCGGTGATACAGCTATAGGTGCTCTTGTTGCACCAACATCATCTATTGTGTGCCCTTATGAGCTTACAATTGCCGGTGTTGAAAATGCTGTTACAAATGGTGCTGAGTTTTTGAGGAATTGTGAAGTAACTGCCATTGATTATGCAGGTAATGAATTTAAGCTTACAACATCGCTTGGTGAAATTACAGCTGAGTATGTTATTAATGCTGCAGGTGTTCATTCCGGTGAAATAGCTTCACTTATCGGTGATAATTCAATTGAAATCGTTGTCCGTCACGGTGACTATTATCTCCTTGATAAATCTCAGGGCTCGCTTGTTTCAAGAACAATTTTCCAGTGTCCCACAAAAATGGGTAAAGGTGTTTTGGTTTCCCCTACAGTTGATGGTAACCTTATTGTTGGTCCCTCTGCAGAGGATATTGATAGTGGTGACGATGTTGCTACAACCTCGGTTGGTCTTGATAAAATTTATGTCAACGCAATAAAGAGTGTTCCTGCAGTTTCTTTAAGAAATGCAATTACCTCCTTCAGTGGTAACCGTGCGCACCCCACAACTGATGATTTTATAATCGGTTCATCCGATGTCAATAAAAAGTTTATCAATGCAGCAGGCATTGAATCTCCCGGTCTTTCATCTGCTCCTGCTATAGCAGAAATGGTTGACGGCATTATTAATGAGCTTTCAGGTGGATTTGAGAAAAAGTCTGATTTTAATCCTGTTCGTCCTGAACCTGTTCGTTTCCGTCATATGACAACAGAAGAAAGAGCAAAGCTTATAGAGAAAAACAAAGCTTACGGCAGAATTATTTGTCGTTGTGAAACAATAACAGAAGGCGAAATTCTTGATGCTATTCACGCTCCTGCCGGGGCTCGTGACGTTGACGGCGTTAAGAGAAGAACTAGAGCAGGTATGGGAAGATGCCAGGGCGGCTTCTGCGGCAGTAAGGTAGTTGAGATTCTTGCAAGAGAATTGAATGTGCCTATGAATGAAATTACAAAATTCGGCGGTCAGTCGAAAATTATGTACCATAAAACAAAGTGAGGAGGTAGGGCAGAATGTTGAATTATGATTTAGTAGTAGTCGGCGGCGGCCCTGCCGGTATGGCTGCTGCTCTCAAAGCAAAAGAAGAGGGCGTAGAAAAAATAGTAATTCTTGAAAGAGCTGAAACTCTCGGTGGTATTCTTGAACAGTGTATTCACACAGGCTTCGGTCTTCATTATTTCGGTGAAGAGCTTTCAGGACCTGAATATGCAGGGAGATTTATTGAGCAGGTTGAGAAAACCGATATTGATGTTTTCACAGATACAATGGTTCTCAACATTTCCGATGATAATGTTGTTACTGCGGTAAATAATAATGAAGGTCTTATGCAGTTTAAGGCAATTGCAGTTGTTCTTGCTATGGGTTGCCGTGAAAGACCTCGCGGAGCTCTTTCAATTGCAGGCTCAAGACCCGCAGGTATTATGACTGCAGGCACTGCACAGAAATATGTTAATATCGACGGCTATATGCCCGGTAAAAAGGTTGTTATTCTTGGTTCAGGTGACATCGGTCTTATTATGGCAAGAAGAATGACCCTTGAGGGCGCAGAGGTTAAGGTCGTTTGCGAGCTAATGCCTTATTCGGGCGGTCTTACAAGAAATATCGTTCAATGCCTTGACGATTTCGGTATTCCGCTCCGTTTAAGCTGTACTGTTGTTAAAACTCACGGTAAAGAAAGGCTTGAAGGCGTTACAATCGCTCAGGTTGATGAAAAGCTTCAACCCATTCCCGGTACAGAAGAATATATTGAATGCGATACTCTTCTTCTTTCCGTTGGTCTTATTCCCGAGAACGAGCTTTCAAAGGATGTTGGCGTAGAGCTTGACAGAGTAACAAGCGGTCCTGTTGTTGACGAATACAGAGAAACTCTTCACCCCGGTATTTTTGCTTGCGGTAATGTTCTTCAGGTTCACGACCTTGTTGACTATGTTACCGAAGAAAGCCAGATTGCAGGTAAAGGCGCGGCAGACTACATTTTCGGCAAGAAAAAAGGCGGTACATTTATTAACACAAAGGGTATCAACGGTGTTCGTTATATCGTTCCCCAGAGAGTTAATATTGAAGGTAAAGAAAATCTTAAGCTTTATTTCCGAGTTGGTCAGGTATACAAGGGTGCAAAGGTTGTTGTTGAATGTGACGGCAAAATCCTTTCATCAAAGAAGAAGGTTAAGCTTGCTCCCGGTGAAATGGAAAATGTTGTTATTACAACAGATATGTTAAAAGATATGAATAAAGACAGCGAAATCGTTGTCAGAGTTGAAGAGTAAGGAGGACAAGGTAAAATGAAAAAAAGTCTTATTTGTGTTTCTTGTCCTTTAGGTTGCCCTATTGAAGTTGAAATCGAAAACGGTGAAGTTGTTTCCGTAAGCGGTAACACCTGCAAGCGCGGTGATAGTTACGCAAGAACTGAAATCACTAACCCTATGAGAAGCCTTACAACAAGCGTTAAGGTTGAGGGTGGCGTTCATCCCGTTGTTCCTGTTAAATCTGCGGGTCCTGTTCCAAAGGGCAGAATGTTTGACTGTATGGAAGAAATCAACAAAGCAGTTATTAAAGCTCCCGTTAAAATCGGTGACGTGGTTATTGAAAATATTTGCGGTCTTGGTGTTGACATTGTTGCAACAAACTGCGACCCCGGAAAATAAAATACAGAAATTAGAAATTAAAGGATTACGTAATGAAACCATATGAAATTGCGGCGGAGGTAAAGCCCTCCGAAAGACAACTTAACTGGCAGAAAACAGAGTTTTACGGTTTTATAAACTTTGGTCTTGCCACAGTTTTAAACAGAGAATGGACCGATGGCGGAGTTAACCCCGTAAACTTTAACCCTGAAGAATTTGATGCTCAGGAATGGGTTCAGTTTTTTAAGGATGCAGGTTTTAAGGGAATGGTTCTCAATGTTAAGCATCACGATGGTTTTTGTCTCTGGTGTTCGGAATATACCGCTTATTCTGTTGAAAGTGCAACAGAATGGGATGTGGAAAATCGCGACATTGTTGAGCTTTTAAGTAAAGAATGCAAGGAACAGGGCTTGAAATTCGGTATTGCAATTTCACCCCTTGACAGAAACTGCCCTCTTTATGGTAGTGGCGAGCCTTATGACAGATTTTTTAAATCTCTTTTAAGAGAGGTTCTCACAAAATACGGAGACATTTTCTATGTTCGCTTTGATGGCGCGTCAGAGCCTGATAAAAACGGTAATATTCAGGAATATGATTGGGAAGGCTATTACGAAATAGTAAGAGAATGCCAACCCGATGCAGTTATTGCTCTCGTTGGTCCCGATGTTCGTTGGTATGGTAACGAATGGGGCGTAATACGTGAAAATGAATGGAGCGTTGTTCCTGAAAAATACAGCATTTATAACGCTATTGAAAAAAGTAAGAAGCCTCAGAAAAAACGTCAGAAGGAAGAAAAATACGAGCTGGATTTAGGTTCGCGCAAGGCTATCAAGAAAGAAGAGAAATTCATCTGGTATCCTTGTGAAGTGAGTATGTCAATCCGTGACAGATGGTATTACCATAAGGATGACGAATATACTGCTAAAACTAAAGACAGACTTCATAAGCTTTATCTTAATACTGTTGGTGCTAACTGCGCCTGGATGCTTGGTGTTCCGCCAATGAAAAACGGTAAGTTTGCTGAAATGGACACACAGATTTTAAAAGCATTCGGCTATGACCTTAAGAGAATGTTTAACTACAAGGTTTCTCAGATTGGTACTGTTCAGGTAAGTTCTTCTCTTTCTCCCGAATATGATGGTTCAAATCTTCTTGATGCGGACGAAAGCAAAATCTGGCGTCCTGCTCCTAATGATAAAGAGCCTGAAATCACAATAACACTTTCTCAGAAAGATATGTTTGACAAGGTTGAGATAATGGAAAATATCATCAATGGTCAGCATATTGAGGAATATGAGGTTTACATAGACAACGGCAACGGCAAATTCAAGAGAGTTGCCAAGGGCGGAGTTGTTGGCTACAAGAGAATTGTTAAAATAACTCCCGAAGAGGTTACAAGAGTTAAAATAAAAATCAAATCTTACAGAGGCAATCTCGAATTGCAGTCCGTAACTTTATATTGATTTATGAAAAAAATTGCAATATACGGCGGTTCCTTTGACCCGCCACATAAAGGTCATAAGCTTTTAGCAGAAAATCTCGCAAGTGTATGCGGTGCCGAAAAGGTTATAATAATACCGACCGCTTTATCGCCCTTTAAAAATTCAAGCTCTGCTACGGCGGAGGACAGGCTGAATATGTGTAAACTCTTTTTCATAGAGAGTATGTTCCATATAAGTGATATTGAAATCAGAAGGGGCGGTAAAAGCTACACCGTTGATACTCTTACACAGATTAAAGAAGAAAACCCCGATGCAGAGCTGTTTCTGTTTATGGGGGATGATATGCTTTTATCCTTCGATAAATGGTACTGTCATCAGGAGATTCTCCGTCTTGCAACCATTGTTTGCGCTTGCAGAACTGAAAAGCTCGAAGAACTTCAAAATATGAAAGACTTCGTGAAAAATGTTCTCAATGCAGAAGAAAGAGTTATAGTCTGCGAAAGTGTGCCCTTTGAAATAAGTTCAACTGAAATACGTTCTTCTTTGAAAGATGGTGTGAACAAAGGTCTTTCGGAAGAGGTTTACAACTATATAGCGGCAAAGGGGTTGTATCAATGAACAGAGATGCGGAATATATTGAAATTTTAAAAGAAAAATTGACAGAAAAGAGATTTATTCATTCTCTTAATGTGGCAGAGTCTTCAAAGGAGCTTGCAAAGCTTTACGGCTATGATGAAGATATTGCTTATACCGCAGGTCTTATTCACGATTGTTGCAAGGATACCCCTGCAGGACTGCAGTTATCATATATGCTGGAGAACGGTGCAGAGCTTACGGAAATCGAAATAAGCACCGCAAAGCTTTACCACGCTATGTGCGGCAGCATATATATAAGAAAAGAATTCGGAATTGAAAATGAAGATATAATCAATGCCGTTCGCTATCACACAACAGGAAGAAAAAATATGAGCCTTCTTGAAAAAATTGTGTTTATTGCAGATTTTATCAGCGCAGAAAGAGATTATGACGGCGTTGAAATAATGAGAGATAAAGCAGTGAAGTCACTTGATGAAGCAATTGTTGAGGGACTTGGCTTTACAATAAAAGACCTCATAGACAGAGGTGAAAGGTTTGTTCATCCCGATACGATTGACGCCTACAACGATGCTATGATGAATATTTTAAAACAAAAACAGGAGATAAATCAATGAGTCTTGATATTGTTAAGAAAATCGTAAAAGCTCTTGATGATAAAAAGGGTAACGATATTCAGGTTATTAAAATTGAAGAGCTTACAATTGTTGCAGATTACTTTGTAATTTGCACCGCAAACTCAAACACTCACGTTCGCTCACTTGCTGATGAGGTTGAATATCAGCTTGAAGAATCAGGTATCAAAGCAGACCATATTGAAGGCAGAGCAACAGGTTGGGTGCTTCTTGAGTACAGAGGTGTTGTTGTTCACATTTTCCTTGAAGAAGCAAGAAACTATTATAATCTTGAAAGACTCTGGGAAGATGCTTCAAAAATTGATGTTAATCAATTTTTGAATTGATAAAAAAGTTAGGAGTGAGGAACGTCGGGGCAAAGCCGATTGTAAAAGTGCAAAATTCAAAGCGCAAAGTGCAAAGTGTAGGGGCGCAAAAATGCGCCATATATAATCGCCGTGCGCAGCACCCAACACTGGCATCTGGCATCTGGCATCTGGCGACTAAAACAAAATGGTAAATTATAGCTGAGAAAGTAAATCTCAGTTTTACATACAGAAAGGATAGGATTTTATGAAATACGATTTTTCCGCCGTTGAACAGAAATGGCAGAAAAAGTGGGAAGACGAAGGTGTTTTCCACGCACAAGATAATTCCGACAAGCCTAAATTCTATGGTCTTGTTGAATTCCCTTACCCCAGCGGTGCAGGTATGCACGTTGGTCACATTAAAGCATATTCAGGTCTTGAAGTAATTTCAAGAAAGAGAAGAATGCAGGGCTATAATGTTCTTTTCCCCATAGGCTTTGATGCTTATGGTCTTCCTACCGAGAACTATGCTATTAAAACTGGTATTCATCCCCGTAAGGTTACAGATATGAATATCGAAAAATTCTCTTCACAGCTTAAAAAGGTTGGCTTCTCTTTTGATTGGAACAGAGTTGTTGACACAACTGAAGAGAGCTACTATAAATGGACACAGTGGATTTTCCTTAAAATGTTTGAAAAGGGTCTTGTTTTCCGTGACAAAACTCTTGTTAACTATTGTCCTTCCTGTAAGGTTGTTCTTTCAAATGAAGATTCTCAGGGCGGTAAATGTGACATTTGCCATAGCGACATTGTTCAGAAATCCAAGGACGTTTGGTATCTTCGTATAACAGAATATGCTGATAAGCTTCTCGAAGGTCTTGATAAGGTTGATTATCTTCCCAACATCAAGCTTCAGCAGGTTAACTGGATTGGTAAATCAACAGGTGCTTTCGTTAACTTTGAAATTGACGGTACTGATGAAAAAATGAAGATTTATACAACCCGTCCCGATACTCTTTTCGGTGTAACCTTTATGGTTATGGCTCCCGAGCATCCTCTTATTGACAAATATGCAGAAAAAATTTCCAATATGGCGGATATTGAGGCTTACAGAGCAGAATGTGCTAAAAAGACAGAGTTTGAAAGAACTCAGCTTGTTAAAGAGAAAACCGGTGTAAGAATCGAGGGCCTTGAAGCAATTAACCCCATTAACGGAAAAAATATTCCTATCTACATATCTGACTATGTAATGATGGGTTACGGTACAGGTGCTATTATGGCTGTGCCTGCTCACGACCAGCGTGACTATGAATTTGCAAAGAAATTCGGTATTGATATTATTGAGGTTATCAAGGGTGGCGACATTTCCGTTGAAGCTTACACAGGCGACGGCGAAATGGTTAACTCCGGTTTCCTTAATGGTATGACAAAGAAAGTGGACTCTATTGAAAAAATGGCAGAGTTCCTCAGCGAAAAGGGTATTGGCGAAAAAGGTGTTCAGTACAAAATGAAGGACTGGGCATTCAACCGCCAGAGATATTGGGGCGAACCCATTCCGATTGTTCATTGTGAAAAATGCGGAATTGTTCCCGTTCCTTATGAAGAGCTTCCCTTAAGACTTCCCGAGGTTGATAACTTCCAGCCAGGTTCAGACGGTGAAAGCCCTCTTGCAAAAATTGACAGCTACGTTAACTGCATTTGCCCCAAATGCGGTGCACCTGCAAAACGTGAAACAGACACAATGCCTCAGTGGGCAGGCTCTTCCTGGTATTTCTTAAGATACATTGACCCCCACAATACAGAAGCTTTTGCAGATAAAGAAAAACTCAAATATTGGGGACCGATCGACTGGTACAACGGCGGTATGGAGCACGTTACACGTCACCTTATCTACTCTCGTTTCTGGCATAAATTCCTTTATGATTTAGGCGAAGTTCCCTTCGATGAGCCTTATGCAAAGAGAACTGCTCAGGGTCTTATTCTTGGTCCTGACGGTGAAAAGATGAGTAAATCCAAGGGCAATGTTGTTGACCCCAACGAGGTTGTTGATGCACTCGGTGCAGACGTTCTTCGTACTTACGTTCTCTTTATGGGCGACTATGAAAAGGCTGCACCCTGGAGCGAAAGCAGTGTTAAGGGCTGTAAGCGTTTTGTTGACAGAGTATGGAATCTTCTTGAAATTGTTAAGGATGGGGAAGAATATTCAAAAGAGCTTGAAGTTTCTTTCCATAAAACAATCAAGAAAGTTTCCGAAGATATTGAAAATATGAAATTCAATACCGCTATTGCTGCTATGATGGCTCTTCTTAACGAGATTTATGAGGTTGGCTCAATTACAAAGGGCGAACTTAAAACATTCGTTAAGCTCCTTGACCCATTTGCACCTCACGTTGCAGAAGAGGTATGGGAACAGCTCGGCGGCGAAGGCTTACTTGCAGTTGCAGAATGGCCCACATTTGATGAAGCAAAAACTGTTGACTCAACAATTGAAGTTCCCGTTCAGATTTGCGGTAAGCTCCGTGCAACAATCACAATTGCAAAGGATGCAACAGCTGAAGAAGCTATTGCAGCAGCAAAGGAAGACCCGAAAGTTCAGGAATTCCTTGATGGTAAGAATATCATTAAAGAAATTTACGTTCTCGGAAAGATTATTAATATCGTTGCGAAATAAGTAAAATCCTTGCTTTTTGCGCAGAACACCCCCGACCCAATCGGTCGGGGGTTAGTCATTTTATCTCACTCGGCGTATCGCATACGCCTTCGCTCAATAAAAAGCCTTCTTCATCAAAAATAAAGAATTTTCTCGATTTTTTGTATATAAAAAAACCACGAAATAATCTTCGTGGATTCTTTTTATTCTATAGGAAGATTGAAGCAATGTGAATGCAATTTATTCTGTAATCTTAACACTTCTGCTGCTTTGAAATCTGTACCTTGGGCGAAATACTGGTCTTGAATACGAAGTGCCGCATTAAGAGCCAAATCCTTTTGGGATTCGTGGCAGTTGATTGCTTCGAATTTTAAATCTTCAAAATCGCTTATATCAACAATTGTGTTGGGGGTATCGGTGTAGTAAAAACCGATTGTGAAAACTCCGTGGGTATCTGTATGTGGTTTGCCGTCAACGAAATCGGGTACAAAATCAAAGCCTGCATCCATAAATGCGAATTTAACTGCATTACCAACTTTTATATGGTCCTCGTGACATTCACTTGCAAGGTTGGGGTCAACGGTGAAAATTGCATCGGGTTTGATTTCTCTTATTATAGGTGTTATTTTATCGGCAATTTCTCTTGAAGTGGCTCTTGTTCTGTCGCCAAAGCCTAAAAAACCTGCGTTTTTCATACCCAGCTTTTCTTGTGCGGCAAGTGCTTCCTTCTGGCGTACAGTGTAACCTTCGCCTGAATATGAAAGGTCTGTGTAACGGTCATCAAGAACTGTCAGTTCATAAACCTCAATACCTTTGCTGACAAGGTATGCAATTGTACCGCCAGCACCAATCTGATTATCATCGGGGTGAGGTTGGATAAACAAAGCTCTTTTTATATGCTCCAATTTTGGCGGAGCGCAAAGCACCTGCAAGGCGGGCATTGCTGCTTTTGTTGCAGTGCGGATGAATTTTGTTCTTACAGAGGTTTTCT
Organism: Acutalibacteraceae bacterium; assembly: GCA_045543035.1. Classification (GTDB taxonomy): domain Bacteria; phylum Bacillota; class Clostridia; order Oscillospirales; family Acutalibacteraceae; genus DTU089. The sequence goes on along the minus strand of JAZQMA010000013.1, from coordinate 15,691 downwards.
TTTTCATAAAATCACCAACTCGTTTAATATGCTTTTATTATACCATATTATATATAAGCATTTCAAGTTTTCCGGATTTGAATTATTTTTAAACTTAATTATATTTCGGTTGACAAAAGGGGAGTGCTGTGATAAATTTTATTGTTGTTTTATTATTTTGGAAAGAGGTGCTTCTTTTGAAAAGAAAGAATAAAAAGAAAAGTCTTGTTAAAAGAATTATCAAAACATTCGGGAAAATAATTTCTGCTGTTCTTGCCTTGGCAGTTGTTATTATAGTTATACCGTCTGTGATAGGTAAAGTTTCAGCTGGTAAAGCTCCTGATAAAGCTAAGATTACCAATCCTTACATAACAGAAGAAAAGGCGCTTGTTTCTGCTCACCGTTCGGGTAAGGATATTGCTCCTGAAAATACAATGGCAGCATTTCAATATTGTATTGAAACTGAAGATTTCAATGTTGATATATATGAATTCGATTTACATATAACAAAAGACGGTATGCTTATTCTTCTTCACGACAGCACTCTTGACAGAACAACAAACTCTGCAGAGCATTTCGGTAAAGAGGGTATTAAGCCTTCAGAAAAGACCTATGATGAGCTTCGTGAACTGAATTTCGGTGAGAATTTTGAAAATGCAGAGGGCGAATACCCTTATCGTGGTTTGAGAGGGGATGATATTCCCGATGAGCTTCGTGCAGTGCTTCTTGAGGATGTTCTTGATTACCTTGAAAGTAACGGCGGTTTTCAGTATATAATTGAAATTAAGGATTCGGGTGAAAACGGCAAAAAGGCTTGCGATGAGCTTTACAGAATTCTTAAGGAAAAAGACCTTTTAGAAGATGTTGTTTTCGGAACATTTAATCCTGATGTTACCGCTTATGCAGATGAGAACTATCCTGATATGCTCCGTTCGGCAAGTATTATTGAAACTATTGTTTTCTATGTTCTTTGCGGTTATGGAATTGATGTTGATGAAAGCTTCTTTAAATATGAGGCTTTGCAGATTCCCTCTGAACGTGCAATTATATATTTGAACACACCAAGAGTTATAAACTATGCTCATAGATATAACATCGCCGTTCAGTATTGGACAATTAACGATGCGGACGAGGTTGAATATCTCAATTCAATCGGTGCAGACTGCATTATGAGCGATGCACCCGATATGGCGTATGATGTTATAAATGAGAAATGAAAAATTATAAATGAGAAATTAAGGGTCTGCGACGCTATTGTAATTGGCTTTGCCCCGTAATTTCTAATTTCTAATTTGTAATTCGTAATTTTGGAGTAGGTATGGCTAAAGTAAAGGATATGACTGTGGGTAGCCCCACGAAAAATATATTAAAATTCTGCTTGCCGTTGATGGTGGGGAACCTTTTCCAACAGTTCTATAATATGGCTGATACCATTATAGTGGGGCAGTTTGTTGGTAAGGATGCGCTTTCTGCGGTAGGTTCTGTAGGTTCTCTGAACTTTTTGATAGTTGGGTCGATTATCGGTCTTTGCTCCGGTTTTGCGATTCCCATTGCTCAAAGGTTTGGAGCGCAAGATATTAAAGGCTTGAAAAAATATGTGGCAAACATTATTTATACATCAATTGTTGTAGGTATTATCTTTACAACCTTTGCAGTGTGTATGACGCACCCCTTGTTAAAGCTTCTCAACACACCTGCAGAAATTTATAACGATGCTTATAATTACATTATAATTATCTTTGCAGGTATCGGCGCAACAATGTTCTATAACTTGTTGGCGAGTATAGTTCGTGCATTAGGGGACAGCAAAACACCGCTTTATTTCCTTTTGTTCTCTTCATTTTTGAATATAGGTCTTGACCTTTTATTGATTATTGTTTTCAATATGGGCGTACGCGGTGCTGCAATTGCAACGGTTGTTTCTCAATTTGTTTCGGGTGTGCTTTGCCTTATATATGTTAAACGCAGTTTCAGCATTTTGCATATAACAAAAGAAACAAGAGGGCTTGATTTTAAGTATGTTAAAGAGCTTCTTCGCAACGGACTTCCCCTTGCTTTGCAGTTTTCAATAACCGCAATAGGCTCGGTTATGCTTTCCTCTTGTATTAATAGCTTGGGTGCTGATATTATTGCGGCATTCACAATAGGCGGTAAAACTCAGCTTATGATTGTGCTCCCTGCGGAAACAATCGGTATTACAATGGCAACCTATTGCGGACAGAATCTGGGTGCAAGAAAGTATGACAGAATAACAAAAGGTGTAAAAAGAGCAATTGTGGTTGCTTTTGTTTATTCCGCAATTGGTTTTGTTGTTGCAAGATTTTTCGGTCCGTATATTTCTCTTGTATTTATTGACAAAGGTGAAACTGAGGTTATTGCTCTTGCACAGCAATATATAGATATGGGTAGTTATTTTTACCCCATTCTTGCAGTTCTTTTTGTTTTGAGAAATGCAATTCAGGGAGTGGGCTACAGTATGACTGCTATGACAACAGGTGTTTTCGAGCTTGTTGCAAGAGCAGGTATGGGCTTCGGCTTTGTTAATAGGTTGGGCTATGATGCAGTTTGCGTTGCAAACCCGGTTGCCTGGGCAACGGCGGACCTGTTCTTAATCCCTGCATATATAGTTGTAATGAAAAAAGTTAAAAAGAAATTAGTAACAGAAGACAACGGATTTAATTCGTAAATCCGTTGTCTTCTGAAATTTTTTTATTTTCTTCTTGACAATTGAAAAGCATTGAGTTATAATGTAAACTCCTATAAAGTGGAATATTATGAATTAGTGCGTTTTGACGTATCTTTTTTTACTACAGAATGTTCCAAAATCTGACAGTTAATTATTTCTTTTTTTAGCCGATTTGCCTCGGTAAAAAGAGAATTTAAAATAGAACGGAGTGATGTGTCTTATGGCGAATGTAAAACCCGTAAAGCTCGGAAAGAACACTCGAATGAGTTTCGCCGGAATCAATGAAGTTATGCAGATGCCCAACCTCATTGAAGTACAGAAAAACTCATACAAGTGGTTTCTCGATGTAGGGCTTAGAGAGGTTTTCCGTGATATTGATGAAATTACGGATTACTCGGGTAACCTTGTCCTTACGTTTATTGATTATCGTATGGACGAGAAGCCTAAATACACTGTTCAGGAGTGCAAGGAAAGAGATGCAACTTATTCTGCGCCCCTTCGTGTATTAGTGCGTCTTTATAACAAGGAAACAGGAGAAATCAAAGAAAACGAAGTTTTCATGGGCGATTTCCCCATAATGACCGACAGCGGTACTTTTGTTATCAATGGTGCTGAACGTGTTATTATTTCCCAGCTTGTTCGTTCTCCCGGTGTTTACTATGGTTTCACCTATGATAAGAACGGTAAAAAGCTTTTCACATCTACTGTTATTCCTAACAGAGGTGCATGGCTTGAATACGAAACTGACCAGAACGATATTTTCAATGTAAGAATTGATAAAAACAGAAAGTTACCCATCACAACTTTCATTCGTGCTCTAGGTCTTTCTTCAAATAACGATATTCGTGAATTCTTCGGCGACGATGACAGAATCGAAGCAACTCTTGAGAAAGATACTACCAAAAACACAGAAGAGGCATTGCTCGAGGTTTACAGAAAGCTTCGTCCCGGTGAACCGCCAACGCTTGAATCTGCGGAAACACATGTCAATAACCTTTTCTTTGACCCCCACAGATACGATATTTCAAGAGTCGGCAGATACAAATATAATAAGAAACTCGCCCTTACAGACCGTATTGCAGGCGGTGTTGCGGCTGATGATGTTTTCAGCCCCTTTACAGGTGAATTGCTTATAACTGCAGGTGAGAAAATCACCGCAGAAACAGCAGAAGCAATTAACCGTTCAGGTGTTAAAGAGGTTGTTCTTGATGTTGAAGGTAAACGCGTTAAGGTTATCTCCAACAACATGGTTGACCCTCTTGATTTTGTTGACTGCGTTACAAGAGAAGAACTTGAAGAAATTGCAATCAATGAATTGGTTCGTTTCACAGTTCTTAAAGAAATTATTGACGAATGCGGTGACGATAAGGAAGCTCTCCTCGAAACAATGAAGCTTCGTTGCGATGACCTTATTCCCAAACACATTATTATTGATGATATTTTTGCATCAATCAACTATCTCAACTGTCTCGGTAACGAGCTTGGTAATGTTGATGACATTGACCACCTCGGTAACAGACGTATCCGTTCCGTTGGTGAACTTCTTCAGAACCAGTTCAGAATTGGTTTCACAAGAATGGAAAGAGTTGTTCGTGAGAGAATGAGCCTTCAGGCTCAGGAGCCCGAAAAGGCAACTCCCGCTGCTCTTATCAATATCAGACCTGTTATGGCGGCAATTAAAGAATTCTTTGGTTCTTCGCCCCTTTCACAGTTTATGGACCAGACAAACCCCCTTGCTGAGCTTACTCACAAGAGACGTCTTTCTGCCCTCGGTCCCGGCGGTCTTTCACGAGACAGAGCAGGTTTTGAGGTTCGTGACGTTCACTACAGCCACTACGGCAGAATGTGTCCCATTGAAACTCCTGAAGGTCCTAACATCGGTCTTATTTCTTACCTTGCAACATTTGCAAGAATTAACAAATACGGCTTCATTGAAGCACCTTTCCGCAAAATCGATAAGAAAACAGGTAAGGTTCTTGATGAAGTTGAGTATATGACAGCAGACGTAGAAGATAACTACTGCGTTGCTCAGGCTAACGAGCCTCTTGATGAGAACAACTTCTTTATGAATGACCGTGTAACAGTTCGTTACCGCGACGAGTTCCGCGAAGTTGCTCCCTCATACGCTGACTATATGGATGTTTCTCCCAAAATGGTTGTTTCAGTTGCTACCTCAATGATTCCTTTCCTTGAGAACGACGACGCAAACCGTGCACTTATGGGTTCAAACATGCAGCGTCAGGCAGTTCCGCTTCTTAAAACAGAATCTCCCATCGTTGGTACAGGTATGGAATACAAAGCAGCTGTTGACAGTGGCGTTGTTGTTCTTGCTAAACGCGGTGGTATTGTAAACAAAGTTAGTGCTAAGAAGGTTGAGGTTATCGCTGATAACGGCGAAACAGACGTTTACGAGCTTATTAAGTTTATGCGTTCCAACCAGGGTACTTGTATCAACCAGCGTCCCGTTGTTGAAATCGGCGAAAGAGTTGAAGAGGGTACAGTTATTGCAGACGGTCCCGCAACCTCACAGGGTGAAATTTCCCTTGGTAAAAACGCTCTTGTTGGTTTCATGACCTGGGAAGGTTATAACTACGAAGACGCGGTTCTTCTTAACGAAAAGATGGTTCGTGAAGATGTTTACACTTCAGTTCACATTGAAGAACATGAAGTTGAAGCAAGAGATACAAAGCTCGGACCGGAAGAGATTACAAGAGATATTCCCAACGTTGGTGAAGATGCTCTTGCAAACCTTGATGAAAACGGTATTATCCGTATCGGTGCAGAGGTTCATTCAGGTGACATCCTTGTTGGTAAGGTTACTCCCAAGGGTGAAACAGAATGCACTCCTGAAGAAAGACTTCTCCGTGCTATCTTCGGTGAAAAGGCAAGAGAAGTAAGAGATTCATCTCTTCGTGTGCCTCACGGTGAATACGGTGTTGTTGTTCAGGTTGAAGTATTTACAAGACAGAACAGCGATGAGCTTAATCCCGGTGTTAATAAAGTAGTTCGCTGCTACATTGCTCAGAAGCGTAAAATCAGCGTTGGTGACAAGATGGCGGGTCGTCATGGTAACAAGGGTGTTGTTTCAAGAATTCTTCCTCAGGAAGATATGCCCTTCCTTCCCGATGGTACTCCTCTTGACATCGTTCTTAACCCCCTCGGTGTTCCTTCTCGTATGAACATCGGTCAGGTTCTTGAAGTTCACTTAGGTTATGCTGCAAGAGCTCTCGGCTACAAGGTTATGACACCTGTTTTCGATGGTGCTCACGAAAGTGACATCCGCGATATGCTTGCAGAAGCAAACCTTTCAACAGACGGTAAAACATGGCTTACAGACGGCCGTACAGGCAGAAAGTTCGATAACCCTGTTACAGTCGGCATAATGTATTACCTTAAACTCCATCATCTTGTTGATGATAAGATTCACGCACGTTCTACAGGTCCTTACTCACTTGTTACTCAGCAGCCTCTTGGTGGTAAAGCTCAGTTCGGTGGTCAGCGTTTCGGTGAAATGGAAGTTTGGGCACTTGAAGCTTACGGCGCAGCTTATACTCTTCAAGAGATTCTTACAGTTAAATCAGACGACGTTGTTGGTAGAGTTAAAACCTACGAATCTATCGTTAAGGGTTATAACATTCCCAAGCCCGGCGTTCCCGAATCATTCAAGGTTCTTATTAAAGAACTTCAGTCTCTCGGTCTTGACGTTCGCGTTCTTGATAAAGAGAATAATGAAATCGACCTCAGACAGAACTTCGATGATGAAGTTGTTCTTCCTGTTGTTGATAATTCCGATTATGACGAAGCATTCTCCAATGTTAATGACACTGAAGATGCAGCGGGTTGGTCTGTAACAGATGAAGAATCAAAAGACGATTTGTTCTATGAAGAAAGTGTCAGCGCAGATTTCGAAGATGATTTCAGCGATGATTTCGGTGCTGATTTCGGTGACGATCTCGCAGATGACGAAGGATTTTAATGAACAAACGACTTACATCATTGAATAGGAAGAAGGGTTAATCATATATGGCATACGATTCAGTTAACGTACCTGTTGAAGATAACAACATTGATTTTGAATCGATAAAAATTGGACTCGCTTCTCCGGACCTTGTAAGAGAATGGTCTTATGGTGAGGTTAAAAAGCCTGAAACCATTAACTACCGTACTCTCAAACCCGAGAAAGAAGGTCTTTTCTGTGAGAAAATTTTCGGACCTACAAAGGACTGGGAATGTCATTGCGGAAAATATAAGAAAATTCGTTTTAAAGGCAAAGTCTGCGAACGCTGCGGTGTTGAAATCACCAAAGCTAAAGTAAGACGTGAACGTATGGGTCACATTGAGCTTGCTGCTCCTGTATCACATATCTGGTATTTTAAGGGCACACCCTCAAGAATGGGACTTATGCTTGATATTTCACACCGTGACCTTGAAAAGGTTCTCTATTTCGCAAAGTACATCGTTGTAGACCCCGGTGATACTCCTCTTGAGAAAAAACAGATTCTCAGCGAAAAAGATTACGAGGAAATGGTTGAAAGATATGACCGCGACTCTTTCAGAGCTGCAATGGGTGCAGAAGCTATTAAAGAGCTTCTCTCCGAAATTGATGTTGATGTTCTTTGCGAAGAACTCCACAAAGAGCTTGAAACTGCTGCGGGTCAGAAGAAAATCCGTATTCTCAAAAGACTTGAAGTTGCAGAAGCATTCAGAAATTCAGGCAACCGCCCTGAATGGATGATTCTCGACGTTATCCCCGTTATACCTCCGGACATTCGTCCTATGGTTCAGCTTGACGGTGGACGTTTCGCAACTTCTGACCTTAATGACCTTTACAGAAGAGTTATTAACAGAAACAACCGTCTTCAGAAGCTTCTCGAGCTTGGTGCTCCCGGCATTATCGTTAACAACGAAAAGAGAATGCTTCAGGAAGCCGTTGACGCTCTTATTGATAATGGTCGCCGCGGCAGACCTGTTACAGGTCCTAACAACCGCGCACTTAAATCACTTTCCGATATGCTTAAAGGTAAGCAGGGTCGTTTCCGTCAGAACCTTCTCGGTAAACGTGTTGACTATTCAGGTCGTTCCGTTATCGTTGTTGGTCCTGAGCTTAAGCTCTATCAGTGCGGTCTTCCCAAGGAAATGGCAATTGAGCTTTTCAAGCCCTTTGTTATGAAACGCCTTTGCGAACTTGGTAAAGCAAACAATATTAAATCTGCAAGAAAAATGGTTGAAAGAGCAAGCGTTGAAGTTTGGGATGCTCTCGAAGTTGTTATTAAAGACCACCCCGTAATGCTCAACCGTGCTCCTACTCTTCACAGACTTGGTATTCAGGCTTTCGAGCCCGTACTTGTTGAAGGTAGAGCTATTAAGCTTCATCCTCTTGTATGTACAGCTTTCAACGCCGACTTCGACGGTGACCAGATGGCTGTTCACGTACCTCTTTCTGCAGAAGCTCAGTCTGAAGCAAGATTCCTTATGCTTGCTGCAAACAACCTCCTTAAACCTTCTGATGGTAAGCCCGTTGTTGTTCCCACACAGGATATGATTCTCGGTTCTTACTACCTTACACTTGTTAAACCCGAAGCAAAGGGTAACGGCAAGGTATTCAGAAATGTTGATGAGGCTATGATGGCTTATGATGAAGGTGATTTAAGCCTTCATGCACCCATCAGAATCCGTATGACAAAAGAGGTTGACGGCAAAGTTTATACAGAACTTCTCGAGTGTACTCTCGGTAAGGTTATCTTCAACGCTCCCGTTCCTCAGGATCTCGGATTTGTTGACAGAAGCAAACCCGAAAATATGTTCAAGCTCGAAATCAATGAGCTTGTTAATAAGAAAGTTCTCGGTAAGATTATTGAACGTTGTATCAGAGTTCATGGTACTGCAAAGTCTTCAGTTGTTCTTGATAACATTAAGAAACAGGGTTATAACTACTCAACACGAAGCGGTATCACAGTTGCTGTTTGCGACGCAACAATTCCCGAAAAGAAGAAACAGTTCCTTGCAGAAACCGAAGCTCTTATTGATACTATTGAAGAAGATTACCAGATGGGTCTTCTCAGTGAACAGGATCGTTCACGTAGCAAAATCAAAGCTTGGGAAATCTGTACAAAGAACGTTTCTGCAGAGCTTCGTAACGCAATGGACCCCTATAACCCCATCTTTATGATGCTTGACTCCGGTGCCCGTGGTTCTGACTCACAGCTCCGTCAGTTGGCAGGTATGCGTGGTCTTATTGCCAATACTGCAGGTAAAACTATCGAAATTCCCATCAGAGCTAACTACCGTGAAGGCTTGAATATCATCGAATACTTCATTTCTTCCCGTGGTGCTCGTAAAGGTCTTGCTGATACAGCGCTTCGTACCGCTGACTCAGGTTACCTTACAAGACGTCTTGTTGACGTTTCCCAGGAAGTTATCATCCGTGAGGAAGATTGCCATTGCAGCGATGGTCTTGAGGTTTACGATATTAAAGACGGTAATGATATTATCGAACCCTTAAGCGAACGTCTTACAGGCAGATACCTTCTTGAAAACTTCTGTGATGATGCAACAGGCGAAATCATCTGTGATACAGACACAATGATTGATGATGAGCTTGCAAAGAAAATTGCAGCTATGGTTAATGCTCGTCCCAATGAAGCAGACAGAAAAATCAAAATCCGTTCACTTCTCACTTGTGAATGTGACCACGGTGTATGTATCAAGTGTTATGGTTCAAACCTTGCAACAGCAGGTCCCGTTACAGTTGGTGAAGCAGTTGGTATTATCGCTGCTCAGTCTATCGGTGAACCCGGTACACAGCTTACAATGAGAACCTTCCATACCGGTGGTGTTGCTTCTCAGGCCGACATCACACAGGGTCTTCCTCGTGTTGAAGAGCTCTTTGAAGGCAGAAAACCCAAAACACTTGCAATGCTCAGTGAAATTTCAGGTAAAGTTTCATTCGAAGAAATCAAGAAGAGCAACTATGTTGTTGTTACTAATGATGAAGATGTTAAAAAATATCTTATTCCCTTCGATGCAAGACTTTGTCAGGAAATCCAGGAGGGTGCATACGTTAAGCAGGGTCAGCATCTTACAGAAGGTGCAGTTAACCCCCATGATGTTCTTGCAGTTCTTGGTGTTGACGCTGTTCACAACTACCTTATCAAAGAAGTTCAGATGACATATCGTATGCAGGGTGTTGATATCAACGACAAGCATATCGAGGTTATCGTTCGTCAGATGATGAGAAAGGTTAAGGTTGAAGACCCGGGTTCAACAACACTTCTTCAGGGCACTTCAATTGAAAAACGTGAGCTTAACCATGCTAATGCAGAAGCAAAAGCACGTTGCGAAGCAGAAGGTATGCCTTTCGTTCCTGCAACAGCTTCTCCTGTTCTTCTCGGTATCACAAAAGCATCACTTGCAACAGAATCATTCCTTTCAGCAGCATCCTTCCAGGAAACCACAAAGGTTCTTACAGATGCAGCTATCAAGGGTAAGGTTGACCCGCTTCTCGGTCTTAAAGAGAATGTTATTATCGGTAAACTCCTTCCCTCAGGTACAGGTATGAAATGCTACAGCGATGTTGATGTTGTTTCAACAAAAGCTCCCGAGGAAACATTCAATTCAATAGAAATTCCTATGGAATAAAATAAAAAATGCTCCTGCTTCGGCAGGGGCGTTTTTTAGTGAAGAGGTAAGAGCGTACAAATATTATGTAATGTATAGATTTATTAAAATTTGGTTTATTAACAATTTGTTCATAAAGTTGTGAAGATGTTGCAATAATGGTATGGTATATAATAGCCATAGACATTAATTGCTAAACATTTCATTTTCTCTTTCCAAAAAAATTCAATCCTTTGTCGCAAGGCAAGGGGTTGAATTTTTTTAGTGAAGAGTGAAATGCTAAATTAAATGCTAAGTGATAAATGCTATTTGCTATTTGCTAATCTCTGACATCTGGCATCTTATAATTGCGTCGCAGACCCGATAATTCTGCATTCTGCATTTTGCATTCTGCATTTAGCACTTAGCACTCTGCATTTTGCACTTTTTTACAAAAAACCGTTGACATATTTATACATATATGCTATAATCCGTTTACCTCTCAAAGAGGGTTCTTTTTTTGCGTCCTGATTTTAGGATGTGCGATAAAAATTGAACAGCATATTCTGACGCTTTAAAGCTCTCTCGGTAAGGAAAGGGATTCGCCCTTTTCAATCGGCGAGAGGGAGGCTAATCAAAAATTGGAGGTGCCGTTATGAGAGTTAAAATCACACTTTCCTGCACAGAATGTAAACAGCGTAATTACAACACTATGAAGGAAAAGAAAAACAACCCCGACAGGTTGGAGATGAAAAAGTACTGCAGATTCTGCAAGAAACACACTCTCCACAGAGAAACAAAGTAAGGAGGTAGCATCATGGCAGACGAAAAGAAAACCGTCAAAAAAGAAGATACCTCTAAAGCTGAAAAGAAAACTAATCCCGCAAAAAAGGTTGGCAATTTCTTTGTAAAAATCGGCAAAGCAATCGCTAAATTCTTTAAAGACCTCAGAGGCGAAACAAAGAAAATTGTTTGGCCCGGTCGCCAGATGGTTCTCAAGAGCACAGGTATTGTTCTTGCTGCAATCCTTGTTATCGGCGCAGGTATCTGGATTCTTGACTTTGCAGTTTCAGGTGCTGTTAAAGGTCTCAGCAACATCGCTGAAAAGGCTGAAGTAACAGAAACAACAACTGAAAAAGCTGAAGATGAAGAAGATGCAGATGACCACGAAGGTCACGACCACGAGGACGAGGAAACAACAGAAGAAGCGACTGAAAAGGAATAATCCGATTCATTACTTAAAATCAGTATAATTCGGAGGTAAACTATGTCAGGCGAATCAAGATGGTTTATAATCCACACCTATTCCGGTTACGAGAATAAGGTTGCGGAGAATATCGGTAAAATCGTTGAAAACCGCAAGATGCACGATAAAATCCTCGGTGTTAATATTCCGCTCGAAAAGGTTGTTGAAGTTAAAAACGACAAAACTGTTGAAGTAGAGCGCAAGATTTTCCCCGGTTATGTTGTTGTTAAGCTTGCAGTTGAATACAGCGATAAAGAGGGCGAAGAAAACGTTCTCAAAGTTCCCGATGAAACATGGCACGCTATCCGTTACACAAGAGGTGTTACAGGCTTCGTTGGTCCTGACGGCAGACCCGTTCCTCTCACTAAAGAAGAGGTTGAGAAATTGGGCGTTGAAAAGACCGCAGAAGGCGAGGACAACATCATCAACACAGTTACAGAAGTCCAGTTCAGTGAGGGTGACCTTGTTACTATCACAGAAGGTCTTATGGAAGGTAACTCCGGTGTTGTTGAAAGCATCGACACTGCTAACAGTACAGTTCGCGTTATCGTTTCATTTATGGGTAAAGAAGCACCTGTTGAGCTTCCGCTCAATCAGGTAGAGAAAGCGATTGACTAATTTAATAACTAATATAGTCAGTCATTAACATTGGTAATCAGAGGCAATGTACTCTGTTATATGCGACATAATTTTTTATGTTGCGTGTGGGAGGAATAAGGCGAGCTTCTTATTCCGCCATACCACGAATTTTGGAGGTGCAAAAAATGGCTCAAAAGGTTGTAGGTTTCATCAAATTGCAAATTCCCGCCGGTAAAGCAACCCCGGCACCCCCTGTTGGTCCTGCTTTAGGTCAACATGGTGTAAACATTATGGCGTTCACAAAGGAATTCAATGAGAGAACAAAAAATGATATGGGTCTCATTATTCCTGTTGTAATCACAGTTTACGCTGACCGTTCTTTCACATTTATCACTAAAACTCCCCCCGCAGCAGTTCTTATCAAGAAAGCTTGCGGTATCGAAAGCGGTTCAGGCGTTCCTAACAAAACTAAGGTTGCAACAATTACCGCAGAGCAAGTAAGAAAAATCGCAGAGCAGAAAATGCCCGATCTTAATGCTGCTGATATTGATTCTGCTATCTCTATGATTGCAGGTACAGCACGTAGCATGGGCGTTACTGTTGTTGATTGATTACGGAGGAATTGTAATTATGAAACATGGTAAAAAATATGTTGAGAGCGCAAAGCTCGTAGACAAAGCAAAGCTCTACGAAGTAGCAGAAGCTCTCGAGCTTGCAACAAAAACTGCAAGTGCAAAATTTGACGAAACTGTTGAAATGCATATTCGTCTTGGTGTTGACTCCCGTCACGCTGACCAGCAGGTTAGAGGCGCGGTTGTTCTCCCCAATGGTACAGGTAAAAACGTTCGTGTTGCTGTTTTCGCAAAGGGCGACGCTGCTAAAGCTGCAGAAGCTGCAGGCGCAGACATCGTTGGCGATATGGATCTTCTTGAGAAAATCCAGGGCGGCTTCATGGATTTCGACGTTTGTATCGCAACTCCCGATATGATGGGTGTTGTTGGTCGTCTCGGTAAAGTTCTTGGTCCCAGAGGTCTTATGCCCTCTCCCAAGGCAGGTACTGTTACTCCCGATGCAGCAAAAGCTGTTGAAGAAGCAAAAGCAGGTAAAATCGAATACCGTCTTGACAAAACAAACATCATTCACTGCCCCATCGGTAAGGCTTCTTTCGGTGGCGAAAAGCTCACAGAAAATGCAATGGCTCTTCTCGATGCTGTTATTAAGGCAAAACCCGCAGCAACAAAAGGTACTTACATCCGTTCATGCGTTGTAGCAACAACAATGGGCCCCGGTGTTCGTGTTAACGCTGCAAAACTTGCTACAGGTTCAACTGTAGAAGAATAATTAAAAAATACTTGACATACTTTAAAAGGTGTGTTATATTACTTGTGCTGTTCTAAAGACAGCAGGTGCAAATTTTGTTTAATGGTCCGTCCGCCTGCCGAGGAATGCATTAATTCTTGATATTTTATTGAGTTTTTATGCCCTTCTCGTGCTATGCGGGAAGGGCATTTGAAATTGGCAATTTATAATTTATTCGGAGGTGAATTAGTTTGCCAAGTGCTAAAATCTTAGAAGCTAAAAAAGCAGAAGTTGCTGCAATCGCTGAGAGACTTCAGGGTGCATGTGCAGGTGTTCTCGTTGACTACAAAGGTATCAACGTTGCTGATGACACAGCTCTCCGTAAGGAACTCCGTGAAGCAGGTGTTGAGTACACAGTTACAAAGAACACAATGATTGAGCTCGCTATTAAAGATACTGAGCTTGCAGGTCTTTCAGACTGCCTCGCAGGTACAACAGCTCTCGCAACATCTAAGGATGATTACGTTGCTGCTGCAAGAATTCTTTGCAAATTTGCTAACACTCATAAAGACTTCACTGTTAAGAGCGGTTTCCTTGATAACGAGGTTATCTCTCTTGAAAAAATCGATAGCCTTGCAAAGCTTCCTTCAAGAGAAGTATTGCTCGCTACTGTATGCAATGCGTTCAACGCTCCTATTTCTGCGTTCGCTCGTGCAGTTCAGGCTATTGTTGACAAAGGTGGCGAAGCCACAGCAGAAGCAGCAGCTGAATAATTGCTGTATTAATTAAGTAAGTTAAATTTAAAACTAAAATCTAAAGCCTAAAGGCTAATAATTGGAGGAAAATAAAATGGCATCTGAAAAGATTACTGCTATTATTGAAGAATTAAAAGTACTTACAGTTCTCGAGCTCTCCGAACTCGTACATGCTGTAGAAGAAGAATTCGGCGTATCCGCTGCAGCAGCAGTTGCAGTAGCAGCTCCCGCAGAAGCAGCAGCTGCAGCTGAAGAGAAAACAGAGTTTGACGTTGTTCTTGCAGAAGTTGGCGCAAACAAAATCGCTGTTATCAAAGCTGTTCGTGAGCTTACAGGTCTTGGCCTTGCAGAAGCAAAAGCTAAGGTTGATGGCGCTCCCGCAACTCTTAAAGAAGCTATCAGCAAAGACGATGCTGAAGCAGCAAAAGCTAAGCTTGAAGAAGCTGGCGCAAAAGTTGAAATTAAATAATTTAATTTTCGCTGTTTCAGAGGACGGAATTTTCCGTCCTCTTTTTTTTGGTCCCTTTAGGGGTGGAAAAAAACCCCCGGTTCTACCGGGGGAAGAAAAAGGCTTTAGCAAAGTCAAAAACGGCGAGCTCAAAGCCGCCGAAGTAGTTGCAAATAATTAATCCTCCAAGTAGAATGAATGTGGTTTGGCCGCCGCATTACAAAGTACAAGGAGGAAAAATTAGTGAAAAAAGATAATGAAATAAAAAGTTCAGCACACTCAAAATACAGATGCCAATATCATATAGTATTTGCACCGAAGTTTAGAAGAAAAGCAATATACGGTGAAATCAAAAAAGATATTGGAGAGATATTAAGAAAACTATGTGTGCAAAAAGGTGTGGAAATAATAGAAGCAGAAGCATGTGCAGACCACATACATATGCTTGTAAGTATACCACCGCACATAAGTGTATCACAATTTATGGGATATCTCAAGGGTAAAAGTAGTTTGATGATTTTCGACCGACATGCAAATTTAAAGTATAAGTATGGTTCACGAACTTTTTGGTGTAGAGGATACTATGTAGATACGGTCGGTCGAAATAAAAAGGTAATCGCAGAATATATAAGAAACCAATTAGAAGAGGATTACGCAGCAGACCAACTGAGCCTCAAAGAGTACACAGACCCGTTTACGGGTGCCAAGAATAAGTAAGCAAAAATAAACAGCCGCTCGTGAGCGGCTGCTTGAGATTGTAATGCGGTGCTAAACTTTCAGTGCCCCTTCGAGGGGCTAAGCCAGCATTCGCCCCTTATAGGGGCAGAGCAAACCACCAGTTTACTGGTGGTTATGATTAGGGGATAGGAAAAAAAGATGCAGAACGGACAAACTGAGCAAAATCAAGGCTTCAGACTTGATTTTGTTTGCCCGAAGGCGTGCAAGGGTACGTCGAGTGGCGAAGTTTGTTCGTAGTATAAAACATTTTTTTCATCAATTTTAGATTTTCTATATCTTTAAGGGGTTCTATAGGCTTATTAAACCTACAGAACCCCTTACTATATCTGGTTTTATACGGTCTGCGCTTTTTTTACAGCCCCTTT
>JAZQMA010000012.1:0-26463 GCA_045543035.1 Acutalibacteraceae bacterium | reverse complement strand
CGATACTCTAGCGTATCGCTCTCTCAAACTTCTTTCGAAGCCCGAATTTTACTGTCGCAAAATTTTCTTTTACGCTCAAAAAAATCTCAAGGGTTTCTTTTCTTTCTCGTTGTTTAATTTTCAAGGTTCGTTCGCTACTCTTTTCAAGGTCTCCTGCGGACCACTTTTGCGGTTCGTTTTCGCCCCTCTCGAAGAGTGCCTTGATATAATATCACCACAAGTGCCATTTGTCAAGCACTTTTTTCAAATTTTTTTAAATTTTTTTCAACTTTTTTACCAATCACAATATATTGTGGTTGTGCATATTGAACAACCACAATTTTTATGTTTAAAACCTTGTAAAAAGAATGAATATTCTGTTTTTAAATGAAAAAACTACTAAAAAAGTATATGAGGTGCTATATGAAAAAGAAAAAAACTGAATTAAATTTTCAAAACTTTTTACATTCAAAATACGGCAGTTTTATTGCCATTGTTCTGAGCCTTTCTATTATTTATGGTATAGGCTTTATTTATACCAACCAAACTGAAAATACAGAAGCACAAGAGGTTCTTTCTAAAGTTGGTTCGCGCGGTGATGAAGTAAGACGAATTCAGAATAAATTAAAATCTCTCGGTTTCTTCAACGGAACAGTTGACGGTATATATGGAACAAAAACTCAAAGTGCAGTTAAAAGGTATCAACAATCCGTTGGCATTACCGCAGATGGTGTTGCCGGACCTAAAACACTTTTATATCTTGGTCTTGGTTCTTCGTCAGGTGGTTCTACCGGTGGATACAGCTCTTCAGATATTTATCTTCTTGCAAAAGTAATTGCTGCAGAAGCTCGTGGTGAAAGCTATACAGGTCAGGTAGCTGTGGGTGCAGTAGTATTAAACCGAGTTGATTCATCATCATTTCCCGATACTGTTTCGGGTGTTGTTTATCAGGCAGGCGCATTTTCTGCAGTAAGGGATAGCAACTGGTCTGTTGCTCCCGATGCCACATCCCGAAAAGCCGCACAAGATGCATTAAACGGATGGGACCCCAGCGGTGGCGCGTTATATTATTATAATCCTGCAAAAACATCTAACAAATGGATTCGCACCCGACCTGTTATTACTACCATCGGCAGACACGTATTTTGCCGTTAGGCTATTATATATATAAATAGTATATAAAAACATTCCAAAATCTCTGCTCCTTGTGTTTTTACAATTGCAGAGGTTTCTTTTTGCATACTAAAACAATATAATGGTAAAATATTAAGGATTTTTAGTTTTATTTTGACAAAATCGTAACAATGTACTTGATAATTTTCTTCATTTAGTGTATGCTAATGTGGGGAAAATTGGTAGGGAATATTTTCCTTTTTCTACCTTGATATAAAAACTTCCTTATACAATATATTAAATGAAGGAGAAATCGCAAATGCAAAAGGTTCAATTTACCGAAACCGTGTTGCGTGACGCTAACCAGTCACTTATCGCAACTCGTATGAAGTTCAATGAGTTCGAGCCTATTCTCTCAAAACTCGACAAAGCAGGTTACTACTCTCTCGAGTGTTGGGGTGGCGCAACATTTGACTCTTGTCTTCGTTACCTTAAAGAAGATCCATGGGAAAGACTCAGAAAGATTAAAAAGGCTTGTCCCAATACAAAACTCCAGATGCTTTTAAGAGGACAGAACCTTCTCGGCTATCATCACTATCCAGATGACGTTGTTAGAATGTTCGTTAAAAAGAGCGTTGAAAACGGAATTGATATTATCAGAATTTTTGATGCTCTCAATGACGTTAAGAATATTGAAGTTGCAGTTGATGAAGCAGTTAAAAACGGTGCTATCGCATCCGGTGCTATTTGCTACACAATCAGCCCCATCCACACTCTTGATTCTTACGTTGAGCTTGCAAAGAATATGGTAAGCATCGGTTGCCAGACAATTGCTATTAAAGATATGGCAGGTATTCTCAGCCCCGCAGAAGCACACAAGCTTGTTTCTTCACTTAAAGAAGCTGTTGATGTACCCCTTGTTCTTCACACTCACAGCACAACAGGTCTTGGCTTTATGACTTGCCTTAAAGCAGTTGAAGCAGGTGTTGACGTTATTGATACAGCTATCTCAACAATGTCAGGTGGTACTTCACAGCCCGCAACAGAAACTCTTAACTATACTCTCGCAGAGCTTGGTTATGAAACAGGTCTTGATAACGAAACTCTCAGAGATATTGCTGATTTCTTCAAACCCATCAGAGCAAAAGCGCTTGAAAGCGGTCTTCTTAACCCCACAGTTCTTGCAACTGACGCAAAAGCACTTGACTATCAGGTTCCCGGTGGTATGCTTTCAAACCTTGTTGCTCAGCTTACTGCGCAGGGCAAAATGGATAAATTTGACGAAGTTCTTCTTGAAACTCCCAGAGTTCGTGAAGATTTAGGTTATCCACCCCTCGTAACTCCTATGAGCCAGATGGTTGGCGTTCAGGCTACTGCAAACGTTCTTGCAGGCGAACGTTATAAAAACGTTTCAAAAGAGGTTAAATCCTACCTTATGGGTGAATATGGTAAAGCTCCCGGTAAGGTTAACGAGGATGTTAAAAAGCAAATTCTCGGTGACGAAAAAGAAATCGAAGGTAGATATGCAGATACACTTGAACCTGCATTCGAAGCTGCAAAAGCAGAAATCGGTAAAAAAGCAAAGAGTGACGAAGATGTTCTTTCTTACATCGCATTCCCCACTCAGGCAGAAAACTTCTTCGATTATCGCGATGAAATGGCTTCTAAAACATACAGCTATGAAATCAAGGCTATTGACTAAGGAGGGTTTAAAATGACTTTTCTTCCTTTGTTCAGTTTTCCTGATGCTCTCGGAACATCAGGGCTTGGCTTTCTCCTTGTTCTTGCTGTTCTTGCTGTTATTATGTTGTTTGTTAGACTTCTTTCTAAGGTTTTAGGTGGAAAATCTAAAAAAGATAAGAAAGAAGAAGCTGTTGCAGAAGTTCAGAACCCTGCACCCGTGCAGACTGCACAGCCTGAAAAATTTGTTGCAGAAGAGTCCGCAAAAACAGAAGAGCCTCTCCCCTACACACCCGGTTATGTAACTCTTGACGGTGTTAAGGAGCAGGATGCTGCAGTTATTATGGCTATCACTTCTCACGAAACAGGCATTCCCCTTGAAAGACTTTGCTTTAAATATATTAAGCGTCTTAATCAGGAACCTGAACTTATTAATATCGAAGAACAGGATGCCGCAGTTGTTATGGCAATCATTTCCGATAAAACAGGCATTTCTCTTGATAATCTCATTTTCAATTCTATAAAATTAGTGGAGGAATAATAATATGAAATACAATGTTACTTTAAACGGTAAAATTTACGAAGTTGACGTTACAGAATCCGATGCAGTTGTAACAGGTGTTACTCAGGTACCCGTTGCAGTTGCTGCTCCCGCTGTTGCTCCTGTTGCAGTTGCACCCGTTGCAGCTCCCGAAGCTCCTGCTGAAGCTCCCGCTGCTGCTCCTGCAGTTGCACCTGTTTCCGCAGACGGCACACAGGTTAAAGCTCCCATGCCCGGCACGATTCTTGCAGTTAAGAAAAACGTTGGCGAAGCAGTTAAAGCAGGCGACGTTATTGTAGTTCTTGAAGCTATGAAAATGGAAAATGATATTGTTGCTCCTTGCGACGGTACAGTTAAATCCATCAATGCTCCCAAGGGTTCAACAGTTAACACAGACGACGTTATCGCTGTTATCTGATATATTTTTATCTATTACTTAAAACTTGAAAGGTTTTATCTATGGACATTTCTTCAATTTTAACTAATCTGTGGGAGCAGTCCGGTTTTGCTCTTTTAGAATGGCAAAACCTAGTTATGTTAGGCGTTGCATTCTTCTTTTTGTTCCTTGCAATTAAAAAGAACTATGAACCTCTTTTACTTGTTCCCATCGCATTTGGTATTATTCTTGCAAACCTTCCCGGTGCAAATATGATGCTTGATACTACGGGCGGTCAGTTAGGCAGTATCGGACAAGCGGTTGTTGAAGGCACTCATTGGTACGATTCAGGTGTTCTTCGTATTCTTTATGTGGGTGTTAAATCCGGTATCTTCCCTTGCCTTATCTTTATGGGCGTTGGCGCTATGACTGACTTTGGTCCTCTTCTTTCAAACCCCATCAGCCTTCTTTTAGGTGCGGCAGCTCAGCTTGGTGTTTATTGCGCATTCCTTCTTGCAATTGCATTCGGATTTGAGCCCGCAGAGGCAGCGTCAATCGCTATCATCGGTGGCGCAGACGGTCCTACAGCTATTTTCCTTACATCAAAATTAGCTTCCCATCTGTTAGCACCAATTGCTCTGGCAGCATATTCATATATGGCGCTTATCCCTGTTATTCAGCCACCTATTATGAAAATACTTACCACGGAAAAAGAACGCAAGGTAGAAATGAAGCAATTAAGAAAGGTATCAAAAACAGAGAAAATCATTTTCCCTGTTGCCGTTCTTGTTCTCTGCGCTTTCCTTCTCCCCTCTGTTGCTCCCCTTCTCGGTATGCTTATGCTGGGTAACCTATTCAAAGAATGTGGCGTTACTGAAAGACTTTCTGAAACTGCTCAGAATGCACTTATGAATATTGTTACAATTATGCTTGGTGTAACAGTTGGTGCTACTGCTAACGGACAGGATTTCTTACAGTTAAAAACTGTTCTTATTATCGGTCTTGGTCTTCTTGCTTTCTGCTTCTCAACAACAGGCGGTGTGCTTTTCGGCAAGCTTCTTTATGTTGTTACAGGCGGTAAGATTAACCCCCTTATCGGTGCGGCAGGCGTTTCCGCTGTTCCTATGGCAGCACGAGTTGCACAGAACGAGGGCAGAAAATATAACCCCACAAACTTCCTTTTAATGCACGCTATGGGCCCCAATGTTGCCGGCGTTATCGGTTCGGCAGTTGCCGCAGGCTTCTTACTTGCAGTATTCGGACAGAATTAATTATGAAAACCTCGATTACCAAATTACCAAATGGTAGTCGAGGTTTTGTTTTAATTTAATGCTACTCTTGTGAAAAGCCGTTTCATTTCTTGTGCTAAGAGATGGCGTTCTTCGGCTGTTACGGAAACCTCGTTATCCACAAGCTCTTTTGCGGTTTTCTGAGCTTCGTAAAGAATTCTTGTATCTGTCATAAGATTTGCAATTCTCATATCGGGAAGGCCATGCTGACGGGAGCCGAAGAAATCACCGGGACCGCGCATTTCCAAATCCTTTTTGGCTATTTCAAAGCCGTCGGTTGTACGACACATTGTTTCAAATCGGTCAACTGCCTCTTCATTCTGTGCATCGGAAAGAAGAATGCAGGTGCTTTCCTTACTGCCTCTGCCTATTCGTCCTCTTAACTGATGAAGCTGTGAAAGTCCGAAGCGTTCGGCATTTTCAATTGCCATAACTGTTGCATTCGGAACATCAACTCCAACCTCAATAACAACTGTTGAAATAAGGAGCTGAATTTCTCCCGAATAAAAACGGTTCATAACCGCATCCTTGTCCTTGGGCTTCATCTGTCCGTGAAGAAGACCTAAAGTGCAATCTGCAAAGTAGGTAGATTTCAAATAATCATAATATTCTGTTGCGGGAACAAGGTCACTGTCGCTTTCTGAAACCAGAGGGCAAACAATATATGCCTGTTGCCCTGCGGCGATATTTTTTCTGATAAATTTATAAATTCTTTCGTGATAGCTTGTTGGAACGTGATATGTTTTAACAGGTTGACGTCCTTTAGGAAGCTCATCGAGAACGGAAATATCAAGGTCGCCATAAATCATCATAGCAAGCGTTCTTGGAATAGGCGTTGCAGACATAACAAGTGTATGCGGATTATTGCCCTTATTGGAAAGGCTTGCTCTCTGCCCAACACCGAAGCGATGCTGTTCATCGGTTATAACCAGACCCAAATTGTTAAATTCAACATCGTTCTGGATTATTGCGTGAGTTCCCACAACAATATCACAATCACCCTCTTTAAGTCTTTCTCTTATATCTCTTTTTTTACTTGCAGTAACAGAACCTGTTAAAAGACAGATATTTATATCATCTTCAAAGAAATTTGAAAGTGTTTTAAAATGCTGATTTGCAAGAACCTCTGTTGGTGCCATCAAAGCAGACTGAAAACCATTTTTAACCGCATTATACATAAGTGCTGCCGCGACTGCAGTTTTACCCGAACCAACATCACCTTGTAAAAGGCGGTTCATTTGTTTATTAGCTTTCATATCTTCAACCGCCTCGGAAATTGCTCTTTTCTGGGCGTTTGTGGGGTCAAAGGGAAGAGAAGAATAAAATTCTTCCGTATAATCGTTTTCAATCGGTATAGATACTCTGTTTCCGCCCTCTGTTTTTTCGCTCATAAGCCCCATCTGCAAAAGCAAAAGTTCTTCAAAAATCAGCCTACGCTTTGCAAGGGCAAGCTGAGCTTCACTTTCGGGAAAATGGATCGCCCTTAAAGCTTCTTCAAAGCTCATAAGACGGTATTTTTTAACAATATATTCGGGAATTATCTCCTGAACATTACCTTTTATTTCCCTTAAAGCGGTTTCCACGAGCCTTTCAGTTGTTTTTGAAGGCATTGATGCAGTTGCTTTATAAATCGGTCTTATTCTCTGCTTTTCAAGGGATTTTTCAAACCTTGGGGAAAGCATTGTTTTATTATTATATTTGTCTAAAGTGATTTTACCAAAAAACAAATACTCCTGGTCTTCAATTAACTGGTCTTTAACATATTTATTGTTAAAAAATGTAACCGGAATATAGTCGCTACCATCAGAAATTACAGTTTTAACAAGAATTCTTCCTCCGTTGATTTTAACAACTTGAGGATTTTGGGCAACAATTGCCCTTACGCAGATACTTTCGTTAATCTGCGCATCTTTTAAAAGTGTTGTATTGTTCCAATCCTCATACGCTCTGGGATAATTTCTTAAAAGGTCACCAATACTATAAATGCCCTGCTTTGCAAGGCTTTTAGCTCTCGCCTCGCCTACACCTTTTAAAAATTGAATTCTTGTGTCAAAATTAACCATAAAATCACCACCTGCAAAACCATAATTATTGGCAGTCCTATCATAAATCTTTTATGCTTTGTTTTATGTCGGATTTTGAGCATTGTAAGATATTCTGCCAAACTTCCACCCAGTATCGCCAACAAAAATAATATTTTTTCAGGTACTCTGTGTTTGGTTCTCTTTTTTGCAGCTTTTTTATCATAAAAAGTAACTATTACAGAAATTACGGAAATCATAGCAAAATAAATTAAAATATATTCCATTTCATTTCCACCTTTAGAACATTTGTTCTTGTATATGTTATCATACTTTTATTAACTTTGCAAGATAAAAATGAACACATTTAAAAGTTTTTAGCTTTTAAATGTGTTCATATCAATTTTATTCTGTAACTACACCTTTTTTAAGAATTACATTTGCATAAAGTGCCATTTCGCTTGTTGCAATAACTGCATAAGCAGTTTTTGCTCTGTCATAGAAAGCAAAACGTTCGATTTCGCTCATTTTTGTTTCACCGTTGTGCTTATCAATAATTTCCTGATATTCTGCCCAGATAACAGGTGTGGGGTCGCCTTTAGTTGTCTGCATAAGCATAACCGGGCTTTCAACATAAGTATCAAGGGGCATAAGCTTTAAAATAGCATCAAGAAGCTCAGGAACATTGTGACCATCGCAACGGATAAGTCTTTGTGCATTTGATGCAGCAGGGAAATTGCCGTCACCGATAACGATTTCGTCACCATGACCCATTTCATCAAGAATTTTGAGAAGTTCGGGTGAAATAATATTAGGAATACCTTTTAACATGATTTTATCTCCTTATTCTGTTTATTTTTTCTTTTGTCTTATATCAGTTCCGAAAAACTGAATAATTTCAAAAGCATTAAGCCTTGATGCAACTCTTTCGCCGTATCTCTGCTCAAATGCGTTTTTATCAAGATTTGAAATGAGTATCATAGGTTTGCCCATTAAAACTGCATCATCAATAATCTCATTGATTGCCGCAGTACCGAATGGAGTTTCAAACTCTGCACCCAAATCATCTATAATAACCAAGTCATTTCTGCTTAATTCTTCATTCAAATCGGTATCGCCTTTACCGAAATGCTCGTTATTAAGCTGTTTTATAACCTTTCTTGCAGAAGAATAGTAAACACTGTAACCCTTTGCAGTAACAATATTAAAAATTGCAAGTGCAAGGTGAGTTTTACCTAAACCTGTTCCGCCACTGAAAAAAAGACTTGAACTGTCAGGGCCAAAATTTTCTGCATAGTTTTTAAGCATTCCGAAAACGCCACCCATAATCTCGCGGTGAGAAAAGCCTAAATCAGAATCCTTTATTGAACTGTAAAAATCAAGATTAAATGTATCAAAAGTCGATTTTGCAAGAATAGGACTACAGGAAAGATTTTCAACAGAAAGCTTCTGCAACAATGCAAGATGACATTCACAGAGCTTCCCGTTAAAAATACCGCTGTCGTTACATTTTTTGCAGGTATAAGGAACATCAAGATAATCGGCAGGATAACCGTTTTTCTCTAAAAGCTCTTTTTTTCTTGCTTGCGCTTCCAGATTGGTTTTTGCAATCTCTTCTATATTAACAGCTTTTCCGCTTGAACCAACGCTCCTGATTACCTCAAGAGCAGAAAACTTCATAATGTTTTCAATATCTATGAGTTCGGGGAATTTTTCTGCAAAATGTTTTCTGCGCATTTCAGCAAGCTCTTCTGCACGAAGTCTTCTTGCCTTAAGCTCCGCTTCTGCTTTTGAATAAATTATCTCAGAATATTTCATTTATTTTCCTCCCCGTCTGCATATTTTTTAATCCAATCAAGAACACTGTTTTTACCTATTTCTTCTGTTTCGTAGGTTTTCTTTATCTCTTTGGGTAAAGATTTTTTCTGCTTCTGTTGAATTTGTTCAGGGCTTTGAATTCCCGACTGAACATATTTTTTTAAAAGCTTATTTGTATCATTTAAAACTTTTTTGCTTTCTTCAAGAGCAAATATAATAAGCTCTTCCGAACATTCCCATTCAACCGCCCAAGTTCGCAAAAATTTTGCTATTCGGGTTGTTGGAACATCTCCGTTGAACTCTGCAACATCTTTAACTGCATTGTAGGTTTTGGTGATTTTTTCAAGAGCAAGAAGCTCTTCTTCAACAAGCTCAAGAGTATCAATCCCTCTTTTTGCCCAATCCTCCGCTCTGCTTTTAATTGAGGATGATGAAAGCTTCCCCTCATTCTTTTGATGCTGCAAAAGGGTTATTATAACTTCCGGCGGAAAACCATAAAAATCATAAATCATCAAAAGAAGTGCCTGAGTATCATAACCGAATGTGCCTAAAATCTCCTGAGCCTCATTATATATTATTTCAAGCTCGGGAGATTCTGAGAGTCTTAATGCAATATCTCGCTGAGTCGGTTTTTTAAAGGGTAAGCTTTTAATACCTTTGCCACTCTTTTTATCTTGTTTTTCTTCTTTTAAATCAACAGTCTCAACTGTTTTTGCATTTCCTAAAGAGCTTTTGAAGGCTTCTTCGGAAACCTTTTCTTCTGTAATTTCTATAACACCATTGCTTTCCCAAAAATCAAGACAATCACTAACATCCGCTTCGTTAAGTCCTGTGCATATTCCGATTTGCTTTGAATCTGCTGTTCCATCGGGATTTCTTAAAATAAACAACAAAACTTTAAAACTTGCCGCAGGGGCAAGTTTTAAATGTTTGTCTATAAGTTCTGTTGGTACGGCAACTGCACCATTAAAATAATCACATTTTATTCTAATCATTATTCGGGAAATTTCACAATAACGCCAACAGTTTTATCTGTAACATATTGTGCAATACCTTTCATATCTATGTCTTTTGATAATGTTTTGCCGGCAACAAGGTATCCGCCATCTTCGGCAATGCAAAGAGCACTTGCAGTCTCACTTTTTGTTCCTCCGAAAGAACGTGCCCAAGAAAGATCCCCGCGTTTATTAAACGAAACAACAATAATATCATTACCGCCACGGGTTGTTACACCCTTAAGATCACGGGTGGATGAGTTGCTGGAGCCTGCTGCAATAAATGAACCGTCTTCCGTTTCTCTGATACAAGTTAAATCATCATTGTTCTGTCCACGGAATGTTTTTGCAAAAGAAAGATTGAAATCTGAGTCATACTTCAATATATATGCATCATAACCACCTCTTGAAGCCAAATCTGAAACAAACATACTGTCAGTTGAGCCTGCATCAGAAGAATTTGAAGATCCTACTACAGCAATACCTCCATCCTTACAAGCGGTAATTCCGTTAAAAATTTCATTTCCCTTTCCTGCAATTGAACGAGCAGCAACATAATTACCATTACTTGAATATTTAAGCACACAGCTATCTGCCTGACCTAAATTCTTGAAATATTCGTTTGAATAGAAATTACCTATACAATAAATACTGCCATCTGTGCTTTCTGCAACTCCTGTTAAGGAGTCTTTATTTCCACCGATGATATCCTTCCAGACAACAGCACCATCTGCGTTGAATTTTACAATTGCACCTGCAGATTGATATTCGGGTTTTCCGAAGCCTTCGGCATCCTCATCGTTGTTACCAACGGAGCCTACAGCAACAATACCACCGTCTTTTGTTATAGTTGCTGCATTAAAAATGTCAACCGTACTAGTACCAAAAATATTGTACCAAAGTTGTTTTCCTTTTTTATCAAATTTGAATACTGCACCATCATAGTAGCCTTTGCCACTCTCGCCACCGATATCTTGACCATAACCTATTGCATAAAAAGCTCCATCTTTAAGAGTAACAATATCGGTAATTATGGTCAAACCTCCTTTTGAACCTACTGCATCCTGCCAAAGTATATCGCCATTTTTTGAATATTTAGTAAGAACAGTGTAAGGGGTTGCATATTTCAATTCCTTGAATTTTGCAAAATCACCGTCAGTAGAGTTAGTAACGGTTGCTGTAATATAATTCCCATCTTCCAGAGTTTCTACACTCGAAACATAATCTGCAGACGTTCCTCCTATTGATGCTTTCCATTCAATATCCGCTGTTTCTACAATAGCCGGTGTAGATGTAATCTCAACCATAGTTGTATAAATATTACCTTGATTGTCAATTGTTGTATGACCTTGACCATCCGTAACAGCAACCGCAGTCGTTCCTACAACAACCACTCCGTTTTTCTGTGTGGTTGGCGTAATCACAATCTGTTCAGTCACTGCTTCGCCTTTTTTATCTGTTACGCTTTCACCTTTTTCATCCGTAACAGGAACATTTACAGTAACATCTTTATATACAACAGTAGTTTTCTTTTCACCTTTTGCATTTGTATATTCATGCACTTCTGTTTCCGGCAAAACCGTAACAGGTTCACCATCTGCATCTGTTACAGGAACACCATTTACATCTGTGACAATAACAGGACCTAAAGTCGTTTCTTTACTACCTGTATCATTATCAATATTTTTCAAAACAATAGCAACTACAACTGCTACAACAGCAATTGCAATAATTATAGGGATTATTAATAGTTTTTTATTTTTCCCCTTTTTATTCTCTTCCACCTTTTTGGGAACCACAGGTGGTGGAGTAGGAATTTTCAATTCGCTTGTACCGTTAGTTGTTTTATTTTCGTCCATTATATTAACCTCCAAAGGATTAAATCATAGTTATAGTCGAAGAGAATTGAACCCCGTACGCCTAAAATTCAAATCTTTCGGCTAAAGAGCATAAATACTCATTGTGTGCCTATTTTACCATAAACACTTTCATTTTTCAACGAAAAAAAGCGTTATTTAAAATATTCGTTACATATTACATAAAAACAAGCCCTATTTATTATGTAATATCAATAATCTTTGCATTTTACTCAAAAAAATCGTTGTAAACGTGAAAATTATGTGCTAAAATACCAAATATAAGTTGCCTTAGTGTTTGTATATATTCAGGTAGCATTATTTTACAATTTCAATCAGAGAGAAATCTCTGCTCGTTTTAGGAGGAATTCACTTGAAATCTTATGCTAAAGAAAACATCAGAAACGTGACCATTGCCGGTCACGGCGCAAGAGGTAAAACAACTCTTGCAGAAGCAATGCTTTACATAGCAGGGGCTTCAGACAGACTCGGCAGAGTTGCAGACGGTAACACCGTTCTCGACTTTGATGCTGAAGAAAAGAAAAGAAAAGTTTCAATTTCTTCCGCTATGGCATGTATCGAATGGCGCGACAGAAAAGTTAATATTATTGACACTCCCGGTCTTTTTGACTTTGAAGGAGCAAGAAGCGAGGGTATCCGCGCAGCTGAAACTGCAGTTATTGTTCTTTCCTGCGGACACAATGTTGACGTTGGCGCAGAAAAAACCTTACGTATAGCAGGCAGAAAAGGTCTTTCCAAATTTATTGCTGTTTCCAAATGCGACGGAGAAAACCGCGATTTCTATAAAACCCTCGGTGATTTACAGGATAAATACGGCACAGCTATCTGCCCCGTTGTTGTTCCCTATATGGTAGACGGTGTTGTTGATTGCTATGTTAACTTCCTTCAAAACAAAGCTTTCAAATATGATGGTATTAAAGCTACAGAAGTTGCAATCCCTCAGGATGCTCATATTGAAGAAATTTACAACGCTTTCGTTGAAGCAGTTGCTTCTGCTGATGAAGACCTTATGATGAAATTCTTTGATGGCGAAGAATTCACTCACGATGAAAAGGTTGCAGGTCTTTCTCAAGGTGTTGCAGACGGTACTGTTATTCCTGTTTATGCTTGCTCAGGTTTTACAGGTGAAGCAGTAGACCTTCTTCTTAACGGTATCACTAAACTCGCACCCTCTCCCAAGAGCGAAGGCGATATAGCTTGCGATGCTAATGGTCCTCTCGCTGCTATCTGCTTCAAGACAGTTGCTGACCCCTTCGTTGGTAAAATGTCCTTCTTCAAAGTTGTTTCAGGTAAAATCACTTCTGCAACTAAAGCATATAATGCTCGTACCGAAGAAGAAGAGAAAATGGGTAAAATCGTTTTCGTTAAAGGTGCAAAACAAGAAGATGCTACTGAAATCGTTGCAGGTGACATCGGTGTTGTTACAAAGCTTTCAGGCTTTAAAACAGGCGATACAATGTGCGATGCTAAAAACCCCGTTGAGCTCGCTTCCGTTGACTTCCCCGCTCCCTGCTATTCAATGGCAGTTAACGTAGTTAAGAAAGGTGAAGAAGATAAGGTTGCTTCCGGTCTTCATAAATTAGCTGAAGAAGACGGTTCAATGAATTTCTATACCAACAAAGAAACAAAAGAACAAATTGTTTCAGGTCTTGGCGAACAGCATCTTGAAAGTATCGTTTCCAAGCTTAAAAATAAATATGGTGTTGAGGTTACTCTTACTGCTCCCAGAGTTGCTTACAGAGAAACAATCCGCAAAACTGTTGATAAACAGGGCCGTCATAAGAAACAGTCCGGTGGTCATGGTCAGTTCGGTGACGTTTGGATTCGTTTTGAACCCTATATGGGCGAAGAAGAATTCGTATTTAACTCCGACGAGGTTGTTGGTGGTGCAGTTCCAAAGAACTTCTTCCCAGCAGTTGAAAAAGGCTTACGCGAATGCGTAGCATCAGGTCTTATTGCAGGTTATCCTATGGTTGGCATTAAAGCTTGTCTTCACGATGGTTCTTACCACCCTGTTGACTCTTCTGAAATGGCATTCAAAATGGCTGCAAGAATAGCTTTCAAAGCTGCAGTTCCCGAAGCAGCTCCCACAATTCTTGAACCTATCGGAACTCTTAAGGCTTATATTCCCGATAAGGATTTAGGCGATATTATGGGTGACGTTAATAAACGTCGCGGTAGAGTTTTAGGTATGGGACCCGCAGAAGAAACCGGAACTCAGGAGCTTATCGCTGAAGTTCCTATGGCTGAAATGAGTGACTTTGCTATCACTCTTCGTTCCGTAACAGCAGGCAGAGGTTCATTCACTCTTGAATTTGCCCGTTATGAAGACGCTCCCAACAATATTGCAGAAAAAGTTATTGCAGAAGCAAAACTTGCTGATGACGATGAATAAGATACAAAAAAGCCTTCCATTACGGAAGGCTTTTTAAAATGGCAATTTGAAAGTGGAAAGTGGCAAGTTAAAGGGAAGCTTCGCTTCCAAACATTAAAAAGATATAATGCCGACCGCAGGTCCCAAAACTTTCCATTTGCCATTTGCAACTTACAACAAAAAAATTATAGCCTCCCGTTTGGGAGGCTATAATTTTTATTGTGAAAGTCTTGCTTTTGCATCAACATACATCTTTTCAATTTCTTCGAAATGACTGTAGTTATCTTTTTGTTTTATAAGCTTTTCTGCATCAAGATAAACCTTTGCGGCGCGATTGAAATATGCGTGTTTGTCCATCTCCTCTTTAGAGAACTTACGAGCATCTTTTCTGTCTGCATCAGTTTTCTTAATTTCTGCTTTCAGCTCTGTAACTTTTGAAGCATCCTTTGCTTTCTTTGCTTCTTTCAAATCAAGATAGAGCGTTTTAAGCTTTGCTTCGCAATCATCTTCTTCATTAAAGAACTTATCAAGCTCTGCAAAGTCGGGTTGTTTGAATTCCTGTCCCTTGCTGAAATATTTTTTAACTGCCTTGTAAGAAGCCTTCTTGCTTTTCGCAATTTCTATAGCAGTTTTGCGGATTTCTTTTTCTTCCTTAGTTGATTTGGGCATTGCTTTTGCAATAGAAAGTTCCTGGTTTATAAGTGAAATATCTGCATTAAGAAGAGCATCAAGACCTGCAAAGTATACTTTCTCATTTTCTCTTACCTGAAGTTCTACTGCAGGAGTTGAGAATTTATCAAGCTCTTCACAAACAAATTTACCGATTTCAATTTCATCGTTAAATTCTTTATCTGCAAGATATGCTTTCTTTGCAGCTTTTCTTTCTTCTTTATCCTTAATGGATTTATAAGACTTTTTGTCTAATGCCTTAGGCGAAGCTACTGCCATCTCTTTTGCATTGC
This sequence comes from Acutalibacteraceae bacterium, assembly GCA_045543035.1. Classification (GTDB taxonomy): domain Bacteria; phylum Bacillota; class Clostridia; order Oscillospirales; family Acutalibacteraceae; genus DTU089. The sequence continues at coordinate 11,438 of JAZQMA010000012.1, read as the reverse complement.
GGATAATATCAATAACTTCAACAAGCTCTGCATCCTTAAGAACACCATTACCATAGTCTTCAAACATAGCGCGAACCTTAAGAACACGAATAACTGATTTCTGTTTTCTCTCGTTGAAATCATACCAGATATATGGAATAACGTTCATCAATGCACCAACTGCGGCAACAAGAATGAGCACCTTTATCAGGCTTAAAAGAATATCGGGGTCATAAAGAGCTGAAAGTGCGTTATTGTAATTATCTTGTCCGTTTGCCAGCTGTTCCGAAAGAATTTGGCCGACTGTTTTACCATCACCTAAAACTCGGTTAAGAACCTCGGGATTAGAAGTAACCAATGCGGCATTTTCTTTTGTTAATCCGTTTTTCTCATAAATAAATGGAAGAACAGAAGATGTAAGGAGAGTGATAACTGTTCCGATTGTTGTAACAACGGCAAACATACCGTCAATTCTTTCCCCTGTTTTATACTGCTGATAGTCACGAATATCTGCTTGAATTGATGGATTAAGAATATGAGCAAATGAACCCATAAACGCATTAAGATACAAACATCCCAATACTAACCAAATTGTGAGATTATCAATTTCTCTTGTTGCCGGAAGAAGCATTAAAATAAATAGAATATTAAATAAGTTAGTAACAACAAGAACAGCTTTTTTACCCCATTTTCTTATGCAGAATGGTGCAAAAAGCATGCCCCATAGGGACGCATTACCATAGACCGTAATAACAAGACTATAAATATTGCCGGAACAAGCTCCGCCATAGTTATATACCCAAAACATTACATTAGCATAAGCTGACTCTAAGAAACCAATCCAACCGGCAAGAGATATAATCCAGAAGTATTTATTTTTTGCAACCGCTTTAAGTGCATCAATAAATTTAATCTGAACAACGTGAGTTCTTGCCTGAACGATTTTTTCTTCTGTATGCTTATAAACAACCATACAAAGAAGAAGTCCGCCCACTGTAAGAATCGGGTATAAGAATCTGTAAACTCGAATATCTGTGGTGTTTGAATGGAAAATATTTGATGCAATAATAGGTGTAAAAAGGTTTACAACTGTTGGAGCAAATGAATATACAACGCTCTTAATTGATGCAACATCTGTTCTTTCCTGTGAGTTAGGTGAAAGAACGTGAATGAGATTTTCATAAGCATCGTAGAAGAAATAATAGAAAAAGTGCAGCAACAGATTCAGGAACATTATGATTGCACATTTTGCAACATAAGCCTTTGTTTCGCCGAAAATCATTCCATCCCCTAACCAATCGGAAAGCTTTGCATAAGGGAACCATACCAATATGTTACAAATTATTGCTGCAGGAAGCGCCATTGAAACAATGTAAGGACGGTATTTACCTGCTTTGTTACGGGTATTGTCAATAATATTTGCACGAATACCTGTTAAGGGAATATTTGCAATAACAGCAAGCACGTACATTATATACATATCCATTGGATCAACACCCAATGTACTGGAAAGAAGGGTACTGTTTGTTGCCAACAAACAAGCGGAACCCATTGTGATAATCATATATGCACCGATACCACCACCGGAATAAGCAGCGATTTCCTTAAAGGGCATATATCTTTTTGCAGGCGGAGTTTTCCAATAGGTTTTAACCTTTGAAATACCCTCTACTGCTTTTTGTTTTAAGCTCATTTCGATACTCCTTTTTTCAAAATTTGCGCTATTATATAACATTATAATAGTATCATAAAACATCGTTTTGTTCAATGCAAAATAAAAAAGATTAACGAGAGTTTTTCACTTTCGTTAATCTTCAACAAAGTTAAATTATTTTAAATGTGCAAAACGGCAAGTAGATTATTTTTGATAATCCATTATTTTTTCATCTTCAACAAAAATTGTGCAATGTATCGTCCAAAAACCACCTAAAGAAACTTTAACAAGTCTTCCGTCAGGTAATCTACCTATTAATTTTGCTCTTGTGCCATCACCTTTTGTTTCGTCATGAAGTTTACCATTTATGAATAATCTTTCTGTCAAAACTTCATTTTCAACATGTATATTATTTCCGTAATAGTTAGCATCCCAAGTTTTCATATAATTTTCCTTTCAATGCTTTAGTTTTCTGAACTATCTCCCTCGCCATCAGCGGAAACATCAAGAATTGCTGCACCACCTGTTGCATAAGGAAGCTTACCGTCCCATTTTTCTATTTTATTGTTTTCAAGAACATTTTTGCTAAGTGACTTTTCAATTCTTTCATTAGCTTCAGCCTGAGCTTCTGCTTTTCTGAGAATTGCTTTTGCCTCTGCCTCTGCTGCAATAACTTTCTTTTCAGCCTGAGCATTTGCTTCAACAATTAACTGCTCTTGCTCGGTTTTTGCTTTAAGAAGGTTTTGCTGAGCAACTTCTTTTGCTTCAATTGCTTTTGCAAACTCTTCTGAGAATGAGAAATTAACAATATTGAACTTTTCAATTACAATACCGTACTCTTCCATTTTTTCTGCAAGAGTATCCTGAATTTCAATTGCAACCTTAGAACGGCTTGTTACAAGCTGTTCTGCAGTATATTTTGCAGTTACTGCTTTAAGACTTTCGTGAATTGCAGGCATAAGCATAATAGTTTCATAATCTCTGCCTATTTCTCTGTAAATCTTTGCAGATGAACTGTCACCTATTTTGTAGTTAACAACAATAGTGGTTGAAATTGCCTGAAGGTCTTTGGAAACAGATTCTGCGCCTTCAATTTCACATTTCTGAATCTGGTTGCTCATTTTAACAACATTCTGTACTAAAGGAGCTTTAAAATGGAAACCCTCGGACAAAACATTATCGCTTACTTTTCCTAAAGTAACTACAACACCTGTATGACCTGCAGGAACAATTGTAATTGATGCTAAAAGTGCAATAATTACAACTACTGCAATAACTGCCACAATAATAATTTTCTTTGCATTGGAAAAATTGAATTCGCCAACAACTTTTGCATTTTTAATCATAATATGTACTCCTTTTAATTTTATTTTGTTCCACGTGAAACATTATCGTTTTTTTGACCTTTGTTCCCGTGAAACTATATTTTTAAAATTGTTCCACGTGGAACATTAGTCTTTTACAAATTGTTGAAGCATCGCGTCTGCTTCATTTTTAAGATTAGAAGAAATATGTGCCAACATCATAATTTCAAGAGCGTTACGCAATTTCTCTTTACCTCCGGAAAAAGGCTCTTCATAATCTTTGATTTCTTCATCAATAACGCTGACAACAGTTTCCTTATTCCAATTTCCGATTTTGTCAACTTCTGCGGTAACGGAACACATAATGCTATAGAGTTCACCGTCGGGAATAGCGTCGTCACACCTGTCATCGACTTTACCGTTAATATATGACATTAAGGAAACAATGTTAGAGAGCTGCATTGCACCTTTTAGCATATTGATTATAAGAACTCTTGCAATTGAGGTTTCTCCATATCTACGGTCTTTAGGGGGTTCAATCCATCCTCGTTTAACCCAATTCTGAATTGTTGTTGCCTCAAGACCTGAAATCTCTGCAAGCTGGGAAAGGGTGAAGCCACCGGTAAGCTTCATTGCTGTTCTTATAGGTTCAAATGCTTTTTCTTTCGTTTGCATTCTCTCACTCCTTTCGTCCCACGATTGTTTTTCGTGTTGATATGATAATATCACAGGTTCACGTGACTGTCAAGTGTTTTCATAAGATTTTTTACATATTTTTACAATATCCGACAAAAAAACTCTTTTTTGTAGTTTTACTTTACTTTAACACTATATTCACAGTTTGCTAATATTTTTTTGCTAAACTTAAGCTGTACTTGGAAAGGGAGCCGCACCCGAGTACAAGTATTTAGTTCTGAGAGGAACTAACCCCTCCTCAAGTAAACCCAAGATACAGAGTGTTATACTATGTATCGGGAATGCAGCGTCTGTCCCCGCAGACGCTGTATTTCTTTTTAAGTTAAAGGTGGCAAATGGCAAATATAAAGCAATATATACATTTATAATAATGCTTGACTATTAATTAATATAGTTGTAAAATATATAATTGATTTAATTTGTAAAAAAGTCTTAAAACAACAGATTGGAGGCTTATTTTTGGCTATCATTCAAGTTGATTCACTATCAAAAGCTTATGGCGACAACATAGTTCTCAATGATATGAGCTTTTCTCTTCCCGAAGGAGAAATTATTGGTTTATTCGGTCCTAACGGATGCGGTAAAACCACTCTTATGAAAATCCTTACAGGGCTCATCCATGATTATAAGGGTAATGTTCTTGTAGATGGTGTCAAACCCGGTGAAAATTCAAAAGGATTTACTGCTTATCTTCCCGAACAGACCTTTGTTCACGAATGGATGAGAAATATTGATGCAGTTAACTACTTCAACGATTTCTTTTCTGATTTCGATAAAAACAAAGCTCTTGAAATGCTTAAACGCTTCGGTCTTTCCGAAAAGCAGAAATCAAAAACAATGTCAAAGGGCATGCAGGAAAAGCTTTTACTTTCTCTTGTTATGTCAAGAGATGCAAAGCTTTATATATTAGACGAGCCAATGGGCGGTGTTGACCCTGCAACAAGAAGCTCCATTCTCAATTTCATTATGGAGAACTATGCAGAGAAATCAACTCTTCTTGTTTCAACTCACCTTATAAATGATTTGCAGTCTGTTTTCACTCACGCTTTGTTTATGGGTAACGGAAAAGTTCTTCTTAACGATAGCGTTAAAGAACTCACTAAAGACGGTAAATCAATTGAGGACATTTTCAAGGAGGTATTTTCAAATGTTTGGTAAACTCTTAAAAAATGACCTTAAAGCGCAATGGCATTCAATGTCCGTTGTTTTCCTTTGCACATTTATTGTTGCAGTTGTATCAGAGGTTTTCACTTTAACCTCTGATAACAAGGTTGTAACAGTAATGGGCGGTTTACTTGTAAGCCTTGCATTAGGTTTTGCTTGTATAATTATAATTATTGCAGTTGCAATGATGTTTTCAAAAACAATGTTCGGCAGGGCAGGTTATCTTACCTTAACTCTGCCTGTTAAAACAGGTTCACTTTTAGCATCAAAAACACTTTCAAGCCTTATCTGGGTATTTACTGTTTATGCTTTATTCTTAGGTTCTCTTTTTCTCTGGGTTTTCCAGGTTAAAGATACCTTAGGTGAAGAGGTTATGGAAAGTGCAGAAAGTCTTTTAAAGCTTTTCGGTGTCCCCTCTTTCTTAACAATTTTTATGGGTGTTATATCCTTCTGTGTTTCCCTTATTGTTTTAGTGCTTGTTGCAGTTCAGTCCTTGCAGTTAGGTTTAACACTTTCTCACGTATCCCCTATTTCCAAATTTGGAAATATCGGTGTAATTATTATTTTCTTCGGTCTTTTTGCAGTAATCCAATCTGTTTCAAATGCAATCGCAGATTTACTTCCCTGCGGACTTGTTATAACTCCTGAGGTTATAAAAATTACAAGTGATATTCATTCGGCAAAACACGCTTTAGGCATAAATGCTATGGGTGTTAATATTGTTGGTTCACTTGTAAGACTTGCAATTGCAATCGGACTTCATTTCCCCACCAAATATCTTATTCAACATAAGGTAAACGTAAAATAACAGAGTAAATTAACTTCCTTTAGAAAGGGCGTATAAATATGGATAATATGAACGGTCTTAAAAGAACCGTTTACTGCGGTGAGCTTCGTGCAGAAAATATCGGAAACGAAGTAACCGTTTGCGGTTGGGTTGCAAAACAGCGTGACCTTGGCGCACTTATTTTCATTGACCTGCGTGACAGAACAGGTATTGTTCAGTTGGCATTTGATGAAACAACAGATAAAGAAATTTTTGAAAAGGCTTTCGCAGTAAGAAGTGAATTCGTTCTTATGGCAAAGGGTATTGTCCGTGAGCGTTCATCTAAAAACAGCGAAATCCCCACAGGCGATATTGAAATTGATGTAAAGGATTTGAGAATTCTTTCAAAAAGTGAAACTCCCCCCTTTGACATTGTTGAAAATTGTCAGACTGCAGAGCTTACAAGACTTAAATACCGCTATCTTGACCTTCGTCGTCCTGATTTACAGCAGAATATTCTCTTCCGTCACAAGGTAACAAAAATCACTCGTGACTATTTTGATGAAAACGGATTTATTGAGATTGAAACTCCTATGCTCATTAAATCAACTCCCGAAGGTGCAAGAGATTTCCTTGTTCCCAGCCGTATTCATCAGGGCTCATTTTATGCTCTTCCTCAGTCCCCTCAGCTCTATAAGCAGCTTTCAATGGTTGCAGGCTTTGACAGATATATGCAGATTGCCCGTTGCTTCCGTGACGAGGACCTTCGTGCAGACCGTCAGCCTGAGTTCACACAGATTGACCTTGAAATGTCCTTTGTTGATATGGAGGACGTTCTTGCAATCGGCGAAGGTTATATGGCAAGAGTTTTCAAGGAGGCTCTCGGAGTTGATATTCAGCTTCCTCTGCCCCGTCTTACTTACAAAGAGGCGATGGAGCGCTATGGCAGCGACAAGCCCGACACACGCTTTGAAATGAAGTTCGTGGAGCTTATGGATATTATGAAGGGCCACGGCTTTGGTGTTTTCGACAGCGCCGAGTACATTGGCGGTATCTGCGCCAAGGGTGCAGCCACATATACCCGCAAACAGCTAGATGCGCTCACCGACTTTGTGCGCCGCCCGCAGATAGGTGCCAAAGGTATGGTTTATGCCCGTGTGGAGGCCGATGGCAACGTGAAGTCAAGCGTTGACAAGTTCTATTCTCAGGAAGTGCTTCAGCAGATGAAAGAGGCCTTCGGTGCCAAACCGGGCGACCTTATCCTGATATTGAGTGGCGACGATGCCATGAAAACCCGCAAACAACTTTGCGAACTCCGCTTGGAGATGGGACGCCAGTTGGGATTGCGCGACAAGAACAAGTTCGTATGCCTGTGGGTGGTTGACTTCCCCATGTTTGAATGGAGCGAAGAGGAAGGCCGCCTGATGGCCATGCACCATCCTTTCACGCATCCGAAAGAAGAGGATATCCCCTTGCTCGATACCGACCCAGCTGCCGTGCGTGCCGATGCTTACGACATGGTGGTGAACGGTGTGGAAGTGGGCGGTGGCTCTATCCGTATCCACGACTCACAATTGCAAGCCAAGATGTTCGAAATCCTCGGCTTCACGCCAGAAAAGGCACAAGAACAGTTCGGCTTCCTGATGAATGCCTTCAAATACGGTGCACCCCCTCACGGAGGTCTTGCCTATGGTCTCGACCGTTGGGTATCGCTCTTCGCCGGCCTTGACAGCATCCGCGATTGCATCGCCTTCCCCAAAAACAATAGCGGACGCGACGTGATGCTAGATGCCCCCGCCCCACTCGAACAGAAACAACTCGACGAGCTGAATTTGGCTATTGATATAAAGGAGTAAAGACTATCTCCTATACATTATTAATATAAATAGGCACGGATTATGCGGATTACGCGGATAATATTTATCCGACAAGATACCGTAATCCGTGCTTTATCTTTTCTAAAGCGATGAAAACTTCTCAAGAAATCAAGCATAGCTGCGTGGATTGCGGCACACAAAACTGTAAATTCAAGGACCGTACATATCCTGACTTCTGCCCCACTGTAAATTTGGAGGATGCAGATTTGCAATGGGCACTTGAACGATACGATGAGGGCCGCAACCATGACATTATGGTAGCCAGTGCTGAAGTGGAGTTCGAAGGCTATTGCCAATGGACACGCGTACAGGAGATTATGGAGTTTGCCCGCAAGATTGGTGCCAAGAGAATCGGAATAGCCAATTGTATAGGCCTTATAAATGAAGCTCGCATTTTTGCCCGTATCCTTCGAGCAAATGGTTTCGAACCTTACGCTATCATCTGCAAGGTAGCAGGCAAGACAAAATCCTCCATCGGTATTCCTAAGCAATGCGAAGAGATTGGTGCAGCCATGTGTAACCCCATCCTGCAAGCCCGTCTATTGAATGAAGCCAAAACCGATTTGAACGTCGTTATTGGCCTTTGCGTAGGACATGACAGCCTTTTTTACAAATATTCGGAGGCGTACGTCACCACTTTAGTAACCAAAGATCGCGTAACGGGCAATAATCCCGCCGCCGTACTCTATACTTCTGGGTCATACTACAAGAAGAAGTTCAACTTATAATCCGCAAACAATTTATTTATCACACAGGAATAACACTTACATGTACACTGCTATCCTCCAATCCCTCCGTCAATATATTGACAAAGAAAAAGCTATGATACTTCCTCGTTTCTTTAAAACGGGGAAAGGGGAATATGGCGAAGGAGACAGTTTTTTAGGAGTCACAGTGCCAAACATCCGTCTGGTAGCGAAGCAATACAGTAATGCACCATTGGAAGTAGTGAACCGGCTACTTGATAGCGAGTGGCATGAGTGCCGTATGTGTGCATTACTGATACTCGTCATACAATACAAAAAGGCTACTAAAGAACTCAAACAGAAAATCTTCGACCTCTATCTAAGCCGTACAGAGCGTATAAACAACTGGGATCTTGTGGACCTTTCCGCGCCAAACATTGTAGGCGAACATCTAGTCCCGTGTAATGACCGTACTATCCTTTACCAATTAGCCAATAGTCCTCTGTTGTGGGAACGGCGCATAGCTATGGTCAGCACTCTCACATTCATTCGTCGAGGTGAATTTAACGATACATTTTCATTAGCCGACAAACTGGTTGACTCCCGCCACGACCTGATGCAGAAAGCCGTCGGTTGGATGCTCCGCGAGATGGGAAAGCGCGACATAGCCCTATTGCGCATATTCCTGAACAAACATGCTTCTACCATGCCACGTACTATGTTACGCTATGCCATAGAAAAGATGGAAGCAACAGAAAGAACTGAGTGGATGGCAAAGAAAAGCATAAGAATCTCTCCCAAGAGATTTAAAATGACATAAAATAAGGCAAAATTAAAAACTAATTGTCACAATATTCTTTATTTCCCTAATAAATTGCTATCTTTGCGGCTCAATTTTTAAACAAGAACGAAAATAAAGAATATAAAGTAATGAATACGACCGCAAAATTGCTGCTGTATTGCCCTGACAGACCTGGTATTTTGGCCGAAATAACAAACTTCATCACTATCAATGGAGGTAACATCGTCTATATCGACCAATTTGTTGACCACATGGAAAATGTTTTCTTCGGTCGCATTGAATGGGAATTGGAAGGTTTTATGATTCCCCGCGATAAAATATTGGATTATTTCAATACACTATATGTGAAGAAATATGATATGTATCTGCGTCTATATTTCAGCGATGAAAAACCACGAATGGCAATTTTCGTCAGCAAGATGAGTCATTGCCTGTACGATATGTTGGCTCGCTATACTGCCGGAGAGTGGGATGTGGAAATACCTATTATAATAAGTAACCACCCCGATATGTCAGCTGCAGCCGAACGCTTCGGTATTCCCTATCGAGTATTCCCCATTACGAAAGAGAACAAGTTGGAGCAGGAACAAGCTGAAATGGATTTATTACGCGAATTGAACGTAGATTTCATCGTGTTGGCCCGCTACATGCAGGTTATCTCCGAACAAATGATTGAAGAATACCCCAACCGGATTATCAACATACACCACTCCTTTTTACCGGCTTTTGTTGGTGCCAAACCTTATCACCAAGCTTTCGAAAGAGGAGTAAAAATCATTGGAGCCACCAGCCATTACGTAACCAATGAACTGGATGCGGGTCCCATCATCGAACAGGATGTGGTACGCATTACTCATAAAGATACTCCACAAGATTTGGTGAACAAAGGAAAAGATCTGGAAAAGATTGTTCTTTCACGCGCTGTCCAAAAACATATTGAGCGCAAAGTATTGGCATACAAAAACAAAACCGTACTTTTCAATTAATCTCACCCTTTGAAATAAAAGCTATGAACGTAGCAATCGTAAAATACAACGCAGGAAACATCTGCTCGGTAGTCAATGCCATGCAACGTTTGGGAATAAAGCCATTGGTAACAGACGACCCTGAAAAATTAATGGCCGCAGACCGAATCATTTTTCCGGGACAAGGAGAGGCCAGTAGTACAATGGCTTATTTGCGCGAACGAAACTTGGATAAGGTAATATGTGCATTGAAACAACCCGTTTTAGGAATTTGTATCGGAATGCAATTGATGTGTCGTCATTCGGAAGAAGGAGACACAAAATGTCTGGGCATCTTTGATGCAGAAGTAAAACGTTTCCAACCACAATGTCATGAGGATAAAGTCCCACAAATGGGATGGAATACCATTGTAGATACTCGCAGCCAATTGTTCAAAGGTTTTCATCAACCGGAATACGTTTATTTTGTACACAGCTATTATGTTCCCATGAATGAACACACTGCTGCCTGTACTGAATATATTCGTCCATACAGCTCTGCACTACATAAAGACAACTTCTATGCCACCCAATTCCATCCGGAAAAAAGTGGGAAAATGGGTGAACGTATATTGCAAAACTTCCTTGACCTCGTACCGTAAGACACAAGGTAAGCATAGGTATTTAAAAAAAACACAATGCACTGGAGGGAAACTTCGTAAGGCAAATAAAAAAAACAGAATATGATAGAACTGATACCTGCCATAGACATCATCGACGGCAAATGTGTGCGCCTCACCAAAGGTGACTATGCTACGACCAAAGTTTATAATGAGGATCCTTTGGAAGTAGCATTGGAGGTAGAGTCATACGGTCTCCACCGTTTGCATGTGGTTGACCTTGACGGTGCCAAGTCAAAACACGTGGTAAATTACCGTACCCTACACCGCATTGCCAGCCGCACCTCACTGAAAATTGATTTTGGTGGAGGAATCAAAAGCGATGAAGACTTGACTATTGCTTTCGAAAACGGAGCACAGATGGTGACCGTAGGAAGTGTAGCCAGCCAAAAGCCCGAACTCTTCCTGAAATGGATGGAGCAATATGGTGGGGAGAAGATGATTTTAGGAGCCGACACTCGCGATGGACTCATCTCCGTAAACGGATGGCAAGAAGAAAGCAGACAAGAACTACTCCCCTATTTGGGCGAATACATCAAGCATGGAGTAAAGAACGTTCTTTGTACCGACATCCATAAAGATGGCATGTTGCAAGGCCCTTCTATAGAACTATACAAAGAGATCATGACCGCTTACCCCGACTTGCACTTGATAGCCAGTGGTGGAGTAAGCTCACTGAACGACATCTGTCAACTCAACGAAGCTGGCATCCCTGCCGTTGTTTTCGGCAAAGCCCTTTATGAAGGGCGTTTCACACTGAAAGAATTAAGTGATTTCATAACTCATAATTCATAACTCATAATTAGAAACTTGTGTTAGCAAAAAGAATAGTCCCCTGTCTGGACATCAAAGACGGACAAACGGTAAAAGGTACCAATTTCGTAAA
>JAZQMA010000011.1:0-6162 GCA_045543035.1 Acutalibacteraceae bacterium | reverse complement strand
CAAAAATAAACAGCCGCTCGTGAGCGGCTGCTTGAGATTGTAATGCGGTGCTAAACTTTCAGTGCCCCTTCGAGGGGCTAAGCCAGCATTCGCCCCTTATAGGGGCAGAGCAAACCACCAGTTTACTGGTGGTTATGATTGCTTGTTAAAATTGCGAATTGCCGGTTTTTTGTACACTCGCAGTATCTATATACAGCTTCGGTGCATAATTCCAGACACTTCATCAAATTTTCCTGCGCATATTAAAAATAAAAAACAATACGAATTTGAAATATAGAAAGGTTGGTTAATATGGTTAAAATCAAACTTCGTGATGACGTTAAAGAATTCGAAAACGGCATCACTCCCGCTGATGTTTGTAAAGAAATCAGTATGGGTCTTTACAGAAATCTTTGCGCTTGTCTTATTAACGGACAAAGTGCAGATATTCGCACCCCAATTAATGAGGATTGCGAGCTTGAACTTTTAACTTTTGATAGCGAAGAGGGTAAACACGCTTTCTGGCATACCGCTTCTCATATTCTCGCTCAGGCAGTTAAACGCCTTTATCCCGAAGCAAAGCTTGCTATCGGTCCAGCAATTGATAACGGCTTCTATTATGATATTGATAGCGAAATTTCCTTCACTCCCGAAATCCTTACAAAGATTGAGGCAGAGATGAAGAAAATCGTTAAAGAGGATTTACCTCTTGAAAAATTTGAGATGGAACCTCAGGCAGCAATTGAAGAAATGAAAGCTAAAGGCGAAATCTACAAGGTTGAACTTATTGAAGAACATGCAGGTAAAAATGAACCCATCAGCTTCTACAAGCAGGGTGAATTTGTTGATGTTTGCGCAGGTCCTCACATTCCATCAACAGGAAGAGTTAAAGCATTCAAGCTTACTGCTTGCACAGGTGCATACTGGAGAGGCGACCAGAATAACAAAATGCTTCAGCGTGTATATGGTACTGCTTTCCCCAAGAACGCAGAGCTTGAAGAACATCTTCAGAGAGTTGAAGAAGCAAAGAAGCGCGACCATAATAAATTAGGCCGTGAGCTTGAAATCTTCACAACTGTTGATTGTATCGGTCAGGGACTTCCCGTTCTTCTTCCTAAGGGTACATTCATTGTCCAGACTCTTCAGAGATTTGTTGAAGACGAGGAAGCAAGAAGAGGCTGGGTTCGTACAAAAACTCCTCTTATGGCAAAAAGCGACCTTTATAAAATTTCAGGTCACTGGGACCACTATAAAGACGGTATGTTCGTTTTAGGTGACGAGGAAAAGGATGATGAAGTGTTTGCTCTTCGTCCTATGACTTGTCCTTTCCAGTATCAGGCATACCTTAACAGAGCTCGTTCTTATCGTGACCTTCCTATGCGACTTGCTGAAACATCAACTCTTTTCAGAAATGAGTCCTCAGGCGAAATGCACGGACTTATCCGTGTTCGTCAGTTCACAATTTCAGAGGGCCACTTAATGTGCCTTCCCGAACAGCTTGCAGACGAATTCAAGCGTTGCCTTGACCTTTGCATCTTTATGCTTAAAACTCTTGGTCTTTATGAAGATGTTTCATATCGTTTCTCACAGTGGGACCCCGAAGATACAGAAAAATATATCGGTACAAAAGAGCAGTGGGATGAAGCTCAGGGAATTATGAAGGAAATTCTTGATGATATCGGTCTTTCTTATAAAATCGGTATCGGTGAAGCTGCTTTCTATGGTCCTAAGCTTGATATTCAGATTAAGAATGTTTACGGTAAGGAAGATACTCTTATCACAATCCAGATTGACCAGATGCTTGCTGAAAAATTCGGTATGGAATATGTTGACCGTGACGGTACAAAGAAAAATCCCTATATCATTCACAGAACTTCAATCGGTTGTTATGAAAGAACTCTTGCTCTTCTTATTGAAAAATATGCAGGTGCATTCCCAATGTGGCTTGCTCCCGAGCAGATGAGAATTCTTCCCATTTCTGAAAGACATCACGATGCTTGCTTTGAGCTTTGCAAGAAGCTCCAGGAAAAAGGCTTCCGCGTAACTGTTGATGACAGAGCAGAAAAAACAGGCTACAAAATCCGTGAAGCACAGCTTCAGAAAATTCCTTATATGCTTGTTCTCGGTGATAAGGAAATTGAAAATAATGAAGTTGCAGTCCGTGGCAGAAAATCGGGCGATCTGGGTACAATGAGTGTTGAAGCATTCTGCGAAATGGCTCAAAAAGAAGTTGACGAAAAGGTAATTAACTGAAACAAAAACAACATCCCCTTATTCATTGTTGGAAATGAATAAGGGGATGTTAATATGTTATTCAGATGTTTGCCTCGTAGCCTTCATCAACAATAGCCTTAATTAAAACATCATCTGCAACATCTTTTAAAAGAACTACTTTTGCGATATTTTCTTCGTGGCTTGCAGTTGCACTTTCAACACCGTCGATAGCGGTAAGTGCTTTTACAACGTGAGCCTCGCAACGAGGGCACATCATACCATCAACTTTAATAATCTTTTCCATAAAAACGTTTCCTTTCTCTTCCGTTTCGGGTAAAGTGTCCGGAACAGATTTTTTATTTTCTTCTTTAACATATTTTGATTTAAAAAATCTTAATCGTAAAGCATTGGTTACAACGCAGAGGGAACTCATACTCATTGCTGCAGAGCCAATCATAGGAGTTAATTTAAGAGCGAAAGCAGGGTAGAGGACGCCTGCTGCAAGAGGTATTCCCAGAACATTATAGAAAAATGCCCAGAAAAGATTTATTTTAATATTCCTCATAACCGATTTGCTTAATTCAACTGCTTTCACAGCATCGGAAAGAGTACTTTTTATAAGAACAATATCTGCCGCATCAATGGCAATATCTGTTCCTGCACCGATTGCGATACCAACATCTGCTCTCGTAAGGGCAGGAGCATCATTTATTCCGTCACCTATGAATGCAATTTTCTCGCCTTGTTCCTGTAGGGTGCGTATTGTTTTCTCCTTGTCTGCAGGAAGAAGCTCCGAATGAATTTCGTCAATTCCTGCTTGACTTCCTACAAATTCTGCAGCGTATTTGTTATCACCTGTGAGCATAACAGTTTTTTTTCCTAGCTTTTTGAATGTTTCAATTGCTTTTTTACTGTCTTCTCGTATTGTATCGGAAATAGCGATAATTCCCAAAACTTGATTTTCTTTGCAGAAAATCAAGGGCGTTTTTCCCTGTGATGAAAACTCATTTATTTTGCTTTCTATTTTTGAGTAATCAATGTTGTTTTCTTTTAAAAATCTTATGTTACCCGAAATATATTTTTTACCGTTTATTTCACCGCTTATGCCTTTACCCTCAAAAGCTTTGAAGTCCTCAACCTCAGGTAAAGTCAGTTTCTCGCCTTTTTTTCTAATGGCATTTGCGAGAGGGTGTTCGCTTCCTTTTTCAAGAGCGGTGCAGATTGCAAGAAATTCACTTTCTGAAAGTGATTTATCATAAATGAAAATATCACTTACATTCATTTCACCGCTTGTGACTGTACCCGTTTTATCAAGAACTATTTTATCGACATTACCAAGAGCTTCAAGTGCTTCGGCAGATTTAATTAAAATTCCGTTTTCTGCGGCTTTACCAGTTCCTGCCATAATGGCAACAGGTGTTGCAAGACCTAAAGCGCAGGGGCAGGAGATAACGAGAACTGTAACTGCAAAGGAGAGTGCCGTTTCAAAATCCTTGCTCCATAATAGCCATATAACAAAGGTGATTGCGGAAATAATCATAACAGCAGGAACAAAAATACCGCTGACTTTATCTGCAAGTCGGGCTATGGGTGCTTTTGATGAACCTGCTTCGTCAACAAGGCGAATTATTTGAGCAAGAGTGGTGTTTTCGCCAACTCTTGAAGCAGTCATTGTGAATGTTCCGTTTTTGTTAAGGGTTGCGGAAATTACATCATCACCAATTCTTTTTTCAACAGGTATGCTTTCACCTGTAACGGCAGATTGGTCAACAAATCCATTACCGCTTAAAACTATTCCGTCAACTGCAATTCTTTCGCCGGGGCGGATTATGAGAGTTTCACCTTCTTTTACATCTTCTGCATCAATTGTGATTTCGTTTCCGTTTCTTATAACATTTGCAGTTTTGGGGGAGAGTTCAACAAGCTTTCCGAGAGCGTCACTGGTTTTACCCTTTGAGCGTGTTTCAAGGAACTTGCCCACAGTAACAAGAGTAAGAATCATTGCACTTGATTCAAAATAAAGCTGGTGCGAATAATGTTCCAATACATCAAGATTTCCTCGCGGTGCATTATAAGCCATCATAATTATCGCAAAAATGCCATAAAGAAATGAAGCAGAAGAACCAAGAGCCACAAGGGAATCCATATTAGCCGCTCTTTTTATAAGTCCTTTAAACCCTGAAACGAAGAATTTTTTGTTTATAATCATAACAGGGATTACAAGAAGCATCTGAACAATTGCATTTAAAAGAGCATTTTCTGTGCCGTGGAGAAAGTGGGGCAGAGGAAGCCCTAACATATGCCCCATTGCAACATACATAACAATTACGAGAAAAACGATTGAAGAAACAAGTCGCTTTTTCATTGATGAAATGTTTTCTTCTTCATTCTTTTTTCGAATTTCCCATTCTGATTTTAATTGAGTTTTTTTGTTGGTTGCGCCATAAAGGGTTGCACCATAACCAATATCGTTTACTGCATTTATATAATCTTGCTCAGTTAATTTTGTTTCGTCAAAGGTTACGGTAAGTGTTCCTGAAAGCAAATTAACATCTGCTTTTTCTGTACCTGAGAGCTTGTTTGCGGCTTTTGTAACATTTGCCTGACATGCGGCGCAGGTCATTCCCGTAACATTGAATTTGCTTGTTTTCATTTTTTTCACCACACTTAACAAAAATCGTTTTCATTTATTATACTACTGAGAAAATTTAAAATCAATTTATAATTGACAAAATATTTAGATATGTGATACGATTTTTGTATATTGAAAGAGGCGATTAAATGGAAAAATATATAAATGAAACTCTTGCGCCTAAACTGCAAGGCGATGGCGGTTGGGTTGAATTTGTTTCTCTGGAAAACGGAGAACTGACTTTACGCTTCAGAGGAGAATGCTCAAAATGCCTTATTCTCCACCGATGCACAGATTGGATTGAGCAGGAAATAAAAAGAGACTTAAAGAAGAATGTTAAGGTGGTTGCAATACGCAAAAGACCTTATTTTCAGGATGTGTGAGGTTTTAAGTTATGGCACATATAAAGGTTGAAAGGCGTTCAATGCGCCCTGAAGAATGGACAGATTTACGCTTTGGTTGGCTTAAACGTCATGTGTATAATGAAAAATGGGAAATAGAGAATTTAGCGGTTCGTGATGCCCGTCAGGTTAAGGAAATGGAGTTCGAATACTATTCGGAAGAGTATAGACCTCTTAAAAAAGGCGATATGTATTTTACTCCTGACGGTACGGCGTTTATTAAAGCGGATGTGAAGATTCCCGATAATATGAAAGGTAAGGAGCTGTGGTTTTCTCTTAAAACTGCGGCAGAGATTTGTGTTAAAGTAAATGGGAAATATATAGGTGGTGTTGACCCTAACAGAGAAAGAATGCTCCTTTCTCCCTATGTTGATGTAAATAGTACTCTTCATTTTGATATGATGGGTTATAACCGCAGTAAGCCTGATGACGAAAGAAATCCCGAAAGTCTTTCAGTTCGCGGTTGTCGTCAGATTTTTGAGGGTGCATATATCTGCACAATTAACGAAGATGTGCAGAGTCTTGTTTATGATTTTGAGTTGCTTCTTGATATTGCAAAAAGTGATCTTTTCAATGAGGATTACAGAGCTTTTTTAAACAGAGAACTAAACAATGCAATGAACTGCATTGATTTTGATGATGAACTTACAGGTGTCAAAGAAGCTAAGAAGTATCTTGAAGATGTAGTTTTCAGAAATGATACTTACAAAGGGACCGGCGATGTTGCCCTTGTGGCACATTCACACCTTGATATTGCATATTATTGGCGTCGTATTCACTCTGTTCAGAAGAATTTAAGAACAATTCTTATTCAACTTCGTCTTATGGACAGATACCCCGACTTTAAATATACTCATACTCAGGCGTTTACTTATGAAATGCTTGAAAAATATTACCCTGATGTATTTGAGGAATTGAAAGAGAAGATTGCAAATG
>JAZQMA010000010.1:0-12391 GCA_045543035.1 Acutalibacteraceae bacterium | reverse complement strand
AGCGATGTTAAAACAGGCAAAAAGGCTAAAAAACGTAACCCATATTATGACGAGGTTGAGCTTGCTCTCTCGGACGTGTTGGGACGACAGGTTAAGGTTACAAAATCAAGCAAAAAGGGTTCATTGGAAATTGAGTTTTTTGATGATGACGACCTTAAAAAGCTTTTGAAAATATTTGACAACGAATAAAAAGGAGTAGGAACAATGATTGATATTAAATTTTTAAGAGAAAATCCCGAGATTGTAAAACAGAATATAAAAAACAAATTCCAGGATAAGAAAATCGGCCTTGTTGACGAGGTTATAGCTCTTGATGCCGAGAGCAGAAAAGTAAAGGGTGAGGCTGATAACCTTCGTGCTTCAAGAAATAAAAACAGTAAAATGATTGGTGCTCTTATGGCACAGGGTAAAAGAGAAGAAGCAGAGGAAATGAAGAAAAAGGTTTCCGAGGACGCTGCTCGTCTTGCAGAGCTTGAAAAAGCAGAAGAAGAGCTTTCTAAAAAGGTTACCGATATTATGATGAACATTCCAAATATCATTGATCCCTCTGTTCCCATTGGTAAGGATGACAGCGAAAATGTTGAGGTGGAGCGCTACGGTGAGCCTGTTGTGCCCGATTTTGAAATTCCCTATCACAGAGAAATTATGGAACGCTTTGAGGGTATTGACCTTGACAGTGCAGGTCGCGTTGCAGGTAACGGCTTCTATTACCTTTGCGGTGATATTGCGAGACTTCATTCTGCAGTTATTTCCTACGCAAGAGATTTTATGATTGACAGAGGATTTACTTATTATATTCCTCCCTTTATGATAAGAAGCAATGTTGTAACAGGTGTTATGAGCTTTGCTGAAATGGACGCAATGATGTATAAAATCGAGGGTGAAGACCTTTACCTTATCGGTACAAGCGAACACTCTATGATTGGTAAATTTATTGACACAATCATTCCCGAAGAAAAGCTTCCCCAGACACTTACAAGCTATTCACCCTGCTTCCGTAAGGAAAAAGGAGCTCACGGTATTGAGGAACGCGGTGTTTACAGAATTCACCAGTTTGAAAAGCAGGAAATGATTGTTGTTTGTAAACCTGAGGACAGCCCCTATTGGTTTGACCAGCTCTGGAAAAACACAGTAGACCTTTTCCGTTCACTTGATATTCCCGTAAGAACTCTTGAATGCTGTTCCGGTGACCTTGCAGACCTTAAGGTTAAATCTATTGACGTTGAGGCTTGGAGCCCCCGTCAGCAAAAATATTTCGAGGTTGGTTCTTGTTCAAATCTTTCCGATGCTCAGGCAAGAAGACTTAAAATCCGTGCAGGCGGTAAAGATAAAAAATACTTCCCCCATACTCTTAATAATACCGTTGTTGCTCCTCCCAGAATGCTTATTGCTTTCCTTGAAAACAACCTTAATGAAGACGGTAGTGTAAACATCCCTGTAGCATTAAGACCTTATATGGGTGGAAAGGAAAAACTTATACCGACAGTATAAGTGGCGAAGCCACAGCGATATAAATTCCTGACGGAATTTGCGATATGTGCTAAAGCACGCGATATGCTTTCAGCGCGATATGTCCCTGCGGGACGAGAAAAGGAATTTATATCATATCGCGACCGAGCAGAGCGAGGTTATATCGCATTTGTTTCACAAATATATCGCGCACACGAAGTGTGTATATCGCCGAAAGAGGTAATAAAATGGACAAGAAGACGATAAAGGAATTGGCTATTGAGTTGACTGTCGAAATCACTGGGATTTGTGATAATATACCCAATAGAAAAGTTTACACAAATCAACTTATGCGTTCTTGTTCATCTATAGGTGCGAATGCCCACGAAGCAAAATATGCTCAAAGTCGTGCGGATTTTATTCATAAAATGGAAATCGCTCTGAAAGAATGTTACGAAACTGAGTATTGGTTTGAAGTTTTGTTTGGGGTGAAAGCAATTGATGAGGAAACATTTATTGCTCTTAATAACAAATGTGGGAAAATCAGACGAAAACTTATCGCTTCAATAACGACAGCTAAAAAACAAAGCAACTGAGCGATATAAATTCCTGACGGAATTTGCGATATGTGCTAAAGCACGCGATATGCTTTCAGCGCGATATGTCCCTGCGGGACGAGAAAAGGGTATAGACGATGTATAGAGATAGAAAAGAAGATAATTTTAAGAAAAACAAAAGAGATTTTGACAACAGGGATGATTTCAGAAGAGAAAACGATAATCAACCCGATAAAGATATAATTTTCGGCAGAAATTCTGTAAGCGAAGCGATTAAAGCGGAGCGACCTCTTGACAGTATTCTTGTTGCAAGGGGAGAGCGAACGGGCTCAATTCCGAAAATTCTTTCTGATGCAAAAAATGCAGACATTCCCGTTAAAGAGGTTGACCGCAAAAAGTTGGACTACCTCTGCGGTCACGGAAATCATCAGGGAATTGTTGCAGTTGGTGCGGTTAAGGCATATTCAACTGTTGATGATATTTTTGCTCTTGCAGAAGAAAAAGGCGAAGCACCATTCATTATTGTTTGCGATGAAATTGAAGATCCGCATAATCTTGGTGCAATTATAAGAACTGCAGAAGCTGCAGGTGCTCACGGAGTTATTGTTCCTAAAAGAAGAAGCGCTCCATTAAGCTTTGCAGTTTCTAAAACTTCTGCAGGTGCAGTGGAATTTATGCATGTTGCAAGAGTTACAAACATTCCCCAGACCCTTGAAGAGCTTAAAGAACGCGGTGTGTGGATTTACTGCGCAGATATGGATGGAGAAACTTTCTATAATGCAAACCTTAAAGGTTCTGTTGCGCTTGTTATCGGCTCTGAGGGTAAGGGCGTCGGCAGACTTGTTAAGGAAAAATGTGATGTGGTACTTTCAATGCCTATGAAGGGGCAGATTAACTCCCTTAATGCTTCTGTGGCGGCAGGTATTTTAATGTACGAAATTTCAAAACAAAGAGATATATAAAAGATATATACAAAGGATAAGAGAAGAATGGCTGACGATAGAAAAACTCCGAGAAAATGGTCACTTGAAGAGATTGACGAGCTTCTTCAGGATAGCGGTATGCTTCCTAAAGAAGAGGTTGTTGAAGAGTCTGCGCCTGTAAAAAAGGCGGAGGCAATAAATCCGCGCCCTGTGAGAAACGAAGAGATTGACCATCAGATTATTTCAGAAAAAATAGAGCGTTCCGAGGGTAGCGGTGAACCTCAGGTTTATGGTGCTTTCGTCAGCGAAAAATACAGAGACAGATTTTTTAACAGACCAATTCAGAATCTTGAAAAAACTGCAGAGCATCAGTTTGTTCCCGAGGAAGAACAAAAATATGAAAGAAGCGGTTTTGTAAAGCAGAAGAGCAATTTCGAAAATACTGCTGACCTTTCGCCTGTTCCTACTCTCGTTCCTGACAACAGATTAACTGATGATGGTGCAAATGATAAGACTGTTGTTTTTGGTGATGTTAAGGAAGAAACTGAAAAAGATAAGTATCAGGAGGCAAAAACACGGACAATCGGTCTTCGTTCCTTAGCAGTTACAGATGGTAATGCTCACGAACAGGAGCTTCCCGATGAATATGATGATTCTCAGCTTTCTTTTGAAGGATTCCATACCCAGGAGGTCAACATTGTTGACGAAAGAGAAGTTGAAGAAGAGCTTGTTAAAAAAAGAAAGGTAAAAGCAAGTACTTTTACCATTACAAGTGATATTACCGGAGAAGAAAAAAATGATTCTCCTAAAAAATACGGAACAGATGAATATCGTACCCCTGATGATAAATTCAAGGTTTCATATTATCTGAAGAAGAATAAAAACACATCCTTCGCAGGTACAATAGTAAGCTATGTTTGCTTTGGTTTATTAACTGCACTTTCGATATTTGCAATGAATTTTCCAGAAACAGAAAAAGGTATTCTCATTGCATCCTTAATAGTTTTAATTATAACCATTGTTGCAAATGCAAATGTGCTTTTAGATGGGCTTCGTTCCTTTAAAGGTATGAAATTCGGTAAAAATACAGGTTCGGTTATATCTGTTTTTGCGGCATTGCTGCAAAATGTTGTGTTCCTTTTTTCATCTGCGGAACCGTTTCAGAATGGTCTTGCGATTCTTTCTGCAGCAACAGTTTTGCCATTGGCATTTAACCGAACTGCAGAATATTTTGAATATAAGAGAATTACAGAAAACTTTGAATATATAGCAAACAACGAATTATATTCCATTGGTAAAATTGAGAAAAAACAGACTGCTTTTGAAATCGGCAGAGGTCTTCTTTTAGATGACCCAAGCGTTTTAGCTTCCCAGAAAACTAATTTCCCAAGAAGATTTATTGAGCTTTCTCAGAAATTCTACCCTTCGGATGATGTTAATAAACGTCTTGTTCCAATAAGCTTCGGAGCATCCGTTCTTGTTGGTGCAATAACTCTTCTTATAACAAAAGATACTCTTTCGGCAATTACAGCCTTTACAGGTGCAGTTTGTGTAAGCGTTCCTTATTTCTCATACCTTGTTGATGCTCTTATAATCTCCAAAACCTCTAAAAAGCTTTTGGAAAAAGGCGGTATGCTTGCAGGATGGGATGCTTTTAATGAATGCAATTCTGCAAATGCAATTGCTTTTGACAGTGCAGATATATTTGATGAAAACGGCGGGAATGTTTTTGGTATTCATCCCTTCTATGATATACAGATTGATGAAGCAATTTTATATACTGCCTCTCTCCTTATAAAATCAGGCGGACCTTTAGGTAATCTTTTCAAAAGAATAATAGTTGGCGAAACATCACTTCTTCCACCTGTTGATTCTCTTACTTATGAAGATAAATTAGGTCTTTCTGCCTGGATTTTCAACAGAAGAATTCTTGTTGGTAACAGTGACCTTTTAAGAAATCATAATGTAGATATTCCCGATATGGCTCTTATTGAACGCCATTTATGTGAGGGAAGATACCCTCTTTATCTTGCAATTGACGGAAAAGCAGCGGCGGTTTTCATTATTTCTTATGATGTAAATAGTGAAAATGCAAAGCTTCTTAAATCTATCGAAAAGAATAGCCTTTCTCTTCTTGTCCGCTCAGATGATGCTAATATCACAGATGAAATGGTTTCAACAAAGCTTTCTCTTCCTCAGAGTGGTGTTAAGGTTATTTCTGCCGTTTCAGGCGATATTTATAAAAACTATTGCGCAGGAGTTACTTCAGCAGCAGATGCTCTCTTAATGCACGACGGAAAGCCACATTCATTCCTTTCGGCAATAAATGCGGCATTGTCTTTAGGCTCAGTTAAGCACATTCTCAATATTTTCCAGACTTGTGCTATGGGTATAGGTCTTGCGATTGTAAGTGCCCTTGCTTTTGTTTCAGGTCTTTCGTCACTGAATTGTATTCAGCTGATAGTTGTTCAGGGCTTCTTTGCAGCGTTCACTATTTTTGTTATGACGGGAAGTCACCTTGTAACAAACGGCAAAACTAAAAAGAAGAAAACAAAAAGGAGATCATAAATCATCGGCATCCTGAATGGGTCGTTCACTGTTTAAAGGTCGACCCGTGTAAGAACCGTTAACATCGCTGGGAATTTCATCGTCATTGAAATTTTTAGTAACTTCCAACGCTTTTTTTGTTGGATTTTTATCGTTCATATAAAACACCTCATCTATATTATGGTGAGTTATCTATAAAATAAACGGAGGATTTGATTATTATGGAAAAAGTTCGTTTAGGTATTATTGGTGTTGGTAATATGGGTTCAAGCCATATTAAAAATGCCCTTCAAGGAAAAATGCCTGAAATTGAAATTACTGCAGTTGCAGATATTAAGCCTGACAGATTAGAATGGGCAAAAGAACAGCTCCCTCAGGTTAAAACATTTGATAACGCTTCTGCTCTTATGGACTCAGGCGAAGTGGATGCAGTTCTTATTGCAACACCTCACTATGACCACCCGCCACTTGTTATTGAAGCTCTCGAAAAGGGCCTTCACGCAATGAGCGAAAAACCTGCAGGTGTTTACACAAAGCAGGTAAGAGAAATGAATGCAGTTGCAGATAAAAGCGACAAGATTTTCGCTATTATGTTTAATCAGAGAACAAACTGCCTTTACAGAAAAGCTCACGAAATTGTTCACAGCGGAAAATATGGTGAGCTTAAGAGAGTAACCTGGATTATTACCGATTGGTACAGAACTCAGGCTTATTATAATTCAGGCGGATGGCGTGCAACCTGGTCAGGTGAAGGTGGCGGTGTTCTTCTTAACCAATGTCCCCATCAGCTTGACCTCTGGCAGTGGATTTGCGGTATGCCTGAAAAAATTACTGCGGTTTGCCACGAAGGAAAGTGGCATAATATTGAAGTTGAAGACGATGTTATGATTTATGCCGAATATCCCAATGGCGCAACAGGTGCGTTTATTACAACAACAGGTGATTACCCCGGCACAAACAGACTTGAAATCACTCTCGACAGAGCAAAGCTTATCTGCGAAGACGGAAAGCTTATTGTTAACGAGCTTAAAAATTCTGTTTCTGAATTTACAAAGAATGCAGAAGAAGGCTTCGGAAGCATTGAATATGAAACCTTTGAAGCAGAGCTTGATGGCAGAAATGTTCAGCATCCTGAGGTTATGAATAAATTCGCAGGTGCAATTCTCAGGGGTGAAGAGCTTGTTGCATCAGGTCAGGAAGGCATTAACGGACTTATGATTTCTAATGCTGCATTCCTTTCATCCTGGTTAGGCGAAAAGGTAACTCTTCCTGTTGATGAAGACCTTTTCTATAAAATGCTTCAGGAAAAAATAGCAAGCTCTACTTTTGTTAAAGAAGTTAAAGAGGTTGTTAATGAAAATATGGATTCTACTTATTAAGATTTAACTATATTAAGGGGTCTAAAAATGACACAAAAATTTTTGAAAATCATCATTTGTATAATTGCAACAATGTGTTTGTTTTGCAGTTCTTTAACAGCAATTGCGGTTGATAGCGATTTGGATTTTGATTTTAATATTCAGCCTGAAGTTCCCTCAACTCAGGAAGAAACAGTTCCCGTTGAAACAGAAAAGGAAACAGAGAAAGAAACTGTAAGGGAAACAGAAAAGCAGACTGAAAAAGAGACTACTGAAAAATCAACCCAGAGACCAACCAAAAAACCGACTTCTCCTCAGACAACCACACAGGAAAATCGTGAACCTGATAATGCCTGGGGCGGTAACGCTAATGTTCAGGTCAACAGTCCCACAACACAAAAGGAAACCACTACAGAGGAAACAACGGACGAAACTCTAAAAAAAGGGGCTTTTTATGTTTATCTCGAACGTAACAACGGACAAAGACGTCTGAAAACATTGTTGAACAAAAAAGGTTATGTTCCTGAACCTGAAGAACCGATCAGAGAAGGTTATGTTTTTTCGGGATGGTATTCAGATTCCAAATTTAAACATCCGTGGAATTTTATGACCGATAAAGCAGAAAAGCAAATGACCATATATGCAAAGTGGACTGCAATCGGAGATATTGCTGTTTATGATATTATAATCAAAGATACTGTTGGCGGAACTTTGGAGGTTAATCCTCAGAAAGCAAGTATGGGAGAACCTGTTGTGATTACAGTAATTCCTGATGAAGGGAAAAGACTTGTTCAGGGCAGTATTCGCATAAATGGGAAATCAACAGACTTTTTAAATTTTATTATGCCGGAAGAAAATGTTACCATAACTGCAGAATTTGAGAATGTTCCGGAAGATGCAGGTATGCAGGATGAATCTAAACTTCCTTTATTAATTATAGCCGGTGTAGTTTTAATAATCATAATTGTTTTGGTAGTTGTTCTTACTAAGAAAAGGCGTGATTTCAACGCGGATTTAGACCCGGATGAAGATATATTTGCCATTGATGATGAAGATGATGATAATTGGATTGATGAATCAATTGTTGTTGAAGATGGCTTCGTAGAGGGCAAAAAAGTAGTTGAGAGTACTGAACCCGATTATGGTGCTCCTGATTTGGATGAAGAATAAATGAAAAAGACCCCATTGAAAGCATTTTACTTTCGATGGGGTCTTGAAATATTTATTGATAATTAATTGCTACCATAAATAGCATAACAAGTGCGGAGAAAGCGAATTCTGCAACGAAAAGCTTCCATGACCATTTAAGCCATTTACCATAGGAAACACCGATAAGTCCGATTGCAATAATCATAAGACCGCTTGTCGGGTAAAGAAGATTTGTGAAGCCGTCTGCAATACAGAAGGTTGTAACAACGCTCTGCCTTGTGATACCCACGAGGTCAGAAAGGGGGGCAACAAGGGGCATTATAAGGAATGCTTTTGCAGTACCGCTACCGATGAAAAATTCAAGAATTGCAATAACTGAGAAAAGAATAAATATTGCGATATAAGGTGAAACTCCATGCATTGCATTGTTCAATTCATAAAGAATTGTGTGCATAATTTTCCCTTCGTTAAGAACATAGGAAATTGCAATAACAAAGACTATAAGAGGTATTGCAGGTGCAATTGTTTTTGCACCCTGAAAAAAGCTTGTACCGAGATTTTTGCCTTTTAAACCTGAAAAATGGCCTGCTAAAAGTCCGCCAACTGTGAAAAGAATTCCCATAGCAGGAAGTGAAAGTCCGCCACCTAAGTTAAGAGCAAAGTCGAGAATTATGAAAATTGCATCAACTAAAATGCAAATAACAAATGCTCTTGTACCTTTTCGGATGTCAGGGTTTTCAAGCACTGCTTCTGCATCTGTCATTGTGAATTTTTCGCGCAAAGCCTTGTCGGATTCATAAACAATGGATTTGGTTGGGTCTTTTTCAATTTTCTTTGCATAAAAATAAAGGAAAAAGAACAGGATGAGATATACACCAACAAAAATTAAAAGACGAAGCCAAAGTCCTGAGAAAACCTCTAAATCCGCAAGCTTCTGAACAGTTACAACATTAAAGGGATTAAAGGTTGCGGCAGTAAATCCCCATGCAATTGAAACAAGGCTTAAGCCTAAGCCTACAAGGGAATCCCAACCCATAGCAAGAGAAACTGCAACGGCAATAGGCACAAGGGTTATGGATTCTTCAAGAATACCTGCGGTTGAACTTAATAGCATACAAACAAAGATAACAATTGCCATTAATGTGTATTTCTTGTTGCTGAATTTCTTGATAAGGGTTGCCATAATGTATTTTAAAATACCGCATTTATCAAGAATAAGGAATGCACCGCCGATAAGGACGATTATAGCTATTATGGCAATACCTGTTCCCGCATAACTGCTACCCATACAAAGAATGGGGGAAAGAATTATTTTCCAAATGGGCATTTTGTAGTCTTCTAAAACTTTGTAAGTTCCGTCAACTATTGCTTCGTGACCATCCTGATTAATTATCTGATATTCTCCTCGTGGGAGAGTTTGAGTTAGAAAGCCTATGAAAGCAAGAATAACTATCAGCACAACTGATATGGTTGCCATAGTTTTCTTGTTAAGGCTCAAACCCAATGAATCATTTTTATTTGTGTTTTCCATTTCTTCTGTTCCTTGTAAAAAAGATAAAGACCATTATACATAAATAATGTTGGAAAAGCAAGTGCAATTTGACAAAGCTTCAAGTTGTCCGTATAATAGCGTTATATTGGTGGTGATTTTGTGGATATTATTGAGGATTTTACCTGCGGTAAAAAAGCTGTATCCAGCAAAAATGAAGATTTGCTTTTAATAACCTATGATTTTATTGCAGTTGTTGATGGTGTTTCTGCAAAAAACGGACGGCTTTTTGAAGGTGTAACAGGAGGCAGAAAAGCGGCAGATAAAGTCTGCGAAACGATAGTGCTTCTTGATAAAAATGTCACCGCCAAAGAAGCTGTAGAAAAAATCACCCAAGCAGTAGCAGAACTCTATGAAGAAAACGAGCCAAAAGGTGCTGCGGCGGCAGGCGCGATTATTTTCAGTAAAGAGAGAAACGAAATCTGGAGTGTGGGAGACTGCCAATGCCTTATAAACGGCAAGCTTTTTTCTCACGAAAAAGAAATTGACAGAATTAATTCCGATGTTCGTGCTCTTGTTCTGGAAATGGCGAAAAGGGAGGGTAAAACCCGGGAAGAGCTTCTTAAGAATGATTTGGGGCGAAATTTTATTATGCCCATATTGGAAAAGCAACATATTTTTGCTAATAAAACGGGCAAATTTTCTTATGGTGTTTTTAATGGAGAGCCTGTTCCCGATGAACATATAGTTATTCATAAAGTAAAATCAGGAGATGAAATTGTATTAGCTTCCGATGGGTATCCATATTTAAAGGAAACTCTTGAAGAAAGCGAAAGGCTTTTGAAGGAAGAACTGAAAAATAATCCCCTTTGTGACGGTGAATACCGTTCAACTAAAGGCAAAGCAGAAGATAATATATCTTTTGATGATAGAACATATGTAAGATTTAGAGTGAGTGAATCCGAACCAGATATGGTTTAATACAGTCACTTTTCCCCGTAACATCGTTAAAACTCTTGAAATACGGTAGTATTCCTGCGAGTTTTGCCTTGTTACAGAAAAAATTGCCAAGTATTAAACTTCGCAGAACCTGAAATGCCCGAATTTGCGTGCATTTGGGATTTTCTTTGGCGAAGTAATACTGGCGTATTACGAGACAAAAAAATAATGAAGGTGCGTGAAATCGGACATTTAAGGCATATTTGGTTCGAATTCACTCACTCTGAGGTGTAAAAATGAGAGTACATAAGAAAAAACACGGTGCAGAGCGACTTGAAGCCTGCGGAAATATTGTTATTAAAGATTTAAAAGCAGAGGGCAATACATCACAAGCTCTTTTCGGAAATGATAATCCCATAAGAATTGAAATCGGTTGTGGTAAGGGCGATTTTATAGTAGGCACTGCCGCGAAAGAGCCTGACGTGAATTTCCTCGCAGTTGAAAAGGTTTCAGATGTTCTTGTTATTGCGGCAGAAAAGGTTAAGAATTCAGGACTTTCAAATGTAAGAGTTTGTTGCGTTGATGCAAAAGAATTGGAAGAGATTTTCACCGAGGGTAGTATTGACAGAATTTATCTTAACTTTTCTGACCCCTGGCCAAAAGCACGTCACGAAAAACGCAGGCTTACCTACAGAACATTCCTTGCAATTTATAAGAAAATTCTAAAAAAAGACGGTGCAATTCATTTTAAAACCGATAACAGAGGTCTTTTTGATTTCTCATTGGAAGAATTTAAAGAATTTGGTATGAGAATGGAAAAGCTTACTTTCGATTTGCACAATTCCGAATATATGGAAGGAAATGTAATGACAGAGTATGAAAAACGTTTTTCTTCTATGGGAGTTCCGATAAATAGAGTTGAATGTTATTTTAATTAAGTTGAAAATTATAATGCGGAATGCGGAATGTTAGGGTAAAGCCGATTATAAAAATGTTATATATTAAAAAAACATAGAAACAAGAAAAAAGAAGAGATAAACCTAAGAGCTGGTTTATCTCTTCTTTCATTCCGCATTTCGCATTCCGAATTCCGCATTAAAAAAAGCAACCACTCGATTGAGTGATTGCTTTGTAGTGTCGGCATCGCCCTATTTTCCCAAGCGGCTTCCCACTAAGTATCTTCGGCGCTGTTGAGCTTAACTACCGTGTTCGGGATGGGAACGGGTGGACCCTCAGTCTAATCAACACCAACTACTGTACCGCTTATCGCAAGCACAGTATACATTATACTGCAACATCGTTGCATTGTCAAGGCTTTCCTTTAAGGAAAGTGGTGACCCGTAGGAGAATCGAACTCCTGTTTGCGGCGTGAGAGGCCGCCGTCTTAACCGCTTGACCAACGGGCCATTTAAGAATTCGCTTCTCACTATTACTGCACCCTCAAAACTGAACAAAGAATGGATTAAGTGAAGTAAGGCATTGCCTGCATATTCATTGTAGGTCAAGCCCTCGGGTTATTAGTATCGGTCAGCTGAACACATTACTGTGCTTACACCTCCGACCTATCAACGTTGTCGTCTACAACGACCCTTACTCCAAAGGATGGGAGATCTTATCTTAGAGGGAGTTTCACGCTTAGATGCCTTCAGCGTTTATCTCGTCCCGACGTAGCTACCCAGCTATGCTCTTGGCAGAACAACTGGTGCACCAGAGGTCAGTCCATCCCGGTCCTCTCGTACTAAGGACAGCTCTCTTCAAATCTCCTGCGCCCGCAACAGATAGGGACCGAACTGTCTCACGACGTTCTGAACCCAGCTCGCGTGCCACTTTAATCGGCGAACAGCCGAACCCTTGGGACCGAATCCAGCCCCAGGATGTGACGAGCCGACATCGAGGTGCCAAACCTCCCCGTCGCTGTGGACGCTTGGGGGAGATCAGCCTGTTATCCCCAGGGTAGCTTTTATCCGTTGAGCGACGGCA
>JAZQMA010000009.1:0-14298 GCA_045543035.1 Acutalibacteraceae bacterium | reverse complement strand
ACGCAAAATTCACGTTATAATACCGATTTATTATCGTTAAAATTGCCAAAAGACACGCTGTTAAATTGTGCAAAAGGGCAAACTTTAGGAAAAGCGGGAAAAAATGCAAAAAAACTATTTACAAAATCGGTAAGTGGTGGTAAGATTTACTCGTAAGTTACGGAAGCGGTTGCGAAGGGTTTCGGAAATTTCCCGAATTTCCAAAGTTCTTTGAGCTTAATCTGTCGCTATACAAAAATAAATTTTGTATTAAAAGGAGTTGTTCGTAAATGTTTAAATTTATGAAGAGCAAAAAGGGCTTCACCCTTGTTGAATTAATGATCGTTGTTGTTATCATGGCTATCCTCGTTGCAGTTGCAGTTCCGATTTTCTCAGCTGTTACAAAGAACGCAAGAATTAAAACTTGTGAAGCTAACCGCCGTGAAATCATTTCCCAGCTTAACAACTATGCTATGGGTTCTGTTGACGGTGAGCAGCATGCATACACAACAGGCGCAGACCTTACAATCGAAATCGCTGATGATGGTACTGTTACTAACAATGCTGGTGCTTACATCGATACAGCTAAATTCGAAGGTCTCTTCCAGGAAACACCTGCTTGCCCCAAAGAAGGCGCAACACTTACAGTTACTGTTAAAGCTGTTACAGCTATCGACGGTGTTGACCAGACAGCTAACTTTGAAGTAGCATGTAGCTCTCACGTAGGCGGCGACGCTGAAAACTAATTTTTAAATAAGATTAGTCTTTAATTGAACTTGAAATCTCCCGGAGAAATCCGGGAGGTTTTTTCTGTATTTCTTTTTGCGCTATTGCTTTAATGAAAATTATATGATAAAATTACTATATATAAGTGTGAGGTGATTTTATGCTATATAGATTTCTGATAAGCAAAAAAGGCTTTACAATGATGGAACTGCTTATTGTTGTTGTAGTTCTGGGTATTCTTGTTGCAGTTGCAGTTCCGATTTTTGATGGTTCTCTTAAAGCTCAAAGACGTAACGATTGCCGTAACCAAAAGCTTGTTATTGAAACTGCGGTTAAACAGGCTATGTTTGGTATGATTGATAACGGCAGAAGGCAGGAGGAAATTGATATAGCTCTTTGGGCAGATGGCGGAGAGTTTTATAAAAAAATGTATAATCCTAATGATTCAAGCTTAAAACTCAATGTTCCGGCTGAATATAATTACAAATATTTCACAAAGCTTGATGACAAGCTCACTTTAGGCAAAATCAGAGGTGGTTATCGTGATATTAACCAATATCCTGATTATAAAGACGGTTGTGATAAGGGTTTCTATTTAAAGAAACAAAAGCTTGAAAATGTTGAATTTTATAAATATTTAGATAATCAGGAAATACCTGTTTGCCCATTTGCTGATGATACCAACAGTCAAGGTTATTATTACTGCATTTTTTATGATGGTACAGTTTGTTGCACTTGCCCCGAATGTAATAAAGCAGATTGATTTTTACGGAGTGAATTATGAAATTAAACGAAAACTATATTTTAAAAACAGTTGCAGGTATGCCCGTTGTTGTTCCCGTAGGTAATGCGGTTAAAAATATTCACGGTATGATTACCCTTAACGGTCCTGCAGAAATTATCTGGAAAGCTCTTGAAGAGGGCAAAAGCTATGAAGAAATTGTTGCTTTGATAAAAAGCGAATATGATGCTAACGAAGATGTTATTAAAACTGATTTAGATGCATTCCTTGAAAAATTAAAAAACTACAAAATTCTGGAGTAATATTTTGAAAATTAAAGTTGCTGACTTAGTTGTTGAAACTGAATTTTACTATGATTTTATGTTATCTCGCCTTGCGCCATATTACTGTGATGAAAACGAGAAAACAGATATAACTATTGATATTTCAAAAGATTTTTATATACAAAAGCAGAAAAATAATCAGCAAATGACTTTGGGTGAATGTGAAAGTCTTTGGAGCGGTTGCGAGTTTTATGAACAGCTTACTCGTTTTAACGGAATAATGCTCCATGCTTCCTGTGTTGAATATGAAGGTAAAGCGTATTTATTCTCTGCTCGTTCAGGAACAGGAAAGTCCACGCATACTCATTTGTGGCTTGAATATTTGCCGGGTTCAAGAATAATTAATGACGATAAGCCTGCTATCAGGTGCATTGACGGTGTTTACTATGCTTACGGTACTCCATGGAGCGGTAAAACCGATGAAAGCGTCAATATAGGTGTTCCTATAGCGGGAATTGCTTTCCTTTCAAGAGGGGAGAACAGTATCAAAAGAATTCCCGGTATCAAAGCCTTGAAGCTTTTTATGGACCAGACTGTCAGACCTGCTGATAAAGCGCTCATGGGCAATATGCTTGATATTTTAAATGGCGTTTTAACAGATATACCGATTTATGAAATGTCCTGTGATATGTCGGAAGAAGCGGTAAAGACAGCGTATAACGGAATGAAAGGTGCTTAATAATGGCTAAAAGAAGAAAAGAGAAAAACAATAAAAAGAGCAAGAAAATAGCATTAATTATTCTTTGTTTTATATTGGTGCTCTGTATCGGGCTTTTTGCGGTTGGTTTTAGTTATTATAAAAGCCTGAAAGAAGCACCGCCACCGGTTGAAGATACTCTTACATACGATTTTGATGATGAAACTCAACCGGATGCTCTTGAGGATGACCCTGAATTTGATAAAATCTTTGAAGGCGATGCAACTGAGTTTAAAGCGGCTCTCAAAGAATGGGCAACCAATGGCGGAGATGTTATGTATTCAAAGGACGTTCTGAATGTTCTTTGCGTTGGTGTTGACACTCGTAATAAAAATACAATTTCAGGTCTTTCCGACTCAATGATTGTTGTTTCTATAAATCAGAAATTAGGAACAATAACCCTCACATCAATTATGCGAGATAGTTTTGCTTATCTTGAATCTCCTGACGGAGTTGGTAGCTTTAATAAAATTAACTCTGCATTTCCTTTTTATGGAATTGATAACCTTATAGGCACAATTGAAAGCCATTTCAAAATTCGTATTGATGGATATGCAATGATTAACTTTGCGTTCTTTAAAGCGGTTATTGATGAATTAGGCGGAGTTAATGTGCCTGTTCAACAGTATGAAGCAGATTTTATGAACAAAAACTATGATTTCGGAATTTCAGCAGGTGATGCAGTTACTTTGAATGGTGATGAGGCACTTGTTTATTGCAGAAGCAGAAAATGGGATGCTGATGGTGACATAAGCCGTACAAGAAGACAACGTAATGTTATGGTTGGTCTTCTTCAAAAAGCGGCAACAATTCAGACCTCTGAAATAACAGGATATATTAAAACCTTCCTTCCGTACCTGAAAACAAGCTATCAGGAAACTGAGGTTATTTCACTTGCAACAAAAGCTGTTGTTGGAGGTTGGGCAAATTTTGATGTTCAGCAGCTTGTTATGCCCGACGAAGCATCACGAGAAGCTCATTCCGGTTCTGTCTGGTACTGGGCTGTTGATTATCCTCTTGCGGCACAGACCTTGCAGACAGCGATTTATGGCTATTCTAACATAGAGTTGGAAGAAGACAGAATTTCACCTTCAGATATAAATTAAAAGAAAATGACCTTAACAGAATTTTTTGAATTCTGTTAAGGTCATAAGTTTTATAAAACTTAAATTTCAGGAATTTCGATTGTAACTTCTCTGCCAAGGTCGGAGGAACGAGCAATACCATCAATAATTGCCTGGTTATAAATAATCTGGCTTGAAGGTACGGGTGCAGGGAGATTGAATTCAATAGCATCAATAAATGAACGGATTTTCTTATCGAAATTATCGCCGTCATTGTCACATTCGGGAATAACAGTTTCAACACATTCGCCTGCGATGTTGTGGTAAATTGTCATAGGACCACCGATTGAACCGTTCCAGCATTCTGTTGAAGGAATACGAAGACCGCCTTCTGTACCCATAATGATTGTGTCACCGGGAGTGTCGCAATGCATTGCCCAGGCAATACGGAAGTCGAGAACAATATCGTTTTCAAGACGAACATAAGCTGCTGCAAAGTCATCAACACCGAAAACTTCTGTGTATTCGGGTTTCTGGAGATATTCGGGTTTTTTACCGAAAAGACCTGCTTTAAAGCCTGTAACTGTAAGGGGCTTGGGATAACCGATAGCGTTAAGAACCATATCAAGTGAATAGCAACCGATATCACCAAGAGCACCAAGACCTGCTGTATCTTCCTGAATGAAGGATGTGCCGAAAGGAGTGGGGATACCCATTCTTCTGCCACCACCGGTCTGGATGTAATAAATTTTACCAAGAACACCGCTTTCGCAAATCTTCTTAACCATTTTCATATTTTCATCAAAACGGGGCTGGAATCCGATTGAAAGAATTTTACCGCTCTTTTTCTCTGCCTTGCAGATTTCAACTGCTTCATCAAGAGTTACGCACATAGGTTTTTCAAGAAGAACGTGAACACCGTGCTCAAGAGCATAAATAGCACAAGGAGCGTGCTCACGGTTATATGTACAAATTGAAACTGCGTCAAGGTCTTTTTCGTTATCAATAAGCTCTTTGTCGCTTAAATAATAATTACCCTCAACACCGTTCTGCTTGGCAAAAGCTTCTGCTTTGCCGGGAATGATGTCTGCGAAAGCAACAACCTCAACATCTTCACATTTTAAGTAGCTCTGAAGATGAGCTTCTGCAATCCAACCGCAACCGATAATGCCGACTTTGATTTTCTTGCCGTCATAAACTTTTTTTTCTGTTTGCTTTTCTTTAAAAGCGTCAAGAATATTTGACATAATATACCTCCGTTCCGCTTTAGCGGATGCTATTATTAATACAGTATAAGATTAACATATTTGCTCATTTCTTTCAATAATTACAAAGGAATTTTCACAGATTTTAAATCCGAAAAACTATACAAAATCTTGTATCAATATATAGTGCAAATCAACAAATTAAAAATAAGATTGAAAAATCTGTAAAAAAAGAACAGCAATGTTCACAATTTGTTCATATTCACACAACATCATAACAACAACATCGGGTTATTATATAAATGCCAATACGATACGTCGGAAGTGAAAAAGCTTCCCGTTCAAGAAAAGACCACCGTGAAAAAACGGTGGTCTTTTCTTGTGCGTTGATTTTTTATAGGGTTAATCCATTCACTCTATAAAAAATAGATTAATTAATTTGTAATATTTATATAATTGCTTTTTTATTGCGGGTATTGTAATATATAATTGTATATTATATCTGAGGTGTTAATGTGGTTATATACCCCGAATCTTTTAGCGTTAAGCCAAATATAGAGGCGACAACAGCTTTTAAAAATCTTTTTAATACATCTGCCCAGACTGCGGTCGGAAAAAATCTTACTCTTCCGAGAGGAAAGTATGTTTTTATGAGCAGAAATGCTGAAAGCAGAGAAATTCTTATTTCGAACACAGTGGCAGAGGATGAATATAAAAATGATGAGATGCCCAATGTAAGAAAAATTGGGTTTGCCATTGAAAACGTCAGAAATATGGAAATTGATTGCAACAATTCCGTTTTTATAATTGACGGAAATATGACTAATGTTTTTATAAATAATTGTGAAAACATTACCCTTAAAAATCTGACTATTGTTACAGTTAAACCTAATGTTCATAAATTAACTGTTATCAAAGCATCGCCATTTTACGTTACCTTTAAAATTGATGAATCAAGTGATTTCAAAGAAGAAAATGGCGAATACTATTGGTATGGTACCGATTATAAAATGAATTTCACCGATTTTAAAAACAGCGGTTGGTGGATGCCCACTGCAAAGCCTGAGAATTTCTATCATATCAAGCGAAGCGGTGCTCATCCCTTTCAAGGTGCTTCAAACATCCGTCAGGTTTCCGACAGAGTTTTCAATGTCCGCTATCTTCTTCCTAAAAGCTTTGTTGAAGGTCAGATTTTTTATATTTTTCCTGTTATACGCGACCAGGTGGGTATTCTTATTGATAAATCAAAGAAAATAACTTTAAAAAATGTAAAACAGCATTATAACCCTGCTTTTGCTCTTATTGCTCAGAACAGTGAGAATATAACCTTGGAAAATCTTGATTTTTCTCCTCTTGAAGATAGTGAAGTGGATTTTTGTTCCAAAGCTGATTTTATGCAGTTCAGTATGTGCAGAGGAAAAATTGCAGTAAGGGATTGCAATTTTGACGGGGCAGGAGACGACGTTTGTAATGTCCACGGAATATATTTTAAAATAGTTGAAAGCAATAAAGATAAATTAACAGTTAAATTCCCTCACCCTCAGACCTATGGTCTTGAATGTATAAAAGAGGGAGATACAATTGCTTTTGTTGACCCGAAAACTCTAATTGAGGTTGGCAGAACAAAGGTTTTAAAGGCGACTTTAAGAGATAAATATTACTATGATATAACAACCGCAACCTATGATGCGCCTTTGGGTGAGGGTGGAGTTATTGAAAATGTATCTTCAAACCCTGATTTTGAGTTCAGTGGGAATACTATTAACAGAGTTGTTACCAGAGGTGTTCTGGCTACAACCAGAGGCAAAATAAGAATAGAAAACAATAAGTTTTTGAATACTGGTATGAGTGGTGTGCTTATTTCTGATGATGCAAAGGAATGGTTCGAAAGCGGTTGCGTTAATGATGTTGTAATCCGCGGTAATGCTTTTATGAATTGCGAGGATGATGCCATTCTTATAAAGCCCGAAAACAAAAAATACAACGGACCTGTTCATAGAAATATATTGATAGAAAACAATCTTTTTGTTTTGAATGATACTCACGCAGTTAACGTTTCCTGCAGTTCAGATGTGATAATTAAAGGAAATACCTATGCAGGTAATCCGAAAAATAATAAATTTATTATTTCCGACAAAGTTGAAAATCTTGTGACGGACAAATAAAACAAAAGCCGTCCTTTATTGGACGGTTTTTGCTTTGAACTTTTATTTTACTTTGAATGACTGGCAACAAGTTGCGTCAACTGATTTTGCTTCGCAATTGCAAGCGCCAACTTCGATAGCGTTTTTTGTGCAATAGTTTGCATCTTTTGCGTGGTAAACACAAGAATCAACTGTGCAACCGATACTGTTGTTTTTCTGTTCGTTCATATTTGTAACCTCCTATTAGTATAGGTATACGGAAGATGTCCGTTCCCTATATTATTATGGGGAGTTTTTTGAGAAATAATCAGAGGAATTATAATGAAAAAAGAAAATGTTATCAAGAGCTGTTATTCAGTTTTAAGAACAACAACGCCGTTGGATTTTGATTGTGGGAAAATTTGTAATGGTAAATGCTGTAAGGGTGATGAGCATACAGGTATGCTTCTTTTTCCCGGTGAAGAAAAGCTTATTGACCCTGATATAAATGTAATAGAAACAGAAAATGGTGAAAGATTGGCAGTTTGCAATGGCAGTTGTGACAGAAACCGCCGTCCGCTTTCCTGCAGAATATATCCATTATTTCCTGTTGTGGTAAATAAAGAAGGAGAAGATAAAGTAAAGGTCTGCTTTGATTACAGAGCTGATTGTCCGCTTTATATTCCAAAGCCTGAATATGAGTTTAATAAACGCTTTATAAAAGGTGTAAGGCGAGTTGGAAAATATCTTTTACTTAATGAAGAAACAAAAGATTTCTATCTTGAGCTTTCAGAGGCTTGTAATGAATATTATGAGCTTTTAAAAAAATTAAAATAAAATTTTAAAAAAACTGTTGACAAAGCAAAAACCATCTGCTATATTATAACTGTAAATAGTAATCGTTACTATTTAGAGAAAACGAAAGGAGATGGTTATATGAGGAGTTCAAAGCAAAGAGATGAAGTTCTTAAGGTTCTTAAATGCTCCTGTGACCACCCTACAGCTGATATGATTTACGAACGAGTCAAAGAGAAAATACCTAATATCAGTCTTGGAACTGTTTACAGAAATCTCGGTCAGCTTCATGATGAAGGTATTATAACCATCGTGGAGAGTAGTGATAAAAAAGTTCACTACGAGGGCAACCTTGAAGACCATATTCATTTCTTGTGCAAGAGATGTGATGTTATTACAGACATTTTTTGCAAGAACGAAGTTCCAAAAGTTTTTGATAATTTAGGTCATCTGGTTGAATCTCAAAAAACTGTTTATTACGGAATCTGCAAAGATTGCCGAAATAATATATAAAATGTATTAAATTAAAAGTTTATTTAAAGGAGTCAATTATTATGAAAAAATGGAAATGTTTAGTATGTGGTCAAATTGTTGAGTCGGAAAACGCTCCCGAACAATGCCCCCTTTGTAAAGCGCCTTCAAACAAGTTTGAAGAAGTTAAAGAAACTGGAGAAAAATTCTGGGCGGCAGAACATATAGTTGGCGTAGGCAAAGAAGAGGGTGTTCCCGAAGAAATTATTGCCGGATTAAGAGAAAACTTCAACGGCGAATGTATGGAAGTTGGTATGTATCTTGCAATGGCAAGAGTTGCGCATAGAGAGGGTTATCCTGAAATCGGTTTATACTGGGAAAAGGCTGCGTTAGAAGAGGCAGAACACGCTGCTAAATTTGCTGAACTTTTAGGAGAGGTTGTAACCCATTCTACCGAAAAGAACCTTGCAATGAGAGTTGAGGCTGAAAACGGCGCAACGGCTGGTAAGTTTGAACTTGCAAAAATGGCAAAGATGCATAATCTTGACGCTATTCACGATACCGTTCACGAAATGGCAAGAGACGAGGCTCGTCACGGCAAAGCGTTTGAGGGATTGTTAAAGAGATATTTTAATAAATAAGGAGATATTATGAAATACCTTTGTAAAGTGTGTGGATACGTTTACGACGAAGAGGCAGAGGGAGTTGCTTTTTCTGAATTAGACGATAGTTACGTTTGTCCTTTATGTGGAGTTGGTAAGGACGAATTTGAAGTTACTGAATAATTAAACGTAAAAACAAAAAAACGGCTAATTCTAAAGAGAATTTGCCGTTTTTTACGTGTAAGGGATATATAATTGACGAAAAACGTAGAAAATAATTGACAATAGGAGAAAAATGTTATAATATTAAAATATAAATAAAAATTCAGATAGAGGTGCGACGTTCACGATAAGCGCAAGGCAGGGCTAATAGCCTGCGTGGTAAAAGGGACGTTGCCGAAGAGACGATATCTTGCCCAAGAGTCGTTGTCTGGGGGCGTGTAGAATATGCACGCAACTGTCACTGGTCTTTTCCAGTGTTGCGCTATTGAATATTTTGATAATGCTTTTTTTATCACGGTATTTAATAGTATCGTGATTTTTTTATTTATAAAAAAATTTCAAAAGGAGAAAGTTATGTTAAAGGCAAAAAAACTTTCAGCAAAAACAATTGCAACTTTAATAGCAGGCGTAGTGATTATAGCCTTACTGATAGTTGCAGTAACAACGGGTGAAGTAACCAACACTGCTTGGGCACTTCTTCCACCAGTAATCGCAATAGGACTTGCGCTTATAACCAAAGAGGTGTTTTCCTCTTTATTTATCGGTATTTTATCCGGTGCAATTTTGGCAAGCGGATTTGAACCGTTAAAAACTATAGACACCACTATTTCTACGGGCTTAATCGGCGCAGTAGAGGGTACTGCTGGCATCTTCGTGTTCTTGATTGAACTTGGTATTTTGGTTGCTCTCGTAAACAAGGCGGGAGGCTCAAAGGCGTTTGGTGAGTGGGCTCAAACTCACGTTAAAACAAAAGTTGGTGCAGCCATTGCTACCTTTGTATTAGGAGTTCTTATTTTTATTGACGACTATTTTAACTGTTTAACGGTTG
Source organism: Acutalibacteraceae bacterium (assembly GCA_045543035.1). GTDB lineage: Bacteria > Bacillota > Clostridia > Oscillospirales > Acutalibacteraceae > DTU089. The sequence continues at coordinate 4,520 of JAZQMA010000009.1, read as the reverse complement.
GTTCAGTTATGCGCCCCGTTACCGATAAACATAAAATAAGCCGTTCAAAACTTGCTTTCTTAATTGACGCAACCGCCGCTCCTATCTGTATGATAGCGCCTATTTCTTCATGGGCGGCTGCTGTTTCAGAGTACGCTGCTGATGGACAAGGATTAAATTTATTTATTGCGGCAATACCTTTTAACTTTTATTCTATTTTAACGCTCGTGTTCGTGGTTGCACTTATTTTAATGAAATTTGATTTCGGGCCTATGAGAAAACACGAAATTAATGCGGAGAACGGAGACCTTTATTCTGGCGCAAGAATTAAAGGTGAGGACATTATGCCAAACGAAAGGGGTATGGTTTTAGACCTTATTCTTCCTATAGTATTCTTGCTAATTACTTGTGTGTTTGCTCTCGTTTATATCGGTGGATTCTTTGGTGTTGACTACTGGGGCGGTACGGATTTTGCAGGTGATTTTATAGGTGCGTTTGGTAATACCGACGCTACGATTGCTCTACCTTGGGGTGGAATAGTTGCCTTAGTTATTAGCATTATATATTTTGCAGTAAGAAAGGTTGTAACGTTTAAAGAATCAATGGAAAGCGTTCCTAAAGGATTTATTGCAATGGTTCCTGCAATCTTAATTTTAACTTTTGCAACGGCTCTTAAAAACGTTACCGGTGAACTTGGCGCAGATATTTTCGTTTATAATCTTATGAACGGCGCTGCCGCAGGATTAAAGAGTTTCTTGCCTGCAATTATCTTTATAGTTGCTTGTATACTCTCTTTTGCAACTGGAACTTCTTGGGGTACTTTCGGTATACTTATACCAATCGTTACCGCAATGTTTGCTTCAACCGACCCACTTATGATAGTTGGTATGTCTGCTTGTCTTGCAGGTGCTGTTTGTGGTGACCATTGTTCTCCCATTTCAGATACTACTATTATGAGTAGTGCAGGGGCAGAGTGCGAACACTTAAATCACGTTTCAACTCAAATTCCTTATGCAATTTACGTTGCCATTATTTCCTTTGTGTGCTACATCATAGCAGGCTTTGTACCTAAAGCTTGGATAATGCTTCCATTAAGTATTGTGTTAATGATAGCATCGCTATTCTTAACTAAATATTTGGCAAATAAGTATTACGCTAAAAAGGAACAATCTTGCGAGAACTAAAAACAAAATAAAATAAGATAAAATTAAAACCCCCACTCTTTTTAAGTAAAGTGTGGGGGTTAACTTTATTTAGTTTTAATTATTTATAAAGAGGTCCGTAGGTTTGGCATGCTCTAAAATCTTGACCCTCTTTATCCATACCAAATGCGTTCCAGCATGCGGGACGATAAATATCCTTTTCGTCTACGTTGTGCATGCATACGGGAATTCTTAGCATTGAGCAGAGGGTAATAAGATCTGCGCCGATATGTCCGTAAGAGATTGCGCCGTGGTTTGCGCCCCAGTTATTCATAACGTCGTATGCCGTTTTGAATGCTCCCTTACCGGTAATTCTTGGAGCGAACCAAGTGCAAGGCCAAGTGTAGTCCGTTCTCTTCCAAAGTTTATCGGTAACTTCGTCGGGGAGGGCAACCGTCCAACCTTCTGCAAGTTGCATTACAGGGCCTAAACCTTTAACCATATTTAATCTCATCATAGTTACGGGCATTTCAGCCTTAGTAACAAATCTTGAAGAATATCCGCCACCTCTAAAATATCCAAGGTCAGCATACGGCCAAGTGGTTGCTTTCATACAAGCATCGATATCCTTATCAGTCATATCCCACCATTTTTTCATAACGGCGTTGCCATTTTCGTCCTTAACTTCACCACAAGCGTCTACACAAGCAGCGCCAGAGTTGATAAGGTGAATAAATCCGTCTGCTTCTTTAGCCTTTCCGTCAATTTCATAACCGGTAACTCTCTTAACTGCATCACCAGACCAGTAAGTTCTAACGTCTGCAAAGATTTGCGCTCTGCCCGTTAATAGTTTACCGAACATCATACAAACGCCGTTTAAGGTGTCGTTTTCAGTTGCTAAAATATAGGGTTCTCTCTTTCCGTTCCAGTCGAAAGAAGAGTTTAAGATACTTTCAGGGAAGTCACAGTTAGGATAGAAGTCAGTCCATTGTCTTTGACCTTGGAAACCTGCGCAAAGTGCGTTGTGCCCAACCATTTCTTCTTCTGCGCCCTTAGGAAGATTTTGGTTACCGTTCATAAGGTCTTTAATGATACAAGCCATTTTTGCGGTAAATTGCCAATCTTTTTCCTTCTGCTCTGCACTTCTTTGAAGTTCAGTGGGGTTCTTGTCAAAGTCAGCGTTACATTTTTCTTTTATCCAAGCGTATGCTTTTTCATATTCTTTTTGGTCATAAATACCCTCAGACATTCTGCGGATAATTTCCACCTCGTCAACACTTTCAACTCTCATGCCGAGGTATTTTTCAAACAAATCGGTGTCAATAATAGAACCTGCAATACCCATACAGATAGAACCGATTTGAAGATATGATTTACCTCTCATAGTGCAAACTGCAACAGCTGCACGAGCAAATCTTAAAATCTTTTCTGCAACGTCAGAGGGAATAGAGGTGTCGTCTAAGTCTTGAACGTCGTGTCCGTAAATACCGAAAGCGGGGAGACCTTTTTGAGCGTGTCCTGCTAAAACTGCAGCGAGATAAACTGCACCGGGACGTTCCGTTCCGTTGAAACCCCAAACTGCTTTAACGGTGTTTTTGTCCATATCCATCGTTTCGCTACCGTAACACCAACATGGGGTAACGGTGAGGGTGATGTCCACGCCCTCTTTTCTAAATTTGTCAGCGCAAGCAGCAGCTTCTGCAACTCTACCAATAGTGGTGTCTGCAATAACTACTTTTACCTTTTCGCCGTTAGAATAGAAAACGTTTTCTTCGATAAGTTTAGCGGCAGATTTAGCCATGTTCATAGTTTGAACTTCTAAACTTTCTCTAACCTTTAACGGTCCTCTTCTTCCATCGATAGTGGGGCGAATACCAATTACTGGATAATCGCCGATAAGTCTTGATTTAGCCATAATCTTTTTCTCCTTATCTTATAATATAATTTCAACAACGGGTGAAATAACGTTTGGTTTTACTACGGGTAAGTGGAAAATCACTTCTCCCGTTTCCTTTTCGGTGTATAAAATTTCACTACCGTCGTGTAAGAACTGTGCGTAGTTCACTTTGCCTTTCATGTTTTTGAATATCAATCTCTTGAAAGGATATTCTACAAGGTGAACGTAAAGTCTCTTTCCGTCTTCACTTTGGGTAAGTCTCGTACCCTCGGGTGCGATAAACTCAGGCTCTGCCATAGTGCAACCGTAAATAGAGCGAGAATTATATTTCATCCATTTAGCGTAAGCAGATAATGCGTTGTCAGCCCTTTCGTCAAACACTCCACGGGGTGTTGGTCCAACGTTCATTAATAAACTTCCACCCTTAGAAACGTTTTTAACTAATAGGTTAATTAACATTTCAGGTGACTTCCAAGTGGTTTCATCTCTAAAATATCCCCAAGAACCCGAGAAAGTGTGGCAAGATTCCCAAACGAGATATTCATCAGTTACTTCGTCTTTCGGCCAATCGGAAAGCATAACTTGTTCGGGCGTTCTCGTATCTCCCTCTATGCCTAAACGATTGTTTACTACGATATCGGGGGCAAGTGAACGAACGAGCGCCATCATTTTTTCTGATTCCCACTCGTCCTTACCTTTTCCGCCTTTATATTGCATCCAAGGTTTGGGGTTTGGATCTGGTGGGGGGTTTGCTTTATCAAACGATAACAATTCAACGGGGTCAGGATCAGGGTAAGAAAAGTCAAACCACAACGCATCAATTTTTCCGTATTGTGTTAGAAGTTCCGTCACTTGATTACGCATGTATTCGGCATAAATCTTCATGTCTCTGCCCTTGTCCATTTGTTCAGCCTCAGGATCGTCCCTTAAAGGATGAATAACGTCAATGGGGAAATGTGGGTGGTGCCAGTCGATTAACGAATAGTATAGACCGATTTTAAGACCCTCAGCCCTAAACGCCTCAACGTATTCTTTAACAATATCCTTTCCGTAGGGGGTGTTAGTAACCTTATAATCGGTATACTTACTGTCAAAAAGACAAAATCCCTCGTGGTGCTTTGTGGTAAGAACGGCATATTTCATGCCAGCCTCTCTTGCTTTTCTTGCCCACTCTTTAGCATCTAAAAGGTCGGGATTAAAAAGTTCAAAATACTTGTCGTATTTTTCATCTTTAATCTTTTCCATAGTCTTAATCCACTCGTGCCTTGCGGGGAGTGAATACAATCCGAAATGGATAAACATTCCGAATCTGTCATGAATAAGCCACGAAGTATCGCCAACTGTTTTCTTAATTTTGTAACTACTCATATAAAATTCCTTGATTTTTTTATAAGTATAACATATAATTTAATTACATTAAATTGAAAAAAGTGTAAATTTTATGGAGATTTGTATATGTTTCCAAGGGAAAATCGTGGTATATCCGTAGCGTTACAAAAAAC
>JAZQMA010000008.1:0-78687 GCA_045543035.1 Acutalibacteraceae bacterium | reverse complement strand
GCCGGCGGCAAGCCCGAGGTTGGCCAGAAGGCAGCCGAGGAAAGCCGTGACGTTATTTCCGATACCCTCAAGGGCACGGACATGGTCTTCATCACCGCAGGTATGGGCGGCGGCACAGGCACAGGTGCGGCTCCCGTTATTGCCCAGATTGCAAAAGATATGGGTATACTTACAGTAGGCGTTGTTACAAAGCCCTTCAATTTTGAGGGCAGACGCAGAATGACTCAGGCAGAAAACGGTATTGATATGCTCACAGAGCACGTTGACAGCCTTGTCATCATCCCCAACGAGCGCCTTCGCTTTGCAAGCGAAACCAAAATCACAATGAGCAACGCTTTCGCAAAGGCAGACGACGTTCTCCTTCAGGGCGTTAAGAATATTTCCGAGCTTATCAAGATTCCCGGCGTAATCAACCTCGACTTTGCGGACGTTCTCTCCGTAATGAAGGATGCAGGTCACGCTCATATGGGTGTTGGTCGCGCAACAGGTAAAGAAAAGGCAGAAATCGCAGCAAATGCAGCAGTTTCCAGTCCTCTCCTTGAAACAACAATTCAGGGTGCAAAGGGTGTTATTATCAGTATCACTTCTTCCGCTGATATTACTCTTGATGACGTTGACGTTGCTGCAAGCATTATTGCCGATGCAGCAGATGCAGATGCAAACATCATCTTCGGTGTTGCATTTGATGAAAAGCTTGATGACGAAATGATTGTTACAGTTATTGCAACAGGTTTCGGCACAGATGCAAACGGTTTCGCTAATAAATCAGGCGCAGCAGCTTCTGTTGAAGCAGCTTCTGCTGATGATGAAGATGGCGATATTGTTGATATTCTTGGTCTTTTCAAGAAATAATTTTTAAAATTAATCCCGACCTGAGTTTTATACTTGGGTCGGATTTTTTATTTGTTTGTTAATAATTTCTTACAGTCTTGTTACAATTCTTTCAATGTATGTAAATATGTGGTATTATATATTCATAACATAAGGAGCGCAGAGTAAAACTCTGATTTTATATATGAAAAAATTACGAATGAAAAAGAATTACCGGATTGCAGAGCAAATTCTGGTTATAATACCATTTCTTCTTATTCTGACAATTCTTTCCAGAACAATTCCTGACGGAACAATCCGCCTTAATATTGGCGAAAGCGGTATAGGTGAAAAAGCAATTGCATTAACCTTTGATGATGGTCCGTCGGATTATACTGAAGAATTGCTTGACGGACTTGAAGTGTACGATGCAAAAGTAACATTTTTCGTTGTTGGAAAAACTGCCGAAAAGAAGCCTGAAATTGTTGAACGTGCTCACGAAGATGGTCACCTTATCGGTAATCATACATACAGTCACATTGATTTTTATAAATCTTCCTTATCGGAAATTGAAGAAGATATTAATAAAGGTGCTGATGTCATTAAAGAAATTACAGGCAAAAAGCCACTGTTCCTCCGTGCGCCTTATGGTAACGTTAATTTTATTCAGCTTAAGCAATTGAACACATTCTTTATTCATTGGTCAACTTCAAGCTATGATTGGTTCAAAGAAGATGAAGAATATATTTATAAGCGCATAATGAAAGAGGCTAAGGATGGCGAAATTATTCTTTTGCACGATACAAAAGAAGTAACCGTTAAAGCGGTTTTAAGAGCAATTCCCGAACTTCAGGAGCAAGGCTATGAATTTGTAAGAGTTGATGAGCTCCTTTCAAGAAATGGCGCAAAACTTAAAATGGGCGTGCCTTACAGAAGCTGTAAGTATGACAGAGGTGTAGTTGCGTTCTAAGGAACGCAACAGTTTTATTCGCCTGACGGCGAGTGGTATTGTGCTAAGCACAGTTTTATTCGCTTCGCGAGTGATATTTGCTACGCAAGCTAAAGGCGAATAAAATAACACTGAAACTGAAAGTTTCAATAACACTATTGCCAAAGGCAATAATATCACTCTGCCCACGGGCAGAATATCACTTAAAAAATTTTTATTTAGAGGTGATATCAATGTCTGATAGTATTTTAAGAGATAAAGCGAAACAGTTTGCTATAGATATTGTTTTTCTTTGCAGAGAAATGAAAGCAAATCATATTGAAGCTCCTTTAATAAATCAAATTCTTCGTTCAGGAACCTCTATTGGTGCAAATATACACGAGGCTCAATATGCACAGGGTAAAAAAGACTTTATATCAAAACTTGAAATAGCACAAAAAGAGTGCTATGAAGTAGAATTTTGGTTAGATGTCTTGTTTGATACGAACAGCATAACCGAAGATAAATATAAAAAACTTCAAAATGATTGTGGTGCAATCAGAAGAATGTTAATTGCTTCACTGAAAACAGTAAAGACTAAATAAAACTGTGGTAATTATATGAAGAAAATAAATGGCTATAAATTCAAATGTGAGCACTTGTTTTATGTGTATCTGAAAAAACATTATTGTCCAAAGTGTGGAGGAAAATTATCAAGAATAAAGGTCTCTGAAATTATAAATTCTGAATCACCTGAAGCCTCCAAATATGATTTTGCAGATGTGGATGGGTATTCTTTAAAGGGAAATATGAAATTTTCTCATATAGACTTTTATTGTAGTCAATGTAACACATATTATACGGTCAAAGAGGCAAGGGAAAACAAATATTAAAACGTTCTTAACTTCAAGGTTAGGAACGTTTTTTGTATATATAGAAATAATTGGAAATAATATAAATACAATAAAAGTAAAGGTAAAAATATGAAAAACAGAAATATATTTTATAAATTATTTTCACCGATTGTTTCAGTTTTGTTTTATATTATTTTTCTTCCGAAAGTAAAAGGTAAAGAAAATATACCGAAGAAAAATGGTGCAATTCTTGCAGGAAACCATAAAACGAATTTTGATTGTTTTATGGTTATATTGAGCACAAGAAGATGTGTTCATTTTCTTGCAAAGGCAGAGCTTTTTAAATTAAGCTTTTTTAATTGGTTCTTCAGTAATTCAGGGCTTATACCGGTATATAGAAACGGAAAAGATAAAAAGGCCCTCGAAACTGCAATTGCGCGTTTGGAAAAAGGCGAATTAGTAGGAATGTTTCCCGAAGGCAGACTTAATAAAAGTTCAAAAAACACCCTTTTACCCTTTAAAATAGGTGCGGTTAAAATGGCAAAGGAAACAGGATGCCCCATAATTCCCTTTGCAATAAACGGAAGATATATACCATTTGCCCACTCAATAGAAATTGTTTTTGGTAAACCGTATTTTGTAGAAGAAATCAATCTCGAAGAAGCGAATAAAATATTAGAAAGAAAGGTTTGTAGTCAACTAAATGGAAGAAAAAAATAAAAATTATGTTTATGAAAATCCTTTATATAACTATATAAATCCGCAAAGCGAATATGGATTTGATATTCCTGATGTTTCTATGTTCGGAATGTTGAAAATATCTGAAAAGAGCCATCCTCAAGCAATTGCAATAGATTATTTCGGCAAGAAATACACTTATAAAAAGTTGATAGAAGAAATTGAAAATATATCTCACGCATATTATAAAATCGGTGTGAGAAAAGGTGATATTGTTACCGTTTTAATGCCCAATACACCCGAAGGGGTTTTAAGCATTTATGCCCTCAACAGACTTGGTGCGGTGGGGAATATTGTTCATCCGCTTTCTGCACAAGAGGAAATTAAAAATTATCTTGTTTCCTGCAAATGCAGATTTTTGTTGTGTATAGATAAATGTGTTGAAAAAATTGAAAATATCCGGGAAGAAACATACTTGGAAAAAATCATTGTTGCAGATGCTTCCTGCTCAATGCCAGCGGTTTTAAAAATAGCTTATAATCTTAAAAATAAATATACTTTACCAAAGAAAGAAAAGTATATTTTATGGAAGGATTTTATAAGTAATATAAATATATCATCACCTGAATATTTCCCCACAGATAAAGAAAATGAAGAGCTTGCAATAATTCTTCATAGTGGCGGAACAACAGGTGTTCCCAAAGATATTATGCTTTCTAACAAGAATTTTAATGCCTTCGGTATTCAGTCTGTTTTAACTCTTCGTGATGTAAGCATTGGAGATAAAATTCTCGGAATATTGCCGATTTTTCACGGGTTCGGTCTTGGTGTTTGCGTTCACGTGTGCTTTTGTTTCGGTGCTTGTTCAGTTCTTATACCGCTGTTTGATGCAAAAAAATTCGGCAGTATTCTCAAAAAGCATAAACCAACAATGCTTTTCGGTGTGCCAACTCTTTACGAGGCACTTTTAAATGCAAAAGGAATTGAAAAACTTGATTTTTCATTCCTTAAATATGCCGTCAGCGGTGGCGATACGCTTCCTGAAACTCTTGAGAATAAAGTCAATGATTTTCTTTCTGAGCATAATTCACAAGTTCAAATTTGTGAAGGTTACGGAATGACGGAGGGGCTTGCTGCATTAAGCTTGTCGGTTAACGAAGCCTATAAATCAGGTACAATAGGAAAAGCTCTTATAGGCAATGAAATGTGCGTTGTTGAGCCTGATACAGTTAATGTTTTAGGGAGTGATCAAGATGGCGAATTGTGTGTTACAGGTCCAACGATTATGATAGGCTACAGAAATAACGATAAAGAAACAAATAAGGTTTTAAGGATGCATTCAGACGGTAAAATCTGGCTTCATACAGGGGATATGGCAAGTATTGATGAAAACGGCATTGTAACCTATAAATTGAGAATAAAAAGAATGATTGTTTCTTCGGGTTATAATGTTTACCCCACTTATATTGAAAAAACAATTGAAGAGCTTCCTGAGGTTTCAAAATGTGTTGCGGTTGCAATTCCTCATTCTTATAAAAAAGAGGTTGCAAAAGCTTTTATAATTCTTGAAAAAGGCTATATCGCAGATTCATTCACCCTTGATAAAATAAAAAAATACTGTAAGAAAAAGCTTGCTTCTTACAGTGTGCCTTATGAATATGAATTTGTTAAAGAGTTTTCAAAAACGCCTTACGGAAAAATTGATTATATTAAACTGAAAAACCAAGGATAAACTTTTGACCCACAACATATTTTCAAAAAATATGTTGTGGGTCAATGAATTATAAGGTTTCAACAATTGCTTTTGTATCTCTTGCGATTGCAAGCTCTTCGTTTGTGGGAACAACGAAAGCTCTTACAGGGCAACCGGGAAGAGTAAGTTCAACTTCTTCACCGCGGATTTCGTTTGCTTTTTCATCAAGCTTGATGCCGAGGTAAGAAAGGTTATTAAGGACATCTTCTCTGAGGTCGATGCAGTTTTCACCGATACCGCCGGTGAAAGCGATAACATCAACACCGTCCATAGCAGCGATGTAAGAACCGATGCACTTACGAATCTGATACCACTGCATATCACGTGCAAGCTTTGCTCTCTTGTTGCCTTCAACTGCAGCAGCTTTAACAGCTCTGTCATCAGAATGAACGCCTGAAATACCAAGAACACCGCTCTGCTTGTTCATAATCTTATCCATTTCCTCAGCAGAAATGTTGTGCTTCTGCATAATGTATGTAATTGCAGAGGGGTCAACCGCACCGCAACGAGTGCCCATCATAAAGCCGTCAAGGGGAGTAAGACCCATGCTTGTGTCAAGAACCTTGCCGTCTTTAATAGCTGTGATTGAGCAACCGTTACCGAGGTGACAGGTAATGAGTTTGAAGTCTTTAAGGTCTTTGCCTACGATTTCAGCAGTTCTGTAAGCAACGAAACGATGAGAAGTACCGTGAGCACCATAACGGCGGATATGGTCTTCTTCGTAATATTTATAGGGGAGACCGAACATATAGGATGTTTCGGGCATTGTGCTGTGGAATGCATTATCAAAAACTGCAACCTGAGGAACACCTGCACCGAAAACTTCGTTACAGCATTCGATACCAACAACGTGAGCGGGGTTGTGAAGAGGTGCAAGAGCACTAAGCTCATCAATTGCTTTAAGAACAGCATCATCAACAAGAACGCTTTCTGTGAAGCGGTCGCCACCCTGAACAACTCTGTGACCGATAGCACCGATTTCGGAAAGGTCATCAATAACCTTGCAGTCGCCTGTTGTAAGAGCATCTTTAACGATATTGAAAGCAACCTTGTGGTCGGGAATATCAACATATTCGTCAAAGCTTCTGCCGTCAAAAGTTGAACCTTTTGTATGGCTCATATCTGTTGCAATAGATTCGCAGATACCTTTTGCGAGAACTTTTTCGCCTTCCATATCAAAGAGCTGATATTTAAGAGAAGAGCTACCGCAGTTAATTACGAGAATTTTCATCATAAACCTCCATTAAAAGTGTGTATTTTCTTTTTTGGAAAATTAAATACAATAATATTGTGTAAAATACTTACCAAGTATTAATTATATCATTATTTTAATGTTTTTCAATAGTAAACCTATACAAAAAGAGGTGATTTTTTGAACTACGGTATTGTAGCAGAATTCAATCCCTTCCATAACGGACATAAATACTTAATTGACACCATAAAAAACAGCGGTGAGAACACAGTAACTGTTGTTATGAGCGAAAGCTTTGTCCAAAGAGGTGAATGTGCTTGTGTTTCACCATACGCAAGAACAAAAATGGCACTTGAATGTGGTGCTGATTTAGTGCTTTCTCTTCCTGTGCCCTATGCTACTGCAAGTGCAGAGCGTTTTGCTTTAGGTGGTTTGTCTGTTTTAGGCGGTTTGGGTTGTGTTGATGCTCTTGCTTTCGGTGCTGAAAGTGATAATGCCGGAATGCTCAAAAAATGTGCCGATATTCTAGTTAGCGACGAGCTTTCAGGTGCTCTTGAAAAATATCTCAATGATGGCGTTTCTTTCCCTGTTGCAAGGCAGAAAGCAGTTGAAGAGGAAAGCTCCAAAGAAATTGCAGATATTCTTTCTTCACCTAATAACATTTTAGGTGTTGAATATATAAAAGCTATAAATAAACTTGGCTTGAATATGGAAGTTAATCCGATTACAAGAAAAGGTGTTGCTCACGATAGCGAGAAAGCGAATGGTGATTTTTGCTCTGCTTCTGCTATTCGTGAAATGGTGGAAAATAAAAAGTCTTTTGATAGTTTTTTACCTGAAGAAAGTTTAAATATTTTGAATGAAGAAATAAAAAATCAAATAGCTCCGGCAAGCTACGGTAAGCTTGAAACAGCAATTCTTTATAAGCTTCGTTCAATGTCTGTTGAAGATTTCAAAGAATTACCTGATGTCAGCGAGGGTCTTGAATACAGACTTTTTGATGCAGTAAAAACTTCTTCATATCTTGAGGAAATACTTGAAAAAGTAAAAACAAAAAGATATACTCTTTCAAGAATAAGAAGAATTATTATTTGCGCGTTTTTAGGTATAAGAAAGGAAGATGTTTTAACACCCGTTCCTTTTATCAGAGTTCTCGGTTTCAATGAAAACGGTGCAAAAATATTAAAAAAAGCTAAGGAAACTGCAACTCTTCCCATAGTAACAAAATCTTCGGAAATCAATGCTTTAGGAGAAGATGCAAAACGAGTTTTTGAATTGGAATGTTTTGCAAGAGATATGCTTTCTTTAGCTCTTCCTGTCAGGGATGAGTTCGGTAAAGAAATGACAGATAAATTAATAGTTTTATAAATGGAGATATTATGGATTTAATCGTAATCGGTGGCGGTGCCGCAGGTCTTATGGCGGCAGGAACAGCTGCTAAAAGAGGTCTTAAGGTTACTCTTATTGAGCGTAACGAAAAATTAGCAAGAAAAGTCGGAATAACGGGAAAGGGCAGATGTAATGTAACAAATTCTTGTCCTTTGCTCAACGAGCTTATTGGAAATGTTCCTGTTAACGGCAGATTTTTATATGGTGCATTTTCAAGGTTCAGCACAGATGATACCATCGATTTTTTTGAAGAAATGGGTGTACCTCTTAAAATTGAAAGAGGTAACAGAGTTTTCCCTGTTTCCGATAAAGCACTTGATATTGTTGATGCACTTAACAAATATATCACCGTTAACGGAGTTAAGCGGAAAACAGGAAGAGTTACCGAACTCATTATTGAAGATGGTGCAGTCAAAGGTTGCAGAACTGATGACGGCAGAGAATTTTTCGCGGATAATGTACTTATTGCAACCGGCGGTATGTCTTACCCCGGTACAGGTTCAACAGGTGACGGCTATACTCTCGCAAAGCAGGCAGGTCATACAATAACAGAGCTGAAACCTTCGCTTGTTCCTCTTGAATGTCATGAGGGTTGGTGCACTGAGGCGATGGGTCTTTCTCTTCGTAATGTGGAAATAAGAGTTGAGGACAGTAAAACATATAAAGAGGTCTATAAGGATTTCGGTGAAATGCTTTTCACTCATTTTGGTGTTTCGGGACCAATGATACTTTCCGCATCTTCTCATATGAGAAACATGGAAAAGGGCAGATATATAATTCATATCGACTTTAAACCCGCTCTTTCTTATGAACAACTGGACAAGCGGATTCAAAGAGATTTGCTTGAATGTTCAAACAAGAATTTATATAATACTCTTGCACTTATGTTGCCGAGAAAAATGATACCCATTGTTGTTAAGCTTTCGGGATTGAATGGCAATATCAAATCAAATCAGGTCACTAAAGAGATGCGCTCTCGGTTGGTGGATTTACTTAAAGATATTCGTCTTACGGTTAATGATTTCAGACCAATAGAAGAAGCTATCATTACTTCAGGCGGTGTAAGCGTTTCTGAAATTGACCCGAAAACTATGAAAAGTAAAATAATTGACGGACTTTATTTCGCAGGCGAAGTAATTGACGTTGATGCCTATACAGGCGGATTTAATCTGCAAATTGCATTTTCAACAGGAAACCTTGTTGGAAACTCGGTTTCCAAGTGAGGAGTTAGGAATGAGGAGGATAATACTATGATAATAAACATTGCAATCGATGGTCCTGCAGGTGCAGGCAAAAGCACAATAGCAAAAACTGCTTCAAAAGAATTAGGTTTTATTTATGTTGATACAGGCGCACTTTACAGAACAGTCGGTCTTAATGCTTTAAGACTTGGTAAAGATACAAAGAGCGCAGAAGAGGTTGTTCCAACATTAGAAAACCTTGATGTTTCTCTTCGCTTTGTTGACGGAGAGCAGAGAGTTTTCCTTGGTGAAGAGGATGTTTCAACAGCTATAAGACAGAATGAAGTTTCAATGGCGGCATCAAATGTTTCTGCAATTCCGAAGGTAAGAGAATTTCTCTTCGATTTGCAGAGGGATATTGCGAAGAAAAATAACTGCATTATGGATGGCAGAGATATTGGCACAGTTGTTCTTCCTGATGCTCAGATTAAAATTTATCTTACAGCATCTGCAGAAGCTCGTGCAGACAGACGCTTTAAAGAACTTACCGAAAAGGGTCAGGTTGTTGAATACGATACTATTCTTAAAGAAATCAAAGAGCGCGACTATCAGGATATGAACAGAGAAATTGCACCATTGAAGCAAGCAGAGGATGCTGTTCTTGTTGATACAACCGAGCTTACTCTTCCTCAATCTATTGAATATATGATTAAGGTCATAAGGGAGCGACTTTAATGGCTGAAATTACATTAGCAAAAAAAGCAGGCTTTTGCTTTGGGGTTGACAGAGCTATAAAGCTTATTGAAAAGCTTGTCAGCGAAGGCAAAAAGGTTGCAACTCTCGGTCCGATAATTCATAATCAACAGGTTATTGAAGATTTGGAAAGCAGGGGAGTTGTGGTAGTTGAAAATGTCAGGGATGTTCCCGAAGATACAATTCTTGTTTTAAGAACTCACGGAGTTACAAAAGAAATTCTTGAAGAAGCAGAAAAGAGCGGTTGCGAGTTTATTGACGCTGCTTGTCCCTTTGTAAAGAAAATTCATAAAATTATTCTGGAGAATTCCGCAGATAATGTTGTAACTTTAATAGCAGGCGATGAAAATCACCCCGAGGTTAAAGGTATAAAAAGCTATGCAAAGGGTGAGGCATTTGTAATAAATTCTGCAGAAAAACTTGAGGAATTGTTCAATAATCGTCCTGATTTGGCAGAAAAAGAGCAGATTTTTGTTTCTCAGACAACTTTTAGCATAAAAGAATGGGAAAAAAGTGTAAAAAAAATCAAAATGCTATGTACAAATCCGAAAATATTTGATACAATATGCAGTGCGACCGAAGAAAGACAAAATGAAGCGGCAGAACTTTCTCGTGTTTCTGATGCTATGGTTATCGTTGGTGGGCGTCACAGCTCCAATACTCGAAAACTTCTTGGCGTCTGCGAGAAAAATTGTCCGTCTTTTCTTATTGAAACTGCTGACGAGCTTTATGGTATCACTCTTGGCGGATTTAATTCTATCGGTCTCACTGCGGGTGCATCTACTCCCGCCGGTATTATAAAGGAGGTACTTGAAACCATGTCCGAAATTGTCAAAGACACAACTATGATTGAGGAGGAAAAAGTGCTGGACTCTGCAGCAGCTGAAGATTTTGATTTTGCAGCAGCTTTGGAAGAATCACTCAGCAATATGAACAGCGACCAGAAGGTTGTTGGTACAGTATTGAACGTGACTAACACAGAGATACAGGTTGATATCGGCAGGAAGCAAACAGGCTATATTCCCTACAGCGAATACAGCAACGACCCGTCCGCAGACCCCAAAGCAGAACTCAAAGTCGGCGATGAACTTAACCTTATCATCATGAAAACCAACGATGTGGAAGGCTTCACAATGCTTTCCAAAAAACGTTATGATGCTATTGCAGCATGGGACAAAGTTGTTTCTGCTGAAGGCACAGACGAAGTTCTTGAAGGTGTTGTTACAGAAGTTGTTCGCGGTGGTGTTATTGTTGTTTCCAACAACGCTCGTCTTTTCATCCCTGCATCTCTTGCAACTGCAAGCCGTAACGACAAGCTTGAAGACCTTGTTAAGAAAACAGTTAAGTT
Source organism: Acutalibacteraceae bacterium (assembly GCA_045543035.1). Lineage (GTDB taxonomy): Bacteria > Bacillota > Clostridia > Oscillospirales > Acutalibacteraceae > DTU089. Next base: position 67,801 of record JAZQMA010000008.1, on the reverse strand, counting down.
CAAAGTTATTGAAGTTAACAAACAGAGAAGAAGAGCGGTTGGTTCTATCCGCGCTGTACTTAAAGACGAAAGAAAAGCAGCAGAAGAAAAATTCTGGGCAGAAGCAACAGAAGGCGAAGTTCGTAAGGGCGTAGTTAAATCTCTTATGAAATTCGGTGCTTTCGTTGACATCGGTGGCGTTGACGGTATGATTCACGTTAGCGAGCTTTCCTGGAACAGAATTAAAGATCCTTCAGAGGTTGTTTCTGTTGGTGACGAAGTTGAGGTTACAATTAAATCTCTCAACCCCGAAAAGAAGCAGATTGCTCTCGGTTACAAAAAGCTTGAGGACAACCCCTGGGAAATCTTCAAAGCAAAATATGCAGTTGATTCTGTAGCAGAGGTTGAAATTGCAAACTTCACAGATTTCGGTGCATTTGCTCACATCGTTCCCGGTGTTGATGGTCTTATTCATATTTCACAGATTGCTAACAAGCACGTTGCAAAACCCGCTGACGTTCTTAAAATCGGTGAAAAAGTTGAAGCAAAGATTACAGAAATCGATGAGGAAAGAAAGAGAGTAAGCCTTTCAATCCGTGCACTTCTTCCCGTTGAAGAAGCAGCAGAAGAAGCTCCTGCAGAAGAAACAGTTGAAGCTCCTGTTGAAGAATAATTTGGGTTAAATCCTAAAACACAATTTACGCCGTCCACCCTTAATGAGTGGACGGCTTTTATGAAAGAAGGTGCGGTATGTATTGCGATAATTGCCATAGGCAAAGTCCGGATAATTTCGTTAATTGTCCATACTGCTCTGCGCCTTTAAAAAATAACAAAAGAAAAGCACCACAGAAATTCACAAAGAAAAAGGAACGTAAAAAACCAATTTCTTTTAAAACAACAGTAATAATAACTGTTGCAGTTGCTTTCGTTTTAGCAATCAGTGCTGTTATTACAGGTTCAATTACAGGTTCAAAGCCCGATAAGGTTATAAAAACAATGGTAACTGCAATTGAAACCAATGATGCAAAGCTTTATTATAGTCTTTATGATGAACAGATTAAGGAATATTATAAAGAAAATTGGTATTATGGCGATGAAGAAACCTTTGATGCCATAACAAAACCTTTGAACGAAAGTCGGGATTTTTATATTTCAAAATGTGGCGAAGATTTTTCTTTGGGTTATAAAATAAACGATATAACCTACATAACAGGCGATTCCCTTACATCTGTCAACAATTCCTTGCAGATTTCCTTTAATTATTCACAATTTCCCACAAAGGTTGCCTTTCTTGATTTTGAAATTGAGGCAAAGGGGGAAAAAGGTTCATATAAAACAGTTTATGAAAAATTAGTTTGTCTTCAGATTAACGGCAAATGGTACATTCAGACATCTGCAGTTGATATTTTGGAAGATGAAATACAAGAACAGTAAGATGGTAGAAAATTAATTCTCTACCGTCTTTTTTTGTCGCATTTTGTTGAAATAATGTTTTTTTAGAATTATTCTGTATTTTACACAAAAAAATAACAAAAAATAAAAAAATATTTGACAAAATGCTAAAAGAGTGGTATAGTGTAACGTAAGAGCAGAGTAATTATTTAGTTGAGGTGGTTTGTTGGGTTCCAAGGTTTTCAAGGATTATAAATCATTGAGTAATGAAGAACTTGTCAAGCTTTCTCAGAATGGTGATGAAAGTGCCAAAAGTGCTCTTTCTGCCCGATTTCTGAACACTCGTGGAGCAGGGGTAAGCATTTCATATCTTGATTCTGATGATTTTGTTCAGGAAGGTATGATAGGCTTTTTAAAAGCCGTTGAAACCTATGATTTTTCCCGAGGTGTTCCCTTTGAGGCTTATGCCTTCAAATGTATGCAGAACAGTATCAATACTGCCGCAGGTGTATCAAGAGTTGAAATTCCTGTTGGTATGAGCTCGGAAATGCCTGAAACAACAGATACTGACGAAGACCCATTGAAGCTCATATTAGATGGTGAGCATTTTAATGAGGTTTTAAGTGCTTGTGAAACAACTCTTTCTGATGTTGAAAAAGCGGTTGTGTTTTTCAGAGCCGGCGGTATGGCTTATGATGAAATCGGCAAAAGGCTGAATATGACGGAAAAATCTGTTGACAATGCGCTTCAGAGAGCGCGAAGGAAATTAAAAAGTGTGTGTTCTGACTAAGATGAAATTTTTTCACCCTATGCCAGTTTACATAAAAAATTTAAGCGAGGTAGCAAAAAATGTACGAAGACAAAACACTCGTATGCAAAGAGTGCGGCAATGAATTTATTTTCACAGCCGGTGAACAGGAGTTCTATGCTGAAAAAGGTTTGGTTAATGAGCCCAAGAGCTGTAAAGCTTGTCGTGACGCTCGTAAACAGGCTATGAGAGGCGAACGTGAAAAATTCACAACAGTTTGTGCTGAATGCGGTGGTGTTGCAGAAGTTTACTTTAAACCCCGTGAAGATCGTCCTGTTTATTGCAGTGAGTGCTTCAGCAAGAAAAAAGAAGCAGAGGCTTAATTATTTATATATAATATTTAGGTGTCTAACCCTGCGGTTTTTACCGTGGGGTATTCTTTTTTGTTGTTGAATTTGTAGAGTTTATATAGTATAATAAATATATATGTTTTTCGGAGGGAAGATTATGAAAAAGTTAATTTCTCTTATTCTTTCAATAGTAATGATGCTTACAACATTTTCAATTATAGGTTCTGCAGTTGAAGAACCTTTTGCTTATGGTGTTGTGGCTGATATGGATGGCGGAGAATTTTCCTGGGAGCTTTCTGCAGATGGTGAAACTCTTACCATAAACGGAAATGGCTTTATGGGAGAATTTGAAGAAAATCCTTCGTGGCTTTCATATAATTTCAATAAGCTTGTTGTTGGCGAAGGTGTCAGAAATATCGGTATTGAAGCATTCTTGAATGCAACAAGTCTTGAAACAGTTGAGTTATCGTCAACCGTTGAGACAATTGGTCAAAGAGCATTCTATGGTTGCAATAATCTTAAAGAAATTGATTTCGCTGATGTTTCATATATCGGTTCAATGGCGTTTTATGGTTGTATGTTATATACAGATGTTGAAATCCCTGAAACTGTTGAGGAAATCGAAGATTATACTTTCGGATATTATTGCAACGAAGAGCTTGATGACGCCCTTGCAAAAATCCCTAATGTAACTATTTTTGCAAAAGAGAATACAGTTGCTCAGAACTATGCAAAAGAAAATGAAATCAGTTTTATTAATTTAAGTGATTATACAGAATTCTTTGAGTATATAGTGCTTGAAGATGACTATGTATTTTTAACCGCTTTTAAAGATTGTCCCTATTCTGATGAAATAATTATTCCTTCAGAAATTGAAGGTCACAAGGTTCGCGATTTAGCAGATAACCTATTTTCAGATTCAGATGTTAAATCTGTTTATGTTCCCGCTACAATTACAAATATAAACCCGGAAACTTTTGAAAATGCAAGCGAATTAACTGAAATTATCTGTCAGGAAGGCGGAGGGTATTCATCCGTTGATGGCGTACTCTATGAAAATAACGGAGAAACTCTTCTTAAAGTCCCCGAAGCAAAAACAGAAATTAACGAATACCCCGAAAATCTTGAAGCAATAGAAGATAATTCGTTCAGAAATTCTTCTGTAAAAGAAATTGTATTACCTGAAACTGTTAAAACCATCAAAGAAAGTGCATTTGCTTTTTCAAAAACAGAAAAAGTCATTCTTCCTGAAGCTGTAAAAACAATTCCCGAAATGTGTTTCTATGGTTCAGCTAATCTCAAAGAAGTAGTTCTTCCCGAAACAACAAAAACAATAGAAGCAAATGCTTTCAGTAATTGCACTGCTCTCGAAACCGTTTATTTACCATATGGTGTTGAAACAATTGAGGGTGCAGCTTTCCATTGTGCAGGACTTAAATCTGTAGTTATTCCCGATAGTGTTAAGAATTTAGGAAACTATACATTTGGTTATTATAGCGCAGATGACATTGAATTTGTAAAGGACGAAGAATTTGAAATTCAGGGCAGAAGCGGTACTGTTGCGGAAGAATATGCTATAGAAAACGGCTTCAAGTTTACAGATATATCTCCCGAACAACCTGAAATATGGTATGCTTATACAGATAAGGTTTCCGTAACTCTTTTCTGGGAGCAGGTTGACGATGTTGATGGCTATGAAGTATACAGAAAAATCGATGATAAGGACTATGTGAAAATCGCAGAAATCGGTGTTGATGAAGATACTGTTTACAGCGATACTTCTGTTGAAAACGGACAGACTTATACTTATGCGGTAGTTTCTGCTAAAGAAAATATGCGCAGTTCTTTTGAAAAAAATATTGAAATTGAATTTATAAGACTTTCTACGCCCGAGCTTGTAAGTGCTGAAATAACACGTAACGGTGTGTTGGTTAAGTGGAACACAGTTTCAAATGCAGAAGGCTATATTCTTTATCGCAGAACCGAAAACACAGAATGGGAAGAAATTGCAGATTTTAAAGGGAATGTAAAGTCTTTTGAGGATACAACCTGCAAAAGCGGTAAGGTGTATTATTACACAGTAAAAGCTTATAACGGTACTGTTGAAAGCGGTTGCGATTATGATGGTGTAAGCACTGTTTTCCTTACTGTTCCTCAGTTGAAATCTGCCTATAACGTAACAAAAGGTATAAAGATAATATGGAAAAAGGTTGATGGTGCCACCGGTTATGTTATAGGAAGAAGAACTGCTTCCAGCAGTTGGACTAAAATTGCAACTGTTGATAATGTTGATAACTATATCGATAAAACAGCAAAAGCAGGAACGGAATATGCTTATACTGTTGTGCCTGTATATGAAGATGTTAAAGGTCTTTTTGATACTGCAGGAGTTCGTTGTAAGAGAATTTCAAAGGTTATTACCGAAAGTGCAACCAATACTGAATATGGTGTTAAAATAACCTGGGAACCGGTATCAAAATGTTCAGGTTACAGAGTTTACAGAAGAACAGAAAACGGTTCATATAAGAAAATTGCTACTGTAAAAGGCGCAACCAAGTCCTATTATACAGATAAAAAAGCAAAAAGCGGAACAAAGTATTACTATAAAGTTGTTGCTTACAGCGGAGATTATACCAGCTACTATACTGAAGTTTCTCGTTATTACATTGATAACCCCGAGCTTTTAAGCGCAAAAAGCAGTAAAAAGGGTGTGACTGCAAAATGGGAAACTGTTAAGGGTGCAAGTGGTTATCAGGTATTCCGCAAAGAAGGTAGCGGTAAATATAAGAAAATTGCAACTGTAAAGGGCGGAACAAAAAAGTCATATCTTGATAAATCCGCAAAAAAAGGCAAAACTTATACTTATAAAGTAAAAGCTTACTATAGCAAAACAACATCCGCATATTCAAATGCAAAAAAAGTAAAAGATAAATATTAAGAAAAAAGGCATCGCTTTTTAAGCGGTGCCTTTTTTAGTGAAGAGTGAAAAGTGAATAGTGAAGAGGTGAGGAGAAGCTACGCTTCCAAACAAATTAAAACGTAGTTGACCAAAACCTTTTTCTCAATATTTAGTTTTTGAAATAAAAGAAATTTAGAAAGGTAGAGTTTCGGTTTTTAGTTATATATAATGCCGACCGCAGGTCCCGACACTCCTCACTCCTCACTCCTCATTCCTCATTCCTCACTTTTTATGGGTACTCAACCTCTTTACCTAAACAGTTTATTGCAAATAAGTTCGGTATCGCCATAAGTCCGTTGCAAATATCGGAAAATTCCCAGATGATTTTTGGCGGATTAAGGCTACCAACAAAAACTAAAATAATATAAAAAGCTTTATAAAACATTATATGTTTTTTACCGAATAAATATGAAAAGCTTTTTTCACCGTAGAAAGAACAACTTGAAAGAGATGTGAAAGCGAAAATTGCAGTTAATAAAGAAATTCCTTTCTTACCGATTTCGCCAATAGTAGAATATGCTGCAACAGATAAATCTGCTCCATATAATTGTGAGCTGAAATTGTTTTTAGTAACGAGAATAACAAGAGCGGTGATGGTGCAAAGAAAAACAGTGTCAATAAAAACTTCAAGCATTGCCCACATTCCTTGTGTTTCACCTTTTTGGTTGTTGCTTTCCGCGTGGATTATAGTTGATGACCCAAGACCTGCCTCGTTTGAGAAAACGCCCCTTGAAATGCCGTAGCGCATGGCTTTAAACATACCATAACCATTTATGGCTTTAAGAGAAAAAGCCTCTTTAAACACCAAAGAAATTGCAGGAATGATGTTATCTTTGTATTTAAACAAAACCATAAAAGAAAGAACTAAATATGAAATAGTCATAATCGGCACAGTAAAGGTTCCGAATTTTGAAATTCTTTCAACTCCACCGCTTATAATAATAAAACACAAAAAAGCGCAAAGAAAACCGATAATGTATTTATTAATATTGAACCCTGCGAAAATCGCTTCAGAAACAGAATTGCTTTGAGTGAGGTTTCCCATTCCTATAACGGAAGAAAGAGAGAAAAAAGCATAAGCTTTTGCAAGTCCGTTCATTTTAATCCCGTGTTCTATGTAAGAAAAAGCACCGCCCTGTAATATGCCGTATTTGTTTTTCCTTCGGTATTTCACCCCTAGATAGTTTTCAGAATAAGCGGTCATCATAGAAAGAAACGCAGAAATCCACATCCAGAAAACAGTACCCGGACCACCTGAATAAATTGCCGTTGCAACCCCAACAATGTTACCTGTACCTATACAAGCTCCCAAAACCGAGCAAAACGCTCCGAATTGAGAAATACCATTGTTTTCTGTTTTTGAAAACATTTTAAAAATAGTTTCTTTAATTATTGTAAATAAACCACGGATTTGAAAAAATCTGCTGTTAAATGAAAATCGCAATGCAGTGAATATAAATATCAGGAGCATCGGTGGTCCCCATACTACAGAACCGACTGAATTTAATAACCTTTCCATAAAACTCTCCCTTTGACAAACGAAGAAAACAGTATATAATATATTATTGTGAATTTCGTTTTTTATTCTTGAAAGGATTTTTAAATGGCTCGTGATTTAACAAATGGTAGCGTAAATAAGGTGCTTTTGCAGTTTACTCTGCCACTTTTTATAAGCGTTGTTTTTCAGCAGTTTTATAGCATTGCTGATAGCCTTATTGCAGGTCGTTTTGCAGGGGAAGATGCACTTGCGGCAGTTGGGGCATCATATCCTATAACAAATATTTTCAATGCAGTTGCATTTGGTTGCAATATCGGTTGCAGTGTTGTTATATCTCAGCTTTTTGGCGCAAAAGAATTTAAAAAGGTTAAAACTGCTATATCAACCGCTCTTATTTCTTGTCTTGTTTTAGGAGCAATTCTCACTATTTCGGGAATTGCCCTGACGCCTGCTCTTATGAGAGCTATTGATACACCCGATAATATTTTTTCGGAGTCTGCATTATATCTCAAAATATACATAGGTGGTTTTATTTTCCTATTTATTTATAATATTTCAAACGGAATTTTCACCTCGTTAGGTGACTCTAAAACACCATTGTATTTCCTGATTTTCTCATCTGTTTTTAATGTGGTTTTAGACTATATTCTGGTTGTGTTTTTTGATATGGGAGTGACCGGTGTTGCCTGGGCAACATTTGTAGCACAGGGACTTGCAGGCGTTCTGGCTGTTATAACTCTTTTGCACCATCTTAAAAAACTTCCTGTAAAAGAGAAAACACCGTTATTCTCCTTCGATTTGTTGAGAAAAATAGCCCGTATTTCAATTCCCAGCGTTTTGCAACAAAGCTTTGTTTCTGTTGGTAATGTGTTTATTCAGAAGCTTATAAACGGCTATGGTTCATCAGTAATTGCCGGCTATTCTGCCGCAATCAAACTGAATACATTTACAATAAATGCTCTTTATACCTTCGGTAATGGTGTATCAAGCTTTACCGCGCAGAATTACGGCGCGAAAAAATACCCTCGTATAAGAGAGGGTATGAAATATGGCACTATTATGGTTGTTGTCACAGGTGTTGTTCTTGCAGTTTTATATCTTTGCTTCAATGTTCCGCTTATTAAAATTTTTATGGAAGGGGACGGAAGTGCAGAAGCAGTAAAATCGGGTTCGTTGTTCCTTAAAACTGTTGCACCTTTCTATGCCTTTATTGGTATAAAGCTTGTTTGCGACGGTATTTTAAGAGGTACGGGAACAATGAAGCTGTTTATGGTTGCAACCTTTACTGATTTGATTTTAAGAGTTATTCTCGCCTATGTATTCTCTCCTATATGGGGTTATGGCGGAATATGGTGGTCCTGGCCTATCGGTTGGACAGTTGCCAATATTCTGTCTTTGCTATTCTATTTTTATATAATGAAAAAGCTTACAAAAAACGCTGTGTAGTTAAAGAACCACACAGCGTTTTTCTTAATTCTGTTTACGAACAATACGATATTCGTCATCTGTCCTGAAATAAGGGCAAGCGTCATTTGAAGACGTCAGAAATTTTAAATACTCATCCTCATCAAGTTCGATGTCGCAGAAGTATTCTTCCAAATCCTCATCGTATCTGTAATTTTCACACATATCGCACATTGCCATAATTTAAGCCTCATTTGTGATATTTTCCGTTGTTATTAATCTGGAAAGCTCTGTAAATCTGTTCAAGGAGCATAACTCTCATAAGCTGATGAGGAAAGGTCATAGGAGAAAAGGAAAGCTTGAAATCAGAAAGATTTTTTATTTCGGATGAAAGCCCGAAGGAACTGCCGATGATAAAAACAATGTTACTTTTTCCGTTAATAGCTGCATCATTTATAGCTTTAGCAAAGCTTTCGCTTGATTTTTCCTTACCCTCAATGCATAAAGAAAAAACATAACTGTTGTTAGGGATTTTCTTCTTTATTTCTTCTGCCTCTTTGGAAAGTGCGTTTTCAATTTCCGTCTGAGATGGATTATCTGAAAGTCTTACGGGGTTAAGCTCAATTATTTGGAGTTTGCCATAAGCAGAAATTCGTTTCGAATATTCGCTTATGGCATCTGTTAAATATTTTTCTTTTAATTTGCCAAGGGCAATAACTGTTATATTCATCATTCAAGACCTAAATAGGGGGCAGGATTAATTCTGTTACCGTTAATTCTTACTTCAAAGTGAAGGTGAGCACCGAAAGAATAGCCGGTGTTACCAACACGGCCGATAGCCTGACCTTTTGTAACCTTGTCGCCTGCGTTTACCATAAGTGAATTATCAAGCATATGAGCATAAAGGGTTTCAACGCCGTTGCCGTGATCAATTATAACATAGTTACCATAACCGCCTGTGCTCCAACCTGCAGTTGTAACAGTACCTGAAGCACCTGCAACAACAAGCGAGCCTGATGCACTTGCACCTGAAATATCAATACCTCTGTGGTAACCAAGACTTCTGTGACCAAATGGTGAGGTAACTGTGAATAATCCAACAACAGGCCAACAGAAATAGCCGGTTGTCTGTAAAACTGAGTAAGTTCCGAGAGAAAGGCTTTCTGCACGAATACCTCTTTCAATAATCTGTGAAACAGGAGCTTTAACAGGAACGCTCATTAATTGCTCGGTGGAAACTCTTTTATCACCTATATATGTTACAAGGTCAACAGCGTAAGCTGAACCGTTTGCACCGTTTCTTCTTACTCTGGTATCACCGATGAAAAGAGTGTTTGTCTGAATTTCAACTGTGTCATATTCAACCGTTTCAATAGTTTTTTCGCTTTCTGCATGGCGGATTTCCAATGGATCAAGAATTTTCAGGTTAAGCTCCAATTGGTCCGCAGACCAGATTTTTTCATCGTTTTTATTGTAGTAAGCATCAGAAAAGGTGATTTCCTGAGCGAAGGCAACAGAAGAGTTCGGGCGTTTCTTTTGCGCCTTTTTAAGTTGGTTTAAAAATATTTCTCTGGCGCTTTGTCTGTTTTTAACTGCACAGAAAAGCTCGTCATCAAAATATATTTCTGTTACACGGATTCTGTCAGGAGCAATAACCTTGATTATTTCTTCTGATAGAATGGTGCTGTTTTTGATGTTATACGCTTCTGTTTTAACCTTTTGTGTTTCAAAGCCGTTGTTTTCTGTGAGTCCGAGATAATTCAAGGCTAAAGCATTAGCGTGGTCTGCGTCATTCTGAGTTTCAGCATAACCGATTGTTTCACCATCAATTTTAAGAACAAATGCATCTGTTTTGTTATCTGTAGAAATTATATAAACAACAGAAACTGTTAAAACCGCAAATATCAGAATGAATGCGATACTTCTTTTAAAAAACGTTTTAGCAGAAGCGAAAGACTCTTTATTAAATTTGAAAAGCTTTTGCAAACCTTTGAAAATCAATCTGAAAAAGAATTTGAAAATATTGATAACAAAAATACCAAGGTTTGCAATGTAAACATAAAGTGTTTTAAATATTAAACCCATAAATTAAATTTATCCTAATTTTTATTTTCCGAAAACATCGGATTCTATGTAGTCAACACCGAGAGCACGGCAATAGTTGAGAACACCAATATCATTTGCAGTCCAAACGCCGACTTTCAAGCCTTTATCATGGAATTCTTTAATCATTTTAGGTGTTGCAACCTTCCATTCAGCATCAATATCAAAACCGTAATCAATGCATTTGTGATAGTCACCGCAGTTTTTGCCGTATGTAAGCATAATCTGCAAATCGGGAAATGCTTCGTGAGTTTTAATAAGATTTTCAAATTCAAAGGACTGAAGAGAGCATCTTTTTAAATCGTAGATTTCATCTGCCATTGTGAAAAGGCGTTTAATATCTTCATCAGAAAATTCACCTTTAAGCTCAATAAAGCAAATCATATTTGCATCACGGCAGATTTCAAGGTATCTCTCGAATGTGCAGATGTAAACAATTTCATCGGATTTGTCGTTGTAAAGTGCTTTTTTTGAAAGCTCTTCATAGGTTGAATCTGCAACAATTAATTCTGTTCCGTCAAAGAATTTTGCTTCATCGTTGTGGTTAACAACAAAAACACCATCTTTTGTTATACGAACATCAGTTTCAATACCGCCTGAACCGTTTTTTACGGCACTTAAAAAAGCTGCTTCTGTGTTGCCGGGATGCTTACTGCTGTGACCTCTGTGGGCAATCATACAAATGTCTTTGTGCTTTTCTTTGTTGAAAAAATGAGTAGTGGCAGCAGTTGCTGCAATTCCTCCTAAATAAAGCAAAGCTTTTGTTCTTTTTTTCATAAGTGTTCTCCTGCTTATAAAATAATAATACTCTATAATAATTATAAAACGAATTTGATTTTTGTCAATGAAAATGCAATATATTTTAACTATTGTTTATTTTGTAAATATATGGTATTATGGAATATAATAAAACTACAGTGGGTGATTTTGTGAAGAACTCGGAAATAAACATCAGAGACCCTTTCGTTCTTAAGCATAATGGCAAGTACTATATGTACGGAACAAGAGCAGCCAACTTCGGCATTAAAACAGGTGGCTTCGATGTTTATATCGGCACTGATTTAGAAAATTGGTCTGAACCCAAAGAGGTTTTTAATTCAAATAAACACGGAATGAATACTGCCGTTAACTGGGCACCCGAGGTTCACGAGTTCGAGGGCAATTTTTATATGTTTGCAACCTTCACAAAACCCAATGGTTTAAGAGGAACATATATTTTGAAGAGTGATGCTCCCGATGGCGAATTTGTTCCTGCATCCGATGGTGCGGTAACCCCGCTAGAATGGGAATGCCTTGATGGTACATTCTATGTTGAAAACGGCAAACCCTATTGTGTTTTCTGTCACGAGCATACTCAAATCCTTAACGGAACAATTTGCTTTATGGAGCTTAAACCTGATTTTTCAAGGTGTATCGGTGAACCTGTTGAGCTTTTTGCTGCGAGTTCATTTTTAAATCGTGAAGCTTCTGAAGAATGCCACAATGTTACAGACGGCCCCTTCCTTTACAGAAAAGAGAACGGAAAGCTTATTATGATTTGGTCAACCTGTGCAGATGGCTATGTTCAATGCGTTGCAACATCTGATAATGGTTCTATTTTCGGTAAATGGTCACATCTTAAACCCGTTTTTGAGGATGATGGCGGTCACGGAATGATTTTTAAGGATTTTGAAGGCAATCTTAAATTGACACTTCATTGTCCAAACATTTCTTATGAAGAAAAACCTGTGTTCTTTTCAATCAAAGAAACAGAGGATTCAATCATTATAGATGATTAACTGAGGAGTTTTACTGAATGAAAAGTTATTTTGATATAATTTCTTTAAATATCAAAGAGCATAAAGAAAATATACATCAGATAATGAAACTGTCTGTTGCGGATTTGAAAAAAACTTATAACGGATCTGCTTTAGGTTGGGCATGGGCAGTTATCAAACCTGTATTCACAATCTTTGTATATTGGTTTGCTATTTCCATTGGTCTTAGAAGCGGTAAAGATGTAGGGGAATATCCCTTCATTTTATGGCTCGTTGCAGGTATGGTTTCCTGGTTCTTTATGGGTGATGCCATAACAGGAGGAACAATGTGCATAAGGCGGTATAGCTATCTTGTGACTAAAATGAAATATCCCATAATGACAATTCCGACCTTTACCAATATTTCAAATTTAATTGTTCACATTATTCTTGTTTTGGTAACTGTTGTTCTTTTCTGGGTTATGGGTTATCCGCCAACTATATATTTAGTTCAGTTACCGTTTTATATGATGCTGATGTTTTTGTTCTTTAATGCATGGGCGCTTTTTGCAGGTCTGGTATCTTGTATCGGTAAAGACTTTGCAAACCTTGTAAAATCCTTTAATATTGCGGTTTTCTGGCTTTCAGGTATTCTCTGGAATATTCAGAATGTTGCGGATAACAAAATACTTAATGCAATATTAATGCTCAATCCTGTAACATTTATCTGCTATGGTTACAGAAACTGCTTTGTAAATCATGTTTGGTTCTTTGAGCAACCAAAAAGACTTATATATTTCCTTTGTTGGTATCTTGTGCTCGGTTTCCTTTCAATCTGGGCATATAAAAAACTCCGCAAAGAAATTCCCGATGTTCTTTGATAGGAGGTAAATTGATATGAAAGATACAGTGATTAAATTCGATAACGTTACAAAGATTTACAAGCTCTATTCAAGCACCAGAAAAAGACTTCTTGCAATTTTCTTTAAGAACATAAAATATAAGGAGAAAAAAGCCGTTGATGAAGTCAGCTTTGAAATCAAAAGAGGGGATTCTGTCGCCCTTTTCGGTAAAAATGGCGCGGGTAAATCCACTGTATTGAAAATGATAACAGGTGTTTCTTTCCCAACAAGCGGTGAAATAACCGTTAACGGTCGTGTTAGTGCTCTTTTGGAGCTCACAAGCGGTTTTGACCAGGAGTTTTCAGGAAGGCAGAATATTTTCCTTAAAGGTCATATTCTTGGTCTTTCCGATAAGGAGATAAAAGAACTTGAAGAAGAAATCATTGAGTTTTCTGAATTGGGCGATTATATTGACCAGCCGGTCCGTACCTATTCAAGCGGTATGAAATCCCGTTTAGGTTTTGCAATCAATGTTAATATAAGACCTGAAATTCTTATTGTTGATGAAGCTTTGAGCGTAGGTGACAATGCTTTTAAAACCAAGTGCAAAGAAAAAATCAACGAAATCATTGAAAAGGATAATGTAACACTTCTTTTTGTTACCCATCAGACTGCTGTTGCAGAAGAATTCTGCACAAGAGGTATCGTTATGAAAAACGGTAAGCTTATTTTCGATGGCGAGGTACACGAAGCTTCTGAATATTATAAGAAAATGTATAATATAAAAAGTAAAAAGAAAAAATAAAAAACTAAATCCCTGATTGCTTCAAAATTGAATCAATCAGGGATTTGTGTTACCATTTATTTCATAATAATATCTGCATAAACAGGGTAGTGGTCGGAAACGAAGCGTCCGTCAATACCTTCTGTAACAACCTTGTAAGAAACTGCCTCAAAGTTATCGTTAATCATAACATAGTCAATAACATCGTCAGCGTGTCTTTCAGGCTTTGTATCGTGATATGTGCAGTAGTTCATTGTATCGGGTGCAAGATATTTTGTATCCTTGAGAACACCGGATTCAACGAACTGATTGTAGTTATCGCTACCTTCTTTAACATTCATATCTGCGGTGAAAACAACAGGCATATCGTTAAACTCTTTTGCTTTGTTAACAATCAAATCAACGCTGTTCTTTCTTGCGGCAATACCAATATGGTCAAAGTGGCTGTTAAGGTGAGCGTATTTAACGCCTGTTTCTTTATTTACAAGAACTGCCCATGTGCAAACTCTTCTGCAGGCAGCATCCCAACCGAAAGAAACCTTGTCGGGTGTTTCTGAAAGCCAGAAAGTACCACTGTCTTCAAGGTCATATTTGTCTTTAAGATAGAAAATAGCGGAATATTCGCCTTCGTTGTCGCCATCGTCTCTGCCAACACCAACATAAGCATATTTTTCGCCAACTGTTTCTTTAAGTGTTGCCATCCATTCGGGTGTTGCTTCCTGAACACCGATTGAATCTGCTTCACTGTCGAGCATTGTCTGGGAAACAATGTCAATTCTGTCTTCCCAACTGTCGCTGCCAACGTTCGCGCAACGAATATTAAAACTCATAATTCTCATTTCTGCTTCCTCCTTTGGTTCAAAACCCTGAATAACCGTATTGTCGGGCTTGTTTGAGATAATACCGAACAATGAAGTTAACATTGTGATGAATGCCATAATGATTGAACCAATGCTTGATGCCAAGCCTGCGGTCATATTAATACCTCCAATATTTACTAATAGATATATAATATCATAAATAGAAAAAGTGTCAACTGAAAATGCGGAATTCGGAGTGCGGAATGCGGAATTAATTATGAAAAACATCGCCTCGTTAGAAGCGATGTTTTAGCTTTTTATTTACTGATTTTTTGTTGATTAATTAATCTGTGAACATTCTGGGCATCGGAAATGTTTATAAAATCAGTCTCTTTATCATCTCTGTCCAAAAAGTTGTTTTTATAATTGGAAGAATTACCGAAAGCGATTGTTCCTGTACCATCTTTATTAGTTTTAAGAGTAATTGATGGTTCATTTATATAATCACAGCTTGAAATTTTTCCTTTTTTATAGCAGATGGCTCTGTGGTTTGTGAGGGCATATTGTGTGTTTTTTAATACATATTTCTGATGAATAAACCTACCAAAAACGAAATATAAACCAACACAAACGAAAGGAATACCCCAAAGCTTAAATATAATGGGTGCGTCTTCAAAAAGAACAGTTGCTTCCCAGAATATCGCAAATCCGCACCACATAATGCTGAAAGGAATTAGAAATATATCCTGTGCGGTCAGTAATTTCTTTTCATTGGGTTTGCCTTTCCAAAGAACTGCTTCACCCGGTACTAATTCACTGTTTAACCATTCAAAATCATTTAAGATTTCCACTTATAATCAGTCCTTTAAGAACTCCTTAACACTGCCTGTTACACCTGCAAGGTTCTGCAAATCTGAGGGAACGATAATTTTTGTTGCCTTGCCGTCTGCAGCCTTTTCGAATGCTTCCATACCTTTAAGAGAAATGTATTCTTTAGAGGGAGAAGCCTCGTTAATCATTCTGATACCTTCTGCCTGAGCCTTCTGGATTGCAATAATTGCATTTGCTTCACCCTCTGCTTCGCGCATTTTTGATTCCTTAACTGCTTCTGCGTGAAGAATAGCAGCCTGCTTGTTAGCCTCAGCCTCAAGAATCTGAGCTTCCTTTTTACCTTCTGCAACAAGAACAGCACTTGCCTTTTCACCCTCAGCACGAAGAATGCTTTCACGGCGTTCACGCTCTGCCTTCATCTGCTTTTCCATTGCATCCTGAATTTCACGAGGGGGAAGAATGTTTTTAAGCTCAACTCTGTTAACCTTAATGCCCCAAGGGTCAGTTGCTTCATCAAGAATACCTCTGATTTTTGCATTGATTGTATCACGGGATGTAAGTGTGTGGTCAAGCTCCAATTCACCGATGATGTTACGAAGAGTTGTTGCTGTTAAGTTTTCAATAGCAGAAATGGGGTATTCAACACCATAGCAGAAAAGCTTGGGGTCTGTAATCTGGAAGAAAACAACAGTATCAATCTGCATTGTAACGTTATCTTTTGTAATAACGGGCTGGGGAGGGAAGTCAACAACCTGCTCTTTAAGGGAAACAACCTTTGCCACCTTTTCAATGAAAGGAATTTTAACATGAAGACCTGTGTCCCAGGTTGCAAAATATGCGCCCAATCGCTCAATAACATAAGCTTTTGACTGGGGAACAATTTTGATATTTGCAATAACGAGTAAAATAATAATTGCTATTACCGCAATTATTGCAACAAGACCTACTGTTGTTGCCGCTGAAAGTGTAATGAACATATTTTTTCCTCCTTAATAAAACAATTATCAATTATATAATATAGGGCGGACAATAAGCTTGACACCCTCTATTGTAATAACCGTAACATGTGAGCCTGCAGGGATTGTGTAGTTATCAACCTCTGTTCTTGCAGTCCATATTGAACCGCCTACCTTAACGAGCCCTTTTGCTTCAAGGTTATTGATGTCTTCTGTAACAACGGCTTCCTTGCCTATGTACATATCTGCATTTGTAGGCTGTTTTTTCGCCTGTGTCATTTTCTTTACCAAAGGGCGAGTAACTGCCAGAGCGATTGCAGATACAACAACAAATACAATAACCTGAACAATAATATTATCGGTTATAAATGTTGTAATAAGAGCGGCAAGAGAACCTACTGCGAACCAGATGGTAAGAAGCTGTGCTGTTGAGGCTTCAATAATTATGAAGAGAGCAAGCAATGCAACCCAAATCCAAACCATCATAAAAATCACACCCTTTCTAATAGCCGAAAAGAATTGAACCCCGTACGCCTAAAATTCAAATCTTTCGGCACATCACGGCGTTTTTCGTCTTAATATACGCCAGTATATCTGCGCCGAAGAAACACCCTGCTGCACCAAAATCTTTGGAATTTTGGGTGCAAGCAGTTTATTAAGGCAAAAATTTTTGCAATAACAAGGAAAAAAGTGAAGGAATACTGTCGTATTTCAAGCTTTTTGACGCAGTTAGTGCGGAAATTTGCCTTAAGAAACCGTGCGGTGTTCAACTCTTTTCGGCTATACTTTACACTTTGATTATATACATCTTTTTGTTACTTTTCAATAGTTTTTCATCACATTTTTTCTGTCAAAATACGGCACTTAATTTCGGTTCATTTGACGTTATAATATACAAAAGCTCTTCCTTGCAGTCTTCTGCGTTCAGCAAAACCCCTTCGTAATCACCGATTTCTGAAAAATAAACAATTTTATTAAGAAGCTTATCTACCTCGCTTGTGTTGGTTTTGCCGATAAAAATATTCAGTAAAAAAACTTTTTCGTGCCAATTTCGGTTCGTCTGAACGGACAAGCGGTTAACCTCTTCTGCATCTTCGGTTAAAGCATTATGGAGAACCTCGTCAAGTCCCGATACCACTTGGTTGCAAGTGCTTTTAACAAAAAAGAAAGAAAAAACTCCTAAAGCAATCGAAATAACAGGAATTATTATAGCAACAACAATTCTTTTCATTTTTTAACCTTCCTTTTTGAAAATAATATTGAATTTTTTGCTTTTATCAACTGTCATAAGCATAACATTTTTTATGTCCGTTGTTTCTCTTTGGACTTTCGATAAAACTTCTTTTTCGGTTATACCGCAGTCTTTAAATGAGCTTTCAATGATTTTTCCGTCAATAACAATCGCGCAAGGCATACCGTTGTCTTTTTCTGTTTTGCCGATAGTTTTCTGAATAGCAGGACGGTAACAAGGCTTTAAGAGTACAGACAGAGTCCCGTTGGTTTCCACCACCGCATATTCAACCTCTTCAATATCGAAAACATCCTTTTGCCTAAGTGCCAATAAAACATCGTTGATTGTAAAACGCAGATTTTTCAATTCCTTTTGCAGCAACTCACCATTTCTTATAATTGTAATGGGTTTACCCTCTGTAAGATGCCTGAATCTTACAGATTTTCTGTCAATAAGGGAGTTTATTATTTCAAAGCTTACAAGCAGTAAAAGCGGAATTATACTGTTTAATATTGGAATGTTATTATCTCCGATTGGCATTGCCGCAATTTCCGAAATAAGAATTGTTATAACAAGCTCACCCGGTTGCAGTTGTCCTAATTGACGTTTACCCATAAGTCGAACGCAAACAGAAACAACACAATATATTATAAATGTTCTGAATATTGTTATTAACATCAAATCACCATTCTTGTTTTTTCCTTTAATCTTTGGAATATACAGTAAAAAAGGGGGAAAATAGAAATGGTGATTTGATGGAAAATAAAGAAAATGTGCTTTCGCCTTTGTCGGAATATAATGAAAAAACCTATGGTGATATAAAAGAAAATGCGGTAGAAAACGGCAGGATTATAAAAGAAGCATTCAAGGGTAGCTTTGATATTGTAGTGAAAAAAGGTTATTGCAACGGAAAATGTGTGGTTTTTGCCAATTGTGACGGTCTTTGCAGTGCTCAGAGAATTGCAGATAATGCAATAAAACCTATCCTTACCTTTGAAGGCAAGCTACCTGAGGATAGCCCGCTTGATTTTATACAGGACAGGATTATTTACGGTACTGAACAAAAAAGGGAAAAAAGCCTTGATAAAGCAATGATGGAGATTTTAAGAGGTACACTTCTGATTTTTGTTGATGGTCAGAAGGAATGTATAGTTTTTGGCGTTCAGAATCCGCCCCAACGTTCTCTTGAAGAGCCCGATAACGAGGTTCAGGAGTTTGGTGCCAGGGAGGGCTTTGTTGAAAACATAAAAACCAATTTAACCCTTATAAGAGAAAGGCTTTGCACAACTAATTTCAAAATAGAAATGAATGAAATAGGCAAAACAAGTAAAACGAGAGTTTTGCTTTGCTATATGAAAGACAGAGTTAATCCCGATACTCTTGCAGAGGTAAAAAACCGCCTTAAATCTGTTGATATTGATACTGTTTTGGCAGCAGGGTATTTAAGGAAAACCTTTGATACCAAAAGGAAAAGTCTTTTCACAATGGTGGGTCAGACTCAACGTCCCGATACACTTGCGGCAAAGGTATGCGAGGGCAAAATCGGAATAATTGTTGACGGCACACCCTTTGCCCTTATTGTGCCAAGGCTTTTTATTGAGAATTTCCAGACACTTGATGACTATATAAATCGCCCGTATTTTTGCGCATTTATGAGGGGAGTGCGATTGCTTGCATTCCTTATAAGTGTATTCCTGCCCGGAGTTTTTGTAGCAATCGGTCTTTTTCATCAGGAAATGTTTCCCGATGATATGCTTTATAACATAGTTATAATGGAAAGTAACACCTTGTTCACACTGACTGTGGAAGCACTGATAATTCATTTTGTTTATGAAACAGTAAGAGAAGCAGGACTAAGGATGCCAAAGGCAATAGGTCACGCAGTCAGCATAGTTGGTGCTCTTGTTATCGGTGATGCAGCAGTTACTGCAGGTCTTATCGGTGCACCAATGCTTATTATTGTTGCTTTAACTGCAATCTGCTCTCTTGTTTCATCGGATTTATATCAACCTATTTCCGTTTTGAGAATTATTTTTATTCTTGTGGGCGGTATATCAGGGCTTTACGGAATTATGATTGGTGCAGCGGCACTTCTGATAAACCTTGCCTCAATGACCGATTACGGAGTACCGTTTTTAGCACCTGCAACACCATATAACAAAACACTCTGGCGAGATTCTGTGTATAGATTAAGTATGGAAAAATTAGGTAACAAGGTCTTTGATATAAATGCCTTTAAGAAAGGTGGTAAGCAATGACAAAATCACAGGTGAGTGCACCCCAGTTCTTCGCGCTTTTATATCTTTCAATGCTGGGAAGTATGTTTATGTATATTTCATCTCCTCAGATAACAATTGCAACGGTAGAATCTCTTTTAAGACCGGTTGTTTTTGCAATTGCCAGTATTGTTTTTGCAATACCTATATATCTTCTCTGCACAAAAGGTAATTTAAAGGAAAAACTGCAAAGCGAAAAGAAAAGCAAATTCTATAAAGGTGTAGCTGTATTCTATGGTGTTGTTTATTTTATTGATGCCCTTATGACTGTTGGTCGTTTCGACCTTTTTGCAAGCTCGGAGCTTTTTCCGGGAACGGAAATGACCTATTTTTTAATAGGTCTTGTGGCGGTTTGTGTTGTTCTTACATTTTCCGGTATTGGTGCATTAGGGCGAGCGAGTACCATTTTCACTCTTGTTGTTGTGTCTGCAACTGTTTTCGCATCTTTCACACTTTCCAAAGAAGTGGATTTTCTCAACTTCACGCCACTGTTTGAAAATGGTGTTGGTAAATTTATTACTGATAGCCTGACTTTTTCGGTACAAGCTTCCGAAATCGGTGCAATTGTAATATTTTTTCCTGAAATCAAAGGCAATGTGAAAAAGCATTATATTCTTTGGTCGGTTTTGAGTGCCCTTTCTTTTTCGTTTGTTTTATTTTTTGTTGTAGCCACATTAGGCACTTTCTCCGATACCCAGCTTTTTCCAACCTATACTGCAATTACTCTCGCCCAATTCGGTCTTTTTGAAAGGCTTGATGCTCTTGAAACTGCAATATGGATTTTATGCGTTGTAACAAAGTTAACTCTTTATATTTCTGCTATTGTCAAATGCATTTGCTTTGCTTTTCCGAAGCTTTCCGAAAAGGTAACCTCTGTTTCAGTCGGTGTGGTTATAACAGCCTTTTTAATATTTATTTCAGGAAATATTATGAACTTTGGTTTCATTTCCTTCACACCTCTTGTTGTAGGTGTTTACCTTGTTCCTGTTATCATTCTGCCACTGGTTTTGCTCATCTATAACCTTATTAAAAGGAGAAAGAATAATGAAAAAACTGTTTAAAATATGCTCTTTGATTTTTCTTTCTGTCCTTTGTTTGTTATCTTTTTCTTCTTGTGAAAAACCCGGTACAGAGCTTTCGGAGCTGATGATAATGCAGGGAATTGGAATTGATGTTTCCGATAATGAATTTAAAGTGACTGTTGAAATTCTCAATAATGAACAAAGCGGTAGTCCCGGTGGTAATGGTAATAGTGATAACAAAACAAAAATATATATCGCAAAGGGAAAAACAGTTGGCGAAGCTCTCCGAAAGCTCATAACAAAAAGCGGAAACGAGCCTATGTTTGCCCATAACAGAGTTATTATAATAGGTGAAGAGGCGGCAAACAGAAACCTTTCCGATATTCTTGATTTCTTTGAAAGGAACTATGACTCAAGAGCTTCTCAGCTTCTTTGCATTGCAAAAAATACAACGGGCGAAACAGTTATAAGAGCAAAGCTTTTAACAGATAGTATAAAAAGCAAAATTCTTGAAAATATGCTGGAAGAAAGCGCCAAGCAATCCCTTGTTCCAAAGGTGAGAATTATTGATGCTGTAAATTATATGAAGGATGAAACCTCGGGGATTTGTATACCTGCAGTAAAGGTTGAAAAGAACGGAGAAAATGAAAATTATGAATTGGACGGATGCGCCCTTTTCGGTAAAGACAGCACATTTTCAATGTATATTGACAGTCAGACCGCAGAAGGTATTGCAATTCTCAATGATAAAATGGATGAGGGTGTTATAAGTGCAGATTTACCCAACGGACAAAAAGCTTCTTTTTATATTAACAAAGGTAAAAGCAGATATAAGATAACCGAGGAAAACGGAAAGCTGAATTATAATTTAAAAGTATCAATTTCCTGCGACCTAGAGGGCGTTCAGGGTGATGAATATTTCAGCACCGATACAGGAGTTCTCGAAACCTTTCAGACTGCAGTAGCCGAATCTCTTTGCAAGAAAGCAGAAAATACTTTAATAGTTCTTCAAGGTAAGCACGGTGCAGATGTGGTGCGCTACGGAAAAAGATTAAGACTAAAGGAAAATGATTTATATCAGAATATGAAAAATGACTGGGATAGAGTTTTCCCCGAAATAAAACTGACCATCACCGCAGATGTGACTATAAGAAGAATAGGGGAAGAAACATTTCATAGTAGAAAATCATAAATACCCTTGCCACCAAATTCAATTTTTGTTATATTAAACTCATAATCCTTTGGTGGTGATAATGTGTATTCATTAGGTATTGATATAGGCGGAACAAAATGCGCCGTAATTCTCGGTAGAGGGGAGCTTTCAGAAAATATTGAAGGCTTTATAATAGATAAAATCAAATTTCCAACGGAGGTTAATCGCGGTTGGAAGGCGGTTCTTAATGAGATTTTAGAAAAAGGAGATGAACTGCTTTTAAGAAATAAAATTAAAAATACAGATTTAATCGGTGTAGGAATAAGCTGTGGCGGACCGCTTGACAGTAAAAAAGGAACAATCAACTGTCCGCCAAATCTTCCTGATTGGGATAATGTTCCCATTGTGAAAATCGTAAGCGAGCATTTCGGTGTGCGCTCAGTTCTTCATAACGATGCAAATGCTTGTGCCGTTGCAGAATGGCGTTTCGGTGCAGGTAAAGGCTATAATAATCTTGTTTTTCTCACTTTCGGAACGGGTATGGGCGCTGGTCTTATTCTTGATGGTAAGCTTTACTGCGGAACCAATGACTGCGCAGGTGAGGTAGGGCACATCCGTCTTGCAGAAGATGGTCCTGTCGGTTATGGTAAAGCAGGTTCTTTTGAAGGTTTCTGTTCAGGTGGTGGAATTAAAAATCTCGCTCGGATTACCGCTCGAAAATATCTTGCGGAGAATAAAGAGAGCGTTCTTTTTAAAACTGAAGAAGATATAGAAAAGCTTGATGCAAAAATTGTTGCTGATGCTATGTATCAGGGGGATGCTTTTGCAAAAGAGGTTTATATGAAATGTGCCGAATATCTCGGCAGAGGGCTTTCGGTTATCATTGATATTATAAATCCCGAAGCGATTGTTATCGGCAGTATTTATGAAAGAAATCAGGCGTTTTTCTCTGAGATTGTAAATGAAGTTATAAAAAAAGAAGCCCTTTCATTCAATGCAGAGGTATGTAAAATCCTACCTGCAGAATTAGGGGACAGTATCGGTGATTTCGCCGCTTTAGGAGTTTTGTTTTAAGGTGATTTTATGAAAACTAATGTTGAAAGAATATATAATGATTTATTCGAAAGATATTCTGCACTTTCTTGTGTAAAAGAAGAGGTCGGAGCGGTATTTGAAATAATTAAAGGAACTTACATAAATAAAGGAAAGCTTCTGGTTTGCGGTAATGGTGGCAGTGCCGCTGACAGTGCTCATATTGTCGGAGAACTTATGAAAGGTTTTATGTTAAGCCGAAAGTTACCTGAAAGTGAAAAAGAAAAATTTAAAAATAAAGAAATTGCCGATGGCCTTCAGGGCGCTTTACCTGCAATTTCCCTTGTTGGCGAAACTGCCTTAATGACTGCATTTTGTAATGACTGTAATCCTGACCTTGTTTTTGCTCAGCAGGTTTACGGATTGATGAGTGAAAATGATACTCTTTTATGCCTTTCAACTTCTGGTAATTCAAAGAATGTTGTTGCCGCCGCCGAAACTGCAAGGGTAAAGGGCGGAAAGGTTGTTTCAATAGTAGGGGAGAAAGGCGGAAAGCTTTCCGAGCTTTCAGATGCAATAATTAAGTTGCCGTCACAGAAAACTCCCGAAATTCAGGAATACACATTACCTGTATACCACACAATTTGTGCAATGTTAGAAAGTGAATTTTTCCAATAATAAATGCCCCTGTTACTTTTTATCAGAAAAAGTAACAGGGGCATAACTTTTTGCGTTTTATTTCTTTTCTTTCTTGGGTTTCATAAGGAGCATACCAACTGCCATAATTACTGCGAAAACAATAAGGTAGAAGAGAACGGGGCAAGTAAAGCCCTGACCTGCTTCTTTAGCAGCAATGTAGGGAGCGTAGCCGTGTGAATAAAGTGCTGCAAATACCATAAATGCAGAACCGATAATACCAAGAGCGGGAAGAACAAATCTCTTAAGAGCGGGGAGTTCTTTTTCTTTTCTCATGAACTGAATGAACATGGGAATGTAAAGACCATAAATTGTGATGATAGGAAGCTCGGAAGAGTCAAAGCTGAATTTACCGAACCAAGGAGTTGTAAGGTTTGCACCATAGAAATAAACGAGCCATGCAGCAACAATTACAAGACCAACGATACAGGAGTTAGAAGGCATACCTGAACCTTCATCAACCTGTTTCATAAGGTTAACCTTGGGACCCATACCACGAACTGCAAGAGAATAGAAACCACGGATACAACCGATAAGGAGACCGTTAAGAGTACCGAGACAGGAAACTGCAACGAAGAGGTTAAGAATGTTACCGAAAACATTACCGAAAACAGTGATGAATGCGGGAGCAGTACCTTCGTCAATAAGTGTCTGAACAGGAGCACCACCTGCAACGCCTATGTAGTAGAAAAGGTAAATAGCAATAATGATAATACCGCCTAAAACAAGAGCGATGGGAAGATTTTTCTTGGAGTTTTTGATTTCTGAGTTGATAGATGTTGCAAGAATCCAACCTTCATAAGCGAAAGCAGTAGCAACAACCGCACCAAAGAGGGGAGAGAAATTGCCTGTGCCTGTGCCGAAGTTAGAAGCGAGGATTGATGTGGATTCACCTGCAAAATTATGAGTTAAACCATAAATTGTGCCAACAACTGCCATCAAAAGAAGAGGAATAAGCTTGATGAATGTTGCACTGATCTGAAGCTTACCTGCAAGCTTTGAAGAAAGTGTGTTAACTGCGAAAACAAAAATAAGAATGAAGCCTGCAAGAAGGAATGTTTCTGAACTTGTAACAGGGTTACCGTTAAGCTGTAAATCGGGGTTAACAGATGTTAAGAAAACAAGGAAATATCTTGCAGTGAGCCAAGCAAGAACCGATGTCATTGCGGGAGTGTAAATAACTGTTGAGAAGAATCCCATAAAATAAGCATATTTACCGCCTATTGTTGCTTCTGCATAGTCAACAAGACCGTTAACCTTCTCGTAGCGTTGAGCCATAACGCAGAAAGCGAGAACGCAGAAAATCATAACAGCGCCACCGATAATCCATGCAAGAATACCCATTGGCATATCGCCGTTAGTCTTTTGAAGAATTGCCTGTGCCTTGAAGAAAACACCGGAACCGACAACAGTACCTACAACCATGCAGATAGCCATTAAAAGTCCGTATTGTTTTTTAAGACCTTTTTCCATAAAAAACACCCTTTCGGATTAAATTTTGCTTTATTATACTACCACACTAAAGCTTTGTAAATAGAAAAATGTAAAAAAATACACATTTTATTGAAATTTATTCATTAAAAAAGTGTTTGTCTAAAATTTCTGCAGCAGTTACAACAAAATTAACGCAGGGTCTTGTTTTATAATATTCCGCAGTGCGCGGTGCAGATACATAAGTACCTTTACCGATGTTTCCCAAAAGCTCGTTACAATTATATGTGCCGTAAACAGATTTGAATTCATTTGCAAGTTCTTGAATGAGCTTGTAATGGTTATCCTTAGCCTTTTTATCATTGGTATCTGAATAGCCTTTAAGAAGACCTGCAACCATAAACATACCTGTAACCGCACCGCAGGTTTCACGGAGTCTGCCCATACCTCCGCCAAATGAGGAAGAAAGTCTGAGCGCAGTTTCGAAATCTATACCGCACTCCTCTGCAAATGCACCGAAAACTGCCTGAGAGCAGTTGCAACCGCTTACGAATAATTCTGCTGCTTTTTCTGAATGATTTTTCATTTTTTCACATCCCGTAAAATTTTATTAAATTATATCACACAAAATCCGCTATGTAAAACAAAAAAGTTTACAATATTTTACCAAATATGATTTACTTAACGGAAGTTTTGTGATAAACTTACTTTAATTATGTAATAGGAAAGGACACTCATTATGTTACTTGACAAAACTTTATACATACCCGACTTAGGTGAGGTAGGAGTGGACAGCGGTTTCCACCTTCTTCCTGCAACCGAGGACGGAAAATTTGTTGCGGGTAAAAACGGAGTTGAATTCGTTGTTGCAACAGGCGACCAGAAGGTTGAATTTGTTTCTTTCGGAACACATTCTCTCGCTTGCGTTAAATCTGCAATTGCTTATCCTGTTTATTATCCTGTTTACCCCGTAAAAACAGAATATCCCTTAAACGCAGTTCTTATGGACTTGGACGGAACAACAGTTCGCAGTGAGGAATTCTGGATCTGGATTATTGAAATGACAACTGCAAGTATGCTCGGTAACCCCAAATTTCAGCTTGAAGAAGCTGATATTCCATTTGTTTCAGGTCACAGCGTTTCAGAGCATCTTCAGTATTGTATTGATAAATATTGCCCCGGTGAATCTCTTGAGAAAGCCAGAAACTTCTATTTCGAGCATACTCACAGAGAAATGGAAGAAATTATGGCAGGCAGAGGTAAGGACGGTGCTTTCACTCCCACAGAGGGTGTTAAGGACTTTCTTTTAGAGCTTAAAGATATGGGCATTAAAATCGGTCTTGTTACATCGGGACTTTATGAAAAAGCATGGCCCGAAATTCTTTCTGCATTCAAAACGCTCGGTATGGGTGACCCAAAAGATTTCTACGATGCAATTATTTCTGCAGGTTTCCCACTTCGTAAAGGTAGTGTTGGTACTTTGGGTGAGCTTTCTCCCAAGCCTCATCCCTGGCTTTACAGTGAAACCTCAATTGTAGGTCTTGGCGAAGCTTTTGCAGACAGAAACCGCGTTGTCGGTATTGAAGACAGTGGCGCAGGTGCCTGTTCTGTTCGTCTTGCAGGTTATACCACAATCGGTATTGCAGGCGGTAATATTGAATCAAGCGGAACAAAAGCCGTTTGCTCCCATTTCTGCAATAATTTCCAGGAAATTATGAAGATTATTAAAGGTTAAGGTGATAAGTATGGAAAACAAAGACAGAATCCAATGCCATTTTATATCTAACACCCATTGGGACAGAGAATGGCGTTTCTCCGCAAGAAGAACTCAGTATATGCTTGGCTATATGCTTGATATGCTTCTTGATATTCTTGATAAAAACCCTGATTACAAGCATTTCCATTTAGATTCTCAGACAATGCCTGTTCAGGATTATCTTGAGGTTTACCCCGAAAAGAAAGAAAAACTCATAAAATACATCCAGGAGGGAAAAATTGCAGTAGGTCCTTGGTTCTGCCTTCCAGATGAATTTACTGTTGGTAGCGAAGCTCTTATCAGAAACCTTCTTTTAGGTCATAAAATTGGTCGTGAAATGGGCGGTATCAGCAAAACTGGTTACTCTCCTTTCGGTTGGGGACAGATTTCTCAGCTTCCTCAGATTTATTCAGGCTTTGGCATCAATTTCGCTTCCTTCTATCGCGGAATTAACGAATACAAGGCTCCTAACTCTGAATTCTTCTGGGAAAGTCCCGACGGAACCCGTATCTATGCTTCACGTCTTGCAAAAAGACCTCGTTATAACATCTGGTATGTTGTTCAGCGTCCTGTTTATTTCAATCAGACTGATGAAAATAATCGTGATATGCTCTGGAACGATAATAACGGTGTGTTCAAGTTTATCGACAGAGATTGGAAGCTTGACTATCAGTATACTCATCCCTTTTATGAGTACCATAAAGAGAATATTCAGGCAAGAGCAGAGCAGGCTATGAAGGAGCAGGATGGAGACTGGACAACCAATCACCGTTTCTGGTCCATCGGTCACGACTCTTCCTGCCCCGACGAAAGAGAAGTTCAGATGGTTAATGACCTTAACGAAGCTCTTCCCGATGCAGATGTATTCCATAGCACCTTAAGAGAAATGGAACAGGGCATTATTGATAATTTCAAAGAAGATTCTCCTGTTCTTAAAGGTGAAATGCGTGACCCCTATACAAAAGGTAGCGTAAGTGAGCTTTGCGGTTGGATTCTTTCTGCAAGAACATATATCAAGCAGGAAAACTTCGACACTGAAAGAAGAATTATCAATTATGCAGAGCCAATGGCAGTTTTTGCAGCTCTTTCAGGCGCACCTTATCCTCAGAATTTTATTGACCTTTCATATAACTATCTTCTTCAGAATCATGGTCACGATAGCATCGGTGCTTGCGGACGTGATGTTGTTTATGAAGATGTTATGTCACGTTACAGACAGGCAAGAGAGCTTTCAATGTGTGTATTTGAACGCGCATTTATGGATATTGCAGGTGATATTAATCTCCGCACATTCTCTAAAGACGATGCAGCAGTTGTAGTATTCAACCCCGCACCCTTCAAGAGAACAGAAACTGTTAACCTTCGCCTTGAAATTCCTGCAGAATGGAAAGCAGACAGCTTTGAAATTTCCGATGAAGAAGGCAATATTGTTAAATATCAGGTTATTTCCACTAACAAAGAAAATGCACAGATTATTCAGAACCCCAACGATACTGCAAACGTTCTTCACACTCAGCAGTATTATGTTGCAGCAGAGGTTAAAGATATTCCTGCTATGGGTTACAAAACCTTCAAGGTTAGTCCTCTTTATAATGTTCGTGCAACAACTCCCGTAACACTTGTTAAAACAACGAATGTTATGGAAAATGAATATCTTAAAGTTTCAATTAATCATAATGGTACATTTACCGTTCTTGATAAAGAAACAGGTAAAGTATTTGATAACCTTGGTTATTTCAAGGATAGCGGTGAAATCGGTAACCCCTGGCAGCATGTTGCTCCCGAAATTGATGAAACCTTCACAACTCTCGGTGAAAAAGCAACTGTTACTCTTGTTCACCACGGCGAATTTGAAACAACTTATAAAATCGCAATGCGTTGGGAGCTTCCCGAAAAACGTGCATTTGATGAAAAATCAAGAAGTGAGCATAAGCTTCCTATTGATATTGAAAGCCTTGTAACTCTTCGTAAGGGTGCAAAGTTTGTTGAAATTGAAACAACAATCAACAATCGCTGTGAAGACCATTATCTTCAGGTTGCATTCCCCACAAATATCAAAGCAGAATATGCAGATGCACAGGGTCAGTTTGATGTTGTAAGAAGACCTATCAAAGCACCTGATTATTCACTTTATGATGAACCCCCCATGACAGAGCATCCTATGAACTCTTTCGTAAGTATTTCAGATGGCGAAAGCGGTGTTGCTCTTCTTAACACAGGTCTCAAAGCTTATGAAGCTGCAGACGATGAAACAAATACACTTCTCCTTTCTCTCATTCGTGCATATCCTTTGCGCATCTGCGTAACAAAAGATATGCAGAACTACAGCGATTGGGATAAGGGTTCACAGTGCATCGGCAAAAATACATTCCGTTATGCCTTTATGCCTCATAAGGGTAACTGGGAAGAGGGTAACGTATGGCAGGAGAGCGAAAGATTCAACCTTTATCTTACAGTTGGTCAGATTGCTCCCACAGACCACGGCAAGAATCCTCTTACTCATTCCTTCCTTGAACTTAAGGATGAAAACCTTAATGTCAGTGCAGTTAAGAAGAGTGAGGACGGAACAGGTTATGTTGTTCGTCTTTTCAATCCCTCTGATAAAACTGTTAAAAATGCTATCCGTCTTAATGGTGGTATTGCTCCCATTGAAAAAGCACAGTCACCTGTTGAAAGACAGAGAGCAGAATTCGAGCTTCCTGCATATTCAGGCAAAAAGTGGAACGAGGTTAAGCTTGTAACACTTGAAGAGCTTGATGATAAACCACTCACAATGGATGAAAATGGCTTTGTAGAGTTCGAAATCACAGGCAAAAAGATTCTTACAATTAAGTTTAACTAATTAAAACTAACTACCAAATTATGCTGAAAGGGTAAACCTATGAAATTATCACTTGTTGTTCCTTGTTATAATGAAGAGGCGAATGTGAAACGCTTTTTTGATGAAGTGAACAAGGTTTTCAGAAACAAAGTCCCCGATTTTGAGTTTGTTTTCGTTAATGACGGAAGCAAGGATGGAACATACCCTGAACTCAAAAAGCTTCATAAAGAAAACACAACTTCTAATATTCAGGTTTTAACTTTCAGCAGGAATTTCGGTAAAGAAGCGGCAATTTATGCAGGCCTTTCCAACGCAAAAGGGGATTTGGTCTGCATAATTGATGCAGATTTACAACAACGCCCCGAAGTAGTTCTTGAAATGCTTGATGAGATTGAAAAAGATGATAGTCTTGACTGTGTTGCGGCATATCAGGAAAACCGAAAGGAAAGCAAAACTCTTTCAGGGTTGAAATCGGCTTTTTATAAAGTGATTAATAAAATCACAGATGTTGATTTTGTTAACGGTGCATCAGATTTTCGCCTTTTAAAGAGAACAATGGTGGATGCTATTCTGGAAATGACTGAATACCACCGCTTTTCAAAGGGTATTTTCAGTTGGGTAGGTTTTAACACAAAGTATATTCCATATACTGTTGAAGAGCGTCAGTTCGGTGAAACTAAATGGTCCTACGGAAAGCTTTTTAAATATGCTTTTGATGGTATCATTTCTTTCTCAACATTTCCGCTTAAACTGGCAACGGGAGTAGGTCTTGCGACAGCTTTTGCATCAATAATTTATCTTATTGTTGTTGTGCTTCAGAAATTGATTTTCGGCATAGATGTGCCCGGTTATGCAACAATAGTTGTGCTTGTTCTTTTCCTTGGCGGTATGCAATTATTCTGCCTTGGAATTCTGGGAGAGTATCTCTCAAAAATCTATGTTCAGGTTAAGAACAGACCAATTTATATTTTAAAGGAGCATCTTGGCAAGGATGACTAAAATCAAAGAACTTGTTGTTAAGTATAAAGAACTGCTTTTATATCTCATTTTCGGTGTTCTCACAACTCTTGTAAACCTTGCAACTTTCTGGATTTTTACAAAAATCCTTGGTGAAGATCTTTACCTTATAAACAACGCAATTGCTTGGGTAGTCGGAGTTGTATTCGCTTTTGTTACAAATAAACTTTTTGTATTTGAATCAAAAAGCTGGAGCAGTAAAACCGCAGGAAAAGAGTTTGTGGAATTTGTTGGCGCAAGGCTTTTCAGCTTTGGAGTTGAAGAGGGCGGAATGTGGCTTTTTGTTGATATTCTCGCCTTTGGTGAAAAATCTTTAACTCTTCTCGGTTTCACAATTTCAGGGCAGATAATAGCAAAACTCGCCCTTGCAGTTATAGTAGTAATTCTTAACTATTTTTTCAGTAAGTTTATAATTTTTAAAAATAAAAAAGATCAAGGTGACAAGTGAACTTGTCACCTTGACAAACACAGGATATTTGATATAATACCAAAGTAAAATTTAATATTTGCCCGCATAGTTCAATGGATAGAATAAATCCCTCCTAAGGATTAGATATAGGTTCGATTCCTATTGCGGGTGCCAGAAAATTCCGTACACGCAAGTGTGCGGAATTTTTACTTCTTAACTATTCACTCTTCACTTTGGATTTTTTGTGACAAATTCATACCATTTTATATAAATAATACCACAAATGCGTTGATTTTTGTTGAATGTTATGGTAAAATTCATATTTGGATAGGTGTGTCATAATACCTTGATGAAATCTCGAATGGATAATGAATAAATCCGGGAGAAGTGCTTGATATGAATAATAAATTTTCAAAGGATTTGTATAGATATTATGGTGATGAAGGTGAAAGCCTTTTTCGTCGGTTTTTCAGAACTCCGGAATTGAAATATATTGCGCTGTTCAGAAAAACCAACGCGTGTAAATTCCCTCCTTTGAAGATGTTTTATACTCTCAGACTGAAAAAATTTGCTTGGAAAACACATATACAAATACCCGCTCGCACCAGCATAGATGAAGGATTTTACATAGGTCATAGTGGCAGAGTTATAATTCATCCTGATGCAAAGCTTGGTAAAAATATCAATGTTGGCACAGGTGTTACAATCGGTCAGGAAAACAGAGGTAAAAGGAAAGGAACACCAACATTAAAAGGTGATTGCTGGATTGGAACAAATTCTGTTGTTGTGGGAAACATTCAGATTGGTGAGGATGTTCTGATTGCACCGTTAACTTTCGTGAATTTTGATGTGCCGGACCATTCTGTTGTTATAGGAAATCCCGCTAAAATAATATCTAAGGAAAATGCGACTGAAGGCTATATTCATAATCGTGTTTAAAGTGTTGTAATTAAATTTGTCAAACAATAAATCAAAATAAAACTTAAATCGGGTGGTGAGATAAAATGGCGCGAAAAGACTCAAGAATTAAATATAACGTTATGTCAGGCTTTGTGTATCAGATAGTTTACCTTGCGCTTAGTTTTATTTTACCAAGACTGTATCTGGATAATTTCGGTTCTGAAGTTAACGGTGTGCTTACAACAATAAGGCAGATTTTTATGTATTTGTTGTTGATAGAGGCAGGTGCCGGCACGGCAACAATTCAGGCTCTTTATAAACCGATTGCACAAAAGCAATACGATATATCAAATTCTATTCTTTCTGCAACGAAAAAGTTTTATGCCAGAACCGGTGTGGTTTACACAGCTGCTGTTCTTTTGTTTGCGGTTATTTATTCTTTTTTGGTACCCACAAGCATTAATAGTTGGACTTTGTTTGTTATTATCATTTTGACAGCACTTCCTGTAATTTTCAGTTATTTTGTGCAAACAAAATACAGACTTCTTATGGAAGTGGATGGAAGAAACTATATTATAACAACCTCTGAAACGGTTCTTCAGTTACTATCAAATGTTGGTAAGATATTGGTGTTACTTTTAACTGATAGCCTGGTTCTTATTCAGGTTGTTTATTGTGCTCTGTCGCTTATGCAGATGGCGTATATTTGTATTTATGCAAAACGCAGATACAAATGGCTGGATTTTAAGGTTAAACCGGATTTTGAAGCAATCTCTCAAAAAAACTCGGTGCTTGTTCACCATATATCAGGTATGGTTTTTAACAACACTGATGTTATTTTGATTTCTATTATGTGCGATTTCAAAAATGCAAGTGTTTATGCAGTCTATAATTTGTTTTTTTCTCAGATTCAGAATTTTGCAACAAGATTAACCTCCGGATTCAATTTTGCTTTAGGTCAGATGTTTCAGGTAGACAGAAAAAAATTCCAGAAGATTTTTTCTATGTATGAAACTCTGTATATGATGTGCGCATTTATTATTTTCACAATAATGGCAGTCTTTTTATTGCCGGTTATTCAGCTTTATACAGCAGGCATAGATGATGCTGAATATACCAACGTAGCATTGTTATTCTTGTTTGTTATAATGAATATTTTAGCAAACGGAAAAACACCCATACAGCAGGTTATGAGCTATGCAGGCAAATTTAAAGAAACACGTTCACACGCGATTATTGAAATGGTATTAAATTTATCTATTTCTATTGTTTCTATATTGAAGTGGGGCGTATGCGGCGCGATTTTAGGTTCTGTAGTTGCATTGCTTGTCAGAGCGGTCATAACATCAAATTATGTTAATAAAAAAATTCTGGAAAGAAGCCAAATGAAAATGTACAAGTTGTGGATAATCAATAGTGCTGTTTTTGCTTTGATTATGGCAATTTTCTTTGTTGATAACTTCAGTGGTCTTGGTTTGGGTGAGCTTATTCTTAAGGGTATAATTCATTCCGTATGGATAGTGGGCTTATACATAGCAGTTAACTTTATTTTTCAAAGAAGTGCATTCCGCACATTGTTTGAGATTATAAAGGGGGATGAGAAGATATGAGCATCCCAAAAATAATACATTATTGCTGGTTCGGTAACAATGAAATGCCGAAAATGGCAAAGAAATGTATTGAAAGCTGGAAAAAATATTGCCCCGATTATGAAATAATCTGCTGGAATGAAGAAAACTTTGATTTCAGTCAGAATCAATATGCAAAAGAAGCTTATGAAGCAGGAAAATGGGCATTTGTAAGCGATTATGTGCGGTTGAAAGTAGTCTATGACTATGGCGGAATATATCTTGATACCGATGTAAAGCTGATTAAACCTATAGAACCTTTATTGGAATATAAAGGGTATATGGGATTTCAAAAAAATGGTCTTGTTGCAACAGGTCTTGGCTTTGGTGCAGAAAAGGGCAACGAAATAGTCGGTAAAATGTTGGAAGATTATAACAATATAAACTTTATAAAACCCGATGGCAGTTATGATTTAACTCCTTGTCCTGACAGAAATTCAGCAGTATTGACTGAGTTAGGGATGGATTTAAAGAATACTGATCAGGTTTTTGAGGGAGTAAGGTTTCTTCCGTGGGAATATCTTTCACCGGTGGATTACCATACCGGGAAAAAAGATATAACCCCAAACACATATTCAATACATTATTACGCGGCTTCCTGGACTTCACCGGGTGCCAGAAGAGCCAGGTATATTAAAAGAATTATTGGTTTAGAGCTGTATGATAAGCTTTACGGAAAGTTTTTATACAGATTAAAATTTTTGGATTGGTAAAAAGGGAAAATATAGAGGAAATGAAATAGGGGTGGATGAAATGCCATATGTTGATTATGAAAAAGTTGATTTAAAAACAAAAGAGAAATTGGATGAGTTTTATTCAAAATCATATAAGGGGTATTGGGCTAAAAAAAGGATTTTTGATATAGTTTTTTCGGGATTCTTGCTTTTAGTCTCCTTACCGTTCTTACTTATAATTGCACTTATTATATACATAGATGACCCAAAGGGAAGTCCTATTTTCAAACAAACAAGAGTAGGCCGTCACGGAGAAGAGTTCTGTATGTATAAATTCCGCACAATGAGAGTGAATGCAGAAGACCTTTTAGAATCTTTACAAGATAAAAATGAAATGGATGGTCCTGTCTTTAAAATAAAAAATGACCCTCGTATAACAAGAGTAGGTCATATTTTAAGAAAAACAGCTTTGGATGAAACCCTGCAATTCATTAATGTTTTAAAAGGCGATATGACAATGGTAGGACCTCGTCCTCCTCTTCCCCGAGAGGTTGCTCTTTATTCAGATTATCATAAGCTCAGACTTATGGTTACACCCGGTATTACAGGTGCTTGGCAAATTCATCCTAACAGAAATGACATTCCTTTCGAAAAATGGATGGAAATGGATTTGGATTACATATTAAATCGTAGCTTTAAATACGATTTCAAAATTATTTTCAAAACCCCTTGGGTTATGATTACCGCAACAGGAAGATAAACTGTTTGATTGGAGAAAAAAGTATGAAAGTTGCAATGATTGGTCATAAGGTTGTTCCCTCCAGAAGAGGCGGAATAGAAAATGTGCTTACAACATTGTGTCCGTTGTTGGTGAATAATGGTGCAGAAGTGACTTGCTATAACCGTTCTTCTGATAAGGTTGAAAATGAGTATATCGGCACAGTTGTTGATAATAAATATCAGGGTGTTTTTATAAAAAAAGCACCGACCATTGATTTCAAGGGTGTCGCAGCGATGGTAGCCTCGTTTACGGCGGCTATAAGTGCTGCATTCAGCAAATATGATATTGTTCATTTTCATGCTGAAGGACCCTGCGCAGCTTTATGGATTCCAAAATTATTCGGAAAAAAATGTGTTGCAACTGTTCATGGCTTGGATTGGCAAAGAGAAAAATGGGGTAGCGGTTTCGCTTCTAAATATATAAAAATCGGGGAAAAAGTCCTTGTAAAATATGCAGATGAAGTTATTGTTTTGAGTAAAAGTGCTCAGGATTATTTCAAAGAAACCTATAACAGAGATACTGTTATAATTCACAACGGCATAAATAAACCAAACCAAAAAGAAGCAGAAAAAATAACTGAACTTTATGGTTTAGAAAAAAATGAATATATATGTATTATTTCGAGATTAACATCCGAAAAAGGTATCCATTATCTCATAGATGCATATAACAACATAAAAACTGATAAAAAGCTTGTTATAGCAGGTGATACCAGCGATACAGATGATTATGTTGCTATGCTTAAAGAAAAGGCAAAAGATAATCCGAATATTATTTTTACAGGTTTTATTTCAGGTGATGTGCTTGACGAAATGTACAGTAATGCATATTTTGTTACATTACCTTCAGACCTTGAAGGTATGTCTTTAAGCCTTTTGGAAGCATTAGCTTACGGGAATGCAGTTGTTTGTTCAGATATACCTGAAAATACATCTGTTGCTGATGACAGAGCTTTGTATTTCAAGAAAAGTGATGTTAATGATTTAGCAGAGAAAATGCAGATGCTGTGCGATGATGAATCAAAAGTATCTGAGATAAAAAATGGTGTGGGTGATTATATCACTCAAAAATACAGTTGGAATGATGTAGCAAGTGCTACTTGTGAATTATATAAACGTGTTTTGACAGAAAAACGGAAGGATTAATTTGATATGGATGAATTTATGTCGATTCTGACCGCATCAGATGAGATGAACAATCAGGATATTAAATTGCATCTTAAAGAGACTATGCCTCAGGATGTTTATGATAAATGGATTGCGCATTTTGTTATTGAGTACTTTGATGATGAGCAGATAACAATCGGCTATTACGGCACAGCATCTTTGAGAAAGTTTGAAAAAAAATATAAAAGAATGGTGTGGCTTGAAATCTGTTCGTATATCGGTTGTGTAAAAAAACTGAATATATATAAGAGAAAAGGACAATTGTCTGTAGTTTCAGCTGAAGAGGTTGTTTCTCAGAATTCTGAAAAAGAACAGTTTTCCCAAAAGAAAGCAGAAGAATTTCCTCAAAACACTCTTAGTAAAAAGGAAAATAATAAAAAGAATACATTATTGAAAAAAACATTGAAGCTTATAAGGCTTTTTATCGTTATTGGTATAGTGGCAGGCTTGATTTCAGTAGCAACTTTGTTTGGGTGTAACCATATCAGTAACAGAACTTTTTCTGAGGTTTTTTATAATGTAGGCAATATTAAAGCTAACGAAAAAATCAGAATTATTCAGATTACGGATTTACATAACAGTACCTATGGTGAAAATAACGCCCAATTGATTGAACGTGTAAAAAAATTAAAACCTGATGTTATTATTTACACCGGTGATTGTGTTGAGCCCAATGAAGAGTCTGTAACAGCAACTGTAAAATTGTGTTCAAGTTTATCTGATGTTGCACCATCTTATTATATTTACGGAAATAATGAGGTGGAGTTAGTTTATGGCTATGCATTAACCGAGAGTGCCTTGGATGAAAAATTAGGCTTTAATGACGATAATCGTGAACCTGAAAAATTGTTAGAAATAAAGGATAGTTTTGAAGAAAAGCTTGAAAAAGCCGGAGTAACGGTTTTGAAAAATGAAACAGCTAATGTTTTAGTTGGTTCAACAATGGTTGATATATATGGTTCGCTTACTTCAAATCCCTCTTCCTTCTGGTCTTATGGTGGAGAGAGCTTTGGTGATTTCCTTTATTCAAAAGAAAATCATTTAAAAATATTTGCAATCCATGAACCATTTGTTTTTGAAGAGTATGAGGAAGATTTCTGGGGGGACCTTATGCTATCCGGCCATACCCATGGAGGAGTTGCAAGAGTACCCATTTTAGGACCCTTATATACTCACGAAGGCGGTTTATTCCCTGAAAGAAATGAATGTTATGTTAGCGGAAGATACAGCTTTTCAGAGGGAACATTAATTGTAAGCCCGGGATTAGATAACGGCAATCCTTTCCGTATTAACAATAAACCCGAGTTAAGTATTATCGACATTAACAGATTTTGATATATAAAGGAAGATTATAATGGTTTGGACCTCAGTGTTACAAAAATTGCCGTTGGCAATAGTTGCAGTGTTTTTTTTAATAGCTGTTGTAAGAATTTATTTTCGATTTAAAAATATAACCTTTCAGCAAATTATAGTGATATTAAAAAAGACCAACTATGTTCAGGCATGGGTATTGCTTTTTGTGTTTTTTATTACCGGATTTTTCGGTCTCTTTAATCATTTTCACGCAAAGCAATATTCATCTGCTATTGTATCATTGAATTATTCTGATGCATCTCAGGCGAAGAATTCCAACGGAACAAGATATAGCATGGCAGAAATAACCAGTGAGCCGGTTATAAAAAAAGCAATTGAGTTGGGTGCTCTTGAAGATGTTAACGTTAAGCAACTTCAAGAATGTTTAAGTGTTAAACCTTATGTGCAAGGTGATGCTTTTGATAAAACAAAGTATCATATTTCGACTGAGTTTAAAGTTGAATATAGTGCATCTAAGTATACTCAACATCTGAATGCTGAAAATGTAATCAATTTGCTTACGAATGCTTATAAAGAGTTTTATATAGAG
The DNA here is from genome assembly GCA_045543035.1 of Acutalibacteraceae bacterium. Lineage (GTDB taxonomy): Bacteria > Bacillota > Clostridia > Oscillospirales > Acutalibacteraceae > DTU089. The sequence continues at coordinate 29,523 of JAZQMA010000008.1, read as the reverse complement.
AGATATACCGATGACTTCAGCCTTGATACATTGGATGAAAAACCCGACTACAGCAAAATGGAATATATGGATGTGGTTTCTTATCTGAGTAAGGAGTCAACAACTATATTAAATTATCTTTACGGTATGGCGGATAAAAGCTCCAGCTTCGTAACAGAAAACAATACAACATTTAATTCTATTGCAGGTAAGGTTTCTCAATTCAAAAAAACTCAGATTCAGGAGAATCTTAAAGCATTGGTTTTGCAAAACGGAATAGCAAGAGATAAAGTGTCATATATTGACCGCTTAAACTATCAGAATAAGAATACAGATTTTGACAGAAGAAAAAATTTAGCTTCATTCAATCTTTGTAATGATGCAATTGCCATGTATTCTGAAGAAATGACAAGAATTGTTCTTGTGCCAACCTGGGACCAGAGCGGTAAATATTATATGGGTAGAACCAAAGTCGGAATCGATGAATTGTCGGTAATGGCTACTGATTTCAGTAACTATGTTGCAACAAACGAGAAAACCATAATGGATAATGAACTTATTATGGATAAAATAAAAAATGCTCCAAATAAGAAAGATGCAAAAGCTGCAGCGGATGAATTGATTTTATCAATTGATAAAACAATTGATGAATTTGCTGATGAGGCGGTTACAGCAGGTCGTGAATATCTGAATCACACGATGAATCAATGTATTGCTGTTAGTTTTTCAGGCGGTAGCATTTTCTGGGAAATAAAAAATATAGTGTTGTTTGCTATGTTCAGCTATGCTTCAATAATGCTATATGTAATATCAAAAAAATTCCCCAAAAAGAAAGCTAAATAACCATATTGGAGTATCTGTAAATGAAAAATTTCGAAATTTTGAAATATGTCAGAAAACTTTTGCCTTTAATATTGGTGTTTTGTTTACTGGCAACCAGTTTAGTATATCTTAAGCTTAACGCTTCTAATACTTATACTGCTTCTGAGGTTATTCATTATAATGACCCGTTAACAGAGCAAGGATTTTCACCAATTGGTGAAAAATTTGATGTAAATGAAATAAAGTCCTCATCAGTTCTTTCAAAGGTTGTTGACCGAATGGGTCTGGAAGGAACATATTCTGTAGATACACTTATTTCAAGAATGTCAATTCTTCCTGTTCCTGATGAAGATAAAATAGCTCAAAAGGAAGCTAAACTTGAAGAGGGCGAAGAATTAATTTATGAACCCAGTACATTTGTAGTTTCTTTTACTGCTGAAAGCGGTGAAGGTGAAGAATTTGCCAGAGCTGTTCTTGACGAAATATTGAATGTTTACTTTGCTGAATATAGCCAGAAATATGTTAATGTTGCTCCCGCGCATAATGTTATTGAAAACCTGAATAATGCTAATTATGACTATATTGAAGCACTTGAACTTATTGATAAAGGTATAGATGATACCTTGAAGGTGTTGTATCAGCGAATTGAACAAAACCCTCATTACAGATCAACTAAGACAGGTGTTTCTATTTCCGATTTATCTGAGGAGTTTTATTATATCCGTCAGGTGAAGGTGTCCGAGCTTTTTTCAAAAGTATATAAATATCAGGTAACAAAAGATAAACATATTTTGGTTTCTGACTATACAACAAGAATTGATAACAACGGTATAGCTAACGTAAAAGAAGACAGTCTTGTTGCTGATATTGTTACCGTTATTGATGCTTATGTTGATAAAATGAGAGAGTCAGGTAACACCAATATTACATACGAATATATCCTAGAAGAAGTTTATGATAAAAATCTTTATGATGAAAATTTTGTAGGTGACCAGACTGTAACTTATGACGAATTGATTTATGGTTGGCGAGATCATAACGAAATAAAAGAACACGATATTATTGATTCAGCATATTGCGCTTATGTAATTGATACATTTGAAAAGTGTACAGGTAAATGTAAGAATGGTGAGTGTAAATCATCTCATTTGACTTGTACGGAAATTCATAATAAAAAATATAATGAAATAGAGGCAGAAATTGATAAAGAAATTGATGCACTTATTGATGAATTAACAAAGCTTTATGAAGTGACAAAGGAAACAAACGATGAATATAATGAGTATTTAGGCGCAAGTTATATTTCAGTTTTATCTACAGCTTCAGTAAAAGAAGGTATTAATGTTACCCTTTATACTTTACTTGTATTTGTTTTCCTTGTAATTGTTTGTTGCGGCGGAACAGTACTTATTGTAAGATTGGCAGATATAGTAAGTTATATTTTCTATCGTGACCATCTTACCGGCTTTAATAACCGCGCATTTTATGATAGATATATTAAATCGCAAGATAAAAAACGCCTTGATAACGGTGAAGTTTATTGTGTGATTGATATTGATAATTACGAAAGCTTAAGTACGCAGTTTAATCCTAAAATATGTGATGAGATTGTTAAAACTTTTGCTTCTTGTCTGAAATCTGCTTTTGGAAAAATGAAAGCTACATATGTATATAATGGTAACGGAAGCTTTGTGATTTTTGTAAAAAAATCAGATGCTGAAACAGTAAGGGATATAATAAGTTTATTTGAACTCTCTCTCGGTGAAAGAGATATTCATCGTGATGTGGATATTGAATATAAAGTTGGTATAGCAGAAGATATTAACGGAACGAAAACTATAAGAAAATTACTTTCTGAAGCAATAAAAAATAAGAAAACAGTTGAAGCTGAGATTGATTTGTAAAACACATTATAAAAATTTTTTAAGAAGGGAGGGCGAGTATGCCTGGTTCAAAAAACACCGGTAAGATAATAATAGGTTTCTATTTTATGGCGGTGACAGTGCTTATGTATTACTTCCTGACGGAAGTGTTTGAATTTGCAGTGCACGTAACTTACAGACATGTTTTCGCCCTCATTATTGCTTTTTCAGCTGTTTTGTGTTTTTTGATTAAACCTAATATTGCAAGAGGTATAACATCTTTTAAATCCGCTTGTGTATATAGCGCACCCTTATTAGTAACAATTGCAATTTCATTGGTTATATGGACAGTTAATTTAGAGGATTTTGATGTTATTTCCCGTGGCTTGTCAATGGCTTTCTTTTATATAAATATGTTTTCCTGTGCACTTGCTGCCGGTGCGTTACTATATATTTTTGGTGAAAAAGGTATTTGGCTTAATCTTATTGCAATTCTTATATCTAATATAGTAATGCTTGTTATGATTGTTCTGGAATATGGTTTAGCCAGTTTTATTTCTGAATTGGTGACTTTGGTTGTGACCTTTGCCGGTGAAACAGGAGATATTATTAAACATGCTGAAATCCATGAACTTGCATTTTGCCTTGGTGCATATCTGGTTTATATGGCTTTCAAGCCCAAAAAGAAAATAATGTTCTGGGTTTTGTTTGCTCTTTCGGGCTTTTGTTTTATAGCTGCATTTAAAAGAATTGCTATTGCTGCAATTGCAGTTGCATTAGTATTAGGTTGGGGTTTAAATTTACTCTCTAAGTTTAACGATAAATTGACTTTCCGATTAATCCGGATATTAACAATATTAATTATTGTTATATTAGTTGCATATATAGCTATAATTAAAATGGATCTTTTTACTGTTCTTCAGGAATCAGGTGTTGAAACAAGCGGACGTTCCTATGTTTACACTGTTGTTGATAGGTTTTATGAGTTTTCTCCTGAATTTTTTGGTCATGGAATAGGATTTCTTACTTATCAATTGAATTCCGGTAGTATTGTAGGTACAGGTGTTACTGCTGTTCATAATGACTTTTTACAGCATTATATTGACTTGGGATTTTGGGGTTATATAGTATGGCTGGTTTCGATGACACTTACGAGAATTAATTATTTTGGTAAAAATGGTAAAATCGAAAGTGCCATTGTAGCATTTATGTTGATTGTTTATTTTTTCATTTCATCTTCAACTGATAATACAATGAACTATCCTTTGTTTATGACGGTAATTGCTATTATAATGATTGGTCACGGATATGATGATAATGTCAGGGAAACAGAGTTTAAAATGTTCGGATATATATCTGATGCGAACAGAAAGGTTGAGAGTAGGTCGATTTTATGAGAATTTTAATGGTTAATAAGTTTCTGTACCCCAGAGGCGGTTCTGAAAGTTATATGTTAAAATTAGGTGATTGTTTAAAAAAGCAAGGTCATCAGGTTGAGTATTTCGGTATGTATGATGAGAAAAATACCGTTTCAAATTCTCAGAATATAACAACTCAGAATATGGATTTTCATTCAAGTGCAGTAAGCAGATATTTATATCCCTTTAAGATTATTTATTCTTTTGAAGCAAATAAAAAAATCGGACAGGTTCTTGATGAATTTAAGCCTGATATTGTGCATATGAACAATATCAATTTTCAGTTGACACCATCTATAATATACGCTGTAAAAAAGAGGGGAATACCGCTTGTTCAGACAGTGCATGATTATCAGATGATTTGCCCCAACCATTTGTTTTACAGCTTCAGTGAAAATAAACCTTGTGAAAGATGTCTTGGTGGTTCAAAGCTTAATTGCATAAAATATAAATGTATTCACGATTCAAAGGTGAAAAGTATTTTAGGTGTAGTTGAAGCAAAATTATATTCAGTTTTAAAAACATATAAATTAGTTGATTTGTATGTTTGTCCAAGCAACTTCCTTGAGAATAAACTGCTGGCTTCAAGCGATATTTATAAAGGGAAAACTTATACAATACATAACTTTATTGAGAAGAAAAACGATTATAAAATTATAGAAGATAATGAGCCTTATATTGTTTTTGTTGGAAGATTATCAAAGGAAAAGGGTGTTGAGCTTTTAGCGGAAACTGCAAAGCTTTTGCCACAATATAAATTCCTTGTTGTAGGTAATGGCCCTGATGAAGAGGTTTTGCATAATGTTCCCAATATTGTGTTAACAGGTTTCCTTACAGGACAAGCCTTGACTGATACAATGGCAAATGCAAAAATCCTTCTTGCACCGTCTGTATGCTATGAAAATTGCCCGTTGTCAATTTTAGAAGCTCATTCAATGGGTGTTCCCGTTGTGACTATGAATAGCGGTGGTATGGCAGAATTGGTCAAGGATGGTGTTACAGGCACGTTAGTTCAGGCACCTACTGCTGATTCTGTTGCACAAGCGATTGAAAAAACTCTTGGTAATGAAGAGTATTTTGATAGCTTGAAGAAAAACTGTGAAAACGAAAGTGAAAATATAGCAGATGTAGAAACCTACTGTGAAGATTTGCTTCATAAATATAATGACCTTATAAACCGGAGGTAATATTATGGCAATCCCGAAAGTCAGCATTATAGTGCCCATATATAAAACAGAACAGTACCTCGAAAGATGTATGACTACAATAAGAAATCAGACTTTAGAGGATATTGAAATAATTCTTGTTGATGATGGTTCGCCCGATGGTGCACCAGCTCTTTGCGATAAATATGCACAAGAGGATTCCCGAATCAAGGTTGTGCATAAAAAGAACGCAGGTTTGGGTATGGCAAGAAATACAGGTCTGGAAAATGCAACAGGCGAATATGTAGGCTTTGTGGATTCAGATGACTATATCGACCTTGATATGTATGAGGTGCTTTATAATACTGCAAAAAAATATGATGCTGAGCTTGCAATGTCTGGTTGCCGTTTTGTTGGCGGAAATATGTTCAATCAGTCAGGGGAGAGTATAGAAAAGCCTTATTTCAGTGAAGAAACTCCTTTCGCAGAAGATGACATAAAAGATTTGTTGCTTGGAGTTGCAGGTGCTTTGCCCCATGAACCGGATGACAGCCGTTATGGTGTCAGTGTATGGAAGAACATATTTAAAAGAAGTGTTATAGAAGAATATAATGTAAGATTCTTATCAGAAAGAATAATATTATCTGAAGATACATTATTTATGATGGATTATATACATTGTATAAAAAGCGCAGTTGGTGTTCCCGGTACATATTATAATTATTGCAGAAACGGAGATTCACTTTCAAAAGCATATAAAAAAGAGCGATTTCCTAAAAGTCTTGTCTTTTTGAAAGAACTTGAAATGCGATTAGCAAAAGATGTTTCTAAAGAAGAATATCAGATTTATTTAGATAGATTGACCCAGGGCTTTGGAAGAATATTGTGCTCTCAGGAAATTATGCATGCACAAGAAAACAAAATAAAGTTTGGGGATTTAAGAAAACGCTTAAAAGAGATTTGCACTTGTCAGGAAATTTCAGGCGCATTAAAGAATTTTCCGTGGTATAAACTGCCCATTAAACAGGCAGTATTTGCATTTACAATAAAATACAGATTGTATTTATTGCAAAAAATAATTGTTGTTTTCAGGGGCAGGTAGAGTGGATACGCTTTACCCACTCTAAGGAGTTGAAAAATATGTTTTTTTCTGTTATAGTTCCTATTTATAAGGTTGAAAAATACCTTGTTCGTTGTATCGAAGGTGTGCTTTCACAGACCTTCAGCGATTTTGAACTTATATTGGTTGATGACGGTTCTCCTGATAATTGTCCTGCAATTTGTGATGAGTATGCAAAAAAAGACAACCGCATCACTGTGGTTCACAAAGAAAACGGCGGTTTAGTCAGTGCAAGGCAAGCAGGTATTAAGATCGCAAAAGGCGAGTATGTTTTCCATCTTGATGCGGATGATGGCGTTGAAAAGGATGCACTTGAAAGTGCTTTTGAGATAATCAGCAAAACCAATGCAGATATAGTATCTTTTTCATATAGAAACTATAAAAACGGTCAGGTCAGCGAACCTGTGAATGACGTCCTGGACGAAGGTCTTTATAATAAAAAAGATATAGAGGAGCATATTTTTCCGAAATTATTAGCAGATAAAAATATGCAACACAGTTTGTATTTTCTATGGGGGAGAGCAATAAAACGTTCTCTTGCAACAGAAAATCAACTTAATGTCAGCACAGAAATATCTCTCGGTGAGGATTTAGTGTGTATTGTTCCTTGTATGTTACAGGCGGAAAAGGTTTATGTGAGCCACAAACCTATATATTTGTATACAGTACGAGATGAGTCAATGTCAAAAAGCTTCAATACACGTCAGATTACGCTGATTTCATCTGTTGTGGGATTCCTTCGTAAGCTTGAAGTTCCGCCAAACATTGATTTTGATGGGCAGATTGCAAGATATTCGTTTTTTATGAGCTTTGCGATATTAGCGGCAGCTGCCGAAGGTAACCATTTTAATGCGATTGAAGAACTGGAAAAGCTTATATTAAACAGCGAATTAAACAGCGGAATACAGAAAGCTGAATTTAATTGGTTAACAAAGAAAAGTCGGATCGGCTTATTTTTGATGAAAAAACAAAAGTTTAAACTTACTTTTTATTTTCTTTATGTTTGTAAAGAAATTAAACGAGTTTTAAAAAGAGAGGGTAGATAATTTGAACGAAACACCTGCAATATCGGTAATAATGAGTGTTTATAATGGTGAAGATTATCTGGCAGAAACTCTCGATAGTATTTGCAATCAGAGCTTTAAGGATTGGGAATTAATTGCTATTGATGATTGCTCAACTGATACAAGCCTTAGTATTTTAGAAAAATATTCTGCTCTTGATGAACGAATTAAGGTTTATTCTAATGAGGTTAATTTAAAGCTTCCTTCTTCTCTGAATAAAGCATTAGCACTTGCTGAGGGGAAATATATTGCCAGAATTGATGCGGATGATATATGCCTTCTTGACAGATTTGAAAAGCAATATCAGTTTATGGAAAACAATCCCGATGTTTCTTTTTCTTCCTGCAGGTATATGACCCTGAAAAATGGTGTTTATGCTTCAGGTGGTTGCGGTGGCAGATGTGATTTTGAATTTGTAAAAGCAAGACTTTTGTTTACAAATCCAATTCTTCATCCCGGACTTATTGCAAAAGCTGATGTTATGAAAAAATTAAGGTATGACACTACCTTAACCTGCACAGAAGATTTGGAATTGTGGACAAGAGCTGTAAAAGAGGGTTATAAAATTCAGCTTCAACCGGAATATCTGATGATATACAGACTTCATGATAAACAAATTACCCAAACAAGCCTTGAAATTCAACATAAAGAGGTTATGAAAATAGCACAGGATTACTTTTCGTGTTTTCTTGAACCAATAAACGATAAAAAAACTGATTTTTATATTAATGGCTTGTATTTCAAGGAAGAAATGAATGCAGATAAATTCTGTGGATTTTATAAATGGCTCAGAGCTGTAAATAAAAAGACAAAAAGCTTTGAAACTTATGCTCTTGACTATTCTGCATTTGAAGTTTTAGCGGAGTACAAGAGACTCGGTATGAGTAAAACAGAATTAATTAAATCTATGGCTTATTTTAATCTTTTGTTTTTGTTAAAGGAGTTACCTGACAGAAGAAAAAGCATTAAAGAAGATGGTTTAAGATGCATTGCTACAGCTGAAAAAATCGGCTTGAAGCATATAAGTGGTCCTGTAGAATTTCCCGTATTTTCTAAAAAGTAAATATAAACACCAAGACCCCCCAACAATAATGTTGATTATTGTTGGGGGTCTTGTAATACTTATATTAATGGAAGTTTAACAACCGCTTTGAACATATCACCGTCAATTTCAATGTTGAAAATACCGTTTTGAAGCTCTGCGAAGCTTCTTGCGATGGAAAGACCCAGACCGCTTCCGTCAGTTGTTCGGGAGTTATCACCGCGGACAAATCTTTCTGTCAGTTCATCGGGGTCAATGTTAAGCTTTTCTTTGCTTATGTTCTTCATTTCAAAAACACCGTAGCCGTTTTCTTTATAAACATCAACATAAACTCTTGTTCCCGTAAGGGAATATTTTTTTGCATTTGAGAAAAGGTTATCAATAATTCTGAAAGTATGCTGACTGTCAGCACTTACAATTATTTCCTTATCTCTTTCAGTGAGAATAACATCAAGGCCTGCGTTTTCAAGCACATCGCTGTTTTCGCCGACTGCCTGAAGAGCCATTTCATTGAGATTAACCTGAGCCACATTCATTTTTATATTGCCTGAATTTGCTTTGCTGGCTTCCGTTAAATCCTCGATAAGTCTTTTCAGCTTCTTTGATTTTTCATCAAGAATATCAATGTATTTTATTTTTTCTTCTTCATCAATATTTTCTAATTTAAGTAGAGAAACGTAATTGATAATAGAAGTTAAGGGAGTTTTTAAATCGTGAGAAACATTTGTTATAAGCTCTGTTTTAAGATGTTCGCCCTTAATAGCCTCGTTAATGGCATTTTCAATACCGTCGCGACAAGCATCAAGGTCAGTTGCAAATTTTCTCAAAGGAGCAACAAAGGTTTTAGGATTGATTTTTTGCTTGTAATTGCCGTTTCTTATTTCCTCTGCAATATTTCCCAGTCTTAAAACATCGCTTAAATAAAGAATAGCATAAACCATTGCCAGTGCATTGAAAATAATAAGAGCGATAACTGCAACAGGGTAGGCATCAGTGAAAGAAACTATATACAAGAACAGGTTCATTGCCACATAAACTGCAAGAGGTATTATTGTCTGCCGTTTTATTTGCCTTTTTATCTGGTCGGGGGATAACTCCCTTTCGGTCGCTTTGATTTTTGCTTTTTCTTTTGCTTTTTTTATACCATTTTTGATTTTTCGGGTAAGGAAAATTGTTATAAATCTGTTTCCGAAAGTTCCTGCCTTAATATTTCTTACAATGTAAAGGACAAAGGCTAAAAGGAAAAGGGAAATAAGAGCAAATCCGAGACCGATTGCTGTGCGGATAAAATCAGGGGTTAAGAGCCATTCCAATCCCTGATATTGTTGCCTGATTTCTTCAGGGTAAAAGTCTATAAATGCTAATGTGCCAACACCGAAGCCTATCGCGCCAACAAGGGCAACTGTGCAGGCAAGGTAAAGAACAAAAGGAACTTTGTCATTAACTGCTAATTTAACACTACCGTCTTTTCTTCTTCCGCTTATAATGCAACACCCCACAAAGCAGATGAGAGAAAGCACTGCAAATATTATAGTGATATATAAATAAGTATCACAATCAGTATCAGACAGAGAGTTGTAGGTTTGTATAATCTGGTAATAGGCATCACCCTCTGCAGGTACAAGTGTTTCTCCACCTATTTTAAGATATAAGGAATAACCCTTAAAATAATCAAGAAGGTAGCTTTCTGTGATTACTGTATTCTCATATAACCCGATTTCTGATAAGACTTTTAAAAGGGGTGTTGAAGAATTTTGGGCAGTAGGTTGAGAATGAAGCTTATTTCCGTGAAAATCGATATGGAAAATATCGTCATTATCAAAATTGTTTATAAAATCTTTTCTGTCGGCTTTTTCTACATTTGAAATAACATTACCGCTTTTATTATTTTTAAGAACGAATTTAATATTTTTTAATTCGTTCAGTTTGTAAGTGTTTTCTTCAATATCTTCATAATAGCTGTCGTGAAGATATTCTTCAGCCTCAAATTGAATATCGTCTCTTATTTGCTCCTCGTTTATTGCATTATCAACAATATCGAAAATAGCAGTTCTCAATTGTTTGTATTTATAATTCCAATCTGAAAAGGATGTGTATTCATCCTTTAAGGCAAAAAGCTCTTCATCATTAGTAGGGAGAATAATGCCTTCGTCATATTCATCATTATAAACAACATAAGTAACCTGTTCCGAATATTCGCCTTCGTAGTAATAATCGTTGTAATAATCATAGAATACAGTTGCATCAACATATTCGTCTATTTCATCAAAATAAACATAACCGTTTTCTTCAATTTCATATACCCCGTTCTTAGTTTCAATAATATCAGGTCGCATTTTTTTCAAATCCTGAATAGTGTTGAAAAGCTTTATTGCCCTTTCTTCTTTTTCTTTATACTCTTTGATAATTTTCTTTGCTTTATCTGTTTTCTGATATTCCTTTTCACTTAAGTCCTCTTCATAAATTTCTGTAGCTTCTTTTAGTGAGGAAATATCACGTATTGTGTTTGTGAGCTCATTTTTAAATGCAAGTGTGCTTGTAATGTCGTTTCCGATATCAGCATAGAAAATTGCTTTTCTTAAATAGTTAAGTGCATTAATACCCGTTAAAAATGCAAATGTGATTGTCAAAAGCACCGCCACCAATTTTATGAGCGGATGATATTTAGATTTTTTCAATTTTGTATCCAATGCCCCACACCACCTTTAAATATTTTGGCTCTTTCGGGTTAATCTCAATTTTTTCGCGTATGCGCCTGATGTGAACAGTAACGGTTTTATCGCCAACCATACAGGGTTCACCCCATACTGCTTCATAAATCTGTGTTGTGGAAAGAATGCACCCGAGATTTTTCATAAGATGCTCCACAATGCCGTATTCCGTTGCAGTAAGCTTAACGGGTTCTCCGTCAACAGTTACCTCGTGGGCAATTGTGTCAACCGAAAGACCACCGTTCACAATAACGCCTTGTTTTTTCTCAAGACTGCCGAGAGAGCAGTATCGCCTTATCTGGCTTTTTACTCTTGCAGTAAGCTCAAGGGGGTTAAAAGGTTTTGTAACGTAATCATCTGCACCAAAGCCGAGACCTGTTATTTTATCAGTATCCTCGCTTTTTGCGGAAAGAAGAATGATTGGTATGTTCTTTGATTTTCTGATTTCCAGAGTTGTCTGCAGACCGTCAAGCTCAGGCATCATAATATCAAGAACAATACAATGAATTTCGTTTTCCTCAATGATTTTCAAAGCCTCTCTGCCGTTAGTGGCAAGAAAGGGCTTGTAGCCCTCCATATTGAGATAAATTTCAATGGAGTTAAGAATAGCTATATCATCATCGCAAATAAGAACGTTATACATCATTTTACCCCCAAGTTTCTTTTTGCAGTTTCATTCTACGGTGTGTATATTACAAAATAATAAATAAATTTATTACAAAATTCTTAAGAAATAAAAACATATTTCTTTTTTCGTCTTTTTTCTTTTTATTTAGTTTAATTATAGCATAAAACAGTATAAAAGTACACCATACTGTGACTTGTTTTTCAACTGCTTGTCCGTACAATATTTTTAGAGTATTTTGTAAAAATTGGAGATTTTTTATGAGCGTAAAAGTTGCAGAGCGTGTGGGTAAAAGCAGATGGGAGAAAACAAAAAATACTGAATTCAAGGGCTTTATTATAAGGCATTTTGTAACCTTTGTTTTAGGTGTTCTTTTCAGCCTTGCAGGGTTTAATAACGAGTTTTCACCCTTTGGTGTGGCTTTCTGCGGTAGTGTTCCCAAAGATTTGACCATAACAGCCGCTTTAGGTGCAACTGTAGGTTGGTTTTTCAGCCTCGATTCTGTTTCAGCCTTGCGTTATACTTCAGCAGTTCTTGCTCTTTGCGTTATAATGAGCGCTTTAAAACCCTTCAGGCAAATCCGCGATAATGCAGTAACACCATTAATAGCAGTTTTTATCTGCCTTTTTGTTACAGGTCTTGCCATTGTTTTTGCAGAGGATGTAACGCTTCTTTCGGTGCTTCTTTCTTTTGCAGAGGGTGCAATCGGTGCGGCAACGGCACATCTGCTCTTTAAAAGTCAGTGCGTTTTGTCTTTAAAGGGCGGTCTTACAATGCTCACCTCGAAAGAAGCAACTGCGGTAATAATAAGCGCAATGCTTTTGCTCCTTTCCATAAGAAAAGTTGATTTGTTTGGTGTTCATCCTGCCAATATCATTACAATCTTTCTCATCCTTGTCTGCGCCTTCTATTGCAAAGAAGCAGGTGGGGCAATTGTTGGCATCTGCGGTGGATTAACAACCGCTTTAGGAAGCTCCGATATTTTAGTTTTAAGCTTTTATTCCTTCGGTGGACTTCTGGCAGGTGTTTTTTCAACATACGGAAGAATAGCCTCTTTTTTAGCCTTCGTTTTTTCAGGTGTTGCGGTTACGGTTGTTTCTTATGAGAATGGAAACTTACCACCAATGCTCATTGAAACTGCAGTTGCAGGGGCTTTGTTCTTTGTTATCACCAATCTTTTTGATGAAAGAATAAGAACAGTTTTAAAACCAAATGTAACCTCACCCATAATTGATACAGTTAAAAATGATATATTCAATAAACTGAAATATGCTTCCAAAACCTCTGCGGAAATCTGTGCATCTCTCACAAGTGTCAGCGATGCTTTAAGTAAATCTGAAAAATCTGATATTGGAAATGTCAGTAAAAAAACAAAAGAGCGTGTTTGTGGCTCCTGCGGTCTTTATGATGTTTGCTGGAAAGAAAAAGGAGAGGAAACTCAGGATGTATTCAATACTCTTTTAACAATGAAAAAAGAGGGGATACACCTTGAATACAGAACAGTACCCCAACAATTTGCCGCAAAATGTATAAGAACAGAGAATGTAAGCAGTTGCTTTAATAAATTGTATGGAGAGTTTAAAACACGGGAGCGTTTCCAAATGCGCTTTAATGAAATGCATAAATTAGCATCGGAGCAATTTGTCAATGTTTCATCTCTTCTTGATTCATTGTGCAGTAAAATTGATGAAGAAATTCGTTTTGATATGGACTGTGCAAACAGAATAAAAGCCGCTGCAGTTACATGCGGTTTCGAAAATGTTGATTGCTGTGCATTTATTAATTCAATGGAAAAAATGATTATTGAATTAAAGATTAATCCTGTTAAAACTAAGTTGGATTTAAGTTCATTGAGTACACAAATCGGTATTATTGCCGACAGAAAATTTGAACTCCCTTTAATTGAGCGCGGAGAAGATTTCACAAAAATTACTTATAAAGAAAAATCTGATTACAAAATTGTGAGCTCAGGGGTTCAGCATTGCGCAAACGGAGAAAGATATTCAGGCGACACCTTTACCACCTTTGAAGACAGTGACGGCATATTTTATGCAGTAATATGCGATGGAATGGGAACAGGAACAAAAGCCGCACTTTCATCAGGTCTTGCAGTAACCCTTTTAGAAAAGCTTATAAAAGCAGGTTTTGGCATTAAATCCGCAATAAATACTGTTAACACATCTCTGATTTCAAGGTCGGGAGAGGAATGCTCTGTTACCCTCGATTTAACCGCAGTTGACCTTTTCACAGGTCACGTTGAGTTCTATAAATGCGGTGCATCAAATACAGTTGTAAGGAAGAACGGCAAAATTCTTGAGGTTGGTTTTTCTTCCTTGCCAATGGGAATTTTAAACGATATAGAAATCAGTTGCGGAACAGGAACACTTTCTTTCGGTGATGTTCTTGTGATGTCATCGGACGGCGTAAGGGAAGAGGATTTACCATTTTTACAAAAAGAAATTAAAGCCTTTTCAGGCGGTAATGTGAGAGGTTTTACAACGGAGCTTTGCGAGAATATCCGCCGTCTTCAACCGCAGAAACAGGATGATTTAACAGTTCTTACATTAGCAGTAACACGAAATGAATAGGAGTTTTTATATATAATGTATAAATTTACAGGCTTTACCCAAAGTGCAAACAATGCCCTGAATTATTCAATTGAAGCGGCAGAAAATTTCGGACACACATATATAGGCAGTGAGCATATTTTATTGGGGCTTTTATCGGATTCAAGAATGGTTTCTTCTGCAGTTTTAAGTAGTAAAAAAATCACTCTGAAAAAAGCAGAAGAGCAAATCAGAAGTGTTATCGGGGTAGGTTTGCCGACTACTCTGACGCCGGATGATATAACCCCCCGTTGCAGAAAAATTATAGAAAATGCCCTTGCTTTAGGTCGAAGCGCACCAACGGGCGAATCGGGAACACAACAGCTTTTAATTTCTCTGTTAAGAGAACCTCAATGTGCCGGTTGCAAAATATTAAATTCTTTAGGCGTTGCGCCTTATGATATAAGCTCGGATGTTTTAAACTCCAATGATGTTACTGATAATAAAAGCAGTAAGAGTTCAGAACATAAAAAAACAATGATAGGTAAATATGGTAAAGATTTAACCGAGCTTGCAGAGAATGGTGGCATTGACCCCGTAATAGGCAGGGATAAAGAAATAAACAGGGTTATAGAAATTCTTTGCCGAAGAACAAAAAACAACCCTTGCCTTATTGGTGAGCCTGGAGTAGGCAAAACTGCAGTTGCAGAAGGTCTTGCTTTGCAGATTGCAAACGGAAATGTTCCCGAGCTTTTGAAAAACAAAAGAATTGTAAGTGTTGATTTGACCTGTATGGTGGCAGGAACAAAATACAGAGGTGATTTTGAAGAACGAATAAAAAGCATAATTGACGAAGTTTGTGCCGATGGTAATATAATTCTGTTTATTGATGAGCTTCATAATATTGTTGGTGCCGGGTCTGCCGAGGGTGCGGTTGATGCGGCAAATATTTTAAAACCCTCTCTTGCAAGAGGTGAATTGCAGGTTGTTGGCGCAACAACAATTGATGAATACAGAAAGTATATAGAAAAGGATGCCGCATTGGAAAGGCGTTTTCAGATAGTCAGCGTTGATGAACCTAACAGGAAAACAACTGTTATGATGCTTCAGGGATTAAAGGAACGCTATGAAAAGCATCACGGCGTAAAAATCAGTGATGAAGCAATAAATGCTGCAGTGGATTTAAGTGAACGCTATATCACAGACAGATTTTTACCTGATAAAGCCATTGATTTGATTGATGAGGCATCTTCAAAAATTCGTTTGAAAAGTTATACTCCGCCTGCTCATATAAGAGAGCTTGAAAACAGACTTAAGGAAATTTCTAATCAAAAACATCAGGCAATTGAAAAGCAGAATTTTGAAAAGGCGGCAACTCTAAGAGATAAGGAAAAAGAAACAACAAGTCTTTTAAGAGTGAAAACGCAACAATGGAAGGACCTTGCAAAAACAGAAATAAAAACCATAACAGGAGAAAATGTTGCTGATGTGGTTTCTGCTTGGACGGGTGTTCCCGTTTCACAACTAACCGAAGAAGAAAGTCAGAAACTTTTAAAGCTTGAAGATTTTCTTCATAAAAGAATAGTAGGGCAGGAGGAAGCGGTAAAAGCGGTTTCCAAAGCAGTCAGGAGGGGGCGTTCTGCTTTTAAAAATCCTAAAAGACCCATTGGTTCATTTCTGTTTTTAGGGCCAACAGGTGTTGGTAAAACCGAGCTTACAAAAGCACTTGCAGAAAGTCTTTTTGGTTCAGAACAACAAATTATCAGAATTGATATGTCAGAATATATGGAGAAGCATTCCGTTTCCCGCCTTGTTGGTTCTCCACCCGGTTATGTTGGTTTTGAAGAGGGAGGACAGTTAACTGAAAAGGTAAGAAGAAACCCTTATTCAATAGTCCTTTTCGATGAAATCGAAAAAGCGGATAATGACATTTTCAATATTCTTCTGCAGATAATGGAGGATGGCGTTTTAACAGATTCCAACGGCAAAAAAGCAGATTTTAAAAACTGTGTTGTTATTATGACATCAAATATCGGTGCTGAGCTTATTTCAAATAATAAAAGTACAATGGGATTTGCAGGAGAGAGTGCCGAAAAAGGCAGAAGAGAGCGAATAAAAAACCTTGTTAACGAGGAAATTAAAAAATTCTTCAAGCCTGAGTTTGTAAACCGAATAGACGAGATTATCATTTTCGATTCTCTTAACGAAAGTGAAATAAAAGAAATTGCAAGGCGTATGCTTTCGGAGCTTAAGAAAAGATGCAATAACGGTGGTGTTGAAATAAGCTTTGATGAAAGCATAGTTGAAGCGGTTTCAAAGAAAGGTTTTGATGCAATTTATGGCGCAAGACCGCTAAGAAGAGCAGTTACCTCAATGGTTGAAGATACCCTTGCGGAAAAATATCTCTCAGGGGATTTTAAAGATAAAACCTCGCTGGTTTGCAAATGGGACGGAGAAAAGATAACTATATCTTGAAAACAAGAGAAAACAACGGATTTAACTGTTGTTTTCTCTTTCCTTTTATTGACTTTTCTGCCATATAATAATATAATTAAAATAGAGTAATAATTATTAAAAGGAGAGGTGTTTGTTGTGAAAAGATTTTTTTCAGCTTTCTTAACTCTGGTAATGTGTATAAGTTTATTTGCTTCTTTAACAACCACCGCTTCTGCAGCCTTAGTTGAAACAGGTCAGATGCAGGATACTTCTTCTGATGATAATGGTACAATATACTGGGAATTAACATATACTCTTACAACCGCTACGCTGAGAATAAGCGGTGATGGTTATATGCCCAACGGAACTGACCAGTGTTGGAAAACTGCTCTTGGTAGTCGTTATATTACCGAGCTGGTTATTGAGGAAGGTGTAAAAAGTATTATGGAAGGTGCTTTTTACGGAGAAGAAAAACTAAAATCTGTAACATTACCAAGTACACTTGAATTTATCGGTGATTCTGCTTTTGCAGATACAGGAATTGAATCGGTTGTTCTTCCGAAAAATCTACAGACCTTCAACGGAACTATTTTCAACAGTCAGAGTTTTATGCAGTACAGTGTAAGCCCTGAAAACCCATATTTCAAAGCTCTCGATGGTGTTGTTTATTCAAAGGATTTAACTGAGTTGGTGGCATACCCCATCGGAAGATACGCAAACGGTGGAGCTAATACTTTTAAAATACCTGAAAGTGTTAACAAAATAGGTGATTATGCTTTTCTCAATTGTAAGCATAATTCTTTCACAATTCCCGGTAATGTTAAATCAATAGGTATGCAGGCATTTGCAGGGAATACAGAGCTTTCGTCAATTGATATTCTGAATGGTGTTGAAAGTATTTATGATGGAGCATTTCTTTCTTGCAACAATATTTCCTCATTCCATTTGCCGACATCTGTTAATTATATCGGTTATTGTTCTTTAGCTTTTGGTTATGCCTTTGATTTTGAAGGTCTTGAATTTATGCTTGACCAGAAAGGTATCAGTCACGAAGAGGTTAATGATGATAATTTTGGTTACTATGCTTCATTAACAGGCTTTTCAATTGATTGCTTTATAATCTGCGTGGTAAATGAAGATATAAAAATCTATGCACCATTGAATTCAGCAGGGCATAATTATTGCAAGATGTTCGGTGTTGATTATCGTTCTTCTCAGGCGATAACACCGAAACTCGTTTCCGCAAAGCAAACTGAAACAGGTGTAGAAATCGGGTGGACTTTCTCTTCCGATGCAGACGGATATTATATTTACAGAAAAAACAAATCAGGCGATTATGAAAAAATTGCAACCGTAAAAGGTAAAGAAAAGCTTTCCTATACAGATACAAAAGCATATTCATCCTATGAAAATACATATACAGTAAAAGCCTATAATTCAAATGGTGTCAGCAGATATTTCACAAAAGGTATTTCAACATATTATATTGCAACACCTAAACTTTCTTCTGCAAGTAATCACAATAAAGGTATTAAGGTTTCGTGGAAAAAAGTATCAGGTGCTACCAATTATAATATTTACAGGAGGCTAAAAGGCGAAACTTATTGGGAACATATCGGTAATGTAAGTAAATCCAAATCAGAATTTATTGATAGCGATGCTTCCCATAAACAGACCTATTATTATACTGTTCGCGCCTATGACAACAACAGTGTAAGTGAGTATAACAAAAATGGTGTTAGTACAAAATTTGTTAAAGCTCCGTCCGTAAAAACATTTAAAAATGTAACAAGCGGTGTGTATTTAAAATGGGGTAAGGTTTCAGGTGCAACATCTTATCGTATTTACAGAAAAACAGGGAATGGTAGCTGGAAGCTTCTCAAAAAATTCAATAACAAGACTTTTACATATACTGATAAAAATGTAAAAAGCGGTGTGAAATACAGTTACGCTGTGAAAGCGGTATATTCAGGAACTTTAAGTGGATATTATACCCAAACAACAGAATTTCTTAAAAAGCCTGTTATCAGCAGTGCAAAAAGCACCAAAACAGGTATAACAGTAAAATATTCTAAAACCTCAGGTGCTGATAAATACTATATTTATCGTAGATTGAGAGGCGAAGATGACTGGACAAGAATTGCAACAGTTAAAGGTTCTTCAAAGGTTTCATATACCGATAAAACTGCAAAGAAAGGCAAAACCTATTACTATACCGTAAGAGCATACAGCGGTTCGTATAAAAGCGCGTATGATAAAACAGGTTACAAAATAAAGGACAAATATTAATATGTTTGATTTTTTGAAAAAGAAAAAAGAACCTCAGGGTTATGTTCATAAACCCAGAGATTTTGACAGAGATGAAAGAATAGAAATTCAGAAAATTGTTTCATCAATTCCCGTAACACGAAAATTGCTTTCCCAGGATTTGCTTATAACAGCAATTAATAATTATGTTGTGAAAAACATTAAAATCGGTTCAACTGCCGCAAGAAATGTTAACACAACAAAATACCCTCAGGTATTTTTCAGTTCCTTTAAGGATTTAATTGAAAGCACAGAAAACCTTATGAAAATTGAACCTTATTGGCGGTTTGAGGGTAATGGTCCGACTGACCAGATGAATGATATAAATGTCCGAAGAGATAAAATTATACGCGGCTTTATAAATGAATCCTTTAATGATTTGGTAAAGCAAATCGAGGTTCAGCGCAGTCCTGCAAAAAAGCAGAAGCTTTTTGACGATTATCAGAACTCGCTGATTAATAACATTGATATTTGCGGTGAAGAGAATTTTGAATTTTTTAAAAATCTCTGCCGTGAGAAATTAAATATACAAGAATAATTATTTTTAAAATAGGGGAGAAAGAAAAATGGCATATCTTACCGACATTGAAATTGCACAGAGCTGTAAAATGAAACCCATCACCGAAATTGCTGAAAAAGCAGGTGTTGGCAAAGAATACCTTGAACCTTACGGTTGGTACAAAGCAAAAATTGATTTATCTTATCTTAAAAAGAGTGAAAAACAAGGTAAGCTCGTTCTTGTTACCGCTATTACTCCTACCCCTGCAGGTGAGGGTAAAACAACAACCACAATAGGTCTTGCAGATGCAATGAACCTTTGCGGTTATAATACTTGCGTAGCTCTTCGTGAGCCCTCTCTTGGTCCTGTATTCGGTGTTAAGGGCGGTGCAGCAGGTGGCGGTTATGCTCAGGTTGTTCCTATGGAAGATATTAACCTTCACTTTACAGGTGACTTCCACGCAATCGGTGCTGCTAATAACCTTCTTGCTGCTATGCTTGATAACCATATTCAGCAGGGTAACGCTCTCGGTATTGATGTTAAGCGCATTACATGGAAGCGTTGCGTTGATATGAACGACAGACAGCTTCGTAATATCGTTGACGGTCTTGGCGGAAGAATGCAGGGTGTTCCTCGTGAAGATGGCTTTGATATTACAGTTGCAAGTGAAATTATGGCTGTTTTCTGCCTTGCAACATCTGTAACAGACCTTAAAGAAAGACTTGCAAGAATAGTAGTTGCTTATGATTATTCAGGAAAACCCGTTACTTGCGGTGATATTAAAGCTCAGGGCGCAATGACAGCTCTTCTTGTTGATGCAGTTAAACCCAACCTCGTTCAGACACTTGAAGGTACACCCGCTTTTGTTCACGGCGGACCTTTCGCAAATATCGCTCATGGTTGTAACACAGTTCTTGCAACAAAAATGGCAATGAGCACCGCAGATTATGCTATTACAGAAGCAGGCTTTGGTGCTGACCTTGGTGCAGAAAAATTCCTTGACATCAAATGCCGTGCCGCAGGAATTAAACCCAATGCAGTTGTAGTAGTTGCAACAGTAAGAGCGCTTAAAATGCACGGCGGTCTTAAGAAAGACCAGTTAGGCGAAGAAAACCTTGAGGCACTTGAAAAGGGTATTCCTAACCTTCTTCGTCACGTTTCAAACATCAAAAATGTTTATAAGCTTCCTTGTGTTGTTGCAGTTAACCGTTTCCCAACAGATACAGATAACGAAATTGATTTCATCATCAACAAATGTAAAGAGCTTGGTGTTAATACCGTTCTTTCAACTGTTTGGGCAGATGGCGGTAAGGGTGGCGTAGAGCTTGCAAAAGAGGTTGTTCGCCTTTGCGAAGAGGAAGATAATTCCAACTTCACATTCTCTTATGAAACAGAGTCTTCAATTGAAGAAAAAATCGAAGCAGTTGTAACAAAGGTTTACGGCGGCGACGGTATTGAATTTACAACAAACGCAAAGAAACAGCTTGACCAGCTTAAAGCAGATGGCTTCGGAAATCTCCCCGTATGTATTGCTAAAACACAGTACAGCTTTTCTGATGACCCAACAAAGCTTGGTGCACCCGATAATTTCAAAGTTACAGTAAGAAACCTTAAAGTTTCTGCAGGTGCAGGCTTCATCGTTGTTCTCACAGGTGATATTATGACTATGCCAGGTCTTCCCAAGAGCCCTGCGGCAGAGCGTATTGATGTTGACGAGAACGGCAAAATCACAGGTCTTTTCTAAGAAATAAATATAATCAACGGAGTAAATACAAATGGAAAACCAAATTCCCGAAAGAAAGAAAATAGTTTTGAGTTGCATTCAGCCTACAGGTACACCCACTCTTGGTAACTACCTTGGCGCACTCAAGAACTGGAAAAATATGTGCGAGGATTATGACTGCCTTTATGGTGTTGCGGATTTGCACTCAATAACAGTGCCAACCTTCCGCGAAAATCCTGCTCAGCTTAAAAAGAATACCCTTGAGCTTTATGCACTTCTTTTAGCTCTCGGTATTGACCCTGAAAAGAATGTTGTTTTCGTTCAGAGCCATGTACCAACTCATGCTCAGTTAGGTTGGATTCTCAATTGCTATACTCAGTTTGGCGAAGCTGCAAGAATGACTCAGTTCAAGGAAAAAAGTCAGAAATTAGGCGGTAATATTTCCGTAGGACTTTTTGATTATCCCGTACTTATGGCGGCAGATATTCTTGTTTATGGTGCAGATTTTGTGCCGATTGGTGCAGACCAGAAGCAGCACCTTGAGCTTGCAAGAAACATTGTTGACCGTTTCAATACAATTTACGGCAATGTTCTTAAAATGCCTGAACCCTTTATAGGCAAAGCAGGTGCAAAAATTTGCTCGCTTCAGGACCCAACTCATAAAATGAGCAAATCTGATGATAACCCCAAATCATATATTTCAATGCTTGATGAACCCAATGTGATTATGAAGAAAATCAAAAGCGCGGTTACAGATAGCGAAGCTTGTGTTAAATATGCAGAGGGTAAGGACGGCATAAATAACCTTATGACAATTTACTCTTGTTGCACAGGTAAATCCTTTGAGGAAATTGAAAAAGAATTTGAGGGTAAGGGCTACGGCGACTTTAAAACCGCAGTCGGTCAGGCAGTAATTGACGAGCTTGCACCCGTTCAGGCTCGTTATAAAGAGCTTATCAATGATAAGAAATATCTTGAAGAATGTATGAAAAAAGGCGCAGACCTTGCAACAAGAATTTCCCAGAGAACTCTTGATAAAGTAATGAAAAAAGTCGGCTTCTATCAGACAAAATAACTCTTATTTGAGCGAATATGGCGTTTTGTTCGGCTTGGAGTATCTTCATACACCGTCGCCTCGCAATTCCGCCATCTTCATCTCAACTAAAAGTTATTTAAACAAAAAAAGACAAAAAGAAACCCCACAGCATTTTGCTGTGGGGTTTCTTTTGTCCAACAATTAGTTGGATTTGTTAAGCTTGTTAACGAGCTGTGATTTCTTGTGAGCAGCGTTGTTCTTGTGAAGAAGACCTTTAGCAGCAGCCTGGTCAAGTTTCTTAACAGCAACCTTAACAGCTTCAGCTTTTGCTGCATCGTTAGCTTCGATAGCTGCATTAGCTTTTTTAATTGCAGTTTTAAGAGCAGAGTTTGTAGCTTTGTTTCTTGCAGCCTTTGTTGCATTAACAACAACTCTCTTCTTAGCAGATTTAATGTTGGGCATTACGGCACCTCCTTGTCATTATTTTCGTATCATACAGTCATATATAATAACATAAACTCTTTTTAAATGCAAGAGATTTTTTTACAAATTTGCATTATTTTCCGAATTTTTCATCGTATTCTTTTATGGCTTCTTCAATAATTGAAACCGCATCAAGAACACCCTTAACTTCATCAATTGCAGTGTCCTTGCTTTCCAATGTTTTATATACAGAAAAGAAGTGTTTCATTTCATCAAAAACATGGGAAGGAAGCTGGCTGATGTCCTTATATGAGCTATAAGTGGGGTCATTAAAGGGGATTGAAATAATCTTGTCATCAGGTGCGCCGTTATCAAGCATTGTAATAACACCTATAGGATAGCATTCAACAAGTGACATAGGTTGAATGTTACCTGAGCAAAGCACAAGAACATCAAGAGGGTCATTGTCCTTTGCATAGGTTCTGGGAATAAAACCGTAGTTAGCAGGGTAGTGAGTAGATGTATAAAGAACGCGGTCAAGCCTTAAAAGACCGGTTTCCTTATCAAGCTCATATTTCATTTTACTGCCCTTGCTGATTTCAATAACAGCAACATAAGAAGAGCGTGAAATTCTTTCAGGGTTAATATCGTGCCAGATATTCATATTATCGCCTCTGGTTGTTAAATTATTTTTTGTCTTTGATGAATGGTTTTATTTGGTTGTATATTTCAAGACCTTTTTGCTGTTGGTATTGTTTAACTAAAGCATTGTAAATACCATTTTTAGTTTTATATTTGTTTACATAAGAAATAACTGTTTGTTTAATATTGTTGTCCGTAAACTGAGCTTCAATATCTTTTTCAGTTTTTTCAATATCTTTACCGCCTATTGCTTCAAGTATTGTGATTTTGATGTTTTTTGCATTCCAAAATGCTTTTATTGCTTTAAATCCTTTGTCCTTAGAAATGATGAAAAAATCAGCAGCTTCATTTTTGGCAACAAGATAGCCAAGATAGGTGCTTAATTGAAAATCTAATGAATTTGTTCCTGAAGTTACAGCAATAAAATCAACTGTTGCATTGCATTTTAATAATTTTTTATGTAAGTCTATTGTAATAGTGTTAGCATTTTGGGTGTAAAAAATATAGAGATAATCATTTTTTGATAATTGATTTATAGCTTTAATTCCAGAACAGTTGACATTTTCAAAATCCACCAGATAGATTGCCATAAAATATGCCTCCCTGTAATGTCAGTCAAACAAAAATTTCTTAAATGTTTCAATATATTCTTTTGCTCTTACGGGATTGGTGCTTTCTGCAAAAATTCTGAGAAGCGGTTCAGTACCTGAAAAACGGCAGATAACAAAGCCATCTTCAAAATAAACCTTGCAGCCGTCTTCATAGTTAACCTTAACAATTTCATCCTTGAAAACAGGAAGGCGTTTTTCAACCATAAGAGTTTTTTCAACAACGGGTTTAATTGCAGGGTCAAAACGCATATCATCTTCAACCATTGAGAAGTCACCGAATTCCTTGCGAAGAGTGGCAAGAGTTTCTGAGGGTGATTCACCGATAACACTTACCATTTCTGCAAAAAGAGATGCCGCATAAACAGAGTCTTTGCCGTGAATGTGACCTCTTACTGTAAGACCGCCCGAGGATTCACCGCCAAGAACCGCATCAACCTCATCAATTTTTGAGGAAATATATTTAAAGCCAACGGGAACTTCATAGCATTTTTCACCGAAGCTTTCAGCAATTTTATCAAGCATATGAGTTGTTGCAAGGTTTCTTACAACAGGACCGCGCCAACCTTTATATTTAACAAGATAGTAATATAAAAGGCAAAGTATTTCGTTTGCATTGATATAGTTGCCGTTAGCATCAATAATGCCAAGTCTGTCGCCATCGCCATCCATCGCAATACCGAAATCATAGCCACCGTTTACAACGGAGTTTTTTAGGTTTGTAAGACTTTTTTCAGATGGAGCAGGCATAACACCGCCAAAATAAGCATCTTTGTTAACGTTCATTGTATCAATGGTGCATCTTGCGGTATAGAAAATAACAAGGAGAGGATATGTTCCCGAACCGTGCATTGTGTCAAAAAGAACACGAAGACCTCTGTTACGAAGAGCTTCCATATCAATAACATCAATAATATCATCAAGGAATTTGTTAAAAGGATTATCGATATATTCAACAAGCCCTTTTTCTATTGCAACATTAAACTCTGTGAATTCAACATCCTCAATCTCTTCAATGAGCTTTTCAAGGCGAGAGGTTGTTTCAACAGGAGCATCTCTGCCTTCTTCAACAATAAGCTTAATTCCGTTGTAGTTTGAGGGGTTATGACTTGCGGTGATTTCAATACCGAAATCAAGCTCTCTGTCTTTAACGGTATGCATAACAAGGGGAGTGGGCGCAGAACGGTCCATAAAAAGAACCTTTATACCGTCATTTGTAAGCACTTCAGCAACCCATTTTGCTGAATTTTCGGAAAGGAAACGTCTGTCAAAACCAATAATAACAGGCTTGTCCGTTTTGTTTTCTTCTTTCATAAGAAGACTGATACCTTTTGCAACACGGCGGATGTTATAGCAGATGAAATCCTCACCGATAATCGCACGCCAACCGCCTGTACCAAATAAAATTTTATCCATTAAAACCACCTCGGAGACAGTATATATTCATAATAACAAAAAAGAAAAATCTTGTAAATAGAAAAAACGATAGTTTTTAAGGCTTTATTTAACTTGTTTTTATTCAAAATTTTATATATAATAAAAGCAATAAATCAAAGGAGTTAATTATGAAAATTTTAGTTCTTAATGGTAGTCCTAAAGGGGATTACAGTATAACTCTTCAAACCTCAATATATCTGTCAAAATTACATCCCGAACACGAGTTTCAATATCTCAATGTGGGACAAAGAATAAAAGGTCTTGAAAGGGATTTTTCGGAAGCAGAAAAAATGATAAATGAAGCAGATTTATTAATTTTTTCTTACCCTGTTTATACATTTCTTGCACCATATCAGTTGCATAAATTTATTTCACTTTTAAAAGAAAAAGGAATTAACCTTAAAGGTAAATTTGCAACGCAGATTTCAACATCAAAGCATTTTTATGATGTAACTGCCCATAAATATGTCCAGGACAATTGTCAGGAAATGGGTCTTAAATTTATAAAGGGGCTTTCTGCCGATATGGAAGATTTACCATTAGAAAAAGGACAGAAAGAAGCAAAAGCATTTTTTAATTTCCTTATGTGGTCAGTTGAAAATGATGTTTGTGAACCTGATTTGAATTCTTTCACAACACCTAAAAATATTAAAGTTGATATTCCATCGGAAACAAATGAGAACAAAACAGGCGATGTTGTTATAATCGCAGATTATGATGAAAATGATATTCAGCTCCAGGATATGATTTCTCATTTTCAAAAGGTATTCAACCGCAAAACAAGAGTTGTTAATATAAGAGATTATAAATTTAAAGGCGGGTGCTTAGGTTGCCTTAATTGTGCAACAAGTGGTGAATGTGTTTATAAAGATGGTTTTGCGGAATATCTTCGAAAAGAACTTAACTCTGCTGAGGCAAGAGTTTTTGCTTTTACAATTAAAGACCATTCTTTAGGTACTCAGTTTAAGCTTTATGACGACCGCTCTTTTTGTAACGGCCACCGCTCTGTTACAATGGGAATGCCCGTTGGCTATCTTGTCAGCGGTAATTACAGCGAAGAGAAAAATTTGCAGATCGTTCTTGAAGCGAGAGCAAGTGTGGGCGAAAATTTTCTTTGTGGTGTTGCTACTGATGAATTCAATCCCAATGAAGAAATTGATAAATTGGCAAAAACCTTGGAATATGCCCTCGAAAATAAACACACAAAACCGCAGGATTTCTATGGGGTAGGCGGTATGAAAATCTTCCGCGACCTTATCTGGATTATGCAAGGCTTTATGAAAGAGGACCATAAATTCTATAAAGCTCATAATCAATATGATTTCCCACAGAAGAAAAAAGGTATGATGCTTCTTATGTACCTTGCAGGCGCGGCACTATCTTCACCCAAAATCAAATCCAAAATGGGCAACAAAATGAACGAAGGTATGCTCATGCCGTATAAAAAGGTTATTGAGGAATTGGATAAAAATAAATAATATGAAAATGAACACCAACTTTTTCGGTTGGTGTTCATAATTTTTATAATTCTATTTCAATTTTGTTCTCACCTTGTGCGAGAGCAATTTCTTCATTTTTATAGCGGAAAATTGCTTTTGTGTTTTCGGGAATTGTGATTTCGAAGTTTAATTTTCCGTTGTTGTTTTTGTAGCTGACTGCCACAGTACCCTGAACAGTTTCAATACTGCCGCTCATTCTTCCAAAGCGTGAAATTCCTTGAGGTTCGATAATAAGTGACTTATAACCTGCCGTACCTTCATCCTGCTTAATACCTAAAAGGTATTCAAAAAGATATGCAACAGGTGCGCCGAACATCGGGTGTGAGTGGGAGCGGCTACGATTACTGTCCCAATATTCGTGGAAAGTGGTAGCACCGTTTTTTCGCCAATGTTCGTAACCTTGGTCTCCGTCGTGGGTGAGAAGGTCAATTGCAAGGTCACTGTTGCCCTTTTGGAAAAGTAGGCGTGTTACAATATCAGTTGCAAAAATACCTGTATCATAATAGCCTAGCTTTTTATAATAACTTACCATATTTCTATAGGTGTTTTCTGTTCCAAGACCTAAATCAACTGCAAAGGAGTTAGCGCCCTGAACATTCATAATAAAGTTATCATCAAAAGCATTGAAATATGCAGCAGTGATTGCGCCCTTTCGGTATCTGATTTTCTCTTCATATTCGGGTATATCTTCATCCTTGCCGATGATTTTTGCTATTTCGCACATTTGCTTTAAGGATTTAACCATAAAATATGTGTTAACCATAGGAGCGGGAAGAACAACCTGCTGATTATGAGATGTAATATCTCTGTCAGGGTAGAGAATATTCGGTCCGCACCAATCACCAAGGCACCAGTTACCTTCCTTGTCGCTTGTAACAAGTCCGTAATCTGAATGGGCTTCAAGGTAGTCTATGTATCGTCTCATATTGTGATAATATTTAGAGAGAATTTCTTTATCACCATAATGCTTGTATAGCTGATAAGGTACTTCAACAATAGCGCATCCCCAACCGCCGGGACCACCACCGCTATGAAGATATGGAGCAGTATATTGAATATGACCGCTTAATTTATCCTGGCAGTCACCAATGTCCTGCATCCATTTTTCATAGAATTTTCTTGCATCAAAGGCGGTTAAAACCGCGTGGCAGGTTAATTGACCGTCACCTGTATAACCTCTTCTTTCAAGGTGGGGGCAGTCAGATGGGTGACCTGTGTGCATATTGCAAAGCATTGTGTGAGTAAAGGTTTTATAAATCCAGTTAAGCGTTTCGTTATCGCAATCAAAGGTTGAAGAAACAGGCACATCTGCAAAAATAACCTTAACGCATTTTGGTACTGCGTTGCCGATAACCTCAAAATATCTGAAGCCGAACCATGTGAATTCAGGTTGAACAAAGGAGGTTTTGCCATCGGAAACAACTGTGAATTGCTGTCCGTGAATGTGGGTTGGGTCTAAATTGCCGTCGGGTAAAACCTCTTCAGAGAAATTAACAACAATCTTTTCGCCTTTTTCTGCTTTGATTTCCAAAAGGGGATAACCTGTTGTATTCTCACCACAATCATATATAACAGAATTTTCAGTTTTCTTAATAACATTAACTGAACGCTCTTCAATAAGCTTGTCAATAGGGCAATCTGTTGTGCAGTATTCTGTGTTAAGCTCTTCTGTTAATACTGCATTTTCCCAAGAAGAATCATCAAAATCCTCACCGAAGCAATCAGCATAATTACACAGATTATGATGCTCACCAAAAGTGAAAGTATATTCTTCAACAAAGCTTTTACCGATTTTGCAGCTTTCGTCTGATACGAAATTATCAGTACCATTTCCATTTTCTGCAGTAATGCAATATATTGCTTTCGGCAAACCGAATGTGCGGTTTTCAAATGTATACCAACCGCCACCGTAATGAATTGCAATGGTGTTTTTTCCTTGTTTCACAAAAGAGGTAATATCAAATTGTGGAACATAAATTCTATGGGCAGAAATAACCTCGTCAACAGGGTCGCAGCCTGCCTCAAAATCGGAAGAAAGGGGCAAAAATGTATCGGGATTGATACATTTTCCGTTTATGTAGCATTTGAAAAATCCAAGACCTAATATATTAAGTTTTACATTTTTAAAATCTTCAAGCTCAAACTTGCCTCTTAAAACAGAAAATGTTTTTGGAATGCGCTTTTTCGCCCCAACCCATTTGGCATTTTTGAAATAAAACTCCTGTGTCATTACTTGATAAACCCCTTTCGTTGTTCATAGTTCAAATATAACACAATTAATCTGCCATTACAATAAAAATATCTTAAGCAATATATTGGTGTGTTTTTTGCCTTCCTTCAAAGGAAGGTGGCACGGAAAATTTTGATTTTTCGTGCCGGAAGGTTCTTGTTGCGTAGCAACATTTTGCTGAAAGCAAAACTAAAAAGACACCACTCTCTGCACAAGTCCAGTAAAAACGGACAATAGAAAAAAAGAGCCTCCTATGGTAGAATTAAAGAAACTACCATAGGAGGAAATTTTATGCCCAGAAGCTACAGACACATAAAAGAGTATGAACAAGAAATTGTAAAACTGAAAA
>JAZQMA010000007.1:0-85954 GCA_045543035.1 Acutalibacteraceae bacterium | reverse complement strand
CAGCTAAACGCCATAATGAGAGCAAGAACCAAGCTCAACAATTTAGTTGATTGTTTCATAAAATGGCGTTAGAAAAACAAAATATATGATTAAAAAAGTGCACAAATAACTATCAGATATATTGCTGTAATTATCGGATTTTGGAATGTTGTGGTGTAATGTTAAAACACTTTACAATACATTGATTTACGTTTTCTTATTTGTATAAAATAATGGTGAAAAGCCTTGAATATCAAGGTTTATCAACTTCGATATATATTTCAGATAATATACAAGTATGTAAAGAAAAAACACTTTACATATAGTTTTGTGCAAAATAAACAATAAAATTATGTTTTCAATAATTCTGTAGGGTACGGTCCTGACCGTGCCGCCCCCACCCCTTAAATACTTGAAATAGTTTGCGGGAGGACAAGTCCACTGCATTTGGTACT
Source organism: Acutalibacteraceae bacterium (assembly GCA_045543035.1). GTDB lineage: Bacteria > Bacillota > Clostridia > Oscillospirales > Acutalibacteraceae > DTU089. The sequence continues at coordinate 85,520 of JAZQMA010000007.1, read as the reverse complement.
TTGCATTCTCGCGTGCGGATATTTAAGATTTGGTGCTTTGCACACTGCGTTCTGAGCTCGCGCGTAGTATATATAATAATTAATACAATAAAATTTTCAGAATAAAATCCTGCAAAAGTATTGACAAGTTGCTTTTGGTGTTGTATTATGTTATCGACCATAAGGTTGGGGCAGTGGGGGTATTATGCCCTCAAGCCGAAAAAGGCGGAGTTTTCGCCTTGGCTAATGAGGCACAATTTCGGTCAAGCAAAACAAATGTTCGTTAGAAAAAATCATCGGCGGTTTTTTTCGTCGCAAGCGACGAAAAAAACAATAGTCCTTGGATTTTATTCGAGTGTTTGTTTTGCTTGATCGAAAAAGGTCAGTACCTCGCCTGCCTTGTGAAGTGTGTGGGCGCTAAGTGCACAAAGCGATGCTGCAGGGTGCAGCAGCGGAGTGCGCAGCGGTGCGGTTTTGTGTTTGAGGTCTTTGGTGCGAGGTTCACTCCTCACTCCTCACTCCTCATTCCTCACTTGCTCTTGCTCCCGCTATGCGCTCTGAGCAATTCGGCGCTGTGCACTTTACATATTGGCCCACGGTTAGTCAATATCCTATGTATGAAGCCGGTGGCTTCATATTTTCGGAAATCTATGAAAGGGGGACTGTGCGACAAAAATGTTTACCGTAATCGGTGCGTGTTTACGGTTTATCGTTTTAGTTAACGCACGCGTATTTTTGTATTGGCGTACTAAAAATATGGAGGTAAAACTTTATGAAACAATCAACTAAATTGTTGAGCTTGGTTCTTGCTCTCATTATGGCGTTTAGCTGCTTGTCTGTTGTAGGTTCTGCTAAACCTGCTGACTTAACTCAATCTAATATGACTTACGACTCAGTTGACGACGCTATTATTTCAGGTGAAATCGGTGCAACTATTTTGCTCAACTACTTAGAAGCAACTGTAATGCCCGACTTGGGCGTTATTGACCTTTCAGTTCTTGGTGAATTGAATTTGACAAGTGTTAACAACCTTTTCTCATCATTCCATGATTTGCTCGACAACGGTCTTCTCGCTATCGTTGGCGGTGACGTTGGAAATCTCAGAGCAAACAGAAGCATGCTTGATGGAGTAACAAGAGAACAGGGTGACCTTGCTGCTCTTTATGCTCTTTTGGGTTACTTAGGTTCCTCTGAAACCGTATCTGTTCTTAAGAAGGCTCCTAAAGGTCTTCTTACAAGTGATGGTATCGGTCTTGGTTCTCTTCTTAACGGTATCGTTAAAGGTCTTTTTGATGTAGGTTCTATCAACGATATCCTCACAGACATCAATGGCATGGTTACCGATATGGTATTTGACATGCTCGTTTATGGTTCACAAGGCTACGATAAAGATGCTGAAGAACTCGGTACTCTTCCCTCAGAAGTAAACACCGTAGATAAAATCCTTGACATCGCTATTGGCGGTCTTCTTACTCAGAATCAGGATTATGAGTGGGAAGGTGAAGGCGAAGCTGCAGTTAAGGTATGGAAGGATTCCAAAGTAATGCCTACATTGGCTGCAGAATATGAAACAGCAGCTGCTGCAGGCGCAGCATTCAGCCTCTCAGATAGTAATAACAGCATTTTTAGTCTTCTTGATAAACTTGCTCCCTATGCTATTTATGACCTTGGCATCACTCCTTTAAACAACAACCTTAAGAAAGCTCTTATGGAAGCTGTTGAAGCTGATATCGATGAAATCCCCGTTGACAAGGTTCCTTCAGACGCACAGACTGCATTTGAAGTTGAAACAGAAGCAGGTAAAGAGAGCTATGTAACATACATCTCTTATGATAAGATGTTCAAGAGCTCAACAGACAACGAATGGTACTACACAACTCTTGAAAGTGAAGTTGTTGGTGAAGAAACCAAAGGTGACGAAGTTGTCGAAATTACAGAAAAAGTTCGTAAATACTTCAAAGTTAATATGGCAGCAGCAAATGACTTTGCAGACCTTATTAACTTCAATTGGAACATTACAGCTCCTAAGCCCGGAACAACCGGTACAGGTGCAATCAATGAAATTGATTATGCAGCAATCATCAAAACATATGGTTCAATTGCACAGTCTCTTAACCACCTTGTTTATATTGTTGCAAAGAATGCTCTTTCCGATACTGCTGTTAAAGCCTTTAACAAAGTAGTTATCGGTGATGAAAATGCAAATCAGGATGTTTGGGTTGACGGTGCAACATCTGCAACATCTCCTGATGGCAAATCAACAGTATTTGTATATAATATTGAAAGAATTCTTAAATTCCTTCTTGCTGAATATGCAGATAAGATTTTCGGTGCAGATTCAGAATATGTTGCATGGGAATACAGCGATGTTAAGGATATGACAATCGTTGAGCTCGTTGCTCATATCGGTCCTACATTCTTCGAAGATGTTATGCCTCAGCTTATTATTCCTAAGGATGCTAATGGCAGAGCAGCTTTCCACGAGGGCGTTGAAATCCTTGAATTCGGTGCACTTGTTCTTCGTGAATTTATGACAGAAATCGCACCTAATGTAAACTATGATGCAGATATCTTTGCTGAAGGTACATTAACTTCTGCAACAGGCAGACAGTTTAAAGATTACGGCGCAACAGCAAAAGAAGATTGGTTCAACCTTATCCTTAATATGGGTACTGACGTTGCTTGCGTATATCTCAATCAGCTTACAAACTTTGAAGATTACTGTAAGCAAGACACAGTTTTCACTTCAGCCTTTGATTTAGATGATTGGGTTGGAACAGGTAAAGCTGATGGTGCTCATTGGAACGCAACTCTTGATACAATTATTATGTGGGCTGTTAACTATGTAAGCGATGGTACAAACTCTGTAATTGCAGGTTTGGAACCCGCAACAGTAGCAGGTGTTAGCAACTACGGAAGTGACAACCAGAGTTCACTCAAAAAGCTTAGCTACATCCTTCATACAGTTCTTCCTATCCTTGGTTTAGTTAATAACTGCACAAGTGATACTTATGAATTTGATGTAGAAATGTTGTTTGCTAAGTTAAAGGATCTCTTCCAGAACTTTAACCTTGATGCTATTGTTAGCCTCTTCGGTAGAAATACTCATGCTAACTCAAAGAACATCCTTAATTCTGGTGATATCGTTTCAACAGTTCTTAATGTTGCAAACAATCTTCTTACTGTTATTCTCAGAACAAACCTTCTCGGAACAACAGAAAGTGTAAATGCAGTTCTTCAGAATGATAACCTTTCAGGCATTATTGAAAGACTTCTTACTGCTCTCGCATCAATAGACGATAAGCTTCTTCCTTCAGCTCTTCCTGTTGTTTGTAAGCTTATTAAGGACCTCGGTGGTGAGCAGGAGCTTGGTACCCCCAATATCGCTCTTGGTAACACTGTTGTTCTTAGCACAGGTGCTCTTAGCGAAGGTAGCTTCACTGTTCTTAACGGTTCAACAGGTCTTTGGAGAGGTTACAAAACAAGCGCTTCCGCAACATCTCACTCTAAAGATAACCATTACGCATATAACATTAAATCAATTAAGGCATATAACTTTGATGGTGTAACAGAATCTTCCTATATCAAAAATCTTGCTATTGACGATGCAAATCTTGGCTATGGCGAGAAGGGTAATGTTACTTATAGCGTAGAGGGTGTTTCTAATCCAGGTGTTGTTCAGAAATTTGAAATCACCTATACAGTTACCGACGAAGCTGGTAATGAAATGGCTGGCGGCAAACAGTTTAAGATCAGTAAGTATGTATGGCTTAACTATGACCGCGCTAATGACGGTGATTATACAGAACAGTCTTATGAAATCAACCTTGTGTTAAAAAAATTCACAATTACATCAAAATGTAAAACATACATTTACTGTAACAATGACCCTGAAACACTTGAAGGTACAGTTGAATCCTTCGAAGTTGCTCATGTTTCTAAACCCTCAAGTACATTCACATTTAAGGCTTGGGTAGAAAGTAATCAGACCAAAGAAGGTATTTACCTTGGTCACACAACAAATCAGGAAAGTACAAAGGAAGCTATCGAAGATGGTATTTACTTTGAGGTTCAGGATGTTGCAACAGCAGCAAACTATGCAAAAACTCCCGGTGCTTCATTAACATTCGATATAACTCTTAAAGCAAGTTCCAATTCTTATGACGCTACTTCTACAATCAGATTCTATGATGGTGTTGCTCTTGCTAAGCTTTCAGCTCTTGTTGGTGATGAAACAGGTGCAATGAGAAAGAAAGCTGATTATCATACTGATGATGCAGAATATTATGCAAGCAGACTTCTTCGTACACAGAATGTTGACGATGACAGACTTATCGAAACAACAAGCACAAAAACAGCTTGGATTGACGATGACAAGAATGTATATGATGAAACAGAACTTGTAGCAAATAAGACTGCAACTAAGTACTATGAAGGTACTCAGATTGTTGAAGCTATGACAGGTATCGTTGAAAAAGACGGCAAGAATATTCCTGTTAAGAAAGTTACTGTTCTTAATGGTAATACTGTTTGGACCGCTTACGAATCCGCTCTTCAGAACGGTATCCGCGGTGCATGGCAGGTATGGAACGATAACTCAACATACGAACACCAAGCATACTACGAAGCACTTTATAGAGCTTCTGCTGAGGTTGAACAGCTTAAATTAACTGATGAAGAACGTTTCGAACTCGGAACAGGCGATAGTATCGATGATGCTGTTAATACACTTGAAACAACTCTTGATAGTGTTGAAGCACAGTATAGCGATACAAAAGACTATACAGATTATAGAATGTATAGATGGAATCGTTACAATGACGTTAGAGAAGATGCAAGAGACATCGTTAATGCTAAGAAAGCAGCTTCCTTCGCTTCTCCTGACAGCAAATACTTCCCCTATACATGGGTAAGTCAGACAGATGTAAACGGTATCATTAAAAATGAAGCTAACGAAGCTTATATCGGTGCATATGTTGGTGGTACAGATGGTTTGAGCTTCATTTCTGAACTTCTTGAAGACTATTCCGAAGAAGAAATGGCTCAGAGAGAAGAAGACCTTAAGAATGCTAAGATTCATTATGCAAATATTGATGCTCTTGAGGTTGCTCAGGCTCAGAACCTTCTTGAAAGAGTTCCCGGCAGACTTCTTCCTCGTGAACATGGTATTATCAAGACTCACCTTGAAAACGAAATCGCTTCTGCTCTTGCTATGATTGGTGATAGCGACGATGATGGTAATTACACATATCGTAGCTGGGTTAAATATGAAAACGCTCTTAAAGATGCTATTGCAGTAAGAGATGATGCAAATGCAAGCCAGATGCAGATATTTGATGCTAAATGGGAGCTTCTCTGCTGCCGTAACGAGCTTGTTCTTGCTGACTTCGAAGCAGATTACTCTGAACTTGAAGCTCTTATCGACCAGGCTACAACAGCTCTTGCAAACCAGGATCTTTATGACAACACAGCTAAAGAGCTTGGTCAGGTTCTCGCAGAACTTGGTTTAGGTTATGAATGGAACGAAGAAACAGAAAGAGAAGAATTTATCCAGGTTGCTCTTGCAAACGGTGAAACAGTTGATCTCTTCCCCGGTTCAGCTCACTATATAAACCATGAGCCTTATTCAAAAGAAGATCAGGATGTTATTGATAATAAGGCAAATGAACTTAAAGAAGCTCTTGCAAGACTTAAGTTCAAGAAAACAAATGTTGAACTTGACGGTACATTTGAAGATGTTGAAATTAAAGCAGCTGATCCCGAAAATGATATCGAAGCAGAAATCATCAGCAACGTAGCAAGAATTGCTGCTATGCAGGATGAAGATACTGTTAAGGATCTCTTCAATGCAACTGATGCTTCAGCAATGGAAATTGTTAATAAAGTTGTTTCTAACGACATTTACTCAGTTGAAAAATATGATGAAAACGGCGACCTTATCCCCTTCAAAGGCTTCGTTGGTACAAATGCAACACTTACTTTATATGCTGACATTGATGGTTACTATGTTCCTGTTGCAACAATCAAACTTGTTGTTGATGGTGACGTAAACGGTGACGGTGTAGTTGATGTACTTGACGCTAACTTGGCACAGCTCGTTTCTACTGATCATGGTGAACTCAACGGTTGCTTCTTTGTTGCAGGTAACCTTGATTCAACAGGTGTAGATACAGACGGTAACCAGAAGGTTGACGCTTTGGACTATTCTGAAGTTGTAAACGTTGCACTTGCTTCTTAATTAAGCAGTAAATCGACAATATTTTATGAAGTTTAAAATCCTTTGACTGAAAAAATGACTCTCCTGCCGTGAAATCGGCAGGAGGGGAAGCGAAAATCATATACTATTATATATAATAAGCACAGATGATTTTGCATCAGTCAAAAGGTGCAGTCGATAGGCTGCTGTTTGGAGAGAATTTGAAAAAATTATCAATGGAGGCAAACATATGTCTAAAAAGATTCTTAGTGTTATGCTTGCACTCGTTCTCGTTTTGTCAGCTCTTGGTACTGTTGCATTTGCAGCGGGTACTACTTACGAAGACGAGGAAAGCACATATTCACAGACTTGGGAGCTTGGTACTCCCGTTGATAATGGCGATGGTACATGGTCAGTAGAGGTTTCTCTTACAACTGATTATCCCACCGGAGCTATTCAGTTTGTTGTTGAGGAAACAGACCCCAGCAACGCAATCACACTTACAAAGGTTGAAGCAGGTACAGCACTTTACTATACTGCTAATATCAGCAAGAATTCAGCCGGTAAAGTTTTGATCGTTCCCAAAATGGTAGAGGGAACAAACACAGTTGCAGCAAAGGCTATTAACGGCGTTATTGCAAAGCTTACCTATTCTTACACAGGTACAGGTTCTGCAACAATTGCTATTAAAGATGATGCTAAAGCTGATGGTAATGAAGGCGGTACACTTATTGCTGTACGCGTTCCTGATGAAAACCTTGTTTCATCAAATGTAGTTGCAGGCCAGATCGTTAATGGTGTTGGCGATGCACAGACAATCGGTGCAGTTGCAGCTGACCCCGTTCTCAGCGGTGTTAATGGTGGCGTTGTTGATACTGAAAACGGCTACGTTTACGGTGTACCCGCAGGTACAGAAGACCTTACAGCATTCTTCACAGTTGAAAACGGTACATTTGAAATGGTTGCTAATGATGGTGGCTATACAAACGGTACAGGTGCAACTCTCGTAGTTAAAGATAACGACAGTAACGAATTCGCTACTTACACACTTATCATCTTTGGTGATGTAAACGGTGATGCTTCAATCACAGCTACAGACGCTGCTACAATTGAAGCTGCTTCACTCGGTGCAGAAATGAGTACAGTTGCATATGCATTCGCTGCAGACGTTAATGGTGACGACGCTATTACAGCTACAGACGCTGCTACTGTTGAAGCGGCTTCACTTGGTGGCGAAATTACAGTTAACCCATACGCTGCTTAATTTAAGTTAAAACAATAATTAAAGAAGAGTTGGTGGGACAACTCACTGACTCTTCAAAGTAAGAAAGTTAAACAATTTTAAAATTTTATTGGAGGAAAACAATAATGGTTAATTCAAAAAAATTATTGAGCCTTTTCCTTGCTGTAGTAATGGTATTTTCAGTATTAACTGTTATGGCTTCAGCTTATACAAGAGGTCCTGAAGGTAATGCTGATATCGATATTAAGTATACTGTTGAAAAAGTTGATAAAACTCCTGAAACAGCAGCAGGCTCAGCAGAATGGTCTGCAGACAATATCTATGCTGTTACAGTTTGGATGAAATCTGCAAAACCGGTTGATATCTTAACCGCACCTTTCCACTACAACAAGACTCTCTTTGCACCAATCACACTTTCTGATGGTGAAAGCACTTATCCCTATGGTGCAGGTATGGACCAGGATACCTATTACACTGATATGGGCGAAGGTGCTATCTATGCATACTCACTTGGTGACTACATGAACAACACAGGTATGTATAAAGCTAACGGTACAACTGCTACAACAAAAGCTCTTGCTAAATGTATCGGTCTTGGTAACTCAAACTCAGAAGGTATTAAGGTTACAACTGAACTCGTTTCTCCTGACCATCCCCTTTACAGCAAGTGGGGTGCAGGTCTCCCAGCTAATACAGGTGTTGTATACGCAAGTATTAACGTTTCAAATAAAACAAAGACAGCTTACTTGAACACAATTGAAGGTATCACAACAAGTACAGATTGGAACAGAATGTTCACACTTTATTTCGAAGCAATTGCTGATGATGTAACCGGTGCAGAATTCGGTGTTTACACAGATGACTGCTTCACAGTTGACGGTAACTATGACGGTAAAGGTCTTGGTTACTACCAGGGTGCTACAAACTATCAGGCTCTCGTTCCAACAATGAACGTTGTTTCAAACGCTGTAGTTGAAGCTGCTGCTAAAAACCCCGTCTACCACGTTAAGAATCAGATTCAGTGGGCAAATAAAGCTGAAAACACTGTAAACCTTGGCGTTGTAGCAGGTTTCGATGTTGCTGATATTGCTATGTCATTCGAAAATAACAAATCTACTACTGTAGAATTTGTTGGTGCAACTGTTCAGTTTGGCGATGGCGTTCCCCAGACAAAATATGAAGGCTACGTTTACTCTGCAAATGACGGCAAGTCTTACTATTTCCGTGCAGTTATCGCAGGTATTCCTGCAGATTATAACGGTGGCGATATCGTTGTTACACCTTTCGTTAAAGAATTTGGTAAAGAACCTACTTATGGTGAAGCAGTAACAATTACAGCAGCTGACGTTGCACGATATGTTACAAATTTGCCTGAATAATTAAAATGATTTCGAAAGCTTATGAAAAAGCGGATTTCGAAATTATAGAATTCACTGTTGATGATGTTTTAACAACATCAGGCGTTGTTCACACAACAGCACAAAATACAACCACAACAACATTTCCCGGAACAACCTCCGGTGGTGTTCAGGTTGGTGGCGGCGGAGATATAGTTTTCGATTATTCCGACTTTTTTCAGTGATTCAATAATATAAAGATATTGAAAGGAGTATTTTTCATAATGAAAAAATACACAGCACCTGAGCTCGAAATCATGGAGTTCGAGCTCGAGGATGTACTCACAGTTTCTAACGGTGGTTCATGGGGCACAGATGACGGCAACGATTGGGTTGACGCAAAATAAGGTAACCCCTTAGTTTGAACTAAGAAACCGCCCCGTTTTTAAAAACGGGGCGTGAGGAAAACCTCTATAAACAAAACTAAGCAAGCCGGGGCAACCCGGCTTGTATTTAGTTAAGAGAAATTATGTAGGGAACGGATTCATCCGTTCCGCAAGATATCGGATAACCTGGCGGTACGCATAAATGCGTACCCTACGATTGACGTAGGATATGGATTTATCCGTTCCGAAAATATAGAAAACCAAGGAGTGACAAAAATGCCAAAAATTAATATGGAAACAATGCTGCCCTTTATTGAAGAGGCGTTTAATCGTGGCTTGGATTTTCAAATTCCTATTACGGGTACAAGTATGAATCCGTTGCTTTATCAAAACAGGGATTTTGTTAGAATTGTAAAACCTCAGTTACCGTTGAAAATAGGTGATATTCCGCTTTACCGTAGAAACGATGGTGCTTTTGTTCTTCACCGCGTTGTTGCAATAAAAGATAATGGTGAATATGTAATGTGCGGAGATAATCAATTCATTTTAGAGTTTGGAATCACAGATAAAAATATAATAGGTGTTGCCAAAACTTTGATAATAAACGGGGAGGAAATTGATACCGACACCAATTCGGAGTATTTAAAGCATAAAGATAAGTATGTCAGGAATATAAAAACAAGATATTTGAAAAGACGTTTGAAATACAGGCTTGATTCTCTGAAAAAATAATTAAAAAACTTGTGTAAGCAAGAATTATTTTTCTTAAAACTATTGTAGAAAGAGTTTATATGTGATAGAATATCTAAGATAGTATACTGTGGATTTTTATGTACAGTTAAATATATTTAAAGGAGATTATAAAATGGCTTACGAAGAGAAAAGAACTTCTTATGATGAAGCTATCGGTTTTGAACCAATTTTTAAACTTATCAGACAAGTTCTCGCTAAGTGGTGGCTTATTGTAGTTTTTGTTGTTGTTTTTTCTATTGCGGGTTTGGGGATTGCTAAGCTTACATATACTGAGGCTTACACTTCACAGATTATCTTTAATGTATCAAACAAGAATAAGGATGTTGTGGGTTCAACAGGTATGATAACAAGTGCCAGTGATGCTCAGGCTTCTACAACCCTTGCTAACAACTTTAAAACTCTTATTCAAAAGGGTAATGACTTTATTACAAAAGTTCAGGATATTGTTGAATCAACAACTGGCGAGAAATATACTAAAGAAATGCTTCGCGGTATTATCAATGTTGAGGTTGTTACTGATACAACTCTTATTACCGTAACTGTTAAATCCGGTGATAAAGATTTGACTTATGCTGTTGCAACTGCTATTCAGAGCGTTTATCCCGAGATTGCAAAAAATGTTTTCCCGACTGCTGATATCAGCATTGCTGATAACGCTACAAAGGCTAAGCTTGCATCCGACTCATCAACACTTATTTATACAGCAATAGGTTTTATGTTAGGTGCAGCTCTTGCAGTTCTTATTATTCTTATTACTGCAAAAATTCAGAACAAGCTTCTTTCTACTGAAGATATTAAGAATAATTTCAATATGAATATTCTTGCAACTGTTTCTGATATTAAAAACAAAAAGAAAACTGACAGAAACAGACTTCTTATTACCGATAAAAATGTTGGTCTTCCATTTATTGAAACCTTTAAGCTTATCAGAACAAAAATTGAAAATGTTAAGCTTAAAAAAGGTTATTCAGTTTTCACTATCACAAGCTCTACCGAAAGTGAAGGTAAAACAACAACTTCTGTTAACACAGCTCTTTCTCTTGCAAAAAGCGGTAAATCAGTTCTTCTTATTGATGCTGACTTAAGAAAACCTGCTGTTTGCAAAACTCTCGGAATTTCTCTTGAAGGCGAGAGAGGTATTTACGATATTGTAACAGGTAAAAAGACTTTTGAAGAATCTGTTAAATATATCGAGAAACTTAATCTTTATCTCCTTGTTGCTTCTGCAGCAGTTCAGGACCCCTCTGAAACTCTTGCATCCGAGACTATGGCAGATATTATTAAACAGGCTAAAGCAAATTTCGATTATGTTATTGTTGACTGTCCCCCTGCAGGTGTTGTTGCTGATGCTGCTATTGTTGCAAACTATACCGATTCAGTAATTTTTGTAACTGCTGAAGACAGAGTTGCAATTCCTCAGATTGAATATGCTCTCAGCGACCTTACAACTGCTAAAGCAGAAATTCTCGGTTGTATTTACAATCGTGCAGGCAGTGGTGCTTTCGGTCTTGCTATGGGTAAAGCAGGTGGCTATTTCTCAAACCGTTACGGCGGATATTACGGCTCCTCTTATTACTACGGTAGCAGAGGTTCATCCTATTATTACGGTAGCAGAAGCTCTAAAAAGAATAAAAGAAGATAATATAAAACACAGCAAGGAACTTTCGGAAACGGAAGTTCCTTTTTTCGTCATTTTTTATAAAATAATTATGTTTTTTTCTAACATAGATTTACGTGTTTTTTTCAACAGATAATGGGAAAAGTATTGATTATTTGTCTTGATTGTAGTATCATATTATTTGTAATATAGTCTTATTTGGTCAATTGCGCTCTTTTTTAGAAAAATGGTGTTTTTGCACAAAAATCTTATATTAGCTTAGCGACATTTAGGTAAGTATATACTTGTTTTGGAGGCTTTTTTATGGCACTTGAATTACCCAAATTTACCAAGAAAGAAAAATCTTCCGGAGCTAAACCCGGAATCACTTTGCAAATTGCAAGCTTCTTTGAAAAAAACCCTATTATGAAAATAATAATTCCGGTTATTTTGTTCCTGATTCTTGTTGCAGTTTTCCTTTTCGTTGTTTTCGGAGATGGAATTTTAACTGATAATGATGATTCTCAGACAAGTTCTGATTCTGTTCAATCCAACGAGGTTCAGGTTATTCCCGGAAATAATATAATTAAAGATAAAGAGGTTGTTAAACTTATTGATGATGACCCTCTTTCACCTGATATACTCGCTTCTGCTACATATACAGGTTCAGTAGTTGGTTCCAGCGGTCTTAAAACAGCTCTTATTCAGGTTGGTTCACAAGGTGATATGTTAGTTCTTACAGTGGGCGAAACAATCGGTGAATCAGATTGGGAGCTTAAAGAAATTTCTTCAGACTATGTTATTTTCAAAGCCGGAAAAATAACAAAAAAAATCGATATGGCTAAATAAGTAATTTATGTAAATTCATATAAATTAGGGGGACTATCCAATGAAAACAAACAAATGCAAGATGAGGTCAATCGGCATCTTTGCCCTTGTACTTGTTCTGCTTATGAGCTCCATTTTACCGCTCTCGGCAGCAGGCAGTGCCATTGACGAAGCAATGGGAACCTATATCGTTAAGCATGGCGACACCCTTTCTTCTATCGCTGCTGCTCACGGTGTTACAGTTTCTGACATCGTTACAACAAACGGGATTTCTGCTTCTGCAGAACTTTATGCAGGTCAGAAGCTTGATATTCCCGGTGCAGTTGCAGTTGAAGACGATTCCACTACATATTATGGTACATCAAGCACCATTTCAATCAATTTTAAGGATGCTGACCTTATCGGTGCGCTTGAAACTGTTCTTGCTCACACAGGTTACACAATGATTTTTAAGGGTACAACAGCAACTCTTCCTGAAATTGCAATTGACAATGTAACACCTCTTGCAGCAATTGATTATATTCTTCGTATGGTTGATATGACTTATATCAAGCATGATGATATTATCTATGTTGGTTCTGCTACTGTTCTTAACTCAAGTTTTGTTGATAAAGAAGCTCTTACCAAGTTCTCTCTTAAATATATTTCAACAGATACACTCACATCTCAGCTTTCAACACTTGGTGTTTCTGTTAAACTCGTTAAAGTTGACATCAATCTCAGAGAATTCTGGATAAGCGGTACACCAATGCAACTTGCAAAGGTTAACCAGCTTATCAAAACTCTCGATAACAAAAAGAATACAACTGTCGGCAGTGCAAAAATCAGTTCAAGTCTTACAGCTATTGAACTCAAATACATAACTGCAAGTGAATTCAGCAGCTTGCTTGGTTCACTCGGTCTTCATACAGGTATTGTTATGTCGGCACATCCTATGACACTTTATGTTTATGCTTCCGGTGATGCATATCAGGATATTATGAACGTAAAGAAGCTTGTTGATTTCGAGGATGCTAACGCAAATAGCGATGCAAATGCTCCCGGTGACAGCACAACTGACGAAGGTACAAATAACGATAACGCAAATAACAATACAAATCAGGATACTACAAAGCCTGACGATTCAACACAGGATGGCACAACAGAAGATGTTGTTATTACCGATGGCGAAACCTCTCTTGTTAAAGTTGACCTTCAATATATAACAAAAGAAGATGCAAGTGCTATTGTTGGTACTTTCGGTTATGATGTTGAAATTCTTGGTCTTGATCTCTACGAAAAGAGAGTCTGGATTAAAGGCGACGCAGACGAGGTTGACGAAGCAGTTGCACGTATTAAAGAAAATGATACTGCTGATAACGATGCAACAAGAACATTCTTTACATACGAGCTTCAGAATATTGTTGCTTCTGAGCTTCAAAGCAAAATCGGATTTGTTGATATTGATGGTGTTGAGTTCTACTTCGGTTCTTATCCTTCAAGAACAAAATCAATTATGGTTTACTGTAATAAGAACCAGGTTGAAGAGGTTCAGGAGCTTATCGCATCCCTTGATAACAACTTAAGTGAAATGTATTATCCCATTGCAACAATTACAGATGCAAGCGAGCTTTCTGTTCTTGCAGCAAAAGAAGAGCTTGTTGTTAAACTTCTTAATATTCCTACTATTTCAGTAGCATCTTTTGAACTTTCTGCTGACCTTGATCCGACTGATGAAGGCGTTAAGCATGTTCTTTATGTTCTTGAATCTCCCGAAAATATTGACCTTATCGTTGATATGTGGGGGCAGATAGGCTAAAATTTATCTCTTGGGAGTGAATATTGTGGAATTTATTAATCAACCAAGTAGTTACCCTGTAGATCTTGAATACTTACTCAGACTTACTGTTGAGAAAAAAGGTTCAGACCTTCATATTGTTGTTGGTATGCCACCATGTGTTCGTATTGACGGCGACATCGTAAAACAGGATTACCCCCCTATGTCTCCTGCTGATGTTGAAAATATGTTGATGAAGGTTCTCACTGAAAAAAACAAGAAAGACCTTTTGGAAAACCTTGAACTTGATATTTCATATTCTGTTCCACGATGTGCACGTTTCAGAGGTAATATAATCATTCAGCGCGGTACTTTGGCAGCAGTTTTCAGAGCTATTCCATTTGAGATTCCAACACTTGATAAGTTGGGATTGCCTGCCGATGTAAGAAGACTTTGTTCACTTCCCCGAGGGCTTATTCTTGTTACAGGTCCAACGGGTAGTGGTAAGTCAACAACTCTCGCGGCGATGATTAACTATATGAATATGAACTATGAATATAACATAGTTACAATTGAAGACCCGATAGAATTTTTGCATTCTCATAAACGCTCAATAATCAGACAGCGTGAATTGGGTGGCGATACTCATAGCTTTAACAATGCTTTGAGAACAGTTCTCCGTCATGACCCTGATGTTATTATGATTGGTGAGATGCGTGACCCGGAAAGTATCAGTATTGCTCTTACAGCGGCTGAAACAGGCCATCTTGTTCTTTCTACATTGCATACTCAGACTGCTCCGCTTACAATTGCTCGTATTATCGATTCTTTCCCCAGTGAGCAACAAAACCAAATCAGAAGCCAGCTTTCTAACACTCTCAGAGCAGTTATTTCGCAACAGCTTATGCCTCATTTAGGTGGCGGTCGTGTTTCTGCTGTTGAATATATGGTTGATACACCGGCTATCAGAAATATGATTCGTGAGGGTAAAGATCATCAGCTTTATAGTGCTATGCAGACTGCTCAGAAAGAGGGTATGCAGACAATGGACCAGGCACTTCTGAAACTGCTCAGAGAGCAGAAAATCAGCAGAGAGTCTGTTCTGGAAAACTGTGTAGAAAGAGCTGAAATTCTCAGACAAATTCAGATGTATTGATAAATATTTTTGATTATTCAAAGGGGGCAGACTCTTGGAATTTACGTATGAAGCGTTAAACCGACAAGGTCAGTCAATAACCGGTAAAGTTGTTGCAAATACCACCGGTGAAGCTTACGAAAAGCTTCGTGAAGCAGGTGTGGTTGTAACTAAACTTTCAGAAAATAAAAGTAAAGGTGTTAAGAAAACAAGAGGCAAAAAGGTTTCTCTTGCAGATATGTCAATGTTTGCGCGTCAGCTTTCAGCTATGATTAGCGCAGGTATTCCTGTTACACAAGCTATGCAAACCCTTGTTGGACAGACAACTAACCAGACACTTGCTAATGCAATTAAGAATATTGCAGATGATGTTGAAGGCGGTGTGGCTCTTTCTGAGGCTTTCCTTGGTCAAAGACCTGTTTTTTCAGACCTTTTCTGTTCAATGATTGCTGCCGGTGAAATGGGTGGTATGCTTGATAAAACTCTTCTTGCAATGTCCAACCAGTTACATAAAGATAAACAACTTAAAGACTCGGTTAAGTCTGCCACATCGTATCCTAAAATGGTTGGCGGTTTTGCAATTATTATTCTTATAGTAATGCTTATTTTCATGGTACCGACTTTCCAGAAAATGACCACAACTGTTGAAGATTTGAACCCTATTACAGAATTCGTTTATTTCCTTTCCGGAGCCCTTCGCTCATATTGGTATGCAATTTTCCCTGCAATAGTTGTTTTGATTTTTATTATTATACAGATTATAAAATCTCCACCTATACAGCATTTCTGGGAAAATCATAAAATGCAATGCCCTATTATAGGAGAACTTATTACAAAGACAATTCTTGCACGTTTCTGCCGTATTTTCGCTACACTTATCGGTGGCGGTGTTACTGCCGTTAAAGCTTTGGAAACTGCCGGTCCTACATCCGGTTCAAAGCTTGTTGAAGCCGCGGTTACAAAGGCAATTGAAGAGGTTGAAAACGGTGGAACTATCCACGAAGCACTTGATGAATCAGGTCTTTTTCCACCTATGCTTATTGGTATGATTGCAATCGGTGAAGAAGCAGGTACACTTCCTACAATGCTTGATAAGGTTGCAGAATTCTATGAAGAAGACGTTGACACTATAGCAAAGAGCTTGGGTTCAACTCTTGAACCTATTATGTTGGTTGGTCTTGCAAGTATTGTTGGTTTCTTGATTATTGCTTTGTATCTTCCTGTTTTCCAGGCTACAACAGCAACCCCCACATAAAAAACTTAAATTCAAATCCTTCGCAAGGGAGTAGATATAATGGCTAAAGTAAACAGTGCTATCGGCATTGAATATAACTCACACGAAATTAAAGCGGTTGAGTTATATAAACATTCTGATGGTAGTTTTGATATTATTGCTGCCGGTAAAGAACCGCTTGATAATAATGTAATGGGAAATGGTATAATTATGGACAGCACTCTCTTTGGTGTTGCACTTAATGACCTTTTTGTAAAAGGTAAATTCAATAAAACTGCCCCCATTATTATTGGTGTTAACAACGAAAATGTTATTATGCGTTATGCAACATTTCCTAAAGTTCCTGAAGATAAATTAAGAGGCGTTGTTACAATGCAGGCACAGGACTTTATACCTGTTCCCGTTTCAGAACTTGGTCTTGATTTTGTTGTTATTGATGAAACAACTGATGACGATGACCAGCCTGCGTTGAATGTTCTTCTTGTTGGTGCAAGAAATTTAATGCTTCAGAATCTTATTCAGAATTTTGATGAGGCTAAACTTGAAGTTGTTGATATAGATAGTTCCTTCCTTGCGTGGACCCGTGTTGCTATTGAAGAAATGACAGAAGAAGATGTATTTGGGTTCCTTTGTTTAACCGATGATGTTCTTGATTTTGTTGCAATTGCGGAAAAAGAAATCAAAATGGTTCGTTCTATAAATATTCCTGACCGTGCAATGATTGAGGTTAAAAAGGCTTTTAATGACCCCCATGAAATTATCACAACAGAAATGGAAATTATCGTTGATTTGCTTTATTCTGAGCTTTCTTCCTCAATAAACTATTTCCAGATGCAAACAGGGTATAGATTAAATAACGTTCTTTTCTCAGCGGCAACAGAATTAGAAAAAGAAATTGCAGAAAAACTTGCGGAAAAGAGCTACATTCCTCTTACAATTCCCGAATTTTATAAAGATTTTTCTAAAGCATCGTTTGATGCGAGTGAATTTGCAGGATGTATCAGTCTTGCGAAGGCGGCATTGGAGGGTTAAGAGTGAAATACAGAGTTAGTTTGCTTCCCGAA
Source organism: Acutalibacteraceae bacterium (assembly GCA_045543035.1). GTDB lineage: Bacteria > Bacillota > Clostridia > Oscillospirales > Acutalibacteraceae > DTU089. The sequence goes on along the minus strand of JAZQMA010000007.1, from coordinate 68,012 downwards.
CAAAGCAGGAAGCGTTTAAATGGCAAAAAGAAACTTGAAAAGATTAAATTATATTCACTTGTTGTTTTGATAGTTCTGGCTGTGTTTACTTTTGTGGTTATGGTCACAAGCTTCTATGCAGATAAAAAACTTGCAGAAGCCAGAAAACTTGATAATGAATATGCACAGAAGGTAGCAGAGCTTGAACAGTTCCGCGAAATCAATGCAACACTTCAGAACAAGGTACAGCTTATTGAGAGCATTCAGATTGATGAACCGCAATTAGTTAACTTCATCGCAAAGGTTTCCAACCTTAAGCATCCCGGAATTTCAATTGATTCTATAGAGTGCACTGATTGGAAGGTTACACGTAACTGTGTTTTAGCAGGTTCTTGTGACAACCGTGAACAATATCTTGCTTTTGAAGAAGCATTAAAAGAAATTGAAGGTGTGTCTGCAGTTGCTTGCGCTTCATACGAGCAAGGTGCAACTGATAAGGTACAGTTCACAATCAATGTAACCTGTACCGGTGGTGCGGCACCTATTGTTACAACAACTGAAGCATCTTCAGATGCAACAACATCAGCAGATGGTGAAACCACTCAGGCAGAGACAACTGCAGTGGCAGAATAAAGAAAGGAGAATGATTTATGAAAGGTAAAAAAATAAATCTTGAAGATATTAAGAATTCTCCCTATACATCTGCTGTTGCGCTGATTTTAGTTATGTTGTTGATTGTTGCAGCTATCGCATATCTTATAGTTGGTATTTTTAACACTAAGGATGAAATAGTTGCAGTCAGAGAATCTTATAAAAAGAATTTGCAAGAAATAGCAATTCTTGAAGAGCTGCGCGCACAAAGCGAAAAGGCTGAAGCGCAGTTGGAAGTTTATAAGGGTATTCTTCCTGATGGTCTTGGAGATGTATATATTCTCCAGGAAGAGGTTATAAACACCTGTGAGAATTTTGGTCTTGAGGTTACGGATATTGAGGTAACTCAAGCTCCTGCTCAGACTCAGGAAACAACTTTTGTTTTTAATGTTTCAGGTACATTTGAAAATATTCACAGTTATATGGCGCATATATCAAGCCTTGAGCAAATGCACAGATTTGATGCTGTATCACTAACCAAGGCAGATAAAGATAAATATGCGGCAACTATTTCTCTTGCAATTCTCTCTCAAAATGGTGCTGACGGAGTTGTAAGTGCCGTGGTTAATGCCGGTGAATAAAATAACGGGCATATCAAGTCGGACTTTTGTTAAAAACGTTCGGCTTTAAAGCCTTTTTTAGGGTAGGTTATTTACTCGCATTTTTAAATGATTTTTCGATGATTTTCAAAGGGGAAATTAATTTTGGCAGATATGAATGTAATAATTCCCGGTAGCGTTGGTTTTTTCCTTATCAAAAGTGGCGCTGTTACCGAACAACAATTATTCAAGGCATTGGAAATGCAAAAAGAAAGCAAGGAGTTGTTAGGAACAATACTTGTTAACGAAGGCTTTTGCAGTGAAGATGATGTTGCTCGTGCAATTGAAATGAAAACAGGATGTAAATTTGTTTCAATTGAAGAAGTTGGTGTCAATTTTGCAGTAGCAAATTTAATTCCAACAGATATTATTGCTCGTAAAGGCGTTCTTCCGCTTTATCAGGATGAGAAGAGGCTCTTTGTTGTAATGCGTAATCCAAATGACGTTGTTACACGAGATAACCTTTCACTTCTCACAGGTGGTATGGAAATTGTACCTCTTGTTACAACTGATACAGAGTTGAACGCAGCGATTGATACAATTGTTAATAATGCATCTAAAATCGATACATATGAAGAAGAGGAGACCACAGAGGAAGAACTTTCTGACCTCGAAGACCTTGCAGCAGACGAAAAACCAGCTGTTCAGCTTGTTAATCAGGTTATTACAAATGCTGTTAAATCAGGTGCATCCGATATTCATATTGAACCTCTTGAGAAAACAATGAGAATACGTCTTCGTATTGACGGTGTTTTGCATGAAGTTCTCCAACAACCAATTAAACTTCATCCGGCAGTTTCTTCACGTGTTAAGGTTATCGGTGGTATGGATATTGCCGAAAGACGTGTTCCTCAGGATGGTCGTACAACAGTTAAGGTTGATGACAGAACTTTTGATATTCGTATTGCTGTTCTTCCGTCTGTATATGGCGAAAAAATTGTTATGCGTCTTTTGGAGCGTGGCGCTCATTCGGTTCAACTTAAAGACATTAAATTCTCTGCTTCTCAGTCAGAGAGATTTTTGAAAACTATATTTTTACCTTATGGCTTCCTTCTTGTTACAGGACCTACAGGTAGTGGTAAATCTACAACACTTTATGCAACTCTTGCTGAAGTTAGTGATATTACAAAACACGTTATTACTCTTGAAGACCCTGTTGAGCGTCGAATGCCCGGTATCTGCCAGGTACAGATGAATACAAAGGCGGGTATGACCTTTGCAGCAGCTCTTCGTTCTGTTCTTCGTGCTGACCCTGATATTGTCATGGTCGGTGAAATCCGTGACGGTGAAACTGCAAAAATTGCTGTTGAATCCGCTCTTACAGGACATATGGTTTTCTCTACACTCCATACAAATGATGCTCCCAGTGCGGTTACCCGTCTTGATGAAATGGGTGTTGAACCTTTCCTTACAGCATCATCTCTTGTTGGTGTTTTAGCGCAGCGTCTTGTTCGTGTTTTATGTCCTCGTTGCAAAGAAACGGTAGATATTACATATCGTGAGCTTCGCAACAGTATGGAGGATTTCCCTGTTCCCGAGGGCAAGACACTTGATGATACTGTTAGAATTTATCAGCCAAAAGGTTGCATTTCCTGTAGTAATACAGGGTATAAAGGTCGTCAGGGTGTATTTGAATTTTTACAAATTACTCCTGAAATGAAAAACCTGATACTTAAACGTTCAGGTGTTCAGGAAATTAAGGATTTGGCTATAAGTCAAGGTATGCATACACTTCGTCAGGAGGGTATTGATAAAATCCTTGAAGGCACAACATCAGTAGAAGAAGTTCTTCGTGTTATTGTTTAAGTAATTAAAAATTACAAATGAGGAATTAGAAATTTTGGGGCTAACGCCGATTGTAAATATTATACTTCGTTTTTTCAACATTTGTATAAGGGGAATTATGAGTAATATTGTATTGGATAAAAGTAAAGCTTTTGCTATTAGAATAGTTAAGCTTTATAAGTATTTGAACGAAGATAAAAAGGAGTATATTTTATCCAAACAGGTTTTGCGTTCAGGTACGAGTATAGGTGCTAATATTACTGAAGCTGAGTGTGGATTTTCTGAAAAAGATTTCCTTTTTAAAATGCAAATTGCATACAAAGAATGTTCTGAAACACTTTACTGGTTAGAGCTTCTTTATAGAACTGACTATTTAACACAAGAGCAATTTAATTCAATTAAAGTTGATTGTGAAGAAATTAAATATTTGTTGACATCAATTACTAAAACAACAAAAACAAAATTAGAACAATAAAATGGTAATGTACTAAATTTATAGTAGCTGTGCGCAGCACCCACAATTTCTCATTTCTGATTTATAATTATTAATTTTCAAAAGAAAGGTTTTGGGCGTATGAAGATTTTAACAAAGAAAAACGGAATCGCACTCGTAGCAGTGTTAACGCTTTTGCTTGTGTTAACTCTGCTTCTCCCTGCTATATTTACAATGGCTGAAAGTGCAACAAAATCAGCTATGAGAGGTCAGGATACCCAGAGAGCTTCATACCTTGCGAGAACCATGGCAGAAATGACTGTAGGGGCATTTCAGGAGGTTTATGATGCTGCAGAAGATGAGATTGAACAGGGGATTAATCCAGATTCTGACAAATATCAAGGATCAAATTTATATAAGTTAGATTGCTTTTATGCACAAAAGTCCATGGAAGTTAATAAGTTATATATGTATCGTAATAATTCTGTTCCGTATTCTGAGGAGTGGGATGAAAATAAAGAAGAAGATAAAGAAGCTATAGACAGATACGAAAAATATGGTTTGGTGTATTCAACGGTAGGTCCTAATGAGGATAATACACAGACTGTTGCCGTTCCCAATGAGAACGGAACGGGTACTGTTAACAAGGTTTGCACATTTGTAGGCGAGGCAACCTGTGATGTTACTTATGATGATACCCATGAGTATTACAAAACTGAATATAATGCAACAGACAAAAGTTATAAAACTTTAAAGATTGATAAGGCTGAATATGATTCAGCAGACAAAACAAGTACTGATGAAACAGCTCCTCAGTATTCCAAGATAGAAAAGAAAAATGTTGAATTTGTGGCATCAGCAACAGTTAACGGAAAGGGTGCGCAGAGAAGCTGTACGCTTGTTTTACCAACAAAGCCTGCTGAACAGAACTGGATTGTTCCTGCAAGTATTGACAGTAATCAGATTTTTGTTGATTCATCAAAGGCTACAAGTGTTAAAAATATTAAAATACCCGATAGCTTTTTTGTTGATGCAGATGCTGTTAAAGGTCAGCAAATGTATATTTTCTCTTGTATAGGAAATATGGTAATCACAACCGAAGGTATGACCATCAAAGATGGGGATCAGAATGTAGATTACAATAAATATATTGAACAGCATCCTGAATATCCCAATCAGTTAGCAGATTTTTCATTAGGTGTTTATCCTAAAACAACAACCAGAGACCCTGAAAATGATCCCAATTTCGCTTGTGTTGCAACTAATAATATGCGTTCCTGGTCGAAAAATGCTCAGAAGGATAACTTCGTTGCTTTTACTGCAACAAACGGAATTCAGGTGGATATGCCTGTTAATCTTCTTATTAATCCTTGTCGAACAGGCCGTATCGGTGATGGTTTTGATCGAAATCAGTCACTTTATAAATTGCTTTATTTCCAAGCACCAACAATTGTATTTAATGAAAGTGTAAATACCTTTATTTCTTTATATCAGAAAACTTCGTTATTTGCACAGGTGCTGGATTACAACGCATTCAGAATGAGTTCAATAATTCTCACAGCACCTGAGAGCACACCATACAGTTATTACAATAAAACCCGAGGCAGAACAGTTAAAGCAGGTATGGTTTACTTTATGGAAGATGCTTATGTCTGGTTGGTTCCTCTTACTGAAAATGGTTCTAACTGGAAAACCCAGACGGTTTATTATAAAGGCAAAGATATAATTCTTTATAAATTTGCTAATGCAGGCGATGTGTATTTATTCAACAATGAGGTTGAAACAACTATTAGTCAAACTGTTAATGGGGACACAGTGTCAAATAAGTATCCCGCAGGCTTTTCTATGACTAACTACTTTATGGAAATTTTGTATTCTGAAGATGAAACTGATACCAATAATCTTGAGTGGTGGCAGTTCTGGTCATGGATTCAGGAAGGCATTTATGGTGCTATTTCAGATGCTACCAGAGACAGAGACTATGTAAAAGAAGATTTAAAGTATGTTGGTAATGTCAGAACAGGTGGTTTGAACAGTACACCTGTAATTGATGATTTTTATGTTGTTTGGGATAGTTAATTAAAATATTCTAAAAAACAACTAAATTTTTCAGAAAGGATTGATTAGATGAAGAAGCTTTTTTCAGAAAATAAAAAGAAAAATCGCATTCTCAATAAGTTGGGTATGACCTATGTTGAGCTTCTTTGCGCGCTTTCATTACTCAGTCTTATTGTAGTGATGTTCACACCAATGCTCCTTTCTTCTTATGAAACTTTATATAAAGCCGGAGAACGAACAGAAGAAGTATATGATTCTAAAGAAATTTTAGAGCAGGGACTTGCCAGACGTGATTCTGATTTAGGTATTTCACTCAATATGAATTTAAAGGTCAGTGCAGATGTACTTTTTGAAAATATTAATGTTGTGGGGAGAAAAATAGTTTCAACAGTGCAACAATCCTTTGAAACCGTTTTTGGACAGGTGAGGCCCTCTCTTAAGCTACTTTCTCCATCTCATGTTAATGATGACAGCACCTCTCACGAAATTCTTATTCAGACAAAAGGTCTTGAGTTTAATAATGTAACCTGTGGTAAATTTCCGTATACTATTGATATGGAAACAGGTAAAAGTGATTTGCCTGAGGGGAATATACATATTGAGATTATAATTCCTGACAAGACAAAGGGTGGCGGCGGCAATAATAACAGTGGTAACAGCGGTTCTACATATGAGGATTCGGTTTACAGTGGCTCCGCAGGATATTGCAACGTTAAAGTTGTTGATAGCGAGGGAGAAAACTTTACTCCGGACCAGAATGGTGTTATAGGTTTTACCAATGAATCCGATGAAGGTAGAATTGCTATGACAATTTCAAATGATAAGCTTGATTTTACCTATTCTCCTTTGAAAATTCAGGTTTATTATGTAAACACCCGTGGTAAAACACGTACTGTTTGTGAGTATATTTACATTGAACCGGCAACGCTTATGTTTGCAGGTGAAACTAATGAGGCAGATTACTATACGTCTGCAGGTGTTAAGGAAATTTCAGAAGAAAGCAAAGACCCTTCAACAGGTGATATTGTAAAAGTGTCTAAATATGTTCTCGAAGCTATGCCTCGTACAATGAGAACTGCTAATAGCGTTTATTTAACTCAAAATTCTTCTTATGAGCCAACTATAACAGTAGGTTCGCCGTCTCAGTTAGATGTAGAAATCAAAAATATACGTTGGATTGCTAACGATGAAACTGAAGGTCTTGACCCATATTATGTTATGACAGGTACCGGCGGTGCAATTTACAGAATGTATAACTATACATCTGACTCTACAGAGATATATGAACATAGTACCGGTCATTCATCCAGGAATACATCTACTGCTTATTATGGAAGCGCTACCCATAATTATATAGACCAGGCTTATGACATCAGCACAGGACATAGAATTTATCCGTCTCTCTGGAGCGGTGATTATTCGCATATTTTTGAATATACATCAGCAAAAAAACGAGTTGCTTATGGTTCCTCTGCGAACTACAGTAAGGATGAAACTTGGCTTACATCACAAAGCCGTGCAGGATTAGTTGGTGACGAAAAATATAATGTTATGTCCCTTAGGGCACAATATGCTTATTATTACAATGGCGACGGTACAGCTCATAAGTTCGGATTTAAAGATGGCCGTACAATTTCATATATACTTACAGAAAGAGGTTGGCCTCTTCGTCTTTATGGTGTTATCGGTCCCGCTGATCCTGATAAAGACTATTTTGAAGATTTTGCAGCTGTATGGGACAGAAACAATACAACTGTAAATATAAGAACAGATACTGCTTATAGTAATGCTTCTGAGGTTTTGGCTTTCCATTATAAAAACCAAAACGATGATCAGCAGGCAGACTATGTATATGCGCCCTTAAGAATTAAATCGCTTGCTTCATATCCGTTAACAAAAAACACCAATTCGCTGGTTAACTATATGGATACTGAAGACGATTATGAAAATTCTACAAGTATGGCAAAACTCACTACTGTCAGAAGAGGACAGGGTGAAAGCGATACTTCTGACAGATTAAGCGGTGCAGGTTCTGATGTGAACATCACGGATGCAATTTATATTCCAAGTACATCCAGCACAAAAGGAACTACCTTCTATGTTGGTACTGTCCACGGTTATGCTAATCTTATCCAGACGGATAAGATTGAATCAGGCGGTGCTTTACATAATCAAAAGAAAACGGAAGGTAGCTTGTTTAATAAGAAAGACCCTATTGAGGAAAACGGTGCGGTTGGTCGTTGGTACAGAAATGCTTCTACAACTTTTAACGGTAATGCTTGTTCATATCCGCTGGGTGCTATTACAGATTACCTTATTCTCAGCAACAGGGATGGTACGGCAACTTATATTGCTAAGTATAACGATGGCGACTATTCACGTATGAGTGCAGATGATCGTCAATCTCAGCTTATTTTCTGTTCAGAATATATAGATGAAAATGATGCCAAAATCACAAAAGAGAATGTTGCATCGATGGGCTTGGTTAATGGTTCTGATCGAGCTTCTAACACTTCGTTTTTCCTGCCTAACCAGTCTCAGGCTTGGACATATATGTATCTTGAGGATGTTAATTTCACATTTGGATATGCTTCAAATCGTGAAAGAGTTTATACTAATATTACCTATGACGGTACTCTTGAATATACCCGTTCATTTGAAAGACTTTATTGGCGTTCTCATTACGGAAAGGATGCTGCTTATACAAAAGAAAACGGTGAATTGACTTTCCAGACATTTAACGCTAATCAGTCAGTTTATAAAGGTGAATCGTTAGATATCCATCAGGCGAACAGAGCTGTTAGTGACAGCAACGGTAATTTACAAAACGGAAATACATATCTCAACAGCGTGAATAACGATTATTATAACGTTTGGTTCCCCGGAGAAATGTATAACCTTACTCAGGTTGCTTCCAAAGATGGTGTTACTGTTGCAGTTGGCTATGCGGTTGCAGGTTCTACCTATCAATATGCTCATGCTGCAGATAATAGCGTTACCTCAACGGCTCTCGGAAGCATTTATAACGATGGTGTTCTTTCTGCTATGGTTGAAGGTCAGGATAGTGCATTTGTTAACCTTCTTTATTATAAAGACAATGAAAGCTTTGACGGCAATTCATTGAACGGATATCCCCAATATCAGGCATATACCAATGGTTATGGTATGCACGGTCGTGACAGCATTCAGTTTACGGCGGTTGATATTTTTGTGGAAGAGAAGACTACTGCATCAGAAAAAACAAAAGAACTTAACTATTGGGCTGTTTATGGTGATAATAAAGGTAGAGCATATATTTCTCTTGTTGCAACTGGTACTGCCACAGGTTCAGGTTCAGGTGACCCGGATGATCCGGATTCAGATTACCACTTTGATAAGGATATTCAGTTAGTTAGTTATATTTCTGATCAAGTTACAACTGCTAACGGTGCGGTACCGTTGGAAGAAACAGTTGTTTCAAATATGATTGAAATAGAAGCAGGCGACCACACCGGTATGTGTACCTTGGATGTTAAGTTCTCAAAAATTACATCCATCGAAGCTAAAGATGAGTTGGTTATTATTACCGGTCAGAAAGCTCCCGGAATGGGCGAAATTATTGTTATCGGTGAGTGTAAAGATGGTGCTTGGTCCTGGAAATGGATTCAGAACGGTAGTTTTACCGGTGAAATAACAGATGCTACAATAGCAAATGGTTATTATTATTTCGTTGGTTATGAAGGAACCGGAAAATCTTTCCTTGGAGCGATTTCATTGGATAGATTAAAAGAAATAGGTAATGCCCAGACACTTGATACAGCTGATAATGAAGGCTATTCATATGATAAAGATGAGGTTATGTGGGTATATACTTCTGAAAATGCCAAAATGAATACAATTGCAGGTCGTGCATCAAATTAAGGAGGGAGAAGAGTGTTTAAAATCCTTTTAAAAAACAAAAAAGGTTTTACAGTTGTGGAACTTCTTATAGTTTTAATTCTCCTTTCTTTTGGTGTGTTGGCATTGGCAAATATGTTTAAGGTTACATACCGCGCTTTTCAGAAAAGTGAAGAGCGCAGTATAAAGCAAGAAGCAGTTAAGCTTGTTGCTGATACTTTGCAGCGAGGTTCAGTTGGTGTTTGTTCAGCTCAGACAGCAGATGTTTTTGATACTGTTGAGGTGGTTCCAACAGCGAATGCTATCGATAACTCATATTCATATCTTTATTCCTTACCACATTATCCGTGTAAAAAATGTGGTGAAAGTTGGAATACAGCTACCAATAAATGCAGCACCAATGACTGTGATGGTACTAAAGATGCTTTAGATGGCTATTTTGTTTGTATTCAGGATAAAGGAAAAAATAGAAATTCTGCAAAGCAACTTTCTGACGTTCCGATTTATCTGTCAATAAAAGCATATAAAGAGGAAGACACATATTATAGCGGTGTTACTGTTACAATTGCTGCTTTGGAAGATGATTTCATGTATGAACAAGTTGATGATGAAGGCAATGTCATAAAAGATTCAAATAATAATCCGATTTTGAATAAACCCACATCGGATGATGTTTATTATTCATTGGATGTTGCCTACCATTTTCCCAATATGGCAACAAGCAATTCAGGTGTTACTGTCAATCATCTTGCTAAAGGTATAGTTTCCACTGCAACAAAGTATGATGCTAATGGCAATGCGCAAGTTGAAATAAAAAAAGAGGGTGACAAAGAAATTGTAGTTCCTGTAGACCCTGCCTACGCTGCTGATGAAGGTATAGTTCTTCGAGTGTATTGTGATTCGATTATAGGTGCAGATGTAACAAATGGTGAACCCACACTTCCAACTCTTTGTTTCATTGCAACAGCTTCCTATGGTCACGATTCAGGTGAGGTTGGTTTACTTTGCAAGTTCCGTGATGAATGTTTGTTGACTAACCCGTTGGGTACTGCATTTGTTAATGCTTATTATAAGCTTTCTCCTCCTATTGCAGAGTTTATTTCTGATAGCGAACCGCTTAAAGCGGCAGTAAGAGTAGCGCTCAAGCCCCTTGTTGCAATCGCAACTAATGCTCTTGATGAAGATGCTGCGGCACAGAATGCTCCGTGGTTCATAGTGTTTATGCTTTGTGGCGCAGGTGCAACTGCAACTCTTATAAAAGTTGATAAGAGAAGAAGAAAAGCTAAAGAATAAAAAACATAATAAAAATCGACTTGCTCAAAGCAAGTCGATTTTTTATCTCTCTTTTTTTACGAATGTAAAAAAGAGGGGGGGCCGCGTTAGCGGTGGGTGGTACAAATAAAATCTATAACCTTCTGTGGAACTGTTACTCTGTCTTTCAGGTTTTTCTTTAAAATTAAGTCGGGGAGTATGAGTTCATCAGTTTTAACAATACCCCAAAGTCGCTTTAGTACCTTTTCACACTCTTCCTCATTACCTTCGTGTTGGAGTATTATATATCTTCCGATATTTTCATAAATTCTATCATTTTTAAGACCTAAATCAGTTTCTGCAAGGCTCATTCTGAACTCTTTTTCAAGTTCATCAGAATATTTGAAATCATCACGAAGAATAAGAGCTCTGAGCATAAGTGAATGAGTACCGCTATTCTCTTTATTATTGAGGGTGTATTTTTCATAGTAGGTATATGCTCTTACAAAATTCTCTTTGTGTTTTTCATAAAGCTCGCCTAAAATATAATAAATATTTGCTTTCACTTGTGGTTCAGTACCGTTAAAATAATGCTGAGTTGCATATATTAAAAGGTTTTCAGCAGAGGAAATATTTGCGTTTTCGCCACGTTTTAAAAGCTCTGTTGCAGTTTCTTTTACAAAGTTGCACTTTTCTTCGTTGGTGTAAGCGTTTTCTGATTTGTTTATTTCTTTCAAAAATTCACCAAGAATTTTACTATTCCAATTTTTAGTTTTTAAGAATGATTCCGGCATATCACACCTCCGGTGGAATACATTTTGCAAGTGTTAAGGATGAGTTGCTTTCAACAAAAAACTTATCATCACAGCTGTAAGGCATAAAGAAATAATCACCTTTTTTGAGTTCCTTTTCATAATCCTCGGAAACAATTTTACCGCAACCGTCGGTCACAACATAAACGCAAACACCTTGAAGTGCTTCTGTTTTTCCGTTATTCAGAATATATCTTTCAACACTGAAACAGGGTGTGTCATCTTTGCTGATAAAAGTTTCTTTTCTGCATCCGTCAGTTTCATAAACTGTTGCGGGTGTTTTTTTACATTCTTTCATAACTTTATCATAATTATAAGAATAATCAAAAACACTTAAAGCGGTTTCTTTTGGGAGACCGATATACATTTCGTTATCGCTTAAATGATAATCACCGCACCAGCGTTCAGGCTGAATTGTGAAATCAGTAGGTTCTTGTACCTCAAGAATAAGGCAACCTGCACCGATTGCATGAACCGCTTTTGCAGGAATGAAATAAACATCGCCTACGTTTACGGGGATTTTATTTAAAAGCCCTTCCATAGCGGATTTATCGGTTTCGCTTTCTTCAACAGCTCTTTCAAATTCTTCAGGTGTTACGCCATCTTTGAAGCCAAAATAAATGCAAGCACCTTCTCTTGCACCTAAAACAAGCCAGGATTCTGCCTTGCCGAAATCAGAGTTGAAATGAACTCTTGAAAAGGCTTTGTCGGGGTGAGCCTGAACAGGCAAACGGATTGCAGAGTCGAGAGCTTTAACAAGCACATCAAGACCATTTCTGTTACCGAGCATCAATTCTTTTTCGTTTTCCAAAAGCTCATTGAAATGAATATCTGTGCCTTTTATTGTGGAAAGACCTTCAAATTCATCGGTGCTACCCTCATTAAGAGCTTTTGTTGAAGAGCAAATCCATTCTTCAGGATAGAAAGAATCTTCACTGTTATCACCAAAGAAATCGCTGAAAAGCTTACCGCCTAAATATACACGGAAAACTCGGTTTTTCTCAAAAAATATAGGTTTGGTTGCTATTGTTTTTGTGTCCATAGTTTACCTCAAAAGCGCATTTTGCGCAGATTTTATATCTTTAAAAATACCACTTGCAACGCTTGCAAACACACAAGCACCGGTTGCGGCTTCTTCACTGTGTTTGGGAAGAGAGGCTTCCATTTTAAAATCTTCTGTAAAAATTTTTCTCCAGATTTCACTTTTTCTCAAACCGTTACCCGAACAAACAAGGGTTGAAGGAGTGGCGGTTAAGAGCGAATTTTCACTTTCATACATATCAAAAAGTTCTTTTGAAACACCTTTAAGTGTACCATAAATTAGATTTTCGGGAGTAAGATTTTCAATACCGATATTCTCAATGCTACCGCGAAGCTTCGGGTTTTCACGAGTTCCGCAAAACTGACAATTTACTGTTAATAAATCAGAAAAATCCCTTATGCTTTCAGCTTTTTCATCCATAAGGGTAAAGAGATTTTCTGCATTGCCACCAAGCATTTCTGCGCATTTTTCAAAGAATGTTTTTAAAATAGCATAAGCTCTGCCTCCGCAAAGAGAAGCACCAACAAAAATATATTTATCATCTGTGAGAGGGCGAATTTCACCGCAAGAAAGATTATTAACTTTGTTGGTTACAAAGGAAACCTGACTGCCTGTTCCCACATTAACAAGAACAGAATTTTCAGCATCTGCAACAGAGCCGAGAAAACTGCCCTGATTATCACCGATTGCAACTGCAACAGGAATATTATCGGGAAGAAAATCGCAGTTGGTTTTTCCTGCTAATGCGGTGAATTTTATAACCTGAGGAAGAAAAATTTTATTGATACCAACTTTTTCTAAAGCTTTTTCATCGAAACAATTTTCTTTTAGATTATAAAAACCTAAGCTTGCCGCATCGCTGGAATGTGTAACAGGTTTTGTTCCTGTAAGCAAGGCAACGAGATAATCGTGAATTGTGCAGAGCATTACTGCATTTTCAGGAATATCGCCGTTAATTAAATTATAAAAATGGGTGGTAAGGCCAAAGCCTGATGCAGCTTTCAGTCCTGTTTCTTTCGTTAAATATTCTGCATAGGAAAGTCCGTTTTTATAAATCTCGTTTCCTCGTTCATCCTGCCATATCATAAGGGGGGAGCAGGGTTTATAACTTTCATCAAGATAAAGAATTCCGTGCATTTGTCCGGTTATGCCAATAGCATCAATATCAAGGTTTTCGGTGACATTGACGACTGCAGATTTAACAGTTTCAATTATTAAATTGGAGTTTTGGAGCTTTTCGAAATCTCTGCCCGCAATAAATGAATCATTTTTTAAAGTGCAGGATTTTAAAATTTCACTTTTATCTGTATTGAGCACAAGTGCCGTAACGGTGGTTGTGCCTATATCAATTCCTAAAATATTCATACTTTTATTTAGCACATTACTGCTGTTGAAGCAGGGTCAAGTCGGCGGATAATATCTTGCTGAATTGCAGGTGAAAGGTCAAGGAAGTTAACGAAAGTGCCGTGAATTCTCATAATATAAACTCCGCTTGGAGCATATTTTTTAGGTTCTGCAAGAACTTTTTTGAGAATTTCTGCAGTGGTAACATTAACATAGAGATAGAAAGGTGCAACGTTTTCGTTGAGTTCATTAAAGAACAAGGGTTTCATAACTTTATCACGGAATTCAATTCCTTTACCCTCGTAATTGTCACTTGTGAAATATTTGGGGTCAATACCGAAATGAGAGGCATAACCGCCACACATTTTGTTGAAGGGCAATTTCATAAGTGAAAGAGTACGGAAGCCAAGACCATTCTGAGCCTCGCCATAAAGGGGGTCAACACCATAGCCCAGCATATCTCTTGATTTTCTGCCGCAGGGAAGAGCACCAACCCAATAACCATATAAAAGGTGAGTTGAGGGGGTTGAAAAGTCGGGACGGAAATTGTTACCTAAATAGTTTTTCTGTGCTCTTACCATATCAGCAATTTTTGAGGTAATCTCTGCAGTTTCGTTATCAACATTTTCTATATTGTTGCCGAATTTTTCTGCAGACATCAGGAACTCACGAAGCTCTTCGTAACCTTCGAAATTACATTTCAAAGCATCAATAAGATTTTGTGCATCTTCAGGACGTTCGTTGATAAGCTTATCAATAGCAATAAAGGAATCCGCAACAACGCTTGTGCCGTGAATAAGGCAACCGCTACCGTTGTATTTTGTACTCTGATGAGTGATGTCACGAGTATCGTAACCGCTTTCAATACCGCCCATAACTGTGCTTAAGAACGGAACGGGCAAGTGAGAAATAGCACTAGAGCAACCATTTGCTGCTTTAACCATTTCATCGCAATAATACTGTGCATTTTTATAGAAACGCTCTCTGATGTTTTTAAGAGCAGTCAAAGCATCCGCTTTTTCACAAACTGTACCGATATATTCACCTGTAATAGTTGAATAACCATCATTAAGAGTTAATTCAAGAACTTTGCCAAGATTGAACCAGCTGTTTGTTGTGTTGCCATTGTCTTTACCCATAATGAGAGGTTCCTGACATCCTGCAATTGAGGTATCGGGAATATCATCAATATCAATTCCTGCTTCGGAAAGAACCTCATAAAGTGAATCATCATTGAAGAATGAGGGAGTAAGGCAACCGGGGGTGAAAAGAAATCGACCAAGCTCACTATAAAACTTTTCGGGTGTGTTTTTATGTAATTTAACAGAGAGTATAGGCTGGGGAAGGTTCATATCATAATATGCGTCGAGAAGAGCATAAGTTGAGTCATTCGTAAGGTCGTTGCCGTTTTTATCGCGACCGCTCACAATAAGGTTCTGGGAAATTGCCCAGCTTCTGTCCGCAACATTGAAGAAAACAAGGAAATGCTTGAAAAGTGCGGCAGTTTCTTCTCTTGAAAGTCCGTCATTTGCTCTGTAAGGTTCGAAAATTCTGTCTGCATTACCAACGGAAAATGCAAAGGGGTTGGGTGCTTGTTCAAGGCACATTGTTTCCCAAAGAATTATGAAGCTCTGAATTGCTTCGTAAAGAGTTTCTGCACCATTTTCAGGAACTTTAGAGAGTGTGTTAACAAGAAGTGTAAGCTCTTCCTTTCTTTTACCATCAGCAACCGCCAATTTTTCTTCTGCAATTGCTTTATATCTTTTTGCAAGAATAAGAGCGCAATCAAGAGCAATTTTCATTGCTTCATAGTTATCCTTCTGCTCGTCGTTTGCAGATTTTTGCTTTTCTTCAATATCGGAAAGCATCTTTTTGATACCGTATTTTAAAGCATAGCGCATATCGGGAATAAGGTGACCTGTTACCTGCTCAACGAAGAAAGCAACCTCGCCTGTAAGCTTTTCGCAATCCTTATAAACTGCGGAAAGAGTTTTAACATAGTCAGTCTGCTTATCAAGCTCACGAAGTGCTTCAATACGCTCTTTTGGGAATTCTTCGGTTGGGTCAATATCGTCATAAACTGCGGTAGGGTCGCAATAGCCTGCAAAGGTTTCAACTCTGAATGAGGGGTTAATGAGAGCATAGCTTCTTGCAAAAGCATCTCTCTGAGTGCCTGCAAAAATTGCATAATCGCTGATAGATAAAGGAAGAACCTTTATTGCTTCTCTGAATTTTTCCGCAGCTCTTCTCATAGGGGGAAGAGAGCAGTATTTTTCATCAGCTTTCTGCTCTGTTTCTTTAACGATAAACCAACCCTCAAGATGATTTATTGCTCTTTCCTCTTTGAAAAGAAGCTTTGCTTTTTCGGTTGTTTTGATTGGGTCAAATTTATACATAAAAAACACCTCAAGTGTGAATTAAATTCAAGTTTTTATTTTTAATTTCTGTTGCCAGAATTTTAACATCTTCGGGAGTAACAAAGCCGTTATCTATTTTATATTCCTTACCAATTTTTTCATATTTTTCTTTGCCGTATTCGTGATAAGTCAGTATTTCAAAACACAAGTTTTCATTACTGCTTTTAACTTTTAATTCTTTAAAAAAATCAGCAAATAAAACTGCATTTTCTTTTCCGTTATTAAAGCCGTTTATAAGGGGAATTCTTATAAGTAAGGACTTGCCTGTTTTGGCTCGGAAGAACAAATTGTCTTTTATAATTTCAAGGTCTGCGCCTGTTATTTCTTTTAATTTTTCAGCATCAGGAGATTTGAAATCTGCAATCATATAATCAACTGTTCTGAAAATATCTTTACAGTTTTTTAATGATGCGTTGGTTTCAATGCAAGTGTGGATATTATTTTCTTTTAATTGTTTCAAAAGCTTGATAACTGCATCTTTCTGGCAGGTAACTTCACCACCTGTAAGCGTAACACCGCCCCCATCAATGAACATCATTTTGCAGGAAATAGCTTCCTTTACAACGCTTTCAACAGATAAAGTTGTTGCGCTTTTCGTGATTTCCATTCCCTCGGGATTTGAGCACCAGGGACATTTTAAATTGCAACCTGATAAATGGTAAACAAGGCGGTTACCGGGACCATCCTGAGAATAGTTGAAACCTTTTTGAAAAATATGAATTTCATTTTCATTTCCCAAAACATCACCACCTCGCGAATATACATAGTTACACTCAGTATAATGTTTTATTTTACACTATAAAAAAGCGATATTCAACAGTTATTCTTCGTCACATTGACAAAGTTAAGTTTTTACTTTTGGTTATTTTAACAAAATGCAAAAACAAGAGGATTTTTTCTTGTTTGAAATATGTTTTTGTGATAAAATATCTTTTAGTCAAACTTAACAAAAAACACCTTGTTTATATGCTGAAAAATGGCGACTGAAAAGCAGAGTTTCTATTGACTTTTAGGTGGTGTTTTGGTATCATAAATAAGGTCTTTAAGTCGGTACAGAGAGATCGGCAAGATTGAATTATGAATATGTGGGTACAGTAATATGCTGTATCAATGTTTTTGTGTGTTCAGCCTTGCCAATGTGCAAGGCTTTTTTATTAGGTAAAAAAACAAATACACGGAAAGGGATTTTTATGTCACAGCAAATAAAGGCAAAAACAATAAATATGGCTGCAGCAGAAAAGGTCGGTTCTCCTTCCTTTTATTTAGATGTTGCGGCTCAGTTGTCTTCTTGTCCTACTCTTTCTGTTTTCAATTGCGATAAATATTTTATATTTCCCGGTTTTTGCGATGTGCATGTGCATTTTCGTGAACCGGGTTTTTCTTATAAAGAGACTATTGAAACAGGATGCAAGGCTTCTGCAAGAGGTGGTTATACCGGAGTTTGCACAATGCCTAATCTGAACCCTGTACCTGATACGGCAGAGCATCTTAAAGAGCAAACGGATATAATTAAAAAGGATGCAACAATAAATGTTTATCCTTACGCTTCGATAACTATAGGTCAAAAGGGCGAAGAGCTTTCCGAGATGAAAGCTATGGCAGAAAATTCGATTGCTTTTTCTGATGATGGCAGGGGAGTTCAGAGTGAAGAGCTTATGCGCCAAGCAATGCTTGAAGCAAAAGCCTTAGGGAAAATGATTGTTGCCCATTGTGAAGATAACTCTCTTCTTTTTGGTGGCTATATTCACGATGGCGATTACTGCAAAAAGCATAACCACAAGGGTATATGCAGTGAAAGTGAATGGAAGCCCATTGAAAGAGATTTGAAATTGGTTAAGGAAACAGGTTGCAAATACCATGTTTGCCACATTTCAACCAAAGAAAGCGTTGAGCTTATAAGAAAAGCTAAAGCGGAAGGCTTGGATGTAACCTGCGAAACAGGCCCTCATTACCTGGTGCTTGACGATAGCGATTTACAAGAGGACGGCAGATTTAAAATGAATCCGCCCCTTCG
Organism: Acutalibacteraceae bacterium; assembly: GCA_045543035.1. Classification (GTDB taxonomy): domain Bacteria; phylum Bacillota; class Clostridia; order Oscillospirales; family Acutalibacteraceae; genus DTU089. Next base: position 49,751 of record JAZQMA010000007.1, on the reverse strand, counting down.
CTCAAAAGAAGATAAGCTTGCTTTGATTGAGGGTATTAAAGACGGAACTATTGATATGATAGCCACCGACCATGCACCTCATTCATCAGAAGAAAAAAGCAAAGGTCTTTCGGGTAGTGCTTTCGGAGTTGTGGGAATCGAAACCGCATTTCAGATTATGTATACCCACTTCGTTGAAACAGGAGAAATTACTCTCGAAAAGCTTATTGAGCTTATGGCAATAAATCCCCGAAAAAGATTCGGAATACCGCTTAATTCGGATTTCACAGTATGGGATTTAGAAAAAGAAAATGTTATAACCCCCGATGATTTTCTTTCAAAAGGCAAAGCAACTCCTTTTGAGGGTATGAAAGTTAAAGGTGAATGTGTCCTTACAGTTTGTAACGGTAAAGTTGCTTACACTAAATAAGTTAATTAATCACTCTATGGAGGAATTATGTATGGCAAAGAGAACAGACATTAAAAAAGTTTTGATTATAGGTTCAGGTCCTATAGTTATCGGTCAGGCGGCAGAGTTTGACTATGCTGGTACTCAGGCTTGTTTAGCACTTAAAGAGGAGGGTTACGAGGTTGTTCTTGTTAACTCCAACCCTGCGACAATTATGACAGATACTATTATCGCTGATAAGGTGTATATGGAGCCTCTTACTCTTGAATATGTGGCTAAGATTATCCGTCACGAGCGTCCCGATGCTATTATTCCCGGTATCGGCGGTCAGACAGGTCTTAACCTTGCAATGCAGCTTGAGAAAAAGGGTGTTCTTAAAGAATGTGAAGTAAAGCTTCTCGGTACTTCAAGTGCTTCCATTGAACGTGCAGAGGACCGTGAAATGTTCAAAGAGCTTTGTGAATCTATCGGTGAACCTGTTATTCCTTCAGAAATCACTTACTCATTAGAAGAAGCAAAGGCAGCTGCGTCTCGCATCGGTTATCCTGTTGTTGTTCGTCCTGCATTTACCCTTGGCGGCACAGGTGGCGGTTTTGCTTACAATGAAGAAGAGCTTATCGAAATCGGTACAAATGCATTCAAATTATCTCCCGTTCATCAGGCTCTTATTGAAAAGTCTGTTAAAGGTTATAAAGAAATCGAGTTTGAGGTTATGCGTGACTCCAATGACCACGCCATCACCATCTGCGGTATGGAAAATATTGACCCCGTTGGTGTTCATACAGGTGACTCCTGCGTTGTTGCACCTATTATGACACTCAGCAAAGAAGATGAGAAGATGCTCAACGATTCAGCTATCAAACTCATCAAAGAGCTTAAAATTGAGGGTGGCTGTAATGTTCAGTTTGCTCTTAATCCCCATACTTCCGAATATTATCTTATCGAGGTTAACCCCAGAGTTTCACGTTCTTCCGCACTTGCATCAAAAGCTTCAGGTTATCCCATCGCCCGCGTTACTGCAAAAATTGCTGTAGGCATGGCTCTTGAGGATATTCAGATTGCTAACACAAACGCGGCTTTCGAGCCTAAGCTCGACTATGTTATTGCTAAATTACCCCGTTTCCCCTTTGATAAATTTACTTCTGCTACTAATAAGCTGGGCACTCAGATGAAGGCAACAGGTGAAATCATGGGTATCGGTTCAAACCTTGAAGAAGCTCTTCTTAAAGGTATCCGTTCTCTTGAAATCGGTGCTAACCATATGTACCTTTCAAAGTTCGATAATATGAGCGTTGAAGAACTTCTTGATTATATTTCAGAGTTCCGTTCTGATAATATTTTTGCTATTGCAGAGCTTATCTATCACGGTGTTTCTCTTGAAAAAATTCACGAAGTAACAATGATTACTCCTTACTTCCTTGAAGCAATCAAAAATATTATCGATATGGAAGAAAAACTTCGTGTTAATAAGGATGCTGAAACTCTTACTGCTGCTAAGAAGATGGGCTTCAGTGATAAATATATTGCTCGTCTCTGGGACTGTAATGAGCTTGATGTTTACAATAAGCGTAAGGAAATGAATCTCTTCCCTGCATTCAAGATGGTTGATACTTGCCACACAAATGCATATATTCCTTACTTCTACTCTTCATATACAGGTGAGAATGCTTCACGCCTTACTGATAAGAAAAAGATTATTGTTCTTGGTGCAGGTCCTATCCGTATCGGTCAGGGTGTTGAATTCGACTACTCAACAGTTCACGCAGTTATGACTATTAAAAATGCAGGCTACGAGGCTATTATTATCAACAATAACCCCGAAACAGTTTCAACTGACTATACAACTGCAGACAAGCTTTATTTTGAACCTCTTACTCCCGAAGATGTTATGAACATCGTTGAGTTTGAAAAGCCTGAGGGTGTTATCGCATCTCTTGGCGGTCAGACAGCTATCAACCTTGCACAGCCTCTTTATGACCGTGGTGTTAAGATTATCGGTACTGACTGCGCAGCTATTGACCGTGCAGAAGACCGTAATGCGTTCGAAAACCTTCTCAATGAACTTAATATTCCTCGTGCTAAGGGTAAAGCTGTTACAAATCTTGAAGACGGTATCGCAGCTGCAGCAGAAATCGGTTATCCTGTTCTTGTTCGTCCTTCCTTCGTTCTTGGCGGACGTGCTATGCAGATTGTTGCAAATGAAGAACAGCTTCGTCACTACCTCAGAACAGCCGTTGAAATTGATGAGGACAAGCCCGTTCTTGTTGATAAATACATTTATGGTAAAGAGGTTGAGGTTGACGCTATCTGCGATGGCAGAGATGTTTTCGTTCCCGGTATTATGGAGCTTGTTGAGAAAACAGGTATTCACTCCGGTGACTCCATCAGCGTTTATCCCTCATTCAGTATTTCAAACAAAGTTAAAGGCATAATTCTTCAGTATGCAAAGAAGCTTGGACTTGGAATAGGTATTGTTGGTCTTTTCAACATTCAGTTCATTGTTGACGAAAACGATGATGTTTATATTATTGAGGTTAACCCCCGTTCTTCAAGAACAGTTCCTTTCCTTTCAAAAGCAACAGGCTATTCTCTTGCAGATATTGCAACAGAAGTTATTATGGGCAAGAGCCTTAAAGAGCAGGGTATCTTTGATATTTATCCCGAGGAAAAGAAACGTTGGTATGTAAAAGTTCCCGTGTTCTCATTCAATAAAATCCGTGGACTTGATGCTTACCTTTCACCTGAAATGAAATCAACAGGTGAAGCAATCGGTTATGATGATAAATTGAACAGAGCGCTTTATAAAGCTCTTCAGGCATCAGGTATGCACCTTCAGAATTACGGTACTGTTTTTGCAACAGTTGCAGATAAGGATAAAGAAGAAGCACTTCCTCTTATCCGCCGTTTCTACAAACTCGGCTTCAACATTCAGGCAACTGAAGGTACTGCAAAATTCCTTAAAGAAAACGGTATCAGAACTCACGTTCTCGGTAAAATCAGTGAAGGCAGTAACGAAGTTCCGGATGCACTCCGTCAGGGTCACATAGCTTATGTTATTAACACAAAAGATATTAACGGAACCAGTGAAAACAACAATGACGGTCACTTAATCCGCCGTTATGCAATTGAAAACAATGTAACAATTTTCACAGCACTCGATACTGTAAATGTTCTTCTTGACGTTCTTGAAGATATTACACTTACAATTTCAACTATCGATGCAGAAGGTAACTTATGAGAGAATCTATTTTCAAAATAATTGATAATGCACCACTTACTGAAACAGTGTATAAAATGAAACTTCAGGGGGATGTGAGTGACATCACATCTTCCGGACAGTTTGTAAATATTAAATTAGACGGTCTTTATCTTCGCAGACCCATTTCAGTCTGCGATTGTGAAGGCGATGTGCTTACTCTTATCTACAAGGTTGTAGGTAAAGGTACAGAGCAAATGGCAAAAATGACTGCAGGCGAAGAGCTTAATATACTCACAGGTCTCGGTAACGGTTATGATATTTCACTTTCAGGTGACAAGCCCTTGCTTTTAGGTGGTGGCGTTGGTGTTCCTCCTCTTTATATGCTTGCAAAAAAGCTTATTGCAGAGGGTAAAAAGGTCAGCGTTGTTCTTGGTTTTAACACTAAAGAAGAAATTTTCTGTGAAGAAGATTTCAAGGCTCTCGGAGCAGATGTTTTTGTTACAACTGTTGATGGCTCTTATGGTATCAAAGGTTTTGTTACCGATGCTATGAAAGATATTGATTATTCATTTTTCTATACTTGTGGTCCTGAACCTATGCTTAAAGCAATTTTCAAAGCAAGTGCCACAAGCGGTCAGTTCAGCTTTGAAGAGAGAATGGGTTGCGGTTTTGGTGCTTGTATGGGTTGCTCATGCAAAACCGTTACAGGCTACAAGAGAATTTGTAAAGATGGACCCGTACTTAAGAAGGAGGAGATTTTATGGGCAGATTAAGTGTTAACCTCTGCGGTCTTGAACTTGACAACCCCATAATTCCCGCCAGCGGAACTTTCGGCTATGGTTATGAGTTCGCAGAAATATATGATATAAACATTCTCGGCACATTCTCATTCAAGGGAACGACAAAGGATCCTCGTTTCGGCAACCCCACACCCAGAATTGCAGAATGTACTGCAGGTATGATAAATGCGGTTGGTCTTCAGAACCCCGGTGTTGAAAAGGTTATAAGTGAAGAGCTTCCCAAACTTAAAAAATGCTTTGATAAAAAAGTTATGGCAAATGTAAGCGGATTTTCGGTTCCTGATTATGCTTATACTTGCGAAAAGCTTGATAAAGAAGAGCAGGTTGGTTGGCTTGAGGTTAATGTAAGCTGTCCCAATGTTCACGGTGGTGGTATGAGCTTCGGAACAGACCCTAAAGCCGCAGCAGAGGTAACAGCAGCAGTTAAAGCAGTAACAACAAAGCCTGTAATTATTAAACTCTCTCCAAATGTAACAGATATTGTTGCAATTGCAAAAGAGTGCGAGGCGGCAGGTGCAGACGGTATCAGCCTTATTAATACTCTGCTTGGTATGAGAATTGACCTTAAAACAAAGAAGCCCGTAATTGCAAACAAAATGGGCGGTTTCTCAGGAAGCGCGATTTTCCCGGTTGCAGTTCGTATGGTTTATCAGGTATCAAATGCAGTTAACATTCCTGTTGTCGGTATGGGTGGCGTTTCTACCGCAGAAGATGTTATAGAAATGATGCTTGCAGGTGCAACCGCAGTTGAGGTTGGTGCGGCAAACCTTATTGACCCCTGTGTATGCCGTGATATTATCAATGACTTGCCAAAAGTTATGGACAAATACGGAATAGAAAATTTAAGTGATATTATAGGAGTGGCAAAATAATGGGTAAAGACGTAATCGTTGCTTGTGACTTTTCAAGCGCAGAAAAAGTTTATGAATTTCTTGATAAATTTGAAGGCGGAAGAAAGCCTTTTGTAAAAATCGGTATGGAGCTTTTCTATGCAGAAGGTCCTCAGATCGTTCGTGAAATCAAAAAGAGAGGTCATAAGATTTTCCTTGACCTTAAGCTTCACGATATTCCTAATACAGTAAAAAAATCAATGGCAGTTCTTTCTAATCTTGATGTTGATATAACAAACCTTCACGCCTCAGGTACAATCAGTATGATGGAAGGTGCTCTTGAAGGTCTTACCCGTCCCGATGGCACAAGACCTCTTCTTATTGCGGTTACTCAGCTTACATCAACTGACCAGGAAAGAATGGAAAAAGACCTTCTTATTAAAGAGCCTATTGATAAGGTTGTTATGCACTATGCTCACAATGCAAAGGTTGCAGGTCTTGATGGTGTTGTTTGCTCACCTCTTGAAGCAGGTAAGGTTCACGAAACCTGTGGTAAGGATTTCCTTACAATCACTCCCGGTGTTCGTTTCGCAGATGGTGATATCGGCGACCAGAAGAGAGTTATGACTCCTGCTGAAGCTAAGAAAATCGGTTCTGACTACATTGTTGTTGGCAGACCTATCACTGCAGCAGAAGACCCCGTTGCAGCATATAACAGATGTGTTGAAGAATTCTGTGACTAAAATAAAATCCTTTACCTAATTATCCCTCTTTTTTTACGAATGTAAAAAAGGAGGGGGGACCGCGTTAGCGGTGGGTGGTACAATCTTTACGTTAGAGTAAAAGTATTGCAACAGCCATACCGCGTTAGCGGTGGGTGGTACTAATTATAGATTGGAGTAAATTACTATGGAATCCTACAAAAGAGAATTTATACAGTTTTTAGAAGGTGCAGGCGTTCTTAAATTTGGTGATTTCACTGCAAAAAGCGGTAGAAAAATCCCATATTTCATCAACGCAGGTGATATTAAAACAGGCGAACAGATTTGCAAATTAGGCGAATTCTATGCAAAAGCATATTTTGAAAAAGTATGTAACAAGAAAACTGTTCTTTATGGTCCTGCATATAAGGGTATTCCGATTGCAGTTTCAGTTGCAGTTGCTCTTGCAAAAAAGGGCCTTGATGTTCCTTTCTTCTTCAACCGTAAAGAAGAAAAAGACCACGGCGAAGGCGGTGTTTTCGTTGGTTACAAGCCCCAGGAAGGCGAAGAAATCGTAATCGTTGAAGACGTTATTACAGCAGGCACTGCTATTCGTGAAAGTATGTCAATTCTTTCAGGTCTTAAGGGCACAAAGGTTGCTGCAACTTTCGTTATGGTTGACCGTAAAGAAAAAGGTCAGACAGAAAAATCTGCTATGGCAGAGGTTGGCGAGGAATATGGTTTCCCCGTGTATTCTGTTGTTGATGTTTACGATATTATCGAATATCTCGAAGAAGACGAGAAAAACAAAGAAAATGTTGAGAGAATTAAAAATTATCTCGCTGTAAATGGTGCAAAAGAATAATTAGTGAATTTTCTTAATTATAAAATATGAAAAAGGGGATTAGTAGTAAATGAGAAGCTTGATTGATATTCTCGATTTTACCGTTGAAGAAGTAAATGAACTTATTGCAACGGCAAATGATATTATAGATAACCCTGATAAATACTGCGAAAAGTGTAAAAGAAAAAAACTTGCAACACTTTTCTTTGAGCCCTCAACAAGAACACGTCTCAGCTTTGAGGCGGCAATGATTGAGTTGGGCGGTAGTGTTATCGGTTTTTCTGCGGCAAACAACTCCTCTGCCGCAAAAGGTGAAAGTGTGGCAGATACTGCAAAAACAATCAGTTGCTATGCAGATATTATTGCAATGCGTCATCCTAAAGAGGGTGCGCCCCTTGTTGCTGCTCAGAATGCTACAATTCCTGTTATCAATGCAGGTGATGGCGGACACAATCATCCCACCCAGACCCTTACAGATTTGCTTACAATTAATCGTGAAAAAGGCGGTTTCGAAAACCTTACAGTAGGTTTCTGCGGTGACCTTAAATTCGGCAGAACAGTTCATTCTCTCATAACTGCTCTTTCAAGATACAGTGGTATCAAGGTTGTTCTTATTTCACCTGAAGAATTGAAACTTCCAAGCTACATAAAGAAAGATGTTCTTAAAAAGAACGGTATTCCTTATAAGCAGACAACTGACCTTGAAAGCGTAATGCCCGAGCTTGATATTCTTTATATGACAAGAGTTCAGAGAGAGCGTTTCTTCAACGAAGAGGATTATTTACGCCTTAAGGACAGCTATGTTCTTGAACCCAAGAAGCTCGTTAATGCTAAAAAGGATTTGTGCATTATGCATCCGCTTCCCCGTGTTAATGAAATAAGTATTGCGGTTGATGATGACCCCAGAGCTTGTTACTTTAAACAGGTTCTTTACGGAAAATACATTCGTATGGCTCTCATCTTGAAATTATTAGAGGAGGCAGAAAAATGAATATAGATTCCATAACAAATGGTTTTGTTATTGACCATATTACCGCAGGTCGTGGTATGAAGCTTTATGACCTTCTCGGTCTTGATAATCTCGATTGCTCTGTTGCAATTATCAAAAATGTTGCAAGTAAGAAAATGGGTAAAAAAGATATTATTAAAATTGATGCAGATATTGCTATTGATATTGATGTTATAGGTTATGTTGATCCCGGCACAACAGTTAACATAATCAGAAATTGCGAGCTTGTTGAAAAGCGTGCAATCGAGCTTCCCAAAATGCTCACAAATGTTATTAAATGCAAAAATCCCCGTTGCATAACATCCACAGAGCAGGAGATTAATCACGTTTTCAAGCTTACAGATAAAGACAACGGCGTTTACCGTTGTATCTACTGTGAAACACAGGCTAAATAAATAGAGTGAAAGGTTGTTTTATATGAAAAAAGTAGGAATTATTATGGGTAGCGATAGCGATTTACCCGTTGTTGAAAAAGCAATAAACACTATTAAGGATTTTGAGGTTCCCTTTGAGGTTCATGTTTTCTCTGCTCACAGAACACCCGTTGAAGCAAAAGAGTTCAGCGCAAATGCGCGTGCTAATGGTTTTGGTGTTATTATTGCGGCAGCAGGTATGGCGGCTCACCTTGCAGGTGCGATTGCTGCAAATACAACCTTACCCGTAATCGGTATTCCGATTAAGTCACAGAATTTAGGTGGTATGGAAGCTCTTCTTTCAACTGTTCAGATGCCCTCAGGTATCCCTGTTGCAACTGTTGCAATTGATGGTGCAGTAAACTCCGCGTTGCTTGCAATTGAAATTCTTTCTCTTGGCGAACCTGAGCTTGAAAAGAAGCTTGCAGATAAAAGAGCAAAAGATACAGCAACTGTTCTTGAAAAGAATAAAGCGATAGAAGATAAATATAACAACTAATTTCAGAGGTGCAAAATGGGCGGTTTTTTTGGAGTAGTATCTAAAAACGATGCTGTGCTCGATACCTTTTTCGGTGTTGACTATCATTCCCATCTGGGAACCCGTCGTGCTGGTATGGCGGCATACGACAGCGAAAAAGGTTTACAGAGAAAAATACATAAAATAGAAAATTCTCCGTTCAGAACAAAGTTTGAGAATATTCTCGACCAGATGAGCGGTAATTCATCAATAGGCTGTATCAGTGATACAGATGCGCAACCTCTTCTTATGCGCTCAAATCACGGACTTTATGCTATCAGCACTATTGGTATTATAAATAACAGCGAAGCACTTGTTGACCAGTATCTTGCTTTCAGCGGTGGTCACTTCGGTGCGATGACAAGTGAGGGTATCAACTCTTCCGAGCTTGTTTCCGCAATGATTGACCAGAAATCAAGCTTCGCAGAGGGTATTCGATTTGCTCAGGATATGATTGATGGTACATCTTCAATCCTTATTCTCAAGGAAGATGGCAATATTATTGCTGCAAGAGACAAGGTAGGCAGAATTCCTGTTCTTATCGGAAAACGTGAAGATGGCTTCTGTGTTTCATTTGAAGATTTTGCTTATAAAAAATTAGGCTTTGAGGACTATAAAGAGTTAGGACCGGGAGAAATTGTTGAAATTTCTGCTGAGGAGGTTAAGGTTCTTGCTCCCGCAAGAGAAAAAAAGAAAATTTGTGCTTTCCTTTGGTCATATTATGGTTACCCTACATCCTGCTATGAAGGCAGAAATGTTGAGGCAATGAGATATGAAAACGGAAAGATTATGGCTCAGACCGATAAAATGTTGGACGAGGCTCAGAACATTGACTATGTAAGCGGTGTTCCTGATTCAGGTACGCCTCACGCTATCGGTTATGCAAATGAAAGCGGTGTGCCTTTCGCTCGTCCTTTCATTAAATACACTCCCACCTGGCCCCGTAGCTTTATGCCATCTAACCAGAGAGAGCGTAGCAGGGTTGCTAAAATGAAACAGATTCCTGTTCACGAGCTTATTAAAGGTAAAAAACTTCTTTTCGTTGATGACAGTATCGTAAGAGGTACTCAGCTTCGTGAAACTGTTGAATTTCTTTATGAAAACGGAGCAAAAGAAGTTCATATGCGTTCTGCTTGTCCTCCAATTATGTATGGGTGTAAGTTTCTTAACTTCTCAAGAGGAACAAGTGATATGGAGCTTATTTCAAGAGCCACTATTATGGAGCTTGAGGGTGAAGAAGGATTTAATCACCTTGATGAATACAGTGATGCTTCAACAGAGCGTGGTGCAAAAATGAGAAAAGCAATTTGCGAAAAGCTTCATTTTGCTTCCCTTGAATTCCAGTCTTTAGAAGGTATCGTTAAAGCAATCGGACTTCCCGAAGAAGATCTTTGCACATATTGTTGGAATGGTAAAGGCTGATTTATCAGTTTATAAATAATCAAATAATTTATAGGAGAATAGATATGAATAATTCAAGATCAGAAAGTTATGCAGCAGCAGGTGTTGACATTACTGCAGGTTACAAAGCAGTTGAACTTATGAAAAAACACATTGCAAGAACTCGTAACGAAGGTTCAATGGATGATGTTGGTGGCTTTGGCGGTTGCTTTGACCTTGGTTTTGCTAAGGGTATGGAGCATCCTGTGTTGGTTTCAGGTACTGATGGTTGCGGTACAAAAGTTAAATTAGCTATTCTTATGGATAAACACGATACAATTGGTATTGATGCAGTTGCTATGTGTGTAAACGATATTGTTTGCGTTGGTGCAAAGCCCTTGTATTTCCTTGACTATATTGCTTGCGGTAAAAATATTCCTGAAAAAATCGCTGAAATTGTAAGCGGTGTTGCAGAAGGTTGCGTTCAGTCAGGTTGCGCACTTACAGGTGGCGAAACTGCAGAGCACCCCGGTTTAATGCCCGTTGAAGATTATGACCTTGCAGGTTTTGCAGTGGGTATAGTAGATAAGCCCAAAATGATTGATAACAGCAAGATGTCCGCCGGTGATGTTGTTATCGCTCTTCCCTCAACAGGTATTCATTCAAATGGTTTCAGCTTATGCCGTAAGGTTTTTGATATTGATAACAACAATCCCGAGCTTTATGTTGAGCGTGAAGAATTAGGCGGCAAAAGCATTGCCGAAGCTTTACTTGTTCCTACAAAAATTTATGTTAAGCCTGTTCTTGCTCTTACAGAAAAAGTTAATGTAAAAGGTATTTCACATATCACAGGCGGTGGCTTCTATGAAAACATTCCAAGAAGCATTCCCGATGGCTTGTGTGCAAAAATTGATAAGTCAGCTGTTAAGGTTCTTCCTATTTTTGATGTAATTGCTAAATGGGGCAATATTCCCGAACGCGATATGTTCAATACATATAATATGGGTGTTGGTATGAGCATCGTTGTTCCTGCAAACGAAGTAGAACTTGCTATTGCAACCCTTAAAGATAATGACATTGATGCTTACGTAATCGGTGAAATTATTGAAGGCGAAGATAAGATTATTTTAGAATAATTGAGGTAAGAAAATGCCCGATACAAAAAATATTGTTGTTCTTGTTTCCGGTGGCGGAACAAATCTTCAGGCTCTTATTGATGCAGAGAAAAGGGGAGAGCTTGGCGCAGGTAAAATCACTTGCGTTATTGCTTCCAAAGCAGATGCTTACGCTCTTACCCGTGCAGAAAATAACGGAATTAAAACAAGAACTCTTATAAGAAAAGAATATTCAGATATTGCTTCATACAGCGTTGCAATGAGAGATGCCCTTCTTGAAGAGAAAGCAGACCTTGTAGTATATGCAGGCTTTATGACAATTCTTGATGAAAATGTTTGCGATACATTCAAAAACAAAATGATAAATGTTCACCCCGCACTTATACCCTCATTCTGCGGAAAAGGCTTTTATGGTCTTCACGTTCACGAATGTGCTTTGGAAAAGGGTGTTAAGGTTTCAGGTGCAACAGTTCATTTTGTTACTGCGGAATGTGATGCAGGTCCTATTATTCTTCAAAAGGCAGTTGAGGTTGTTGAAGGTGATACACCTGAAACTCTTCAGAAGAGAATAATGGAACAGGCAGAATGGAAAATTCTTCCTAAAGCAGTTCAGCTTTTCTGTGATGGGAAAGTTGAGGTTGTTGACAACAAAACTGTTATTAAGGAATAGTACCACCCACCGCTAACGCGGTCCCCCCTCCTTTTTTGTTTCACAAAAAAAGAGGGATAGATAAGGTAAATGATTTTATTGAAAGGATAGATAATAATGGAAATCAGAAATCTTGAAAATGAACTTAATTCTCTTGCATATCATGGCAGAGGTATCATAATCGGTAAGAGTGCCGATTCTAAAAAAGCTGTTACTGCTTATTTTATTATGGGCAGAAGCGAAAACAGCAGAAACAGAGTTTTTGTTGAAGATGGCGAAGGCATCAGAACTCAGGCTTTTGATGAGTCAAAAATGGTTGACCCCCACCTTATTATCTATGCTCCCGTCAGAGTTTTAGGCAATAAAACTATTGTTACAAACGGAGACCAGACCGATACAATCTATGAATTAATGGACAAGCAGATGACCTTTGAGCAATCTCTTCGTACCCGTGAATTTGAAGACGATGCGCCTAACTACACACCCCGTATTTCAGGTATCATCCGTCTTGAAAATGGCGATATGAACTATGCAATGTCAATTCTCAAGTCTGCAGATGGTGATGGTTCTTCTTGCCAGAGATATACATTTGCTTACTCAAATCCTCTTCCCGGAAAAGCAAAATTCATTCATACATATAAATGCGATGGCAACCCTCTTCCCAGCTTTGAGGGCGAACCCAAAACATTGGAGCTTCCCGATGTTGATATTGACACATTAACAGATATTATCTGGAAAAACCTTAACGAAGATAACAAGGTTTCTCTTTTCGTAAGATATATTGACCTTGAAACAGGTAAATATGATTCCAGAATAGTTAACAAGAATAAATAAGGAGATTATCGTAATGAAAGAATTTGAATTGAAATATGGTTGCAACCCCAACCAGAAACCCGCAAAAATCTTTATGGCAGACGGCAGTGAGCTTCCTATTGAAATCCTCTGCGGTCGTCCCGGTTTTATTAACTTCCTTGATGCTTTCAACTCCTGGCAGTTGGTTAAAGAGCTTAAAGAAGCACTCGGTCTTCCTGCGGTAACATCCTTTAAGCACGTTAGCCCCACATCTGCTGCAGTAGGTGTGCCTCTCTCCGATAAGCTTAAAAAAGCTTGCTTCGTTGACGACATCGAAGGTCTTGATGAATCTCCTCTCGCTTGCGCATATGCAAGAGCAAGAGGTACAGACAGAATGTGCTCCTTCGGTGACTGGGTTGCTCTTTCAGATGTTTGCGATGTTACAACTGCAAAGCTCATTCAGCGCGAGGTTTCTGATGGTATTATCGCTCCCGGTTATGAGCCCGAAGCTCTTGAAATTCTTAAATCAAAGAGAAAAGGTAACTACAATATCGTTAAGATTGACCCCGATTATGTTCCTGCTCCCATTGAACATAAGCAGGTTTACGGCATTACCTTTGAGCAGGGAAGAAACAATTTTGAAATCAATGCAGAACTTCTCAAAAATATTGTTACAGAAAATAAAGATATGCCCGAAAGTGCAGTTCGTGACCTTATAATCGCACTTATCACTCTTAAATATACTCAGTCAAACTCTGTTTGCTATGCAGTTGACGGTCAGGCAATCGGTGTTGGCGCAGGTCAGCAGTCAAGAATTCACTGCACACGTCTTGCAGGTACAAAGGCAGATACATGGTTCCTTCGTCAGCACGAAAAGGTTCTTAATCTTCCTTTCAAGGATACTCTTGGCAGACCTGACAGAGACAATGTTATTGACGGCTACATCAACAAAAACGAAGAAGATGTTTGCGCAGACGGTAACTGGCAGAAATACTTTACATCTCAGCCTGAACCCCTTACCGATGAAGATGTTAAAGCATATTTCGCAACTATTGATGGTGTAGCTCTCGGTTCAGACGCATTCTTCCCCTTCAGCGATAATATTGAACGCGCAAAGAAGAGCGGTGTTAAATATATTGCAGAACCCGGTGGTTCAATCCGTGATGATGTTGTTATTGAATGCTGTAACAAATATGGAATCACTATGTCCTTCACAGGCATGAGACTCTTCCATCATTAATAGAGGTATAAAAATGAAGATAATGGTTGTAGGTGGTGGCGGACGTGAACACGCCATCATCAAGAAGATAAAAGAAAACAAAGAGGTTACAGAGATTTTTGCTCTTCCCGGTAACGGTGGTATGGCAAAGGATGCAACTCTTGTTGATATCGGTGCAAAGGATATTGAGAAAATTGTTGAATTTGCAGTTGCAAACGGCATTGATTATGCGGTTGTTGCTCCCGACGATCCGTTGGTACTCGGTTGCGTTGATGCTCTTGAAGAGAAAGGTATTCCTTGTTTTGGACCTAAAGGCAATGCAGCTATCATTGAGGGTAGCAAGGTTTTCTCAAAGAACCTTATGAAAAAATACGGTATTCCTACTGCAGCTTATGAAGTGTTCAATGATATGGAAAAAGCTCTCGAATACCTTGAAACAGCTCCTATTCCTACAGTTATCAAGGCTGACGGACTTGCTCTGGGTAAAGGCGTTATTATTGCTAACACAAGAGAAGAAGCAAAAGCAGCAGTTGTTTCAATGATGCAGGATAAAATGTTCGGCACAAGCGGTGACAATATTGTTATCGAGGAATTCCTTACAGGCCCCGAAGTTTCTGTTCTTTCTTTCACAGACGGAAAAACTGTTGTTCCAATGATTTCATCAATGGACCACAAGAGAGCAGGGGACAATGATACAGGTCTTAACACAGGAGGTATGGGTACAATTGCTCCCAACCCCTACTATACAAAAGAGATTGCAGAAGAATGTATGGAGAAAATTTTCCTTCCTACAATTGATGCAATGAATAAAGAAGGTAGAACCTTTAAAGGTTGCCTTTATTTCGGACTTATGCTCACTCCCAACGGACCCAAGGTTATTGAATATAACTGCCGTTTTGGTGACCCTGAAACTCAGGTTGTTTTACCTCTTCTTGAAAGTGACTTGCTCACTATTATGAAAGCAACAACCAACGGTACACTTGCTGATACAGAAGTTAAATTCAGCGAAAAAAGTGCTTGTTGCGTAATTATGGCATCAAAGGGTTACCCTGTAAGCTATGACAAAGGCTTTGAAATGAACATTCCTGAAGAGATTGAAGGTAATGTTTATGTTGCGGGCGCTTCTCTTAAAGATGGTAAGCTTCTCACAAACGGTGGTCGTGTTTTAGGTGTTACTGCTGTTGAAGATAACCTTAAAGATGCAGTTAAATCATCTTATGCACTTGTAAAACAAATCAGCTTTGATAATGCTTTCTATCGTAATGATATAGGCGCAAAAGCTCTTGCAGTTTTGGAGGATTAACAGATATGGTATATAGAGTTTATGTAGAAAAGAAAAAAGAACTTGCTCATGAAGCAAAAGCTCTTTTAGGTGATGCCCGTACACTTTTAGGTATCAAAAACCTCACTGATGTTCGTGTTATTAACCGTTATGATGCAGAAAACATCACAGAAGAGCTTTTCAATTATGCAATCAAAACAGTTTTCTCTGAGCCTCAGCTTGATATTGCAACAAGCGATGTTGATTTAGAGGGTGCAACTGTTTTCGCAGTTGAATTTTTACCCGGTCAGTTTGACCAGAGAGCAGACTCTGCTGCACAATGTATTCAGATTATCTCTCAGGGTGACCGTCCCACAGTGAAGTCTGCAAAGGTTTATGCTCTTTATGGTGTACTTTCTGCAGAAGATGTTGCAGAAATCAAGAAACACGTTATTAACCCCGTTGAATCAAGAGAAGCAACTCTTGAAACATACGAAACTCTTGAGATGAAATATGAAATTCCCACAGAGGTTAAAACTCTTGAAGGTTTCATTAAGCTCGACAGAGCAGGTCTTGAGCAGTTTGTTAAGGATTTTGGTCTTGCTATGGATGCTGATGATATTGCATTCTGTCAGGATTATTTCAAATCCGAAGACCGCGACCCTACAATAACAGAAATCAGAATGATTGATACTTATTGGTCTGACCACTGCCGTCACACTACATTCCTTACTGTTATTGACAATGTAACCTTTGAAGACGAACTTCTTCAGAGTGCTTACGAAGAATATATTGCAACAAGAAAAGAGCTTGGCAGAACAAACCCTATCTGCCTTATGGATTTAGCAACTGTTGCAGTTAAATATCTTAAAGAAAACGGCAAGCTTCCCAAGCTTGATGAATCCGAAGAAATCAATGCTTGTACTGTTAAAATCAATGTTGATGTTGACGGTGTAAGTGAACCCTGGCTTCTTCTCTTTAAGAATGAAACACATAACCACCCCACAGAAATTGAACCCTTCGGTGGTGCTGCAACCTGTATCGGTGGTGCAATCCGTGACCCTCTTTCAGGTCGTGCTTATGTTTATGGTGCAATGCGTGTTACGGGTGCTGCTGACCCCTTGAAGCCTGTCAGCGAAACAATCAAAGGTAAGCTTCCCCAGAGAACAATTGTTACAACTGCTGCTGCAGGTTATTCTTCTTACGGTAATCAGATTGGTCTTGCAACAGGTATTGTTGATGAAATTTATCATCCCGGTTATGCTGCGAAGCGTATGGAAATTGGTGCGGTTGTTGCTGCAGCTCCTCAGGAGAATGTTCGCCGTGAATGTCCCGATCCCGGTGATATAGTTATTCTTCTCGGTGGTAGCACAGGTCGTGACGGTTGCGGCGGTGCAACAGGTTCTTCAAAATCTCACACAGCAGATTCTCTTGAAACCTGCGGTGCAGAGGTTCAGAAGGGTAATGCTCCCGAAGAAAGAAAGCTCCAGAGACTTTTCAGAAATAA
The DNA here is from genome assembly GCA_045543035.1 of Acutalibacteraceae bacterium. Taxonomy (GTDB): domain Bacteria; phylum Bacillota; class Clostridia; order Oscillospirales; family Acutalibacteraceae; genus DTU089. Next base: position 33,127 of record JAZQMA010000007.1, on the reverse strand, counting down.
AGAAGCAACAAGAATGATTAAACGTTGCAACGACTTCGGTGCAGGCGGTGTTTCAGTTGCTATCGGTGAGCTTGCAGACGGTCTTGAAATCGACCTTAACGCAGTTCCCAAGAAATATGAAGGTCTTGACGGTACAGAACTTGCTATTTCAGAATCTCAGGAAAGAATGGCAGTTGTTATTGAAAAAGAAAATGTTGAAAGATTCTTAGAGCTTGCTGCAACTGAAAACTTGCAGGCTTGCCCTGTTGCAAAGGTAACAGAACAGGCAAGACTTGTTATGCATTGGAATGGTAAGGTTATCTGTGACATCAGTCGTGATTTCCTTAACTCAAACGGTGCAGATAAGCACGTTGATGTTGAAACTTCTAAACCCGAATCCTACGATAAAGAAATCAGCGGTAGCTTCACAGATAATATGAAAGCTATGGCAGATGACCTTAATATCTGCTCAAAACGCGGTCTTTCCGAACGCTTTGACTCAACTATCGGTGCAGGCACAGTCCTTATGCCCTTCGGCGGTAAAAATCAGCTTACTCCCATTCAGGCAATGGTACAGAAGATTTCCGTTGAGAAAAAGCACACAGATGATTGCTCTCTTATGTCATGGGGTTACAATCCCTTTATCACAGAAAAGAGCCCCTATCACGGTGCATACCTTGCAGTTGTTGAATCAGTTTGCAAGCTTATTGCAACAGGTGCAAAGTTCGAGGATGTATATCTTACATTCCAGGAATATTTCGAAAGAGTTGGTAAAGACAGCAAGCGTTGGGGCAAACCCCTTGCAGCTCTTCTTGGTGCATTCAAAGCACAGAAAAACCTTGGCATCGGTTCTATCGGTGGTAAGGACTCAATGAGCGGTACATTCGAGGATTTGGATGTTCCTCCCACACTCGTTTCTTTCGCAGTTACAACCGAAAAGGTTAAAGATATTGTTTCTCCCGAATTCAAAAAGGCGGGCAACAAGGTTTACCTTATTACTCCCGACTTTGATGAAAACGGACTTCCCGAAACAACTTCTCTTCTTAAAGTATTTGATAAAGTTTGTGCTCTTCTTCGTGAAGGTAAAGCAGTTTCCTGCTATACACCCGGTATGGGCGGTATTGCTGAAGCAGTTATGAAAATGGCATTCGGTAACGGTTTTGGCTTCGACTTTGCAGACGCTTTAACTGTTGCAGACCTCTTCAAATATAACTATGCAACATTCCTTGTTGAAGCAACAGAAGATATTACTGATGCAACATTTATCGGTACAGTTACTGAAAAGGCAGTATTCTCCTATGGTGCAGAAGCTCTTGATTTAACAGAGGTTCTCGGAATTTACGAGGATAAGCTTGAAAGCGTTTATAGCTGTAACATTCCTGATACCAATACACCTGTTGAGAATTTCTCATTCTCTGCAACAGAAAGAAAAGCTCCTGCAATCAAGGTTGCTAAACCCAAGATTTTGATTCCTGCGTTCCCCGGAACAAACTGCGAATTTGATAGTGCAAAGGCAGTTCGTGACGCAGGTGCAGAGCCCGAAATTATTGTTATCAAGAACCGTTCATCTGCAGATATTACTGCAAGTGTTGAAGAATTCTCAACAAAGCTTAAAGATGCACAGATGATTTTCATTCCCGGTGGCTTCTCCGGTGGTGACGAACCCGATGGTTCTGCTAAATTCATTACTGCATTCTTCCGTAACGCTAAGGTTAAAGATGGTGTTACAGACCTTCTTGATAATCGTGATGGTCTTATGTGCGGTATCTGTAACGGCTTCCAGGCACTTATCAAACTCGGTCTTGTGCCCTATGGTAAGATTATTGATACAGATGAAAACTGTCCCACTCTTACCTACAACACAATCGCCCGTCACCAGTCAAGAATTGTAAGAACAAGAATTGCTTCTAACAAATCTCCCTGGTTGGCACTTACAGAGGTTGGCGATATTTACAATGTTCCGATTTCTCACGGTGAGGGTCGTTTCCTTGCAAGCGAAGAACTTATCAGAAAGCTTGCTGAAAACGGACAGATTGCAACTCAGTATGTTGACCTTGAGGGCAACGCAACTGTTGATGTTCACTTTAACCCTAACGACTCTATGTTTGCTATCGAAGGTATCACATCACCTGACGGCAGAGTATTCGGTAAAATGGGTCACAGCGAGCGTATCGGCGATGGACTTTATAAGAATGTTGAAGGTAACTATGATATTCAGATGTTCAAAGCAGCTGTAAAATATTTCAAATAAAAATGAAGAACTCGCTCATTCGAGCGGGTTCTTTTCTTCTTCTTCTTTTATTTCTTGTAATATTTCGGCTCTTTCAGTTGTATAGAATTCAATTGCATCGTTAATATCTTTTGGGTTTTTGCCGTTGTTGACTGCAATTCTGAAATACTTTTCCGAGTTTTCTTTATCATTTTTTAAAGAATATACAATTGCAAGCAAGCCTGCGGAGTTTGTGTCATTGTTTTTTAATTCTAAAGCCTTTTTTGCATTTTCAATTGTTTCATCGAGCTTATATTGATAAAAAAAGCAATTTGCTTTGTTTGCGTATGTTATATGTGAGTAGGGGTCAATTCTCAATGCTTCATCAATATGTTGCATAGCTAAATCAAAATTACCATCCTTCAGATGCTCATATGATAAATTATTATGAACGGTAGAATTATTAGGAATGTATTTTAAAAGCTGATAGTAAATTTTTATTGCTTCGTTATGTATTCCACATTCTGAGAAACAGTTTGCAGCAAAAACATATACTGCATAAGCATCATGCTCATTTTGAATATCTTTAGTTAACTGCGTAAAGTATTTTATTGCTTTTTTGTAATTGTTTTCATTATAAAGCCTTAAAGCACAAAGAAGCTTTTTTCTTGCAACTTTATTATCTTTAAAAGCATAGCGAATGTCTTCATCATATTGCTTAGAATAAAATTCAAGTGGACGGCGTCTTGAGTTCCCTGCAAAGAGTTTTATCATTGTTCCTATTAAACCAACAAATATAGCCAGAAATCTTGTAAGGTTTTCTGTATATGGTTTCTTTAAAAATACAACATCATATACATAAAGACCAATAAGAGCTACCATAACTAAGGAAACTATAATACAACCAATAATCTTTGATTTTTTCATTTTACACCCACCAATTAATGTGTTAGACAGGTTGATTATATCATATAAAAAATAAAAATACAACAAAAAATGTGTTCGGAAAACCGAACACATTTTTTAATGTAATGAACTTGTTTGTCTTTGAGCGGCAACGAGATTTGCATATATTCCGCCTTGGGCGATAAGCTCATTATGAGATCCTACCTCAGCAATTCTGCCTTTTTCAATAACAACAAGTCTGTTTGCATTTTTAAGGGTTGAAAGCCTGTGGGCAATTGCGATGGTTGTTCTGCCTTCAATAAGTCTTGTAAGCGCTTCCTGAATTTTGATCTCTGTTTCGGGGTCAAGAGAGCTTGTTGCTTCGTCAAGAATAAGTATTTTCGGGTTTTTGAGAATTGCTCTTGCGATGCTCACTCTTTGCCTTTCACCGCCTGAAAGTGAGTGTCCGTTTTCGCCTATGGTGGTATTATATCCATCGGGAAGCTTTGTTATAAATTCATGAGCGTTTGCCGCTTTTGCCGCTGCAATAACTTCATCAAGTGAAGCATTGGGACGAGCATAAGCAATGTTATCAAATATTGTTCCCGAGAAGAGATAGGTTTCCTGGAAAACAACACCGATACTGTTTCTCAATTCTTCAGGAGGTATATCTTTTATATCAACTCCGTCAATGGTGATTTTACCCAAAGATGGGTCATAAAGGCGCATACAAAGGTTAATCATTGTTGATTTACCTGCGCCCGAATGACCAACAAGACCAATCATTTCACCGGGGTTAATATTAAGATTTATGTTTTTAAGAACAGGTTCATAGGATTTATAACCAAAGGTTACACCCTCAAATTTAACCGCACCTGCGGAGTTCAGTTTCTTGGGTTCGTTGGTTGCAACCATCTGCGGTGTTTCGTCAAGTATTTCATAAATCTTTACGAGGCTTGTTGAACAGTCTGCAACTCTTCTCGGGAAAACGGACATCCAACGAAGAGGGGCGTAAAGAAAGCCTAAATACAAGTTGAAACGGGTTAATTCACCTAAGGTCAATTTGCCGTCAAGAACCATTTTACCGCCGATTATAAGCACAAGGAATTCGCCCAATGCCATAAAGTTACCAACGAGTGGGAAGGTGACTGCCCAATATTTTTCGTTAGATGCGGCAACATCTGCAAGCTTTTTTGAGTATTTTGAGAATTTTTCAATTTCTCTTTCTTCATTACCAAAGGCTTTAACAACCCTTATACCTTTAATAATATCATGAAGGATTGAAGTTGCTTTTGAGTCAACTCGCCATTGCTTGTGATAACGAAGCATTGTTGAATGGCGGAAGGTTGACATAAACAAAACGCCAATGGGTATTGGTATTATAACCGCAATGGTAAGGGTTACATTGGTTGAGAAAAGAATAATCAGAATAACGGTGAACATAATCACTTGCTCGATTAAATATCTGCCTTGCTGATTGAAAAATTCTTTTACTCGTTCTGTATCTTTTGTAACTCTGTGTATGAGATTACCTGCAGATTTTCCCGACATTGATGAAAGTGAAAGCTCTTGTATTTTTGAATATACAAGATTTCTCAGATCGTCCGAGAAATTTGAACCGACGCGGTTGGTTATTCGATTACTTATAATGCTCAACACTTTTGAAAAAGCGAAGGTCAATGACATTAAAAGCGCAATTGCAATAATACCGGTTGTGCGAGATTCAAAATAAGGGGTTGCATTTTCTACAGGTACTAAATAATGGTCAATGAGAATGGAGTTGAACATTGGCATAATTGCCCCTAATATGTTAGCAAGCGTTAGAATGATTCCTGCTCCGATAACTGATTTTAAATAGGGCTTGAAATAGCCGAATGCTCGTGAAAATACATAGGATTTCTTTACGCAGAACATACAGGCGTTCATACCTCTGGGGTAATGACGGTGGCATTTGGGGCAAATTGGTAAATCCTCTGTATTCAGTGACAGCATTTCGCCACTTTCAAAATAGTGGTTAAGAACCTTAACCAATTCACCTATTTCGCCAACACAGCTCATTGAAAAACGGCAGACAGTGATATTTTCACTGCCGTCACTTTTTGCGCCTTGAGGCTTAAGCTCAAGCTTACCGCAACCAATATCTGTCAGTTGAACCGCTTCTTCGATACCGGCAATATTAAATTTTTCTTCTTTTCCATCAAGGTTTTTCAGAATGTAGCCGTCACAAAGAGTTAATATGCCGTCACAAACCTTACCCTCGGGAGAAATATCAAAATGTACGGTTTTATTTTCCATAATCAATATAAATATGGCTCTAAAAGCCTTCTGCTTTTCTGTTCGATTTTTTCTTGGTCGGGAATAATGTAACGGTTGCCGTCAACATCAAAAATAAGAAGAGTGCTTTCGTTAGCAGAACGAAGGTTTCTTGTTAAATCTCTTACAGTGAAGCTCTTATCCTTGCCGTCAATGACAACATCGAAATAAAAATGGCCCATACGCTCTTTAATGTTTTTAACTGATGTTATTACAGGGCAGTAATACCTGTTTTGCAGTTCTTTATTTGCGGAATCAAGAGACTCTTTGTCGAGCTCTTTTAAATCCCTTATGATGCCGATTTCGTTATCTTCAATATCATGAACGCAGATATATTCATCAGTAAGAGAATAAGGGTAGCTTCTTATGAGCTTAACTCTGCCTTTGTTTTCACCATCAAACCAAAGCACAAGAAATCCGTTTTGGTTAAAGGAGAAATTACATTTGTCGGGTTCTAAAAATGTAATTGAAAGCTTGTTATCATTCATTTTCTTTTTCCTCCCTTTCTTCTGTTTCTTGTTCTATACCTATGAATTTTAAAGCTTCTTCCTGAAGCTTGAAGAGTTTGTAATATGCACCTTTCTTTTCCATAAGCTCATCAAAGGTGCCGAATTCAATACATTCGCCATCATCAATTACCGCAAGCTTATCTGCATCTCTTAATGTGGAAAGTCTGTGAGCAATGGCAATGGTTGTTCTGCCTGCTTTTAGCTCGGAAAGAGAATTCTGAATATTTCTTTCGGTTTCTGTGTCCATTGCGGCGGTTGCTTCGTCAAGAATAAGGATTTTCGGGTTTTGAATAATGGTTCGGGCAATTGAAATTCTTTGCCTTTCACCGCCTGATAAATCCTGACCGCCTGAACCGACCCAGGTTTCATAGCCATCGGGAAGCTTTGAAATAAATCCGTGGGCAGATGCTGCTTTTGCAGCGGCGATAACCTCGTCGTTTGTGGCATCGGGACGAGCGTATCTTATATTGTCGGCAATAGTTCCCATAAATAAGAAAATATCTTGGGAAACGATACCGATATTCTTTCTCAACTGCTTTGAGGAAAGTTCTTTAACATCGTGTCCGTCTATTTTTACAACGCCTTCTTTAGGGTCATACAGACGTGCAATAAGGTTTGAAATTGTAGTTTTACCTGCTCCGGTTTTGCCCACAATACCAAGCATTTCACCCTCGTTTATTTTAAGGGAAAGGTTCTTGATAATGGGATGGGCAGGTTCATATTCGAACTGTAATTCATTAAGTTCAATTTCGCCTTTGAAATTTTCAAGGATAACAGGATTTTCGATGTCTTTAACATCAGGTTCGGTGTCCATAATTTCAAAAACACGCTGAGCAGAGTCTACGCAACGAGCCCACCAGTTTGAAACCCATGAAAGAAAATCAATGGGTCCCTGAATCATCTGTAGATAAACTACAAAGGTGAGAAGCTCACCAATTGTAAGCTCATTTGTGGTAATGCAAAGAACACCGCCGTAACCCAGAACAAGCGCACCTATAAGATAAATGAATATTGAAAGAACAGGAAAAACAGTGTTTTCTGCATTGGCAACGGTTATTTCTGCCTCTTTTACTTTACCGCTGATTTTGTTAAATGCAGTAAGCTCATCATCTTCTTTAGAGAAAGCTTTGATAATTCTGTGACCGTTTATGTTATCGCTTACCTTTGAGGTTAAACGAGAATGCTGAACCCATACCTTGTGGTGCATTTTTTTGAAGATTTTGTTGAATATAGGGTAGCATATAAAAATTACTGATGCCGCCAGAAGAGATGCTAAAGTCAATTTAACACTGGTTGCGAACATTATAATAACAATACCTGCAACAGTTATTGCGTTACCGATAAGGTAGGGGAAACCGTCAACAAAGAACCAGTAAATGTTATTTGAATCTCTTGTTACACGTTCCATTAAAGAGCCTGTTTGCTTGTGGGTATAAAAACCAACGGAAAGTCGTTGCATCGCTTTAAATATTTTGATTTTTATACTGTAAATTACTTTCGGAAGCATACCTGCAACAAGGTATTGATAAATAAGAGTGAAAAGCTGATTAAATATTTTTATTGCTGCCATTGAAAGAACAACTGTGAAAAGTCCTTTCAGAAGAGCATCGTAACCTAAAGTGTTGCCGGGGTTTAAAACCTCGTCATAGAGCTTTTGGGTGCTGAATTGAGGGATTAAAAGATTTAAAGCATTGCTGAAAAGAATGAAAAGCAGTATGAAAACCATTTTCCATTTAACATCACCGAAAAAAGAGAAAAGTCTTTTGATTGTGGAATTTTTGCTTACGCAGTCTTTACAGAAATGTGTGCCGTTGGGGACAGGTGCACCGCATTTCTGACAGGAGGCTTCTTTAACTCCAATTATATATTGCTGATAATTCTTGCCCTCTTTAAATGTGTTGAATATTTTCCTGAATGTATCTGCTTTTGAAAGAAGACCAATTGAAAAATAACCTAAAGAAAAATATTCATTATTGTATTTATATGTCAACTGCCCCGTTGCCAGATATTGCTCTGCAAAAATCTCATCAATTTCTTCAATTGGTAAAGCAGTTATTTTTCGAAGAACAGGCTTAGGTGGAGAAGTTTTTTTCTTTTTCTCCTTTTTGGGAATTTGGGGTTCTTCAATTTCTGCAATATAAACGCCCTTTTCATCGAACATAATATAGCAATCGCCGAAGGATTCCGCACCAATCATATCGGTCTTAAAAAAATGAATAATTGAATCGGTGTTAAGCTCTGCTTCCTGCAGAATGTCTTTTATGGAATCGGGTAAACTCCCCGAAGGCGAAAAATTCGGACGGGGTGGTTTTTTTATATGCAATTTATAAAGGATTTTATTTACGATTTTCATAGTGTCACCTTTGACCTATTAAATAATGTCTATATTTTACCATAGAGATTTTTAAATCACAAGAGAATAAGAATATTTATTTATCTTAATAATTTGTTAACAAATACGTAATATCATATTGTAGAATTTTTATATTTTCTGTTTTTTTTCTTTGTTCATTTCCCCAAAAATTTGAATTGCATTTCATTTTTTTGGTTCAGTGAATTGACATTCATTTTTTGCTTTGTTATAATTTTTATCACAGAATGGGGTTGTAGGAGTACAAATCCTTAATCCTTGAAATTTTATGGTTATTATTTGCAAATTTCAAATATATTTACGAAAGGTGTTAAAATATGGCAGTCAAAAGTGTTACGAGATTTGGTATTCAAAGAAAAATTGTTGCGAATATGACAACTGAAAGTTGGCAGAATATTCCTCACGTTAGCTACCAATATGAACCCGACGTTACAAAATTTGTTGAAGAATTTAAAAAGTTTACAGCAGAGCATCAGGGTGACAGCGGTGCAAAAATTACTTTTAATGCTGTTCTTCTTAAGGCAATTGCTGAGGCAATTGAAGCAGACCCTGTAATCAATGCTCATATGCATTTTGAAAAGGGTCTTGTAAGAGGTAAGGTTACTGTTTTTGATAATATCGATATTTCTGTTCCGTGGATTCTTCCCAGTGGCGAAATGATGACCATTACAATGAAGGATATGGGCAATAAAACTCTTAAGGAAATTGCAGAATATCAGGCAGATATTAACCGCAGACTTGAAAAAACAAATCTTACAGAGGCTTTATATTCAGTTTCTTTCAATGACACTATTGACAAACTGAAAAAAGGTCATATTCTTAAAGCTATAAAAAGACTTTACGGTGCAAATACTAATAAAAAGCATAAAATACATCTTCTTAAGGGTGAAGAAAAGAAAGCTTACGAGGCAATTCCCGAAACAGAAAGAATTACATATAAAGACCTTAAGCAAGGAACAATTACTGTTTCTAACATTGGTGCAGATACAAGAGGTCTTTCAGGCGAATGTGCAATGCTTATGGTTATTCCTCCTCAGGTTTGTGTCATTTGTATTGGCTCAATGCAGAGAAGACCTGTTGTTGTTAAGGATGAAGATGGTAACGAGAAGATTGAAATCAAAACAATCCTTCCTCTTAATATCTGCTTTGACCACAGAGCTCTTGATTTCGGAGAGGTAAGACCATTCCTTTCAAAAATGGAAGAATTTTTCCAGAATCCCGAGAAAATTCTAAATCTTGAAGCATAATTGATATACTTTTTAAAGAACTCCGATTTTTCTCGGGGTTCTTTTTACTTTTTTTAATATGTTTTGTAATATGTGTATAAAAAGATATGTATAAAACTGTTGCAAATGAGGAATGTTGATTTATTCTATTGCCAAAAAGTTTGTTTGTGTGATATAATACATCGGTTAAAAGATATTTTTGAGGATGAATAAAACAATGAACAGAAAATTTAAGGCTTTATGCAGTATAATTCTTTCTATTTCAATTTGTATTGCAGTATGTGGTACAGTTGGTATAGGTAAAGACGATGTAACTATAGCAACTATGAAAAATCACTATGCAGCAAAAATTGAAACAACTACCGGTAATGCTCTGGGGGATATTATTGGTGATGTTGTTGGAGGAATAGGTTCTGATTCTTCCGGTGATATAGGTGATATGCTTGGTGGCGTTGATACAAGCGGACTTGGTGACACCATTGGCGGATTTGGCGATTCTCTGGGAGGAATAGGCGATGCTTTTGGTGGTGTGGGCGATGCTTTTGGTGGTATTGCCGGTGGTATAGGTGATGCTTTTGGTGGTATATTTGGAGGCGGTTTAGGTGGTAGCGGTTCAGGTACCACAGTTAATACAACTGTTCCTGTAAATACGACTTCTGCAGATATTGGTTTGATTATTCCTGTACCTGCGGCTACTCAGGCTCCTTCTGAGGTAGCAACAACTGCTCCATCGGTATCCGAAACATTGGCTACCGGTGAAACTGTTGACTATGCTGCTGAATCAAATCCTTATACAAAGCCTACTGCTACTTTTGTTGCAGGGGATGAAGACGAAACAATTAAATGGCTTCAGTGGATTTTTATTTATACAGGATTTGGTTTGAACGATAACGGCATAACCGGTGTTCTTGATGAAGATACTGTTGCAGTAGTAAAAAAACTTCAGCACGAAAATAAATTGACTGTTGACGGAAACATTACCGAAGATGTAATAAAGGCTGCGGAAGTCCTTTATTACCAATCGATAATCGGTGGTGATGCCAGTGCAATTGAGGTTTCTTCAGATGCAACAACAGTTGAAAATGTTTCAAATCAAGCTGTTGATACAGGTAAAGGCAACGGAATTCCGGTTGCACTTCTTATAATTGTGCTCGTAATAATATGGGTGTTAGCAATCGGAGGAATTGTTCTTCTTTTCATATTTAAAAAGAAGAAGATTAATGCGGCAAAAAATGCAACAGCAGAAAAAGCAGAAAGTAAGGCTGCTGATACAGATAAAAAAGAAGCTGACGGAAAAAAAGACGTTGCCGAAAAAACGGAAACAGACGGAAAAACAGAAATAAAAAGTCTTTCTGATTTATTTGAAGAAGCAGAGAGAAAAGATAAATAATCAATTTAAAAAAGAGGCGTGCCGAATGGATAAGTATTTAATTATCAATGCAGATGATTTCGGAATGAATCATTCTTCCAATATGGCTGTAATGGATTTATTCGAAAAAGGCGGAATAACATCATCCACAATTATGACTCCATGCCCTTGGGCTAAAGAAGCGGGTAAATGGGCGGCGGCTCATCCGGAATATGCCGTAGGTGTGCACCTTACATTTACAAGTGAATGGGGCAACTACAGATGGGGTCCCATTGCTCATAACAACACCGATTCATTAAGAGATGAAGAGGATTTTATGTATTATGAATCTGATGGCTTCGAAAAGAATTGTGTTCTTTCTGAGGTTGAAGGCGAAATCAGAGCACAGATAGCTCGTTTCAAATCCTTTGGTGTTGAGCCGTCTCATCTTGATAATCATATGGGTTCTCTTTACGGAATCGAAACAGGTCGCTTCGAAGTGCTTACAAAAACTCTTGAGCTTGCAGGCGAATATGGTCTTCCGTTCCGCTTCCCCGGTACATTCGTTCCGGAAATGTTCAAAAATGAAACCCTTGATGTTAAAATTGACGTTAGTGTTATAGAAGGTGTATTTAATCAGGTTCTGGGTTATGCAAAAAGCTTGGGTGTTGCTATGCCTGATTATCTTATTCCCGGTGAATGGAATGGCCCTCAGAACGATAGTTACGAGAATTTTAAAGAATATATTTATGAACTTTATAAATCATTCCCAAATGGTGTAACAGAAACATATATTCATCCTGCCCTTGAATGCGATGACCTTAAAGCGATTACAGGTGCTTGGCACAGACGCGTCTGGGAACACAAATTATTCTCTGACCCACAGACACTTCAGCATATCAAGGCTTGTGGCATTGAGCTTATTAATTATCGTGATTTAAAGAGAATAAAAGGATTATAAAATCATTCCCCTTACTTTTAGCCGATTAACTAAAAGTAAGGGGAATGTATAATTTTTATTAAAAAATACCTAAACCTTCAAGAAGAATTTTAAGACCTAAAAGAATAAGGACTAAACCACCTGCAAATTCTGCTTTGGATTTATATTTTGTTCCGAAAATGTTACCTATTTTAACACCTATCGAAGAAAGTAGGAAGGTGATTACGCCGATAAGAATGAATGCAATGTAAACGAACCGGTCGGGTTCAAAATCTGTAAAGGCGAAGCTTACTCCAACTGCTAAAGCATCAATACTTGTTGCAATTGCCATAACAAGCATTGATTTAATGCCGAGAGAAGCATCCTTGCATTCGTCACATTTATCGAATGATTCTTTGATCATATTACCGCCTATAAGAGCTAAAAGAATAAAAGCAATCCAATGGTCAATTGAGGTGATTTTATCAGCAAATGTGCTGCCTAAAAAATAGCCTATCATTGGCATCAGACCCTGAAATGCACCGAACCATAAGCCAACAATTGCACAGCTTTTTAAATTGATTTTCTTCAAAGCAAGACCTTTACAAAGAGCAACTGCAAAAGCATCCATTGAAAGACTGATTGCAAGAAGTACAATTTCAACTATATTCATTTATGTAACCTCGCTTTAAAAAGTGAGAGAATTATATATCAAATAATATTTTATGTCAATAAGTTGATTTTAGTAGGTGGTTTGTGATAATATTGGTTCTGTATTAAAGAAGGTGTAAAAGTGAAATCTTTGTTCAAATCTAAAAAACGAGCGGTATTTACAATAACATCGTTGTTGGTTGTTCTGGCTCTTTTTATAAATATAGTCGCATCAATGTTTTTTTCTTTTGCGATGTTCAAAAAAAATGGCTGGAAAAAGTTAGAAGAATATTCTTATGGTGAACAATTGAAAGATGGCTCTGAATGGATTGAAAAGAATAGTGGAAAAATACAAATTAAAAATGCAGAAGGAAAATTATTGACTGCTTTGGAAATAAAAAACGAGCATATTTCACATAGCTATATGATTATTTGTCATCAATATGGCGGTAGTCCTCAGTCAATGGAAGAGTATACAAAACATTTTTATGAATTGGGGTTTAATATAATTCTTCCTTATATGAGAGGTCACGGAGAGAGCGCATATAACAAAGTGTCTTTCGGTTGGAAGGACAGTGTTGATATTACGGATTGGGTGGATTTTATAGCGGATAAAGATGAAAAGTCGAAAATTGCTCTTTTTGGTGTATCTATGGGAGCTAATGCGGTAACTCTTGCAGCTTCTGAAGAAATGCCTGAAAATGTAAGATTTGTTATTGCAGACAGTTGCTATACATCAATGGATGCGTTGGTGAAAGAATATGTGAAAACGCAGACCATTTTCTCTTCTTTTGTTACAAAATCGTTGGTATCAATATTTTCTGAGAATAAAATGGGGGTTCCTTTCAAAAATGCAGATACAATTGCAAAGGTAAGAGAAATTGAATTACCGATTATGTTTATAAATGCTGAAAATGATACTGTTGTTCCGCCGTTAATGAGCAAAAAGCTTTATGAAAATTGCGAGGCGGAAGGTGTTGAAGAGGTTATTGTTGAAAATGGCACACACGGAAATAATCTTAAGGCAGGTAAAGATACATATTGGGCAAATATTGACGCTTTTGTGCTTAATAATTTAGGTGTTTGACGATAACGGATGGCTTTATAAGTCGTCCGTTATTTTTTTGTTTTTTGGTTATATAAAAAATACGAAGTGTTTTTGTTAATAGTGTATAATTGTTAAGGAAAACATTGACAAAATTAATATGATATATTAAAATTAATTATGTAGTATTATATGCATTTGTATAGGTACTGTTGCATTTTTTATCGAAAGGGTGTTACTTTTGAAAAAGTCAAAAATTTTGGCAATTCTCCTTGCTATGATGATGGTTTTCAGTAGCTTTTCTTGCTTATCTGTTCTTTCATCGGCAGCAGTAGTTGCGACAGGCGGAGAATATGACGAAGAAGGGAATTTATTAAAGAAATATTGGGAGTATGATGACACAGGTGTGTTAACTGTGTTTACTGATGTTGAGGGTACTCCATGGTCACAGTACATACCCGATATTGTGAAAGTGGTTTTCACACAGGAAGTAAGCAAGGTTGATGATTTTGCATTTACCGGTTATCCAAAGCTTTCAGAAGTTGATTTTCAAACTAATGTTGATTTAATTGGTAAGGGTGCATTTCAAAATTCCAATAACATAACAAGTGTTACTCTTCCTATAGTTGCAGAAATTGGCGATTATGCATTCTATAATTGCGATGCTTTAAAAACCGTTGTTGTTAAGGGCGGTTTTGAAGAAGACAAAGTAGGTAAGAATATTTTCAAATCCTGTGATGCTCTTGAATCAGTTGAATTTGTAAATGGTGTTATCGAAATCGGAGAAGGAATGTTTGAAGATTGTACAGTGCTCTCTTCAGTTGTTCTTCCTGATAGTATTGAGATAATAGGCCGCTTGGCTTTCGAAAATTGTTCTGCACTTGAAAGCATAGTTATTCCCGACAGTACAGTTGAGTTGGGCGAATATGCATTCTATGGTTGCTCTTCAGCTAAGACTGCATATATAGGTCACAATGTTGAGCTTATCGGCGAATATGCTTTTGGAAAATGTTCAGCACTTGAAAGTGTTGAGATTATGTGTGCAATGCCGGCTATCAGCGATGGTATGTTTTACGGTTGCACATCTCTCAAGGGATTAACAAATCTTCCTGAGGGTATTAAAACAATCGGTAAAAATGCTTTTAAAGATTGTTCAAGCTTTGCAGAAATTACTATTCCTGCAACAGTTACAGTAATTGGCGATTCTGCCTTTGATGCAACAGTTATTAAAACAATAGATATTCCCGTAGGCGTTGAAACAATTGGTGAAGGTGCTTTCACAAATTGTGTTGAACTTACAGCAATTAATGTAGCAGCTAAAAATCGTAGCTATGCAAGTGTTGATGGTATTCTTTATGATTCAGCAATCAAAAACCTCATTTGCTGCCCTGCCGGTAAATCAGGTAATGTTGTTGTCAGCGAAGGAACTGATGCAATCGGTAGTGATGCATTTATAGGTTGTAAAGACATTGATGTTGTTGAAATTCCTGATTCTGTAACTGATATTGCAGCTAATGCCTTTAACGGTTGCGCAGATGAACTTATAATTAAAGCAAATTGTGATTCTTATGTAGCAAATTATGCAAAACTTTATGGAATAGATACTGAAATTACACATTCTGCAATTTCAGATTGGATTGTTACTGTTGAACCCACTTGCGACAATCCCGGTGTTAAAGAAAAACAATGTATCGCTTGCGGTAATGTTGAAGAAACAGATGTTGTTGATGCATTAGGTCATAACTATGATAAAGGTGTTGTAACACTTGAACCCACTTGTGATGCAGAGGGTGTTGTTACATTTACTTGTCAGAATGCAGGTTGTGATGCTACTTATACAACAGCTATTCCTGCTAAAGGTCACAATTATGACAACGGAACAGTCACAATAGAGCCTACATGCGATACCGATGGTAAAAAAGTTTTCCGTTGCCAGAATGATGGCTGTTACGCTAGCTATGATGTTGTGCTTCCTGCAACAGGTCACAGTATGGATAACGGAACAGTAGAAACCGAACCTACTTGTTTAACTGATGGTGTTAAAGTTTACAAATGTCTTGATGAAAATTGTAACTACAAGACAACTGAAACAATTCCTGCAATTGGTCATAAGTATGATAAAGGTGTAGTAACACTTGAACCCAATTGCGAAGATAATGGTATTAAAACATTTACATGTGAAAATGGTTGCGGAGATACATATACAGAAGTAATCCCTGCAACAGCACATAAATATGATGGTGGCGTTATTACAAAATATCCCACTGTAAATGCAGACGGTGAAATCACATTTACTTGCCAGAATGAATGGTGCACAGAAGATAGCGCAAATCATACATATATAGTATACATTCCTAATACTATGTTCGATGGCATACTCGCTACAAATGAAGGTGCTTATGCTGATGAAAATGGTATGCAGAATCTTACCTGGCTCATTACAGATGAGTATGATTTGTATATCTATGCAGACGATACTGCAGAAGAATGGGCACCTTACAGAAATGATATTGTTACTGCAACAATTACAGGTGAAGCAAAAACTGTTGAAAACGGTTCATTTGCATATATGCCAGCTCTTACTGAGGTGAACATTCTCTTCAGTCTCGGAACAATTGAAGCTTATGCTTTCCAGTATTGCGAAAATCTCAAAACAGTATTTACAGGTTCAATAGAGGAAATTCAGGAGTTCGCTTTCTATAACTGCGCATCTCTTGAAAGTGTTGATATTTATGGTGGTTTACCTGAAGGTGAAGTGGGCAGAAACATTTTCCTTGATTGCGCAAAGCTTTCAAATGTTGTTTTAAGAAATGGTACTCTTGAAATTGGTGAAGCAATGTTTAAGGGTTGCTCTTCACTTGAAAAAATAACTCTTCCCGAAAGCTTACTTGTAATAGGAGATTCTGCTTTTGACGGCACTGCTCTTAAAACAATCAGAATTCCTACCGACGTTAAAGAAATTCAAAAAGGTGTATTTACAAAATGTAATGAGCTTGAAGAAATTGTTGTAGATAGCAAAAACGATAACTACTTCAGTTTTGATGGTGTACTTTATGATATGGCACTCGATACACTTCTCCTTTGCCCTGCAGGCAAAAAAGGTGAAGTAACCGTATGGGGTGGCACAGCAAAGATTGCAGAAGACGCATTTATCGGTTGCGTAAACTTAACAAAGGTTATCATTCCTGCAAGCGTAAAAGAAATTGCAGATAATGCATTCAATGGTTGTGCAGATGACCTTGTAATTGCATGTGATTGTGATTCCTATGCAGCAGAATTTGCAACCGGCAGAAATATTGCAACAGAGCTTACCCATGTAGGAAGCCAAGTATGGCAGGTAACTGCAGAAGCTACATGCCTTGAAGATGGAAGTAAAGAGCTTTTATGTTCGGCTTGTGAATACTCATACGAAAAGGCAACAATTACTGCTCTTGGTCATAATTATGATGATGGCGTTGTAACAACAAAAGCAACTTGTGAAACCGATGGTGTTTTAACTTACACTTGTACAAGAACAGGTTGTGGTGATACATATACAGATGTAATTCCTGCGCTCGGACACGATTATGATAGTGCAGTAACTCTTGAACCTACATGTGAAGCAGATGGTGTTAAAACATTTACTTGCAAGAATGATTGTGGTACTACATATACAGAAGTAATTCCCGCAATCGGCCACGATTATGATGATGGTGTAGTAACACTTGAACCCGCTTGTGAAGCAGATGGTGTTAAAACATTTACTTGCAAGAATGATTGTGGCACTACATACACAGAAGTAATTCCCGCAATCGGCCACGATTATGATGATGGTGTAGTAACACTTGAACCCACTTGTGAAGCAGATGGTGTTAAAACATTTACTTGTAAGAACGGTTGTGGTTCTACATATACAGAAGCAATTCCTGCACTTACACATAACTATGTCGAAACAGTAGTAAGAGAAGGCACTTGTATTACAAAAGGTCTTGTTGAATACAAATGCGAAAACTGTGGTGATTCATATTCTGTAAAAGAATTTGGTGAACATCAGCTCTATTCCTCAATTGTAAGAGTTGAACCCACTTGCGATAAAGAGGGTAAAGAAGGAACTATGTGTGCTCTTTGCCATGAATTTGTTGGTGAAGTTACAATTCTTCCTGCAACAAGCCATACAGAAGGTAAATGGGTTGTAGATAAAAAAGCAACCTGCACAGCTACAGGTTCAAAACATAAAGAATGTACAGAATGCGGTGAGGTTCTTGCAACTGAAACAATTGATGCTTTAGGTCACAGCGAAGGTGATTGGAAAGTTGATAAAGAAGCAACAACTACTACTGCAGGTAAAAAGCATAAAGAATGTACAGAATGTGGCGAAACTCTCGAAACTGCTAAAATTGCACAGCTTAAATGCTCACGTACTCAGGTAGAAAAAGTTACCAATGGTTCAAAGGGTGTAAAAGTTACCTGGAATAAAGTTAGCGGAGCAGATTGCTACAGAGTTTATCGCAAAACCAAGAATGGTGAATGGAAATACCTTGATTCAACAAAGAAAACAAGTTTTATTGACGACACAGCAAAATCAGGTACTAAATATTACTATTCCGTTCGTGTTAAAAACGAAGCAGGTCTTTCCGCCCGTTCAAATGCTCTTTCAAGATATTATCTTGAAGATCCGCTTTTGAAATCTGTTACAAGCACTAAATCCGGTGTTTCAGTTAAATGGTCAAAGGTGACCGGTGCAGAAGGTTATATTGTTTACCGCAAGACCGGTTCCGGTAGCTATAAGAGAATTAAGACTATAGATAATGTATCAAAAGTTTCTTACACAGATAAATCTGCAAAGAAGGGTACAAAGTATTCATATAAAGTAAAAGCTTTCTATAGCAAAACAACCAGTGACTATTCAAGAGTAAGAAGCGTAACAGATAAATATTAAAGTTTTTAGTGTGCAGCAAGTTTTATGGCTTGTTGCACATGCTTTTTGTTTTTTATATTAATTTGATTAAATCACTTGACAAAAACAGAATACTCTGTTATAATGCACTCCTGTAAAGTTAAAGTTCTTTACAGTGTGGTTTGAAAGGGGTGTCAATATGGCTAAAAATCTTGATGTTGTTTTACTTGCAGATTTCTATGGCGAAATGCTCACGGATAATCAGCGTAAGTTCATTGAGTACTATTATAGCGACGACCTTTCTCTTTCTGAAATTGCGCAGAACGAGGGCATCACAAGGCAAGGTGTTCGTGATGCAGTTAAAAGAGCAGAAACCCAGCTTTTCGATATGGAAAAGAAATTGGGCTTTGCTGAGCGCACAAGAAAGATCACAGAAGCTCTCGATGTTGTTATGGAAAACATTGAGGAAATCAATAAATACAATATGAATATTTCTCTTTCAAGAGAGGTTAATGATGCAGTTGTTAATATCAAATCTGCAATAATATCTCTTGATGAATAAATAAGGAGGTTGCACCGTGGCTTTTGAAGGACTTTCAGACAGACTCGATAATGCCTTTAAAAAATTGAAAAGTAAGGGTAGCCTTACAGAATCCGATGTTCGTGATGCTATGCGAGAGGTGCGACTTGCACTTTTAGAGGCTGACGTTAACTACAAGGTTGCCAAGGATTTTACTAATACAGTTACCGAACGCGCAATTGGTGCAAAGGTTATGGAAAGCCTTACTCCTGCGCAGATGGTTATTAAAATTGTTAACGAAGAGCTTACCGCGCTTATGGGCGGAACTCAGGCAAGACTTTCCACAGCAGCACATCCCCCAACGGTTGTTATGATGTGCGGTCTTCAGGGTTCAGGTAAAACAACTCATAGTGCAAAAATTGCTCTCAGGCTTAAAGAGCAAGGTCACAGACCTCTTCTTGTTGCTTGTGATATTTATCGTCCTGCTGCTATTAAGCAGTTGCAGGTTGTTGGTGAGCAAATCGGTGTTCCTGTTTTTGAAATGGGTACCGAAAATCCCGTTAAGATTGCAAGAGAGGCAATCAAGCTTGCAAAAGACAACGGTTATGACTATGTATTCCTTGATACTGCAGGTCGTCTTCATATTGATGAACAGCTTATGCAGGAGCTCAAAGATATAAAAGCAGAGGTTAAGCCCCACGAAATTCTCCTTGTTATCGACTCAATGTTAGGTCAGGATGCAGTTACAGTTGCTTCTTCATTTAATGAAGCTCTCGGTATTGACGGTCTTGTTCTTACAAAGTTGGATGGTGATACCCGAGGCGGTGCGGCACTTTCTGCAAGAGCGGTTACAGGTAAACCTATCAAGTTTATCGGTATCGGTGAAAAGCTTGGGGATCTGGATGTTTTCCACCCTGACAGAATGGCAAGCCGTATTCTCGGTATGGGTGATGTGCTTTCTCTTATTGAAAAAGCAGAAACCGCCCTTGATGAGAGAAAGGCTGAACAGCTTGAAAAGAAGCTTCGTGAAAACAGAATTGACCTTAACGATATGCTTATGCAGTTTGAGGAAATGAAGAAAATGGGTCCTATGAAGGATATTATTTCCCTCATTCCCGGTCTTAATAAAAAGGTTAAGGACACTGATGTTGACGATAAGCAGATTGATTATACAATGGCAATTATCCGTTCAATGACAATGAAAGAACGTGAAAACCCTGATATAATCAATCCATCAAGAAAAAGAAGAATTGCCGCAGGCTGCGGTTTGCAGGTTGAAGATGTTAACCGTCTTCTTAACCAATACCGCTCAATGCAGAAGCTTTATAAACAGCTTAACGGCAAAAACTCAAAGAAAATGATGAAACGTATGCAGCGCATGGGTATGGGCGGAGGAATGCCCGGCGGAATGGGCGGCATGGGTGGATTCCCAATGTAAGTTTTTAAGCACATAATGGTGTGTTTAATATAAATCAGTTTATTATTATTTTACTTTTCGGAGGTAATTAAAATGGCAGTAAAAATTCGTCTTCGCCGTATGGGCGCAAAGAAAGCACCTTTCTATCGTGTAGTTGTAGCTGATTCACGTTATCCTCGTGACGGCAGATTCATCGAAGAAGTTGGTTACTACAACCCTATCAGCGATCCCGCAGAAATCAAAATTGATGCAGAAAAAGTTACAAAATGGATTCAGAACGGTGCTCAGCCCACTGATACAGTTCGTGACCTTCTCAAAAAAGAAAACATCATTAAATAATTAAGGTGACTACGATGAAAGAATTACTCGAAACAGTCGCAAAGGGCCTCGTTGATGCCCCTGACGCAGTCGAGGTCACTGTTGACGAGCCCAACGAAGAGGGTGTAGTTGTTTATCATCTTCACGTCGGACCCGACGATATGGGAAGAGTTATTGGTAAGCAAGGCAGAATTGCAAAAGCAATCCGTACTGTTATGCGTGCGGCTGCAATACGCAAGGATGTTAAGGTACAGGTCGATATCGACTGAGAAAGGAAAAATGGGCTGGTTTCAGCCCATTTTTTATTAAATTTTATGATTAAAGAATTTCTTGAAATAGGGCAGATTGTCAGTACCCACGGAATAAAAGGTGAGGTGCGCCTCAACCCTTGGTGCGATTCTCCCGAATTTGTTAAAAAGTTTAAAACTCTTTATCGTGATGAAAATGGGAATAATAGTTTCAAGATTGTTTCCTGCCGTCCTCACGGTAATGTTGCTGTGCTTAAAATCGAGGGTATTGATACTGTTGAGGATGCACAGAAATTAAGAAATACCATTCTTTATATGAAAAGAGCAGATATTAATTTGCCCGAGGGTAAATGGTTCGTTTCCGAGCTTATCGGTTGCTCAGTTCTGAATTACGATGATAATAATATTTGCTACGGTAAAATTAAAGATATAGAAAGCTATGCGGCAAAT
Organism: Acutalibacteraceae bacterium; assembly: GCA_045543035.1. Lineage (GTDB taxonomy): Bacteria > Bacillota > Clostridia > Oscillospirales > Acutalibacteraceae > DTU089. Next base: position 11,843 of record JAZQMA010000007.1, on the reverse strand, counting down.
GACGTATGGTTTATTGAAACGCCTGATGGTAAGGAAGTTCTTATTCCTGCTATTAAAGATGTTGTTATTGAATGTGATGTGGCAAATGATGTTGCTTTTATTCGTCCGTTAAGGGGGCTTTTTGATGAGGTTTGATATTTTAACTCTCTTCCCAGAAATGTGCGAGGCGGTAATGAGCGAAAGTATTATCGGTAGGGCAAGAAAATCAGGAAAGGTGGAAATGAATTTCCACCAGATTCGTGATTTTGCCATAAATAAGCATAATCAGGTGGATGATACCCCTTATGGTGGTGGCGCAGGTATGCTTATGATGGCTCAGCCTATTTACGATTGCTTTATGAAAGTCTGTGAAGAAGCAGGCACGAAGCCTCATTTTATTTATATGTCACCCTGCGGGAAAACTCTTACTCAGGAGAGGGTTAAAGAGCTTTCCCAAATGGAGAATATTGCAATTCTTTGTGGTAGGTATGAGGGTGTTGACCAGAGAGTTATTGATGAAATTGTTGACGAAGAGATTTCTATTGGTGACTATGTTGTAACAGGCGGAGAAATGCCTGCAATGATTGTTGCAGATGCAGTTTCCCGTATGCTCCCCGGTGTTCTTTCAGAGCCTGAGGGTTTTATGGGTGAGAGCCATTATTCCGCTCTTCTTGAATACCCTCAATACACAAAACCACCTGTGTGGCATGATATGGAAGTGCCCGAGGTTCTCTCTTCGGGTCATCATGCAAACATAAAAAAATGGCAGAGAGAACGCTCTATTGAACGAACTTTTGAGCGCAGACCTGAACTTTTAGAAAATGCAGAGTTAGATAAAAAAGAAAAGGCATTTTTAGAAGAATTAAAAAAGAATGTTAAATAATTGTTTATGTTCAATAATATCTATCGACAATTGTGGTTAACTTGCACAAAACACACCTTTTAAATTTATAAAGGTTTAGTATTCCATCCGAATTATTGGTTTTTTGGAAAAAGGTTGGTCTTTTTTCGTTGACTAAAAAGGATTTGGTGGTATAATATAGTAAGTGATTTGCAGATTTCTGCACTCATAACAGTAAGAAATAATTCAATGTTATAATTTTGAATGTGGGAGAATTATTATGTACGTTAAAGATGTAACAGTTAAAAATCAGGTAGGTCTTCATGCACGTCCCGCTACTTTCTTTATTCAGAAAGCTAACGAGTTCAAGTCTTCAATCTGGCTTGAGAAGGAAGAAAGAAGAGTTAACGCAAAAAGTCTTCTCGGCGTTCTTTCTCTCGGCATTATGGGTGACACCGAAATCCGCATCATTGCAGGCGGTGTTGACGAAGAACAGGCAGTTAATGCTCTCGTTGCTTTGGTAGACAGCGGTTTCGCAGAAGTTTAATTCAGATTTTAAAGCGGTAAAGGGTGACCTTTACCGCTGTTTTTATAAAGTGCAAAATGTTAAGCGCAAAGCGCAAAGTGTTCTTTAGTTTTGCACTTTGCATTTTGCGTTTTGCATTTTAAAGGTGGTGAGTATATGGAACAAAGATTGAGAAGATTAAAGGACAAGGCTAATAAATTGCCCTTATCTCCCGGTGTTTATATTATGAAAGATAAGAATAATGAAATAATATACATCGGTAAGGCAAAAGCGCTTAAAAACAGAGTGAGCCAATATTTCGGTGCACAGGAAAAGCATCTTCCCAAAGTGCAGAAAATGGTTGAAAATGTGCAGGATTTTGACTATATACTCACAGATAGCGAATTTGAAGCACTTGTTCTTGAATGTAGCCTTATAAAACAGAATATGCCTAAATATAACATTCTTTTAAAGGACGATAAAGGCTTCAGCTATATTAAAGTTACAAAAGGCGACTGGCAGAATATTTACCCCGTTCTTCAAAAGGACGATGAAAACGCGGAATATATCGGCCCATATACTGCAGGTTTTTCCGTTACTCGTGCTGTTGAAGAGGCGAAGAAGGTGTTTAAACTCCCAACTTGCTCAAAGGTTTTCCCTCGTGACATAGGCAAGGGCAGACCTTGTTTGAATTTTCATCTGGGGATTTGTTGCGCGCCTTGTTCAGGTAAACTTAAAAACAGCGAATATAAGAAAAATGTCTCGGATGCTTTAGCTTTTCTGAAAAACGGCAGTAAGGAAACCATAAGGCAATTAACGGAGCAAATGAATGAAGCTGCAGAAAATCTTGAATTCGAAAAAGCTGCAAAAATCCGTGATACCATAAAAAGTATAGAAAAGGTCGGTAGCAATCAGAAAGTTGTTTCTTCCACCTATAAAGAGCAGGATGTTTTTGCACTTTCTGTTATGGATGGTAAGGCCTGTTTTGCAGTTCTTCGCTTTGAAGATAACCGACTTTTTGATACAGAGCATTTCTTTGCTGAAGAGGGCGACAAAATCTCCGAAATGCGAGAAGAATTTATAACCTCTTACTATTCAATGAACAGAAAAATTCCCCCGAGAATTGAAATTGACGGAGAAATTGAAAATATAGAAAATATTGAAAAATGGCTTTCAAAGAAGCGTGGAACGAATGTAAGCATTGTTATACCTCAGAAGGGTGTTCAGGCAAAATTAGTTGAAATGTGTAAGTCAAACGCTTCTCAGAAATTGCTTGATAAATACAGGGTTAACGACAGAAACCGCGAAGCACTTGAAGAGCTTTCACTTCTTTTAGGTATGTCAAAGATACCTGAATATATTGAGGCTTATGATATTTCTCATACAGGCGGAAGCGATAATGTTGCAGGTATGGTTGTTTTCAAGGACGGCAAGCCTCTTAAAGCAGCATACCGTCGTTTTGCAATAAAAGGCTTCAACGGACAGGATGATTACCGCTCAATGAATGAGGTTCTTTCCAGACGTTTTGAAGAATACTATGCCCATAAGGAAAAAGGTGAAACTGTTGGCTTTGCAAGGCTTCCCGATTTGATTTTGCTTGACGGTGGCAAGGGTCAGGTCAACGCAGTTTTACCACTTTTAAAGGAATATAACATTGATGTACCTGTGTTTGGTATGGTGAAAAACAGTAAGCACAGAACCTCTGCAATTTCCACCGCAGGTGGCAGAATTGATTTTAATGCAAGAAAAAAAGCTTTTCAGCTTGTAACCAACATTCAGGATGAGGTTCACAGATTTTCTGTTGCATACCACCACAAAAAGCATACAAAATCTGCCCTTACCGCATCACTTACAGATATAAAAGGTATTGGGGAAAAGAAAGCCAAAAATCTTATAATAAAATTCAAAACAATGGATGCCATAAGAAATGCCGCAAAGGCTGAATTAATGAGTGTTCCGGGTATTACTGAGGCAAATGCCATTGAAATAATCAAAGCCTTCAGGGGCGAATAAAAGAAAAACGACTGTTTCGGCAGTCGTTTTTTAGTTAGGCGTTAGTAGTGAGTAGTTAGGAGTGTCGGGTGCTGCGCACGGCATTTATAAAATTTATAGAAAAAACTTTATAGTTCTAAATGTTTTTAATTTAAAACAAAGATAATTAAATAGAACTAGTTTCGGTTACGAATACCAAATATATTGTTTGGAAGCGAAGCTTCCCCAACACTCCTCATTTCTCATTCCTCACTCCTAATTTTTATCTGTATTCAAAATCCCAATCGGGTTCGCTGTCGCAATTTTCTTTCATTTTTTCGTTCCAGTTGCAGAAGATTTCGGTGTATTTATCGCTTAAAAACACTTTCAGATATTTATCAAAATTAGGGGAAAGAGGCATATCTTTTATGCTCTCGATAGGTGTGAAGAAAACATCACCCTCATCGGTGCTTTCTAAAAGCTCACCGCTATATTCAGTGGTTTTATAAAATAACACAATGTATTTATCATTGGTTTCAGTGTTGTGCCAATGAACGCAACCGCAGTATTCGAGGTTTTTAACAGTGAGTCCTGTTTCTTCTTTTACTTCTCTTACGGCACTGTCATAAAAGCTTTCACCGTTCTCAACATGACCGCCCGGGAAGGTGATACCGCACCAATATTTAACTCTTCTCTGCACAAGAACTTCTTTTGTTTCAGGGTTTTGCACCATAACCATATTTGTTAATTCTGTTTTAGACATATAAAAACCTCTTTTTGTAAATCGAGGATATTATATCATAAAGAAAAATGATATTCAATTTTCTTTTAAAAACTTGACAAATATATAAAATAAATGCAATAATATAATGATTATATATGTCAAAGTATGGCTATAGTCGAAATAAATTTACGGAGGTGTTGGCTGATGCGCGTTATAACAGGTTCTGCCCGTGGGAGAAAATTGAAAACTCTCGAGGGTGACAGTGTCAGACCTACAACCGATAAAGTTAAGGAATCTATTTTTAATATTATTCAATTTGATATTGAGGGCAGAAGAGTTCTTGATATGTTCTGCGGTTGCGGTCAGTTGGGCATTGAGGCTTTAAGTCGCGGTGCATCTTCTGCAGTGTTTGTTGATATTTCCCGTGCTTCAATTGCCGTTACAGAAGAGAATCTTGAAACAACCGGCTTCAGAAGTGTTTCTAAAACAGTTCTTGGAAATTCACTTGAATATCTTGACAGAACCTCAGAGATTTTTGATATTGCATTTCTTGACCCGCCTTATCACGCAGGGATTATGGACGATGCTATTGAAAGAGTTTCTCCCCATATCGCTGATGGCGGTATAATTGTCTGTGAAACAGGTGAGCGAGAGGTTCTTCCTGAAGATATTGAAGGCTTCACCTCAAAACGTTATAAATACGGCAAAATTGCGTTGACTGTATACAGAAGGGGGAATTTATAATGGGTAAAACAGTTGTTTGTCCCGGTAGCTTTGACCCCCTTACAATAGGTCATCTTGATATTATAACCCGTTCAGCAAAGCTTTTTGATAAGGTTATTGTTGTTGTAATGCGAAACCCCAACAAAGATGTCGGAAGCTTCACAACAGAAGAACGAGTTGATTTTATAAAGCGTTGCACAAAAAATCTTCCGAATGTGTCGGTTGACAGCTATGCAGGTCTTCTTGCAGATTATGTTCGTGAAAAAGGTGCATCCGCAGTTGTAAAAGGTCTGAGAGCTATTTCCGATTATGATGATGAATTCCGTCAGGCACTTACAAATCAGAAGCTTAATTCCGAAATGGAAACAATTTTTATGGTTTCAAACGCAGAGCATATGTTCTTAAGCTCCAGCGTAGTTAAACAAGTCTGCAGATTGGGTGGCGATGTTTCAACATTTGTTCCCGCGGAAATCTGCGATGATATAGTAAAAAGATTATCCCGAAAATAAAAAACAAGGGTGAAAGGATGTTTTTATAATGGCTACAAGTATTGTAGAAAAATCACTTGCTAATATGGAGCAACTTATTGACGAGGCGAAATCAGTTCCCTTCTCAACAAAAACACTTATGGATACAGAGGAGCTTTCAAGACTTATTGAAGATATTCGTCTTAATATGCCTGAAGAAATTACTCAGGCAAAGAGAATTGCTCAGGAAAGACGTGATATTCTCGACCAGGCTCAGCTTGAAGCAGAGGACATCATAAACAAAGCTCGTCAGAGAGCAGACCTTATGATTGAAGAGCATCAGATTACAAAAGAAGCTAAGAGTGCTGCGGAAGATATTTTCCGTCAGACAAAAGCAGAAGCAGATGCACTTCTTGCTTCTTCAAAACAGCGTGCAGAAGAAATGACTCTTAAAGCAGAAAAATGGTCAAACGATATCAGAAGAAATGCAAGCTCTTATGTTGAAACCATAATAAGAGATACTGATGAAACTCTTACCAACAGTGTTAATGACATCAGAAAACTTCGTCAGAGTGTTAAAGAAGCACTTGCACATAATAATGCAACAAGACCTCAATTTGATGATTAAGGTGCGTTGATAAAATGGAAAAAGAAAAACTTTGTTTGCGCTGTATGCGTAAAATAGGTGATAATGATTTTTGTCCCTATTGCCGCAAAGAAAACAGCGAACCACAAAAAGCTCCGTTTTTGCCTTTAAAAACTATTGTAGGCGGCAGGTATCTTGTGGGTAAACTTGTTGCTTCAAATAGTGAGGGTGCAACCTATTATGCCTTTGATATGGAGAAGAAAGCTCCCGTTACCTTGAGAGAACTTTTTCCTAAGGGAATTCTTTCAAGAGGCGAGGGTAACTATTGTCTTGTAAATATCGGCAAGGCTTCAGAGTTTATTGATGCTAAAGAAGAATTTGTTAAACTCTGGACTAAGCTTACAGAAATTAAAGGCTTTACAGCATTAACTCAGGTCTATGGCATTGTTGAGGATTTGGGTACTGTATATGCAGTCAGCGAATATCTTGGTGAAGGCAAAACCTTAAGAGAATTTCTTTTGGAGCAGGAAACAGGTTATATTTCCTGGGATGATGCAAGACTTCTTTTTATGCCCGTGCTTTCTGCTTTGGGTGAGCTTCATTATGCAGGTATAATTCACGGTGGTATTTGCCCTGAAACGCTTGTTATTGATAAAAACGGCAAAATTCGTATTACAGGTTATTCAATTGAAGAGGTTCGCCGTCAGAAAAGCTCAATGGAGAGCGAGCTTTTTGATGGCTATGCGGCAGTTGAACAGTATGGCTTCAGCGAAGGCTTGAGCACAAGCACAGATATTTATGCTTTCTCTGCAGTTCTTTACAGAACGCTTATCGGTAGTGTTCCTATGAGCTCTGCTTCAAGACTTACTAATGACAAGCTTATGATTCCCGGTAAATTTGCAGAGCAATTACCTGCTTATGTTATAAATGCGCTTGTGAATGGTTTGCAGATTTTACCTAATGACAGAACTGTTACTGCAGAAGAATTAAGAGATGAGCTTTCAGCATCTCCTGCAGCGGCAGGTACTGCTTCTGAGGCTTATTCTTCAATGTATGCTTCACAGAATGAAGATGTAGAAGATACAGTTGTTGAAGAAGTTTCTCTTGAAGAAAAAATTGATGAAGAACCTGATTCTCCCAGAATTCGTAAAAGTACAATTGCAGTTTTTGTTATAAGCGTTATTCTTGCCCTTGGAATTCTTGTTGTTGCACTTTTCGGAATAAAAGGCTTTTCTGATAAAGATGATGATGAAAGCACCACAGAAGAATCAACCACCGAATTTGTTTCCGAAGATGACACAACAACTGAAATCGGTGCTTCAAGCATAAGTGTGCCGAATTTCAGAGGTAAGGCTTATGATGATATAAAAGCTGATGCAACATATAACGGCTTCCTCGTTTTTAAAACCGAATATGTTGATAGTGAAGAGAAAAAAGGTAACGTTATCGCCCAGGACATAACAGAAGGAACTGTTGTGTTTGAAGAAAGAACCATAACCTTGCGTATAAGCAATGGTAAAGAGGTTCCCGATGTGTTGGGTGAAAACCTGAAGGATGCAGTTGCTCATCTGAAAGATGCGGGATTTAAAAAGGTTGAGTCAGTTGTTGGCAGCGTTGCAGAAAGAGAATCTGATTCTATGAAGGTTTACAGCGTTGTTTGTGAAGATTCAAAAACAGATAACTGGGTTGCAATTCCTGCGGACAGACGACTTTCTGTAAATGATAAAATTATTGTTTATTATTACGGAGAATATATTGAGGAAACTGAAGAAACAACAGAGGAAACAGCTCCTGAACTTCCTGAGGATGAGCCTGTTGTTGAAGTTGATGACGAGAATTCTTCCGAAGAATAACAAAAATTTAAAAAATGCTTGACAAACAGTAATAAAGTTGGTATTATATCAAAGCAATAAAGCAGAACTGTTCCGTTCTCACCAACCGAGAGTATTGTTTGGTCAATAGTTTCACAAGTTAACGCCATAGGTGCGTTTTGAAGCTCGAACGGAATTTCTGTTCGAGCTTTTCATTATTTTTTGGAGGTGCTTAGGTATTAGCAAGGAGAATCAAATCAACGAAGAAATCAGAGATAAAGAAGTCAGAGTTATTTCTGCAGAAGGCGAGCAAATCGGCGTTATGTCCGCAAAGGAAGCAATCGCTTTAGCAGAAAGAGCAAATCTTGACCTTGTTAAAATTGCTCCGAACGCTGTTCCCCCTGTTTGCAAAATTATGGACTATGGTAAGTTCAAATTTGAACAGGCAAAGCGCGAAAAAGAAGCAAAGAAAAAACAAAAGGTTATGGATGTCAAAGAGGTTCGTTTATCTTTGAATATCGACACAGGTGACTTTAACACAAAGGTTAACCACGCTCTCCGTTTCTTAAAGGATGGCGATAAGGTTAAAGTGTCAATTCGTTTCAGAGGCAGGGAAATGGCACACACCGAATACGGCACTACAATTATGCAGCGTTTTGCAGAAGCTTGTTCCGAAACTGGTTCAGTTGAAAAACCTGCTAAGCTTGAAGGTCGTCAAATGCTTATGTTCCTTGTTCCCAAAGCATCTAAGTAAAATTAAGGAGGATTTTTATTATGCCTAAAATTAAAACTCACTCAGGCGCTAAAAAGCGTTTCAAAATGTCTAAAAACGGTAAGCCGATTCGCGGTCACGCAAACAAGTCTCACATCCTTACCAAGAAAACAACAAAACGTAAAAGAGGTCTTCGTAAGACTAATGTTGCAGACGTTACAAATCAGAAGCAGATTAAACGTCTTATTCCTTATAAATAAGAAGAAAACGGTACAGGAGGTAACTTATAATGGCACGTATTAAAGGTGCGATGATGACTCGCAAAAGAAGAAATAAAGTTCTTAAACTCGCAAAGGGTTATTATGGCTCAAAGAGCAAACTTTTCAAAACAGCTAAACAGGCTGTTATGAAAAGCGGTAACTATGCTTACATCGGTCGTAAACAGAAAAAGAGAGATTTCCGTCGTCTTTGGATTACAAGAATCTCTGCTGCATGCAAAATGAATGGTATCAACTACTCAACATTCATCAACGGCCTTAAAAAAGCTGGTATTGAACTTAACAGAAAAATGCTTTCCGAAATTGCTATCGCAGACCCCGAAGGTTTTGCAGCACTCGTAGAAAAAGCAAAAGCAGCTCTTTAATAATCAATTATTGCGCCCGACCAAAAAATTGGTCGGGCGTAAGATGTTTTTTTAAGTATGGAAAAAATTACAAGTAAAGCAAATGACCGCGTAAAATTCGCGGTGAAAATTCGTGAAAACAGTTCTTTGAGAAAGCAGGAAAAACTGTTTTTCACAGAGGGTGCAAGGCTTTGTTTTGATGCTGCTTCAAGCGGTGTCCGAATAGCGGAAGTGTATGTTACAGAAAAAGCCTTGAATAAATATTCGGACTATGTGCGTTTGGTGGAAGAAAAAGCCGAGCGTTGCTTTGTTGTGTCTGAAGAAGTGGCTGAAAAACTCTCTGATACAAAGAATAATCAGGGTGTTTTCTGCCTGTGCAAAATGCTTGACAAAAATACAAATATAGGTAAAATAAAATACAATGGGAAATATATTGCCTTGGAAGATGTTTCAAATCCTGCCAATTTCGGTGCAGTTGTAAGAACTGCTGAAGCGGTGGGACTTGATGGCGTTATCGTAAGCGGTGGTTGTGATATTTATAATCCTAAATCCCAAAGAGCCGCTATGGGTTCTCTTTTCAGACTTAATGTTGTTGAAACAGAGAACTTGCCGGAAATGTTAAAGATGCTTTCCGAAAACGGTATGGCTGTTCTTGCAGGTGTTCCCGATTCAAATGCCGAAAAAATAACGGAAGTTAATATGAACGGCGGTGTTGTTGCCATAATCGGTAATGAGGGTAACGGTATTACTGCAGAAACCTGTGCCGTAGCAACAAAGCTTGTTACAATACCTATGAAGGGCAGAGCAGAATCTCTTAATGCTGCCGCTGCTGCTTCAATTATTATCTGGGAAATGATGAGATGAGTAATTGTCCTGTTGAATATTGGATATGGATGCAGAATGCATTGGGCGCAGGTGCGCGTACCGATGAGCTTCTTGCATATTTCAAATCTCCCGAAGAAATGTATAAAGCAGGGGAGTATGAATGGCGTTTATCAGGACTTTTGACTGCGAAAAAAATAGAGTTGTTAAAAAACTCAACTTTCCAAAAAACTACAGAGATAATAAATGAATGCCGTCAGAAAGGGTATAAAATAATAACTCCTGACGATAATCTTTTTCCTGACAGATTGAAAAACTTGCCCGATATGCCCCTTGTTCTTTACGGAATAGGCGATTGTTCGGTTATGAATGATACTGTGAGTATCGGTATGGTCGGTACAAGAAATGCGAGTGATTACGGTATTGAAACTGCTCAGAAGCTTTCGTTTTTGTTGGCACTTTCAGGTGCAACCATTGTAAGCGGTGGCGCGTTGGGTGTTGATAGCGAAGCTCATGCAGGCGCAATGCTTGCAAAAGGAAGAACCCTTGCATTTTTGGGTTGCGGTCTTTCTGTGAATTATCTTATGGAAAATGCACCATTAAGAAGAGCCATAACAAGATATGGTGCGGTTGTAACGGAGTATTCACCATTTACCCCTGCAAGCAAGATAACTTTCCCTACAAGAAATCGTCTTATATCAGGTGTTTCTTTAGGTGTTGTAGTTGTTGAAGCGGGTGTGAAAAGCGGTTCTCTTATTACTGCGAATTTTGCTCTTGAGCAAGGTAAAGATGTCTTTGCAGTACCGGGTGATATTGTCCGTTCATCATTTGACGGAACAAACCACCTTATTAAAAACGGTGCAAAACCTGTTTTCACTGCGGAAGATGTGTTAAGTGAATATGAATATCTTTACGGGGATTTGCTTGATTTATCAAATGTTAAAGTAAATGTTGCATCTGTTCCCTATGTGGATTACAGAAAAAAGAAATCCGTAACACAAGTAAATCAGTCGAAAAAAGATGCTCCGATAAAAACAGAGGTAACTCCCGTAAAAAAAACCGAAAGAAAAACTCTTCCAGAAGATATGAGCGAGGAAGCAAAAATTGTTTATTCGGTATTGAATGAAAACGGCGTTCATATTGATGATATTGTAAGGGAAACAAATTTGAAAATGAATATTGTACTGTCTTCTCTTACTGAACTTGAACTTTTGGATTTTGTTCAGTTGGAAAGCGGTAAGAAATATAAAATCATATAAACACAAATTGATATAAGAGGAAATGAAAGGATGAACCCAATGTCCAAACTTGTTATTGTTGAGTCTCCTGCGAAAGCAAAGACCATCAAAAAATATCTTGGCGGAGATTATGATGTTGTGGCTTCAATGGGGCATATCAGAGATTTGCCTGCCGCAAAGCTTAATGTTGATGTTAAAAATGACTTCAGTCCTAAATATGCAATCATCAAAGGAAAGGAGAAACTTGTCAAAGACCTTAAAGATAAGGTTAAAGGCTGTGACAAGGTGTATCTCGCAACTGACCCGGACCGCGAAGGAGAAGCAATTTCATGGCATCTTGCAACTGTTCTTGAGCTTGATCTTGGCTGTGCTAACAGAGTTAAGTTCAACGAAATCAACGAATCAAGCGTTAAAAAGGGAATAAGCAACCCTGAGGTTGTTGATATGGGACTTGTTGATGCTCAGCAGGCACGCCGTATTCTTGACAGATTGGTTGGCTACCGCCTGAGTCCCTTTATTTCTCAGAAAATCAGGCGCGGTCTTTCCGCAGGTCGCGTTCAGAGCGTTGCGGTTCGCCTTATCGTTGACCGCGAGGAAGAAATCAGTAAATTCAATCCCGAGGAATATTGGTCAATCGATGCAAAATTCCTCGCAAACAGAAAAACCTTCGCCGCCGCTCTTACGGCTGACGAATGCGGCAAGGTCAAAATAGAAAACAAGGAGCAGGCAGACGGCTACCTCGCTCGTCTTGAGGATGCTGTTTTCACTGTTGACTCCGTTAAAAAGGGAACAAGAAAGAAACAGCCCGCTCCTCCCTTCATAACCTCCTCAATGCAGCAGGA
>JAZQMA010000006.1:0-77450 GCA_045543035.1 Acutalibacteraceae bacterium | reverse complement strand
GATTTCATAGAGGGAGTTTTTGCGAAAAGGCAGGTAAGTCCTGAATAGAGGTATCTTGATTTTGTGCCTTTTTTATTAACTGCCCTTACAGAATAGATATAGTTGCCGTTTTTGTTTTTAACGGATGTATCTGTAAAGCTATCTTTTTTACTGCTTACAGTACCAACTTTAGTCCACTTTGTTCCTGAAATGCTTCTGCGAAGAATTTCATATTTTTTTGCACCACTTAATTTGCCCCATTTGATATATGCGCCTTTTGTGGTATTCTTTGTTTCTTTAAGAACTACTACCTTATCGTCAAAATCCGCGCTTCTTTTAACAACAACCTTGAATTGACAGATTGATTTCTCATCAATTTCCATGCTGTCATCAGAATACATCTTCATAGCATAAGTAGTCATATAATATGTTTTACTGCTGAAATTACCTTTTAATTTGATTTTATCTGAGAAGGTATATGTACCCTTATCACAGTAAACAACATCGCCACCTATAACATTTGTGCCCTCTTTATCAGAACTGATTGCATAAACGAAATAGCTGTTATTCTTTTTTGAATTAATATAGAAATTAATGTAATCATAGTCGCCATAAAGCTTTACGGTTTCTATAGTTTTTGTTCCTTTGGAATTAGTGGGCGCTATATAACCCAAATTTAATTTGTCGAAATAAATGCCTGCAGCTTCAACAGCAATACCCATAACAGAAATGAGAGTTACAACCGCCATTACTATTGCGAGCATTCTTTTAGTCATTTTCATAATAATACTCCTTTCAACACGATAGAGTTTCTATCGAATTAGTACATCCTCATTTTATCACATAAGAAGCAGATAGTCAACAGAAATCAATCAAGATTTATTGAATTCAAAATTTTGGTAACTTCTTCTATAGTTTTAACATTATCCTGGTCAGGACGCGCTAAAGTCATACCATATTCCAAATTAGGTGACCCAAAAGAGATACTTACCATTTCTTTATCACCTTTTTCTTCATTTTCAATCGTATGAATTATAATCGTTGCATACAAATCGCCGTTTTCATATAAGTAATATTCGGAATCAGGCACACTTGCAACTGCTTTCATCATAAGCGCAGTTGACATCACCACTGTTTTTCGGGGATTGAATATATCCAAGTCATCAAGAGTTACTAATCCCTCTATCTTTTGCCATTCATACATAGTTTTGGGATAAAAACCGAAATATTTTATATAATCCTGTTTCATCGCTTCTTTTTGTTCTTCTGTAATTTTTCCCTCTCCGAAATTCTCATTAAACAAATCCAAATCCGACATTCCGGATTCAAGTTCAATCGGCTTCTGGAACATAAGCAAACAGTCATCGCCAACTTTATAAGTAATATTGTATTCGGTTTTTTTATCAAAATAATACGCTTCGGGTATTTTGATTTTCATACCCTCATATTCTACAACATCATATTCACCCTTTTTATATTGAGCTTCAAAATCAGTTATAAACTCTGCAGTCCAGTTCACATCTTCCTCATGTTCGGCAAGAGTATTGGTAAATATAAATTTAAGGTATAAGCCTTGCGATACCCAGATGCTTAAGAAAACAACACAACCTATAATAATATAAGCTATTATGTATCTTGACAAATTGCCTTTGCTGATTGATTTTGATTTTTGGCAAGGTTTAAAGAATTTTCCTGCACCTTTTGCAAAAACATTATAATACTGAACCATTGAAAAATAGAACACACCAAATATAAGAAGACCTAAAACCATACAGAACATATCCGAAGCTGTTGCAAGTGCTTCACCCGCAGCACCCTCTTCCTCAGGAGTTATTTTGACCACATAGTTACGGACAAAAACTTCAGCTACGATAAGAATTGCTGTTGGAAGCATATAAACAACAAATTGCAAAAACCTGTTATTAAAAGGCTTATTTTTAAATGGTGATACAATGAACAATACCGAAAGAGCTATAGCTCCTGCTATAATTAAAGCCAAAGCTTCAACAGGAATAAAATCATTAACAAAAGCAGAAATTGAGAAAACAAGCAAAAGTAAGCTTATGCCCATTGTTTCCAAATTTATTTTACTGTCCGGAGTTGTTCTTTTTTCTATAACCTTTGGTCTGGCAATATCATTAAGGAAAAATATTCCGCATGCGGGAATGATAAAGCAAAGCAACATTATATCGGCACTTCTGAGAATAGTTGGAAGACCTGAAACACCCATAAACAATGATATAATATAAAGTGCCCAGATAGCTACAAAAGAAAAACCACCTATCAAATCAAAAAGATTAAATAATCTTTTTGGTCCTCTGAGCCTTGCTTTTATGTAATAACGAAAATGGTTAAGGTTATTTTGCTCTGCGACCTCGGGCAACTCACCTTTTCTTTCAATAACACCGTGCATAAGCTCATTTTTTGAAACACCGAGAAAAGCAGAAACTCTGTTCAACTCGCCTTCGCTGAAAAATGCCTGATTATTCAAAACCGCATTTAATCTCTTAACTTTTATTTTTGTGATTTTAGCAAAATCTTTTACTGAAATATTTTTTTCAGAGAGATAATTTATTAATTCTGTCATATTCATCACCCACAAACATTCTACAACTTTAGAAAAGAAATGTCAACAAAAGATACAGTCGAGCTTTTAATTATTTAATTAAATGATTGAAAAAAATGAATAGTTATTTTATAATATCTTTTATTTCTTATTAATTTGTGACTATTGTTTTATGAAAAGATGGCGAAAGATGAAAAATATACGGCTTAATTACATAAAAAATATTTTAACACCCTGCATACTGCTTTCTTGCGTAACAGGTATTCTTACAGGTATTGTAATATTCCTTTTTGAAATTTCAGCAGATTGGGTTATGAAATTATCGAATGAATTATACTCTGCCGTTCGCTTAAATCCACAATACCTACCCATGCTTTTAGGCGGTGCACTTGTTTTGGGGCTTATCTCTGTATGCACAGTTAAGTTTCTCGGGATTGCTAAAGGTGGTGGAATACCAACTGCAGTTGCTCTTGTGAGAGGGCTCATTGAGTTCCGTTGGTTACGAAGTCTCTTTGCAACATTTACCTCTGCTCTTGTTACATTTTTTGCAGGTATTCCGTTGGGAAACGAAGGACCGAGTGTGCAGATGGGAACCGCAATTGGCAGAGGAACTGTAAAGCTTTTCTCCTCTAAAAAAACTGCATGGGACAGATATATTATGACAGGTGGTGCTGCAGCCGGTTTTGCCGCCGCAACCTCTGCTCCTTTAACAGGAATTTTCTTCATACTTGAAGAAGCTCATCGTCGCTTTTCCCCGATGCTTTTTATGTCTGCCGCATCAGCGGTTATTGCTTCCGCAACCACTCTCGAAATACTGCACTCCGAATTTCATCCTGCACACACGCTTCTGCCATTTGATATAACAGTAAAGCTAGAAATAAAATATTTATATATGGTATGTGTTATCGGTTTGCTTTGCGGTGTAACAGCTATTATTTTTACAAAGGCACACGAATTAATCGGTAATTTCCTTAACAACAAACTTTCAAAGCTTTCGCTATTTGTAAAAATACCAGCCATATTTGTTCTTACCGCGCTTATCGGATTTTTTTCTTCAGAAATACTCGGCACTGGCCGTTCTCTTATAAGTGAAATGCTTTACGGCAATGGTGCATGGTATATGCTTCTGATATATTTTTCAGTCCGTGCAATTTTATTGATGGTGGCAAATAATCTCGGCGTTACAGGCGGACTTTTCGTTCCCTCACTTACATTTGGTGCTATAATCGGTTCTTTATGCGCGAGAGTATTTACAGAACTCGGACTTCTTCCCGAAGAATATGCACCGGTTTTAGTTATAGTAGGCATTACCGCTTTTCTCAGTGCATTCTCCAGAATACCCATAACAGCAGTAGTTTTTGCAATTGAGGCTATGAACGGACTTGTTAACATTCTCCCCATAGCAATAGGCGCAACAATTTCTTATGCTGTAATTGAAATTGCAGGTATACATTCTTTTAATGATTTGGTTATTGAAACAAAAGTTAAAGCAGAAAACAAGGGAAAAACACCGCATCTTGTGGACACAAATTTCGTGATAAAACCCAATGCTTTTGTTATTGGAAAAGAAATAAGAGATATACTGTGGCCACCAACTTGTGTTATAACATCAGTCAGGAAAAATCAAAATTCAGACACACATTCCCCATTTCTTGAAGAGGGCGACATACTGCATCTTCATTACCGAACAACTAATCCTGAGCATACATTCCAAAAGCTTGAAGACCTTATAGGTAAGCAATCAGAAGATTTAAGAACTTTTGAAAAAGCAATTTCTGAATATCATCAGGTTCCTGAAAACTAAATCCGATTATAAAAAAAGATGCAATCCGTAACGGATTGCATCTCGTTTTTTATTGCTTATTTGTTAGCAGCTTCAAGTGCTTCTCTTTTTGCGATTTTTTCCTGAATTTCTTTTTCAAGCTTCTTCTGTTTTTTCTGATATACAAGATACCAAACAACACCGATTACAACAAATATTGCTGCGATGATGATAAGAAGAGAGAATGAACTATCTTCAACCTTGATTGTAACTGCATCGTAGTTGATATAGTAGCAACCATCAAATGCGTTGTCTGCATAGTCTGTAAGGTTGCTGTAAACAATGAATTCACGAAGCTCGTCGCAGGATGCGAAAGCATAGCTACCGATGTCTCTTGCGCTTTCGGGCATTGTGATTGTTGTGATACCATCGCAATCGAAGAATGCTTCTTCTCCGATGTTACCGAAGCCCTCTGCAAATACTATACCTGTAAGAGCATCACAGTTATAGAAAGCTCTGTCCGCAATATTCTTAACTGTTTCAGGAACTGTATATTCGCCATTTTTACCTGCGGGATAAAGAGCGATTGTTTCAAACACTGATGAACCGTCTTCTGCTTTTTCTTCATTTGCAACAAGAACAACACCATCAAGAGATTTATAGAATTCATTGCCTTCTGCAACTTCAATTGCCTGAAGACCTGTGCAACCATCGAAGCTTACAGGGTCAAGCGCTGTAAGAGTTGCGGGAAGAGTGATTGTTTTAAGGCTTTCGCAACCGCTGAAAGCATATTTACCGATTTTTTCTGCACCTGCGATTTCTACCTTAGAGAGTTTTTTACAGCCTGCAAAAGCATCGGAAGGAACAAGCTTAACGCTTTCGGGAATTGCTACTGCTTTAAGAGCTTTACAACCTGCAAAAGCACCTGCACCGATTGTTTCAACACCATTTTCAATTGTTAATGTTTTAAGGGCTTTAACATCTTTAAATGCGCCAACACCGATAACCTTAACGTTTGCGGGAATTGCTACGGAAGCAACTGATGAACCTGCGAAAGCATTGTCACCGATTTTTTCAAGAGTTTTGGGAAGAAGAACTGTTGTAACTGCGGGATTGTTTACTGCATTATCTGCAATAGCAACTGTACCCTCTTCAACAACAACGTTTGCGATAGCACCTTTAACTTTATAAAGGATTTTACCTGCATAAACCAAACCATTTGCATTTTTGAACCATGCAGTGTTATCAAGAGCATTACCCTGAATTTCTTTAACAGATGCAGGGAGGCTGATTTCTGCAACATTCTTTGCAAGCTCAAAAGCATCTGCTTTGATTACTTCTGTGCCATCTGCAACAATAAGAGAAGTTGTGTTTTTGTTACCTGCAAGAACAAGTGTTTTACCGTCTGCTGAATAAATAGCAGAGCCAACTGCTTTGAAATTCTTGCTATCTTCATCAACTGTAATCTTAACAAGAGATTTGCAACCACTGAAAGCATTACCGCTGAAAGCTTTAAGAGATGCGGGAAGATTTACTGCAACAAGCTTTGCACAGTCTGCGAAAGCACCGTTGCCTATTTTTTCAACATTTTTGCCGATGTAAAGGTCTGTAAGGTTTTTGTTGCCTGCGAATGCTTCACTGTTAATCTTTGCAACGCCATCGCCAAGGTTAACACTCTTAAGATCTGCATTTTTGAATGCAGAGTTTGCGATGTCGTGAAGTGAATCGGGAAGAGCAATTTCTTTAAGAGAACCGCAACCTTCAAAAGCAGATGCAGCGATATACTTAAGACCTTCGTTAAAGGTTACTTTGCTGAGCTTCTTTGCATTTCTGAATGTGTAGCTGTTGATTTTTTCAACATTTGCTGAAATCTCGATTTCTTCAATCTGAGAATCTTCAAAAGCATTAAGACCGATATAATTAAGAGCAGGTTCTTCAGCAAGCTTCACTGCAGAAATTTTTGCATTTTTGAAAGCATAGTTTCTGATTTCGCTAACACCCTGAGGAAGCTCAAAAGCTCCTGTTTTACCTGCAGGGAAAGTAACAAGTGCGTTACCCTTTTTATTATAAAGAACGCCGTCAACTGAAGAGAATTCTTTGTTGTTATCAACAACATTGATTGTTTCAAGAGCTGTGTTACCAACGAAAGAATTAGCACCAAGTGCATTTACATTTTTGCCGAATTCAATTTCTTTGAATTTGGTATTTGCAAAAGCAAAATCGCCAATATCGGAAAGAGTTTCGGGAATTTTGATTTCTTCAAGAGATGTGCAATCTGCGAAAGCTTCGTAACCGATTGCTGCAAGAGTTGCTTCTGAGAAATCTGCAACCTTAAGTGAAGAACATCCTTTGAAAGCACCTGCTTCAAGAACACCGATAGCATCGTCAAAGTTTACTTCTTTAAGATTTGTGCAATTCTGGAAAGCATAAAGACCGATTTCTTCAACATCAGGACCTAATGTTACGGTTTCAATATAATCGCAACCAAGGAAAACATAATCTTCAATGAGAGAAACGCCCTTGGGGATTTCAAGGTTTTTAACCTGACCCTTAACGCCATATGTAACACGACCGAAGCTGAGAGCACCATCGGGCTGAGCATTTTCCCAAGCAGTATCCTTGAAAGCATCAACTGCTACATTTTTAAGGTTCTTGTGCTCTTTGATTTCTGCAAGAGCAGTTGCACCTGCAAAACATTTTTCAGGAACTGCTGTAACTGATTCGGGATATTCAAACTCTTCAAGAGCTGAACAACCTTCGAAAGCAGATGCACCGAGAGATGTGAGAGATTCAGTTTTCTTAACCTCTTTAAGAGCGGTACAATCTTTGAAGGCTCTGTCTTTAACTGTAACAATTTCGCTGTTGAACTTAACGCTTACAACAGTTTTGTTACCTTCAAAGCAACCTTCACCAACAGCAATTACGCTCAAGCCACCTAATTTTGTGGGGAGCTTAACTTCTGTTTCATTACCTACGTACTTAACAAGCTCAACTGCAGAACCTGCATCAACCTTGATAAACTCATAGCCATCTTCAGTTTCTTTGTTGAGTTCAATCTCTTTTGCAGAAATTGTTACAACTTCATCTTCTGCAAAAACAGATATGGGGGTGGCGGCAACAAAAACAAATACAAGAATAAATGCTAAAATGCCGCACAGGGGTTTTTTAAATGCTGTCATAAAACAACGTCCCTTCATTTAGATTACCGTAAACACTACATTCTTTTCAGAACTTTACAGATAGACTAATTATAATATAAACACCCTTGGTTGTCAAGCAAACTGACCGTAACCAAGGGTGTTTTAAATCTTTAATTATTAACAAATTTTAGCACTCTTTTATGTGTAAAATGCTATCAAAATTATCTCTGAACTCGACCTGAACCGTCGCCACCTGCAAGTTTTTCAACCTCTTTAACGCCAACGCGGTTAAAGTCACCCTCAACAGAGTGTTTAAGAGCAGACGCTGCAACTGCAAATTCAATCGCTTCCTGAGTGGATTTACCTTTAAGAAGAGAATAGATAAGTCCGCCACCGAAGGAATCACCACCGCCAACGCGGTCAACAATATGGAGATGATATGATTTTGAGAAGCAATAGTTCTCACCGTCATAGAGCATACCTGCCCAATCGTTATCACTTGCAGAAATTGAGGTTCTTAAAGTGATTGCAACCTTTTCAAAGCCGAATTTATCTGCAAGCTGTTTTGCAACGGATTTATAACCCTCGTGGTTAAGCTTACCGCCATAAATATCAGTATCCTCTGCTTCGATGCCGAAAACATCCTTTGCATCCTCTTCATTGGAAATGCAGACATCAACATACTGACAAAGGTCTGTCATAGCTTTTCTTGCTTCTTCTCTTGTCCAGAGCTTACCTCTGTAGTTAAGGTCGCAGGAAATTTTCACACCCTTTGCCTTTGCTGCTTTACAAGCTTCACGGCATATATCAACAAGGTTTTCACCTAACGCAGGAGTGATACCTGTGAAATGGAACCAATCTGCGCCCTCGAAAATAGCATCCCAATCGAAATCGGAAACAGATGCCTGTTGAATTGAGGAATATTTACGGTCGTAAATACAAACAGAGCCTCTCTGAGAAGCACCTTTTTCAAGGTAATAAATACCAACTCTTTCGCCACCTCTTACAACCTTTGAGGTATCAACACCAAAGTAACGAAGAGAATCGATTGCTGCCTGACCGATTGCATGGTCGGGAAGCTTTGTAACGAAAACGCTTTCCATTCCGTAGTTTGCGAGAGAAACAGAAACGTTTGCCTCACCGCCACCGAATGTAGCCTGCATTTTATCGTTCTGGAAAAATCTGTAATAGCCTTCGGGAGCAAGGCGAAGCATAATTTCACCGAATGTAACAACTTTTGCCATTATTTTCGTGCCTCCTTAACAATTTCAACGCTCTTTTTACAAAGGTCGATAATTTCGTCCCATTTCTGATTATCAATAAGGTCTGCAGTTACCATATATGAACCACCGCAAGCCGCAATAACAGGACAGGAAAGGTATTCCTTAAGGTTACCAAGACCGATACCGCCTGTGGGCATAACCTTGAACATAGGGAACGGTGCGCTCATAGCCTTGATTTTTGCAAGTCCGCCTGACTGTTCTGCAGGGAAGAACTTAAGAACCTCAAGACCAAATTTAAGAGCAGCATGGTAATCTGTGGGAGTTGTGCAACCGGGGTAAATGGGCATATCTTTCTCAACACAGTATTTTACGATTTCAGGGTCGAAACCGGGTGTAACGATAAATTCTGCACCTGCAGCAATTGCTTTGTCAACATGTTCTGTTGTAAGAACAGTACCTGCACCAACAAGCATCTCGGGGCAAGCTTCCTTCATAAGACGGATAGCTGTATCTGCACCTGCGGCACGGAAGGTTACCTCTGCAACAGGAACTCCACCCTCACAAAGTGCTTTTGCAAGAGGTGCTGCATCTCTTTCAGGGTTATTGAGTTTAATAACCGGAACAACACCGATAGCGGAAATTTTTGTATTCATTTCGTTCATTAGTCTTACTCCTTTTCACAAGCCTCAAAAAGACCGTTAATATAAGCGGCACCCAATGCTCTGTCAAAAAGACCATAGCCGGGTTTACCTGTTTCGCCCCAAATCATTCTGCCGTGGTCAGGGCGAACATAGCCGGCAAAATTATTATCTGCAAGTGCCTTGACAATTTTATACATATCAAGTGAACCACAGTCTGAAAGGTGCGCTCTTTCTTCAAATGAGCCATCTTCCATAATCTTGACATTTCTGATGTGCATAAATGCAATTCTGTCTGCCTTGGCATATTTCTCAACCATTGCAGGAATATCATTGCTTTCAGCGCAACCAAGGCTACCTGTGCAAAGGCAAAGACTGTTTGCAGGACTGTCAACAATGCTGAGCATTCTGTCAAGGTTCTTTTCATTAGTTATAATTCGGGGAAGACCGAAAATGGGATATGGCGGGTCATCGGGATGAATTGCCATTCTCACACCGCATTCTTCTGCAACGGGAATAACTTTTTTAAGGAACTTTTCAAGATTTGCCCATAATCCCTCTTCACCGATTTCACCATAAGCAGTAATAAGCTCACGAACCTCTTCCTGAGTATAGCTTGAATCCCAACCGGGAAGATGAATATCATCTTTAAGAGGGTCAAGACCTTTCATCTGCTCCCAATACATTACAAGGCTTGTTGAACCGTCCTTTGCCTCTTTATCAAGCTGAGTACGAGTCCAGTCAAAAACAGGCATAAAGTTATAAGTAACGCATTTAACTCCGTATTTTGCACATCTTCTGATATTCTCGCAATACACATCAAGAAGATGCTCAACATTATTTCTGCCGAGTTTAATATCTTCGTGAACAGGAATTGATTCAACAACATCAAAAACAAGACCGTGCTTTTCGCACTGTTCTTTCATTTCTTTGAGAGATTCCTCAGGCCAGACCTCACCGGGCTTAACATCATAAACCGCGGAAACGATCGAACGCATACCGGGAATCTGAGAAATATATTGGAGAGAAACAGGGTCTGTTTCACCATACCAACGGAATGAAAGCTTCATTTTCATTATTTTTTCCTCCGAACTGGACACTATTCAAGTGTTTTAAAATCTACAATTAAATTATAGAAAAGCACAACATCATTGTCAAGCAATTAACAAATGTCTGAATATGCAATTTTTGTATATTTTAGTAAAATTTTTACTAAATCGTATTATTTTTAGATTTAAGCAGATTATTGCTTACTTTCTGCTGACCTTACAGTGTTTTCAAGAAGCATTGTAATTGTCATTGGTCCCACACCACCGGGGACGGGAGTAATAAAAGATGCTTTTTTCTCAACCTCATCGAAGCACACATCACCGCAAAGCTTACCCTCGCAGTTTCTGTTCATACCAACGTCAATAACAACTGCGCCCTCTTTTACCATATCAGCAGTTACGAAATTTGCTATACCTACTGCCGCAACAAGAATATCTGCGGAAAGAGTTTCCTCTTTAAGATTTTGGGTTCTTGAATGGCAGATTTCAACAGTTCCGTTTTCTTTAAGAAGAAGCATTGCCATTGGTTTTCCAACAATATTGCTTCTTCCTATAACAACACATTTTTTACCGTTTACGGAAATATTGTAGTATTTAAGCATTTCCATAATTCCTGCAGGAGTGCAGGGCAAGAATATGAAATCACCTATCATAATATGCCCTACGTTTATGGGGTGAAAAGCATCCACATCTTTGGTAGGGTCAATGGAATTAAGAATAATCTTTTCATCAATATGTTCGGGCAAGGGCAACTGACAAAGTATGCCGTCTACCCTGTCATCATTATTCAATTTATTAATAAGAGAAAGGAGCTCCTCTTCGGTTGTTTCCTCGGGTAAAGCATATTCAAATGAGGTTACACCGATTTCTTCGCAACCTTTTTTCTTATTATTGACATAAACTCTTGAAGCACTGTTATTGCCAACTATAATAACCGCAAGACCTGTGCTTATACCCTTTTCTTTCAACGCTTTAACGCGTTCTTTAAGTTCTTCTCTTTTTGCCGTAGAAACAACCTTACCGCTAATAATTTCAGCCATTGTCACTCTCCCCTTTCTCGTCACCCAAATCAACTGTTTTTATGTTAGTTTGTGCTTTTAATTTTTCTTCTTTGATTTCTTTTCTCATTTTTGCTGCATCCGGCGGAAAATAATCAACACCCTCAATTTTAACAGGATGCTTTTTAACCTTAATGAGCATACCAATAAGAATTACGGAGCAGACTGCAACGATACAGATTGAAAGAAGCTGTGAAACTCTGATATTGGTTGCGCCTATATAAAGGCTATCTGTACGAAGTCCTTCAATAAAGGTTCTACCTAAGCCATACCAAATACCATATGAGAGAAAAAGCTGACCGCTGAATTTACGGAATTTTTTAAGGATTATATAAAGAACTAAAAAGCCTAACATACACCAGGCAAATTCATAGAAAAATGTGGGGTGAACGAAGAGATTATTTTCTTCAATATAAGCGTTTACATCAGTCACACCCTCTAAACCGAATTTATCGGGATGAGAGGCTATGTAAGCCGCAACTTTTTTGCTCATCATACCGTAATTACCATTTGTAAATGTGCCGAAGGCTTCCTGATTTGCATAGTTTCCCCATCTGCCGATACCCTGACCGATAAGAAGGCTCATACCAACCATATCAAGAAGATTATAGAAATTCAGTTTTTCCACCTTGCAGGTAATGAATGCCGCTAACAGACCGCCAATTATACCGCCGTAAATGGCAAGACCACCGTTCCATATCTGGAAAATTTCTGCAGGGTTCTGACTGTAATAATCCCATTGGAAAATAACATAATACGCTCTTGCACCGATTATTCCGCCAAAGGTTCCGTATATGAGAACATCAACCATTTTACTGAGATTAATTCTCCAGGTATACGCAATTCTTCCGCCAAAAAGTGCCGCAAGAGTAAAACCGAAAGCGATAATCACACCGTACCATTTTATAGAGAAAAACTTATCACCGATGTTGAATTCACAGAATACCGAAGAAACATCGAAAACATTATCAATTCCACCGAATGTTACCCGTGCAAAATCTGCAAACCATTCCATTCAAATCACTCCTATGTATTAAGCGGGCATTTAGTGCGCCCACTCTTGATTTTAATTTTTAACAACCGAAAGTGCCGCTTTATCTTCATTGAAGCACTTTTTAAGAAGCTCGTTTACAAATTCGAGCTTAAGATTTTTGATAACCTCGAATTCGGAGAAAAGCTCTTCATTTTCAAAATGAGAAACAACAAGCCCGTTTGCAACTGTATCAATATCGGTAAATGCTCTCACAGTTTTACCGTATGTCTTTTTACGGACTGTTTCAAACTGCTCCTCAGTTATGCCTTTTTCTTTTAAATCCTTAATGCAGGAATTAATTCTTCTTGCAACCTCAGGGGGATTTACGGATTCACCTGAGAAAAGGCAAGCGGCATAATTATGACCGTTGAAAAACTCTGTGCTGAAAGCACCGTTGATAAGTCCGGCATCAAGAAGCTCTTTATAAAGAGGTGAAATCTGCCCTGCTATAATTTCAAGCATCAAGGACATTGCAATTTCCTCTTCTAAAGTACAGCTTTCATTGAAGAAATTCTCCTTATAACCCAAAGCGAAAACAGGTGTTCCGACGGGAAGCTTTTCTTCAATATAGTTTTTTACAATGCTTTCTTCTTCCTTTTCGAATGCACGTTGGACTGTAACGTCCTCATCGCTTTCAAGAAGTCTGTCAGCAATTTCAAGAACCTCTTCAACGGTTGTTTTACCTGCAACTGCAAGCGCCATATTAGAAAGGTTATAAAATGTTTCATAGCAGGAGAAAAGCATTTCTGCGGTAATCTCTGCGATAGAGTCTTTCGTACCTGCAATATCAATTTTAACAGGGTGCTTGTGGTATAAACATTCAAGCAGATTGAAAAGACATTCCCACTCGGGAGAGTCCTTATACATATCAATTTCCTGACCGATTATACCCTGCTCCTTCTGCACTGTTTCTTCAGTAAAATAAGGATGCCTTACAAAATCAAGAAGTATTTCAAAATTTTCTTTAAAATGACCTGTGCAGGTAAAAAGATAGCAAGTTCTGTCAAAGCTTGTGTAAGCATTTGCAGATGCACCTGTTTTTGCATATCTCTGAAAAGCATCAAGCTCTTCACTTTCAAAAAGCTTGTGTTCAAGGAAATGAGCAGTACCTGCGGGAATTTCTGTAAAGCATTCTCTGTCGCTTCGTTTAAAGCGGGTATCAATTGAGCCGTATTTTGTGCCGAAAACCGCATAAGTTGAAGTAAATTCAGGTTTTGGGTAAACAAATATTTTAAGACCTGATTTATGGTCAATACTGTAATAACCCTCGCCTAAAATTTCGTTTTCAATATATTTCACAATATTTTCGCTCATTCTTCAACACCACCTTCCGCAGTTCCTTCAAGCATAAACACAGTATCAAGAGTAACTGCTTTTGCCGCCTCAATAATATCTTCACGTGTAACCTTGTTAAATTGTTCAATAAAGTCTTCGGGATATAAAAATTCATCGGAGCAAACCTGAGATGTGAACCAATTAGCAACACTTTCTGCAGAATCAGAAACGCTTTTGAAACCATCTTCAAGAGATTTTACGGAAGATGAAATATCATCATCGGAGAAATTGCCGTTTTTTATATCTTCAAGCTGAGCTAAAATAGCATTTTTGGCTTTTTCTTCGTTATAGCTTTCAATACCGCTCTGAACAAGCATAACACCTTTCTGGCGGAACATCACAGCAGAACAATAGTAGCAAAGGCTCATTTTTTCACGGACAACCGTGAAAAGCTTTGAATGAGGGCTACCACCAAACAAATCTACCATAACACGACGAGCGGCATAATTATCATTTTCGCTTTTCATACCCATTCTGAAGCCCATAACAAGCTTACCTTGTTTTACCGCTTCTTGTTCTTTCACATATTTTGCATCTTCGCACTCTTCAACGAAAAGTGTTTCGTTCAATTCTATGTTTCTGTTTTTATCAGAAATATATTTATTCAGAAGCTCTTTAACATTACTGAAGCTGCCACCGCTGACGCATACAAGAATTTTACTGTTACTGAGAATTTCATTATATGCTTCATAAAGAGCTTCAGGGGTGATTTTTTCAATATCCTCAACTGTTCCGTAACGATGAATTCCGTAAACCTCGTTTTCAAACATTATTTCGTTACAACGATTTTTTGCATAAACTCTCTTATCACTGTTTTCTGCAATAAGACGTTCTGCTAAAAGTCTTTTTTCGCTTTCAACATCATCAGAACAGAAAGCACCATTTTCAAGGCGGGGTTCAAAAATCATTGAGAACAAGAGTTTAAGACATTCATTGGTTATGCTTTCGCCGTCAATTGAAAATCTGTCATCAATGCAGGAAACCTCAATTCTGAGAATATGGTTTTCACCTGATTTGCCAACATCAACAATAACCTCTGCTCCGTAAAGGAGAGCAAGCTTCTTTTCAACGCTTGTTACATCGGGGTAATCCTTGGAAGAACGGGTAAGCACATTAGGAACAAGAGCATAAAGAGATGCCTTTTCACCTAAAGGCATAACAAAGCTTACTGATGCACAGGCTGTTTTAAAGCCTTTGGCACTTACTTGGCAAAGCTCAACTCCCTCAGATATTTTTTCATTTTTAAAATCGTATTTCACAATACCACTCCATTTTATTGGTTTAACGATATAATTAAGTGATATTTTATCATAATATGGCAAATCTTTCCACACTTTTTTCATATTTCTTGACTTTCACCTTTCAAAAAAACTTATTCATATTTGGTATTTTTGACTATTTTTCATTAAATATATACATCTGTTAAAATTATTGACAAAACAAAGGTGTTGTGGTAATATATTTGGGTTGTAATATCACCCTGACCTCCCTGGCGAAGAGAGGGGGACCACACCGAAGCAAAGCGGAGGCGTGGTGGAGGGTTCTGGCGCGCAAGCGCGTATAATAAATTCCTTAACCTAATTGGAGGCATTCAAATGTCAGGACATTCCAAATGGAGTACCATTAAGAGAAAAAAAGGTAAAATTGATGAAGCAAGAGCTAAGGTTTTTACAAAAATAGGCCGTGAAATTGCTGTTGCAGTTCGCGAAGGCGGTCCCGATCCCGCAGGTAACTCAAAACTCAAGGATTGCATTGCTAAAGCTAAGGCAAACAATGTTCCTAACGATAACATCGAAAGAATTATAAAAAAAGCCGCCGGTGAAACAGGTGGCGCTAACTACGAAGAAATCATCTACGAGGGCTATGGTCCCAACGGTATTGCAGTTGTTGTTAAAGCACTTACTGATAACCGTAACCGTACCGCAGGTGATGTTCGCCACTATTTCGATAAATACGGCGGAAATATGGGCACATCCGGTTGTGTTATGTTTATGTTTGATTACTACGGTGTAATCATCATAGAAAAAGAAGATGTTGATGAAGACAAGCTTATGGAAGACGCTATTGAATGCGGTGCTGTTGACTTCATCACAGATGAAGAAGAAATCTTCGAAATCCGTACTGACCCCAATGACCTTGGCGCAGTTACAAGCGACCTCGAAGCAAAGGGTTATAAATTTATGAGCAGTGAAACCGCTTATATCCCCCAGACATATACTCGCCTTGAAGATGAAGAGAGTATGAAAAAAATGAGCAAAATGCTTGAAATGTTTGATGACAATGATGAC
Organism: Acutalibacteraceae bacterium; assembly: GCA_045543035.1. Classification (GTDB taxonomy): domain Bacteria; phylum Bacillota; class Clostridia; order Oscillospirales; family Acutalibacteraceae; genus DTU089. The sequence continues at coordinate 61,379 of JAZQMA010000006.1, read as the reverse complement.
ATTCAGGGTGTTTGGCACAACTGGGAGAATGAGGACGAATACGAAGGTTAATTCTTTCCCCTTTTCCTATTGATTTTTATTTATTATTAATATATAATGTAGTAACAACTTACGCTCAATTCGGTCATGCGACGGGTGGGTCCTGTGCGACGGGGCACCGTGAACCATGTCAGGCGGGGAACCGAGCAGCATTAAGCGGACCGTTCTGTGCGCCACAGTCCGCCTGCTCGTCGTATGACCGAGTGGAGCGTAAGTTTTTCATTTGCGGGGCAAATGAAAAATGCAGAATTATGAATGCGGAATGCAGAATGTCGGGCACTGCGTGCGGCATTATAAAGCTTCGCAATACTTTTACTAATTCTTCTACGGCGCATTTTCGCGCCCCGATACTTTTCATTTGCGTGGCAAATGAAAAAGTTAAGAGTTAAGAGTTGATGGGAAGCTTCGCTTCCAAACATCTTAAAGCTTCGCAATACTTTTACTAATTCTTCTACGGCGCATTTTTGCGCCCCGATAATTCTGCATTTTGCATTTTGCATTCTGCATTTAAATTTAAACTCTATTCAAGGAGTGAATATTTTGTACAGAGCTTTATACAGAAAATGGAGACCGCAGGTTTTCTCGGATGTTTCCGGCCAGAACCACATTACAGAAACTCTTATGAACGAGATTTCTACCGGCAGGCTCTCCCACGCTTATCTTTTTACCGGTTCAAGAGGTACCGGTAAGACTACCTGTGCAAAAATTCTTGCAAAGGCAGTAAACTGCCTTGACCCTCATAACGGTAGTCCGTGTAACGAATGCCGTATCTGCAAAGGTATTGATGACGGCTCAATTCTTGATGTTACTGAAATTGACGCTGCAAGTAACAACAGTGTTGACAACATCCGTGATTTAAGAGATGAGGTCAACTTCACTCCTGCCGCAGCAAAATACAGAGTTTATATTATTGACGAGGTTCATATGCTTTCAACAGGTGCTTTCAACGCCCTTCTGAAAACTCTTGAAGAACCTCCCGAGCACGTTTTATTCATTCTTGCAACCACAGAGGTTCAGAAGCTTCCTGCAACTATTCTTTCAAGATGTCAGCGTTTTGATTTCAGAAGAATTCCTCCCGAGGATATTGCTGCAAGGCTTATGACAGTTGCTGAAAATGAAAATTTGGATTTATCAAATGATGCAGCTCTTCTTATTGCTAGAATTTCTGACGGTGCTTTGAGAGATGCCCTTTCAATTCTCGACCAGTGCGCAGGTTATAATGAACCCATTACTGTTAACACAGTCGGCAATGCTGCAGGGCTTTTAGGCAAGGATTATTTATTTGAAATTTCCGATGCTCTTTTAAATCAGGACAGTCCTGCAGTTCTTAATATAATTGACAGACTTCATTCATCTTCCTGCGATATGGAAAGGCTCATGAGCGAGCTTGTTAACCATTTCAGGAACATTATGATGGCTAAAACCACAAGAAATCCTGAAAAGTTTATTGTCAGCACTCCCGATGAGCTTCAACGTTACAAAGAGAATGCAGATAAAATGACTTACGGCACAATTCTTCATATTATGGAAACCCTTTGCCGTGAGGCTTCACAATTAAAATACAGCTCACATCAGAGAGCGCAGACAGAAACGACTCTTATAAGGCTTTGCTCCCCCGCTCTTTCAACTGATAATGCGGCAGTTATCCGCAGACTTGATGAGCTTGAAGCACAGTTGATGCTCCTTAAAGCGCAAGGGGTAACCGTAACGGTTGCAGATGCACCAAAATCTGCACCAATCAAGGAAGAACCCACTCCTGTTAAGGTAGTTGAAGAGGTTAAAGAGATTGCACCTGAGCAGATTTCAGAGCCTCAGGCAATTCCCGTTGAGGAAATCCCCTTTGACGAACCACCTTTTGAAGAGCCTTCTGGTTTTGAGGAACTTTCTCCCGTAATCCCAGAGGAAACTGCGCCTGAAAAGGTTGTTGAAAAAAATCCAATCCCACAACCTGAACCTAAACCACAAAAGGTTGACACAGGCATTGTTACAGATACAGATAACGCTGTACCCTTTGCCGCTTGGGAAAATGCTTTAAATCAGCTTTCAAAAATAAACAGACCCTTGTACCCTATGCTTATCGGTTCATCTGCTTACAGAGCAGGTAACACAGTATTTATAAAAGCAAAGAACACTGCATTCAGCCAGATGTTCAAACAAAAAATGCACGCAGACGCAATTGCAGATGCACTTATGAGGGCAACAGGTGAAAAGCTCAAACCGATGATTTATAATGACGGCTCTTCCCCTGCTGCAGATGAAACTGCAGAACCAATTGATGCTTTTCTTTCAAAACTAAATAAACACAATATTGATTTTATTATTGAAGAATAAATTACCAAAAAGGACGGTAGAATAATATGAAAGCAAGAATTCCTAATCAGGGCGGAAACTCCCAGGCAGCAATGATGAAAAAAATCCAGGATATGCAGAATGAAATGGCTCGTATTCAGGAAGAGGTTGAAAACTCCGAATTCTCTGCAAGTGCAGGTGGCGGAGCAGTTGAAGTTACAGTTAACGGCAAGCACGAAGTTCTTACAGTTAACATTCAACCCGAGGTTGTTGACCCTGAGGATGTTGAAATCCTCTCCGATATGATTATTGCCGCTACTAACGAAGCAATCCGCAAGGCAGCAGATACAATGGAGCAGAGAATGGGCAGTGCAACAAGTGGTATGGGTCTTCCCGCAGGCTTAGGTTTCTGATATGGCTTATGACGTTGTTGCTCTTGAAAAGTTAATTGAGCAGTTCCAGAAAATGCCCTCAATCGGCAGAAAAACTGCTCAGCGAATGGCTTTTCACGTGCTTGATTTATCAGATGAAGAGGCAAAAGAATTCTCAGAAGCAATAATTAATGCCCACACAAGAATTCATCGTTGTTCCCTTTGCCACAATCTTACAGAAAACGAGCTTTGTCCTATATGCGAAAGTGTTAACAGAGATAAAGCTACTGTTTGCGTTGTTGAAGAACCCAAGGATGTTCTTGCAATGGAAAGAACAAGGGATTTCAGTGGTGTTTATCACGTTCTGCACGGAGTTATCTCTCCAATGAACGGCATTGGTCCTGAACAGCTTACCATAAAAAGCCTTGTTGAAAGAGCTGCAAGCGGTGAGGTCACAGAGCTTATTATGGCAACAAACCCCACTATCGAGGGTGACACAACCGCTATGTATATCAGCAAGCTTGTTAAACCCTTTGGCGTTAAGGTAACAAGACTTGCCTACGGTATTCCCGTTGGTGCAGATATTGAATATGCCGATGATGTTACGCTTATGAGAGCGTTGGCAGGAAGGTCTGAATTATAAACCTTATTTGTAGGGAACGGATTCATCCGTTCCGCAAGCTACTAACAATCTTGGCGGTACGCATAAATGCGTACCCTACGATAAAAACCGGAAAGGAGTGGTCATAGTGGCTAAACAAGAAAATAAAACAGTTGCACAGAACAAAAAGGCTTACCATGACTACTTTGTTCTTGAAACCTATGAAGCAGGCATTGAGCTTTTCGGAACGGAGATTAAATCCATCCGTGCAGGTAAGCTTAATTTAAAAGATTCCTGGTGCAATGTTGTTAACGGTGAGATGCTTGCCAATGGTGTTCATATTTCACCTTATGAAATGGGTAACCGTTTCAATCGCGACCCTTTAAGACCTAAGCGTCTTTTAATGCACAAAAAAGAAATAATGAAGCTTATGGGCGAGGTTAAGCAACAAGGTTGCGCCCTTATTCCCCTTTCGGTTTATTTCAACGAAAGAGGAAGAGCAAAAATGCTTGTAGGTCTTTGCAAGGGTAAAAAGAATTATGACAAGCGAGAAAGCGAAGCAAAACGCGATGCAGAAAGAAACATTCAGCGCGCTATGTCATTAAAAAATCAATAAAAATACTGTATTCAACCATTGGTTTATAGCATTTTCGGAAAAAACAACTAACAGTTTATTGGATTTTACGTGTTTCAACCTTTGTTATCTTCATATTTTGTTCCGCACAAGTTAGAATGAAGATACTATAAATGGTAAAAATACCAAAAGGAGAATGAACAATGTCTATATTCAGTAAAAAGAAAAACAATTCTAACGAAGAACCTATGCAGGAAATCGTAAACGAACCTATTATTGAAGAATTTGAAAACGCAAATACAATCGGTTCACGAATTGCACAAGGAAGAAAAGCAAAGGGTTACACACAGGAAGAATTTTCTCAATTACTTGATGTTACTGCACAAGCAGTTTCAAAATGGGAAAATGATATTTCTTGTCCTGATATTCAGCTTTTACCCAAAATCGCAGAAATTCTTGATATGACAACTGATGAACTGCTTACAGGAAAAAAGACAGAAAAAAAGAAAGAAACTCAAAAAGTTAATATTGACACAAGCAATCTTAAAATAAATATCAATGTTTTAAAACCGGGACAAAATCCGGTAAATGTTTCCCTCCCCTTGTCAATGGTTAAAAGATTTGCTAAAATAGGCAATGGTATTTCGGGGATAATGGGAAATGGTGCAATAGACGGCGTTAAGCTTGACGAAATACTCACACTTGTGGAAAACGGGGCAACAGGAGAAATTCTCAATGTTGTTGCAGACGATAATACAAATGTTAAAATAAGTATTGAATAAAAACACGTACATATACTCAATCTTAATGGTTGAGTATATGTAAAAACTTCTTCACTATTCACTATTCACTCTTAACTTGAGCGAAGCGATATATGGGGATGAAAGGATTTCGACGGGGATTTTGAACCGTTATAAGCGAGCAGAGGCGTGGTACCGCTTTAAAAACCACACTTTTAAAAATAACTGACAATAATAAAACAGTTTTAGCAGCTGCTTAAGTCAGCTGCCGTTCCTACTGAGAATACCGCGACTCAGATAGGAGCGTCATTTAGCGGTGCACGTGAACAAAGGAGAGCCTTGTACTTTGTCACGGATTAAAGGGCTACCGAGGGTTAAAGCCTGTTTATCGGCGTTTTCCCAAGGGAATTCCAAAAGATAAACTACGCTCGTAGAAAGTTTCGGGAATAGATTTTCGGACATGGGTTCGACTCCCATCATCTCCACCAAAAATCCAAGTCTTCGGACTTGGATTTTTCATTTATGTCCGAAGGACATAACTTCATTACGAGAGAAACGAGTACTTCATTTGACTGCTATCAGTCAACTTCATTGTCCGTTGGCGGACACAAATGAATGAAGTTATCTACGATAAATGAAGTGCTTTGCAATGAAGTACTGCGTAATGATGTTGGGCTTCGCACAAACGGATTATATACACGGCTTCGCCGTAATTTGACTTGCACCACTCTTCCCAATGTGATATACTACCAATATCAAACCTCAAAGGAGTAAAAGCTATGTCCATCGAAAAAGTAAGAACATATTTTAAAGGCTACGGTATTGAAGATAAAATTTTAGAATTCCCTGTATCAAGTGCAACTGTTGAGCTTGCGGCGCAAGCACTCAATACCGAGGGTTGCAGGATTGCGAAAACCCTTTCCTTTTCTGTTGATGACTCCCCTATTCTCATTGTTACGGCAGGAGATGCCAAAATAGACAACAAAAAATATAAAGCCTTTTTCGGTGCAAAAGCTAAAATGCTTTCCTTTGACGAAGTTGAAGAGAAAATCGGTCACGCAGTTGGCGGTGTTTGTCCCTTTGCTATCAATGCTGGAGTTAAGGTTTACCTTGATGAAAGCATAAAACGTTTTAAAACTATTTTCCCCGCTTGCGGTAGCAGTAACAGTGCTATTGAATTAACTCCCGACGAATTAGAAAAATACTCAGACCATTTCATTGAATGGGTTGATGTTTGCAAATTACCTGAATAAAAAATATTTTAGGGAACATTTCAAGTTTTTTGAACTTGAAATGCTCCCTATTTTATTTATTGTTCGAAAATCTTATCGTAACTTTCCGCCCATTGCTTTACTTTTTCTTTATTATATTCTTTCGGAAGAGTAACACAAAGCGCCATAATTTTACTTATATCTGCTCCAACCTTTAACATTTTCTTTAAAAGTTCTTTATCCTTAGCAATAGCAAAGCCCCTCTTTGGCATATCAAGTGATGGGTGGATAAAATCTGTAATGCTTGTGCTATCAGCAGTAATTGTCATTTCGCGCCAAGTAAGAATGTTTTTTTCAAATATGTAATCAAGCTGTTCGGGGCTTATTCTTGTAAGCAAAAGCTTTACTGCTGCCAATGGTGCTAAACCTGAACCGAGATTTTTATAGAACTTATACTGATACTGCCACAAGGTTTCTGCAGTATAAGCTTCGGTTCTGTCGTCCATAACAGCTTTTGCCAATATGGGTGCCGTTCTCAAGGAATTTGCAATACCCGAGCCGATAATGGGAACAGTCATAAATGCGCTGTCACCTATTGCAGCATAACCATTTGCCACCATAACTGAAATAGGTTGGCGAACAGGTATTTCAACAAACTGACCGCCACGCTTAACCTCTGCACCTAAACTTTCGTTATGAATTCTGAAATATTCTGCTGTTCTCTCTACCTCTTTCATATCAAAAGGCTCAAATCTGCCAATAAGTAAGTCTGTATATTCTTCTTCAGTTGCAACCCAACCTATGCCTAATTTACCCTCAGGAAGAAGGCAGACCTTATATTTATCTTTAACAGGATTTAGAGTTGCTTTATTATAGAAAGCTCTGTAAACATAAAACTTTTCGTTTTTATCGGGATGTTTTTGTATATTAAATTCGATCGGTAAAGTGCTTCTCACAGGAGATTCACAACCGCATGCATCAATAATCAAATCACCATAAATTTCGCCTATAGAGGTATTAATACCCGCCACACGATTATCTTTTATAATAGCTCCTTCAATATTGCAGTTATAAACAAACTTAACTCCGTTTTTTTCTGCGCTATCAATAAGTAAATTATAAATATCCTTACGCTCCATTTTGATTTCAAGTTTCTCTTCAGGAACTTGTTGCTTAATTGGAGTTTTTTCATTTGGTGAATAAAAGGTCATATTCTCTTTATATTCAAAGAGTGATTTATCAGGCATGGGAATATCTGCTTTTCCCAATGCTTGGGGGTCAAATATATCTGTCCAATCATAACCCATATTTTCTCTTGGATTTTTCTCATAAACAGTTACATCAAAACCATTTCGGGAAAGAATTGATGCTACTGCAATACCGCCATGACCTCCGCCTGCCACAATTATTTTTTTGCTCATAAACACCCCTCCTATAAATTCAATATATCACATTATATGCAAAAAAAGCAAGAAAAAATCGGCACCACAGTAACCTGCAGTGCCGAAAAGTTATTTAATTGAGGAATCAGCCACCAATACCGAGCAATTCAAGAAGTTTTGCAAAAAGACCAAAGATGATATTGAGGATTGTATTTGGTCTTACGATTTCCTGCTCTTCGTATTCAGTTGTACCAACAGTGTAATCAAATGTTTTTGTATCTGTATTACCTGTTGCAACCCATTCACCTGTTGCAGCATCTTTGGTTTCTTCAACATAGTTGATTGTGAGAGTGTATTCACCGAAAATTGTATGAGTAAATGTTACTTCGTAACCATTTTCAAATTCATTATCTGTAAACTCACCATTATATGTATCATCAACATACCAAGAAACAGGACGGTAACGAGTTGTTAAATAGTTTTCGGTATCGTCCATACCGCTACCGAAAGCTGTGAAACGAACTGTTCTGTGGTGAATATAGTTATGCTGAAGACCCTCGGCATCGTTATATTCCACACCGAATTTTTTCATACTACCTTCATCAATGATGCGGTCAGTTTTGCCACAACCATTAAGACAGGTTGCCTCTTTATAACCATCCTTCTGATATGTTGGCTGATACTGTGGATCAGTACAAGCTTTATATGTGCTGTAGCTGTGGTTAAGAACTTTGAAGTTTACTGATATAACAACATCAAGATCAGACTTAGAACAAGAAAATACTATGTTTTCTGAATAGACACCTTTGCCCAAATCAGCTTTGGGTTTAATAACAATTGTGACTTTTTCACCAGGTGCAATTACAATAGAATCCCCATCTTCGATAATAATATCATAGTTAGCACTTACAGGAAGGGTATATTCGATATCTTTATTACCTTCGTTAGTAATTGTAGCTTTCTGGCCTGCAATACCAACATAGTCAACACAAACTGTACCGAATTTCATTTGGGTTTCATCAACTGTTACAGAGTAAATATCCTTCAACCAAACAGGATAGTAGATTGTGTCACCTAATACCTTATCTGTGTTTTTTTCAAGTTCAACTTCAACAACTTCAGAATCTTCAATTGTTGACCAACCTATCTGTGTGTAACCATCACGAATAAATATTGCTCCTGGTGCAGTTACTGTTGAATTGTAGTTTACGTTCTCGCTTTGTTCTGCACCAATACCATAGGCACCACCAACAAATTCTACTTTATAAACGATAGGAGTCCAGAAAGGATAGAGTTCCACGTTAGAGGTTATGGCTCCGGTATATTCAGAATTCAAGTCGTATTTTGTACCTGTACCATTATTAAGTGGTGTTATAGACCAACCTGTTTGAATATAACCTTCACGAGTATACATCGCACCGGGAAGAACAACTGACTGTGTGCCATCTGATTCAATTACTAACTCTCTTACCTGTGTCATTGTTGAATCAGTATAGTTATTTACATCATTCACATCGTACAACTCACCTGGATTGAATATAAACTTAAAGCCGGTTTGCTTCCAATGCGGATATAACTTATCGCCATTGCTTTGAATTGTGAATTCGGAACCAAAGTCCAATTTTGTTCCGCCACCATTTTCATTCACTGTCCAACCATCCTGAATATGATTCTCACGGGTATACATAGCATCAGGAAGAGTTACTTTCTTATCAGTACCGGTTTTCAAAGTGAGTTCTTTAACCTGAGTCATTGTTTCATCTGTATAGTTGTTTGGATCGGTTGTATCAAAATTGGTACCGGCAGTAAAAATAACATTGTATGCAACACGTTTCCAATGTGGGTAGAATGTTTTTTTACTAATATTTTGGCTTGAACCAAAGTTTAATAATTTACCAGTGCCATTTGCAGTTGCTGTCCAACCATCCTGCACATAATCTTCTCTTTCGAAATAAGGAATGCTGGGAAGATTAGCTTTTGCAGTTGACGATGTAATTGTAAGCATATCATCTGTGATGCCATCTTTACGAGTAACACCGCTAGCTGTACCGGGTGAAATTTTACCGGTGTATGTTGCTGCAAATGCTGTTACGCTGAAAACAGATGTTAACATCAGAACAGCAAGCAAGACAGCCAATGTTTTTTTGAAGTTTGTCTTCATTGTGATTCCTCCAAATCAATACATATAATTATACAATTGAATTATATCATACTTGTCAAGAAATTTATATTAACATATTCACCAAACATAAGGTAAAAAAACTGTTAAAGTTAATGAGTGTTTACACATTTTTCTTGTTTTGCATAATATTTTCAGTCATCTGTTATGGGCATTGAGGCAACTGCATTCAGAGTTAAATCCGCTCTCTTCCCCGCCTGAAATTCATAATAGCCCTGTGAGGCTATCATAGCCGCATTATCACCGCAATACTTTAATTCAGGCTTGTAAAGCGCGATGCCTTTACTGTTGCATTCTTCCGCCATAATTCTTCTCAAACGCGAGTTTGCGGAAACACCACCTGCAAGAACGATTTTTTTCGCACCATAATCTTTGACTGCCTCCATTGTATGAGAAACGAGAAGGTCTGTAACCGCCTTTATAAATGATGCGCCCAAATCCTCTGCCTTAACCTCTTCGCCCTTCTGAGAAGCGTTATGCACCAAATTCACCGCAAAGGTTTTAAGACCTGAAAAACTGAAATCATATTTTGAATCTGCAACCTTCGGAACAGGAAATTTATATCTATTTTCGTCACCGTTGACTGAAATTTTATCAAGGTTAACCCCACCGGGATAAGGTAGACCAACTGTTCTCGCTGCTTTATCCATCGCCTCACCTGCAGCATCATCACGAGTTCTGCCGATTATTTCAAAATCGGTGTAATCCTTAACATTGATTATATGGCTGTGACCGCCTGAAACAACAAGTGAAACAAAGGGCGGTTTCAATTCTTCATCTGATATGTAATTGGCGGCGATATGTCCTCTTAAATGGTGAACAGGAACAAGAGGTATTCCTGTTGAATATGAAAGGCCTTTTGCATAGTTCACGCCAACAAGCAATGCCCCAATCAGACCCGGAGCATAAGTAACCGCAATTGCATCAATATCATTTATGGTGCAACCTGCATCACTCAAGGCTTTTTCCACAACTCCGCAAATAGCTTCAGTATGCCTTCTTGAAGCAATCTCAGGCACAACTCCGCCATATATTTTATGCTCCTCAACCTGAGAGGCAATAACATTTGAAAGCACCTTTCTGCCATCCTCAACAACTGCTGCCGCAGTTTCATCGCAAGAGCTTTCAATTCCGAGAATTTTCATAGAAATATCTCCATATCACTTAATATAATTCGTCATTAAAACCGCGTCCTCGCGTGGTTTTTCATAAAAATCTTTACGTTTACCCACTTTTTGAAAACCGCATTTTCCATAAAGTGAAATTGCATTTATATTGCTTTCTCTCACCTCAAGGGTAACAAATTCTGCATTTTCCGTTTTCATTTTATCAACAAGAAACTCAACAAGTGCCTTTCCCACACCTTTTCTGCGAAATTCGGAAAACACCGCAACATTTGTTATATAAACTTCACCAAAAACATTATGAGAGCCTACATAACCTGCAATTTCTCCATTTAAAAAAGCAACAAAAAAACGAGCAAAATTATTATTTAATTCAATTTTCAGACCATCTTCGCTCCATGGAGAAGAAAAGCATTCTTTTTCAAGCCTTGCTATTTCTTCTATATGATCGACCGTCATTTTTTCAATTACTAAATCCATCATTTTGTATCGTACCAGGTTTTTCCATACTGCACATCAACAGTAAAAGGCACTGCCATTTCACAAGCCTCTTCCATTGTTTCTTTAAGAAGATCGGCAACCTTTTCTTTGTCTTTTTCAGGAGCTTCAATAATCAATTCATCATGAACCTGCATAATGAGTTTTGCATTTGGGAACTCATTTTTCAGGCGGTCATAAACCTTAATCATTGCAATTTTGATTATATCTGCTGCTGTGCCCTGAATTGGCATATTCATTGCAACTCTTTCACCGAAACCACGACGGATTGCATTCTTTTCCTGAAGCTCAGGTAAATATCTTCTTCTTCCGAAATAAGTTTCGGCATAGCCTTTTTCTTTTGCGTTTTTCTTTGCATTTTCCATAAATTCCGCAACACCTGAATAGTTTGCAAGATAGCCTTTAATATATCTGTCTGCCTCAACAATAGATGTTCCTATATCATTTGAAAGAGAAAATGCTCCGATACCGTAAACAATACCGAAATTAACCGCTTTCGCCTTTCTTCTGTCATTGGGGGTAACACTTTCCAGAGGTATTCCCATAACCTGAGAAGCGGTAATAGAGTGAATATCTGCGCCGCTTAAAAAGGCATTAATCATAGTTTCATCGTTGGCAAGAGAAGCTAAAACACGAAGCTCAATCTGTGAATAGTCTGCATCCACAAGTGAATAGCCCTCTTTTGCCACAAAGAATTTTCTCAATTCCCTGCCCTGCTCGGTTCTTACGGGAATATTCTGAAGATTTGGTTCTGCAGATGAAATTCTGCCTGTTCGGGTTTCAGCCTGGTTAAGAGTTGAATGAATTCTTCCGTCATTATCAATAACCTTTAAAAGACCCTCACAATAAGTAGATTTAAGCTTTGTCAATCCTCTGTATTCAAGGATTTCATTGATAATCGGGTGCTTATCTCTTAAGCTTTCAAGAACCTCTGCATTGGTAGAATAACCGCTCTTGGTCTTTTTGCCGTGGGGCAAATTAAGCTTATCTTCATCAAAGAGAACTTCGCTCAACTGCTTTGGAGAGTTTACATTAAACTCGCAACCTGCCATATCATAGATGTTTTTTAATTTTTCTTCCAACTTTGAAGAAATAACATCGTTATATTTTTCAATACCCTCTTTATCCACAAGGAAGCCTTCCCTCTCCATTGAAGCGAGAACTCTTGCGAGAGGTATTTCTATTTCATAAAGGAGCTTTCCCTGATTATTTTCTTTAATTTCTGCAGAAAGCTTAACGCTTAATGCTTCAATATGCCCTGCACCATCAACAATGTCTTTTTCCGCAAGGTAGAAATCAGATAAATCCCCTGCTTCAATTTTAACAGGTGCAAGTGAATATGACCCTGCAAGCATTTTAACGGAATAATCCGAGGAATTGGGATTAAGAAGATATGCCGCAAGAGATGTATCGAGGGCTATATTTTTAAGTTCTATGCCGTTTGCATCGCAAAAACCATAAAGCTGTTTTGAATCGTCGGTATATTTTTCTATACCTCCATCGGAGAAAAACGCACTTGCAAAGGACATAAACAGGAAGTTACTGTTTTCCATAAGTGCCACACCATCAACAGTTTTAAATAAAATATATTCAATTCCACCGTTGTTGTATTTAACAGTGAAGTATGCCTTACCCGATTTCTGTAACGTGCTTAAAAAATCATCTGTATCTGTTATTTCATAAAGCTTGATTTCTTTTGCATTTTCCTGCTCTGCAATTTCTTCCTGTGAAAGATTAAGTCTGCTTAAAAGCTTACTCATTTCCAATGACATAAGAAGATTTGTTGCTTTAACGCTATCGGGTGATTTTATTTCGTAATCACTCAAATCTGTGCTGATTGGAGCTTCAAGACAAATTCTGCCCAAATCCTTACTTAAGAAGGCATTTTCCTTTGATGCTTCAAGCTTTGCGCGGATACCTGCTTTAACATCAATGGTTTCAAGATTTTCATAGATATATTCAATTGAACCAAAACGACCTATAAGGTCCTGAGCACCCTTTTCACCGATACCTGCAACACCGGGAATATTATCGGATGTATCGCCCTGAATTGCTTTAATATCAATAAGCTGTTCGGGTGTTACACCGTAAACCTCTTTGATTTTATCTGTGTTATATAAAACAGTTTCAGACTTACCCATTCTAGTTGTTGCAAGAACAACATTAACATTATCTCTTACAAGCTGAAGGCTGTCTCTGTCCCCTGTTGCAATATAGCAAAAATCATCCTTACCACAAGCGGCGGAAAGTGTGCCTAAAATATCATCCGCCTCGTAACCGGGCATTTCAACAATCTTGTAACCAAGAAATCCCAACAATTCTTTAAGGGTTGGAAACTGCTCAACAAGCTCACTTGGAGCAGGCTTTCTTGTGCCTTTATAGGCATCATACATTTTATGGCGGAAGGTTGGTGCTTTAACATCAAAAGCAATCGCAACGCTATCAGGCTTATATTCTTCAAGAAGATGAAGAAAAATATTCATAAACCCGAATATTCCGTTAGTAAATCTGCCATCCTTGGTGCTTAAAAGACGAACACCGTAAAAGGCTCTGTTAAGTATTGAGTTACCGTCAATAACAAGTAGTTTCATTTATATTTTTTACCTCATACATTCAAAGTTTCAAGGGTTACAAACTGATAGCCGTTGGAAGAAAGATAATTTTCCTCATTCAATGCGCGAAGGCATCCTAATGCGGCAACATTTGTAGCATTACCGGGGATTTTAACCTTTATTCCTGTTGCTTCTTCAATATATTTATCAAGTCCGTAAAGCTTTGCCATTCCACCGCAAAGGAAAATTCCGTCATCGGTAATATCTCTTACAAGCTCAGGTGGAGTTACTTCAAGAACATCCGTTATTGCTTTGCAGATTTCACCAACACAATCGCGGATTGCAAAATTAATTTCCTGAGCAGTAACCTCAAAAAACAAGGGCATACCGTCTGCCATATCTTTTCCTTTGGCAACTGCGGCAATTGTTTCCTCTCGCATTTTTGCGCCACCGATAAGGGCTTTAAGCTCTTCTGCGGTAAGTCTGCCAACATTAACACCACGGTTATTTTTAAGATATGTTCTTATAACCCTATCCATATCGTCACCGCCTACTGCGGCACTTTTTGCAACGGCAATACTCCCCATCGTTATAACACCAACACCGGTTGTACCTGCACCTACATTTACAATCATAGTGCCATAGGGCTTGTCCGTCATAACACCGATACCAAGAGCTGCTGCAAGGGGTTCTTCAATAAGAGTTGCTCTGCCTGCACCTGCTCTTAAAACACAACCTAAAATATTGCGTTTTTCAAGATTTGTTATACCTGCAGGCATTGTTGCAACAACTGTTGGCTTGAAAATTTTATTTTTACAAATCCTCTCAAGAAAGCATCTCAAAAGCTTTTCACTGCTTTCAAGCTCGGAGATACCACCGCTTAAAAGAGGGCGCACAAGCTTGATTGCATCAGGACATCTACCCGTCATATCAAAGGCTTTTTTTCCTGCTTCAAGAACCGCCCCTGTTTCGCGTTCAAGTGCCAGAACGGCAGGCTCTGAAAGGACAACGCCTTTATTTTCAATTGCGGCAACAACACTGCCTGTTCCTATATCAAGACCGATTTTAAGACCAACCATCCGAGCACCTCACATTCATTTTCAGTCTATTTTCAAATCATAAAAACACATAATAATTATACACCTATAATCATTTTTTGTAAATAACTTTTCACCCTGTTTACAAATCTTTTTATATGTATTATAATAAGCTATAGACCTATAAATCGTACAAGAGGTGTTATTATGGCAGGCGTTCAGAAATCAAAATTAAAATTACTTTATCTTGCTGATATTTTGAAGAAAAAAACCGACGAAGAGCATTTTCTTGCAGCAACGGAAATTGTTGATGAACTCTCAAAACTAGATATACCTGCAGAAAGAAAATCCATATATAAAGACATTGAAATTTTAAAGGAATATGGCTTTGATATTATTCATTCAGGCTCTAAAAACCGCGGTGGTTATTTTTTAGGCGCGAGGGATTTTGAGCTGGCAGAAATCCGACTTCTTTCCGATGCGGTTCAGGCGGCAAATTTCATTTCACAGAAAAAGACCAACCAATTAGTTGAAAAAATCGAAAGCTTTGCAAGCGAAAATCAGGCGAAAATATTACATTCTCAGGTTTATGTTGATAACAGACCAAAATGCAACAACGAAGAGATTTATTACACAATAAGCCTTCTTGATGAAGCAATAACAGAGGGTGTTAAAGTAAGCTTTACTTACACAAGAAGAAAAATCACTGAAGAATTCAAAACCGCAAAGGAAGAAAAATCATTTACTGTAAGCCCTTATGCGCTCATCTGGTCCGATGACCACTATTACCTTGTCTGCAATAACGAAAAATACGATAACCTTATGCACCTGAGAATTGATAAAATAAAAAAATTGCAGAAAACGAAAGCTTCTGCAAGGCATTTTTCCGAGGTTTCCGATTACAGAAATAATTTTGATTCAGCCGACTATGCAACAAAGCTTTTCAATATGTACAGCGGTGAACCAAAACCTGTTGAACTGATTTGCAACAACGAAATTCTCGAGGTCATTCTTGACCGTTTTGGTGATAATGTAAAAATCCAGAAATATGATGAAGAACATTTTCTTCTTAAAACCAATGCCGTTGTAAGCGATGGTCTTACAAAATGGGTTGTTCAGTTCGGTGGAAAAATCAAGGTCAAAGCTCCAAATGATTTAATTTACGAGGTTAAGAAAAAGGCAGAAGAAATACTCAATATATACTAAACAAAGCGGAGATGCTGTAAAAAACATTAAGTTTTTTACAGCATCTTTTCATATTTTTACATATCCATTAATATCTATATCAAATTTATAATTTCCATTCTCGTTAAAAGCCAAGGTTATATTTGTTGCTTCTCCACTTTTTTCATGTAATCTGATAATATAAACAACCTCCCCATTTTCGGCAGTAGTAGTTATTCCGGGGATAACCATAATATATTCAGAAAGTTCTTTGTTTATGCCCAGTTCTTTCTCCGTGTATGCAGAAAATCTTTCCTGTAATTTTTTATTGTTTTTTGTATTATATGAAAAAGCCGGTGTTGTAGAATTATGTTCTTGGCTTTCTGTAGAAGGAATATGCTTTACCGGACCATTCAGAGTTAGAAGTAGGTACTCCTGGCTTTTTTCGTTATAAACAAAGCACTGTTGCCCCAATATAATAAAAGTACCTTCAGGTTTCTCTTCACCTTCAGAAAATGCCTCTACAAGACACGCATCCTGCTCCATAAAACGAGTTGGGCTTAATTCAAGTTCATATTCATAGAGTTCCTTTGACAAACCTAAGCTTTCTTTATCATAGATTCCCAAAAGAGTTCTTGCTACATTTTCATTCAATGAAATCGAACCTGCATTACCTGTAATTTCAACATAGGTTTCTGCAGTTTCAAGAGCTTTCCCATCATCAATCTGTTCTTGTTTTTTACCGCAAGCAACAAAAGTAGAAATACAACTCAGTATCAAAAGTATCGCTATTATTTTTTTCATTTTTACTCTCCGAAACATTTTAACAATATTATTTATATTTTTATTATATAGACACTATACATTTTTCGGAGCGATTTGTCAAATTACAATATTGTTATCTTTTCAATGCAACTGCTTCTCTTTTATATTTTTCCCTTGTAGCAATACCGCCTCTTATATGCCTCTCCTCTTTATTTACATCAAGAACTTTTCTTACCTCTCCATATAAAGAGGGGTCAATTCTTTTAAGCTTTGTTGTTATATCGCTGTGAACGGTGGATTTTGAAATACCGAATTTTTTAGCCGCTGCTCTTACTGTGGATTTACTTTCAGTTATGTATCTTCCAAGCTCTACCGCTCTTTCGTCATAATCGTTAAACATAAAAATCCTCCCATATATTTCTATACAAAATATATGGGAGAACACTATTAATTATTACTTTTTAAATACGCGTGATATGACGAAAATTATTCGCCCTTCATACCGAGAAGCTCAACAGTTCCGTCATAAACAGCCTGTGAAACCTTAATTGAATCAAAGATAGCTGCCTTGATGTCATCATCAGTAGCACCAAGCTCTTTTGAGAAACGGTCCGGAATGAAGAGATTAACGTCCATAATATCTGCAAGTCCATCAACATCAATACCGCTTTCAATGCCTTTTGCGGCATATTCTTTCTTAACACCGCCAAGGCCCATTCTCATCATCCAGGGAGCAACGCTGATAATTTTACGGTTTTCGCCCATACCTCTTGCAGCATAAACGATTTTAAGAAATTCTTTCCAGGTAAGGTTATACATACTGATGGGCCATGCTTTTGCGCCTTTTGACTTTTCAGCTGCACCAACAATAACTTCACCAACCTGACGAACTGTAAGCATAGCAGTACCGCCACCGGGATACATTGTAAAGGGAAGCTTATCCATTCTCTTAATCTGCTCAATAAGAATAACCCAAACAGGTTTTCTACCGGGCTGAGTACCGAAAATATATGGAAGCTCAAGAACAGATACATCGAAATTTTCGTCTGCAAAGGAGAATGCAACATTTTCCTGGTCAATACGGCTTCTGATGTAGGGATGTTTTTCTGTAAGCTTCATATCAGGGCGTTCTTTTGCAAGATATGCAAAGTAAGAACCGAGAATAACAGCGCTCTTAACACCAACTTCTTTACAAAGAGGAAGAATTCTTTCAAGAGGCTGAATATTGTATTTATAATAAGCATCATAAACAGGTGCAGGGAATTCAACTCTTTCGTCAATACCTGCTGCGAAAACGAAGCAATCGTGACCTTTGAGGAGATCACGGATTTCATCATCTGTTTTCTCGTAGATATTGCAGAATTCGAGCTTCATTTCCTGAGGAATCGGAGCACCTTCAGGAAGAGGCGGAAGAGCAACGCTTGTTACCTCGTGCCCTCTTTCAATAAATATTCTTGCGGCTTCACAGCCAAGAAGACCTGTACCGCCAATCATAAAAATTTTCATTCTGTAACCTTCTCCTTAAAGTTATCAAAAATTTCGGGACCATAGAAATAGTTCTGTTCTTTACTGTGAAGAGGATACCAAACCTGAGCAAAGAAGGGATTGAGCTTTGCTTCTGTATCGTAATCCCAAGGCCAGGGAAGCTCTGCAGGGCACCAGTGACCGCCACGAAGAACAAGGTTGGGGCTCATTTCGAACTCATTACCTCTTGCACTTACCCATTTAACAGGAGTATACATATCAACGATTTCAGTTGCAAGGCACTTACCACCTCTGAATTCAGCAGCCTTCTGAAGATCTTCAAGAGTAAGTGAATCGAAATCTTTTGTTTCGTCATAACCGTGGTCAAGAAGAATAACCTCGTCGGAAGTGGATTTCTTTGAGGGAATCTTAACATCGAAATCTGCCCATTTTCTCGGAAGCTTATCAAAGTTCTCTTTGCTGCCGTAGTAAGATGTCATTCTGACGTCAACATTGTTTGCTGCCCACCAGAGTGTACCATACTCGGGAGTCTGCGCAATTTTCTTCATAAAGGGCTTAACTGCAAATGCAAAGGGCTTTGCAAGGAAAGCCAATTTATAGAAGAACTCAACATTGTTCATCATCTGTTTGAAATACTGCTTAACGGGAATATTAGCACGGAAATGACAATATTTTTCAAGCTCATCGCCGTCATAATACCACTGACCGTGGAAGTTCTGAGTTGTGAACCAATAGGGGTCAAAGAGTTTCTTTGTTGAACCGATACCGAGTGTGCCGAGAAGAAGCTCTTCAAACTCAAAGTTTGTAATTCTGTATTCTTCACCTGAACCGATGTTATAGAAGCGTCTCCAGAATTCTTCAGGAATATCGTCACCGCAAACATTTGCAAGAAGACGACCTGAATCTTCAACAGTTGCCCATTCAAGAACGCCATTAATCGGAACATGATACATAATTGGTTCCATATTCTTAAGAATTGCAGGATAAAGAATACCCGACTGACGAAGAGATACCCAATGTTTAAGACCTGATTCAGCAAAAACTGCTTCAGCTTTTACTTTACTGATTGCATAGTGGTCATAAACGCTGATTTTGATGGGGTCACCTGTTCTTGCCCAATGGATAGGAGGATTACGGTCACCAGTTTCAGCAACTGTACCTATGTAAACTACCTTGATTGCGTCGGGATCGGGCTGAGCTTTAACAGCGTTAACAATGTTCTGTGCTGCAGTAACATTTGTTTTCTGCGTTTTTACGGGATAATAGTCTGCTGCGGGAGAAACCATACCACCAACGTGAAGAACATAGTCTGCACCTGTTACACATTCGAGAACATCTTCATAGTTTGTAAGGTCGCCCCAAACAAGCTTAACTGAAGGGTCATTTTCATAATCCTTGAATTTGTCCTTGTTTTTCTGGCTTCCTCTGTTAAGAAGAACAATATTATAAAGGTTCTTCTTTGCATAGAGTTCTTTAAAACCTGCCCATCCCATTGTACCTGATGAACCGGTTAAGAATACGGTTTTTTTAGACATAAAAAACACCCCATCTTTCCAAAATTTATTAATATAAATTATACGATTAAATAACATAATTTGTCAATAGAATGGATGATAATTTATTAACATATGTCAAGTTGCCAGTCCCCAGCCACCAGCCTCCAGTATTGAAACAGTAGTATTTTTCTCTTGTTTTATTTTTCTTCATTATCTAACTCAAAACATTAAGAACAATAAAGTTGTTTTATAAGAAACTGGCAGCTGGCGACTGGTAGCTGCCAGCTAAAAAACGACTGCAATTGCAGTCGTTTTTTACCATTCAAACTCCGGTCTTTGATTTTCCACGTGCTTTGCGGCTTTGAGAAGGAATTTTCTCATAGGTTCCATTTTTCTTATGAAAAAGGTCAACTCCTGCAAAAACTCCTCGAAATCATCAATATCTTCATCGGGTATGAAATAAATCATTTCCCAATTTTTCATTTTAATATATTCTGCTGCAGGGTCATCTGCAGAAAAGCCTCGTGGCATTGATTTAAGCTTATCTCCGTTAACAGAAATATTAGTTTCTTTTAATATCTCCTGAAACTCATCATAATGCTTTGAAATATAGTGACGGATGTTATTCATTTTTGCGGTTGTATCGCACCATAAACCCGTACCGAAGCAAGAGCGACCGGGAGCAACGCACAAGTAATAACCAATTGGAAGCCAGGACTTTCTGTCGGGTGAAATATAAGCTCTGAAAGATGGGTTATAGGGCGGTCCGTTTTTGTGAAAACGCATATCTCTCGCCACTCGATACATCCACTCTCTCGGTTCCATATACATTATGGATTTACCAATATCCGGTGCTTCATCATTTATAACAAAACGAAGCCTGTCAATAAAGCCTAAGAAATCCTTTTTCGCCTCGTCATATTCATCGTGGTTTTCATGAAACCAGGTTCTGTTGTTATTTAACTGCAACTTACCGCAGTAGGTCATAATTTTTTTAAAATCCATTTTCAAATCCTTATCAAAAAATTTTTCAAAAATAAAATAACATACTGATTTTTAAAATGCAATAATATTATTGACAATAATAATTCAAATAAAGTAAAATGAGTTATAGACTTTTAGCCTTTGGAGGTATTATATATGGCAGTTTTCAGACCCTTTAAAGCATTAAGACCTACACCCGAGTTTGCTTCTCGTGTTGCGGCTCTCCCCTACGATGTTATGAACAGCGCTGAAGCAAAGGAAATGGTTCAGGGCAATCCTTATTCATTTCTTCACGTTGATAAAGCAGAAATAGATTTGCCTGAGGGCACCGACCTTTATAGCGATGAGGTTTACGCTAAAGCAAAAGAAAACCTTAACAATCTTGAAAAAGATGGTATCTGCGCTATGGATGAAAGCCCTTGCTTTTATGTTTATCGTCAGATAATGAACGGCAGAGAGCAGACAGGTCTTGTTGGTTGCGCATGGGTTGATGATTATATTGAAAACCGCATAAAAAAACATGAATTAACCCGTGCTGACAAGGAAGCTGACCGCATCCGCCACGTTGACACCTGCGATGCAAACACAGGTCCGATTTTCCTTTGCTACAGAGATAACGAAAAGGTTAATGCAATAATTGAAGAGCAGAAAAAGAATGCTCCTGTTTATGATTTTGTAACCGATGATGGAATCGGCAACACAGTATGGGTAATTGAAAACCCCGAAATCTGTAAAGAGCTTTCCGAACTTTTAGGTCAGGTTGGTGACTTTTATATTGCAGACGGTCACCACAGATGCGCAAGTGCTGTTAATGTTGCAAAAATTCGCCGTGAACAGAATCCCGATTTTGACGGAACAGAAGAATTCAATTTTTTCCTTGCAGTCCTCTTCCCTGCCGAAAGCCTTGAAATTATGGACTACAACAGAGTTGTTAAAGATTTAAACGGCAACACTGAAGAAGAATTTATTGAAAAAATCAGCGAAAAATTTGAAGTTGAGCTTGCCTCCTGCGACGGTGCATATCACCCTGAAGAAAAGCACAATTTCGGTATGTACTTGGGCGAAAAATGGTACAAGCTTACTGCAAAGGACGACACATTTGACGAGAACAATCCCGTTGACCAGCTTGATGTTTCAATTCTTCAAAGAAATCTTCTCACTCCCATTCTTGCAATCGGTGACCCGAGAACAGATAAAAGAATTGACTTTATCGGTGGTATCCGTGGACTTAAAGAGCTTGAAAAGCGTTGCAAAGAGGATATGACAGTTGCATTTTCAATGTACCCCACCACCCTCGACGACCTTATGTCAATTGCAGATGCAAATATGATTATGCCCCCAAAATCAACATGGTTTGAACCGAAATTATTGAGTGGACTTTTCATTCATAAGCTTAAATAAAGCAATTAGCGTATAGCAGATAGCAAATAGCTATACAATGTTCGGAAGCGAAGCTTCCTAGACACACCGTTTTAAAAGATATTAGAAGAAAATATAAATAGACATCTGATTTAGATGCAGAAGGCGTTTTCTTCACCCCGAAGGTGTATACAGATACTCCGAGCGGGTGAGAAAACGACTAAAAAAGTTCGTATTCATAACGAATACGAACTTTTTGTTCTGCGCTAAAGCAGATGTCTATTTTACCATTTATGATGTACTTTTTCGTGGAATACAGGTATATTTTCGATATTTAAAACAGTGCCGTCATCAAGGACTGCGGTGCCGTTAAGCATACCGAAAAGCTTTTCTGCCTTTTCGCAGATAACACCCGCACTTATATTTGTATGGTCATTGAAGAAGGGCTTAAACCTCATATTGAAGCGATTATCGTTTGAGGTCATAATCCATTCATCCATAACATTACCTGTTGGTATACCAAAATCAACCAAATCAAGCTTATGGCATTTTCCGTCATAGAAAAGCATATTTTCACTTGCATTTGATGTATCTCCAAAGCCATAACCGATGTTATAACCGAAAGGTTTGCCGTCAACAAGTCCGCAACCGATACCCCAATACCAAGTGTTGTTATATGTCCAAACACCCCTGCCCCAATCAAGAATACCGAAATCCTTTGAGGAGTCAAAAGTATATGTTCTGCCTTTAACCTTAACATAACCGCTTGCATTCATACAAGTGATTTTCTGGTTATAATAAAAAGCCTTTTTATCTTCTTTCCAAGGGGTTGCAATAACCATTGTATCCATCGGGGGTTGCTTTAAATATATATCTGCTTCAAGGTCTGTGTAATTGAAGCACCTTTCATATTTGCAGTAAATATGTCTGCCGTCCTCGGTTCTGTCAATATGATAATCGCAGGTTTTGGATTTAAAGGCAATATCACCTTTTTCGCTTGTAACAGGAAGCTTCAATTTGCCGTTTGGCATAATCTGTACTTCAGTGCAATCGAATTTTTCTTTTGTCTCAAAGTCGAAAACCGAGCAACAAACAAGACCCATATATCTGTTATCGTCAAAGGTGAATGAAAGAGCATATTTGCCCTCGCTGTTCATTATTAAGTAATAATCCCATTCTTTGAGGCGGTTTCGCTTAGACTTCGCCACCATATCGGGCGAATAATCAAAAACAAGGGAGTTTGCCCAACCTGCCTCACGAAGAACACCGTCTTTATCAAGAAGAGGGCCATTACCGGTTATTTTATGATTTTTATTCATAATCAGATACCTTTTTCGTCAAAAAGGAATACTGCTTCAAGAGCAACCTTAACACCTGTATCAATTGCCTGAGCTGAAAGGTTATCTGCAGTATCAAGACGAGTGTGATAATATCTTGCGGGAGTTGGGTCCATAGCAGTGAATGCACTTGAGGGAACGCCTGCCTGTGACATTGCTGCCGCATCAGTTGAACCAAGCTCAATTGTACCGATAGGAACATCAATACCAACAGTTTTAGCAGCTGACTGCAAAAGCTCTGCAACTCGGCGGTCATTTTTAACCATACCGGTCATATCTTTTTCGTAAATCTTTGCAAATTCAAGCTCGCGGATTGTATCGAAAGAAACGAAAACAGTTTCAACACCATCGTTAAGCATTTCTTTATTTGCTTTTGCAAATGCTTTTGAGCCACGAAGACCTGCTTCTTCACCACCTGCGCAAAGAACTGCAACCTCTGTGTTTTCAAAGCGGATGTCATTATCAGAAAGATATTTCATAGCTGCGCAGGAAACAAAGCAACCTGAAAGGTCATCGTTTGCACCCATAACGGGTAATTTATAGTTACAGAATCTGAAAGCCATAATAAGAATCGGAACTGTGATATACATTACAACTGCAATAATACGAAGAGCAATATTACCGCTTTCGCCCCATACAAGTCCGCTTACTGCACCGCCGTGAATAAGACCATAGATATTACCGCCGATACCAAGAAGAATAGCGATAACTGCTGTTACGATAATTGTAGCAACAACGGGTCTTCCGCCTTTGTATGTATAGGTCCATTCAAAAGCAGAGTCGGTATGACCGCTCAAAATGATACGTTTTTTAGTTTCACCGCTTGCTTTTCTTACACCGTAAACATTACCGCTTGTTACCTTGGGGAAGAAGGGGTCAAGAACAGGCTTATAGAAAATAAACTCTGCAAGAACAAAGAAAAGTGTGAGAGCAGAAAGAACAAGACCTGCAACGCTGATACCCAATGTAAACATTACTGTTGAAAGAATGAGAAGTGCTGCACCAATGGGAACCCAAGCCATAAATGCTTTATCGCTACATTTATATTCTTCTCTTTTAACCTCATCGCAGAATTTCTCAAGGTCTGCTTTCATATATTCCTGTGCGTTTTTCTCCGCCTCGCTACCAACAGCGCGAGGACCAAAGTTTTTACACACATTTTTTATACTTTTAATTGCATAGTTTGTATTTTCCCTTACTTTTATATCAAAATTAGGAATGCTTTCATTTGCTTTCATACTGTACCTCTTTTCATTTTGTTCAGATTACGTTCTTTATGACACATTTCGCCATTATAATGCCGACCGCAGGTCCAGAAGCTGGCAACTGGCGACTGGCAACCGGCGACTTGTAACAATTATATAACATCTTTATGCTTTTAACAAGGCTTTTAAATATTTTCCCGTATAGGATTTTTTGCATTTTGCAACCTCTTCGGGTGTTCCCTCGGCAACAATTTCACCACCACCGTTACCGCCCTCGGGTCCCAAATCTATAATATGGTCGGCAGTTTTTATAACATCAAGATTATGCTCAATAACAACAACGGAATTGTTTGCATCAACAAGCTTATTGATAACCTCAAGAAGCTTTTTAACGTCTGCAGTATGAAGACCTGTTGTTGGTTCATCAAGAATATAAATTGTTCTGCCCGTTGCTCTTTTGGAAAGCTCTGTTGCAAGCTTCACTCGCTGTGCCTCACCGCCCGAAAGAGTTGTTGCAGACTGACCGAGGGTGATATAGCCGAGACCGACATCAAAAATCGTTTGCAATTTATTGCGGATTTTCGGTATATTCTCGAAGAAATTCATCGCCTCTTCAACTGTCATATCAAGAACATCGCTGATGCTTTTGCCCTTATATTTGACATCGAGAGTTTCACGATTATATCTCGCACCTCTGCAGACCTCACAAGGCACATAAACATCCGAAAGGAAATTCATTTCAATTTTTATGATTCCGTCGCCCTCGCAGGCTTCACAGCGTCCACCTTTAACATTAAAGGAAAAGCGACCTGCATCATAGCCCTTTGCTTTTGCATCCTGAGTTGATGCAAAAAGAGCTCTTATATCATTGAAAACACCTGTATATGTTGCAGTGTTTGAACGGGGTGTTCTGCCGATTGGCGACTGGTCAATATCAATTACTTTGTCGAGATTCTCAAGACCTGAAATTTCATCGTGTTTACCTGCAAATTTCTTTGCATTATTAAGCTCGGTTGCAAGCTTTTTATAAAGAATTTCATTGATTAAGGATGATTTACCTGAACCTGAAACTCCCGTTACAACAACCAACTCGCCCAAGGGGATTTTAACATCAATATTTTTAAGGTTGTTCTGCCTTGCGCCTTTGATTTCAAGGAATTTGCCGTTACCCTTACGGCGTTTTTCGGGCACTTCAATTTTCTTTTTACCTGAAAGATACTGCCCTGTAAGAGAGCGTTCGCAATTTTTAATATCGTCAACTGTACCTGCACAGACAATTTCACCACCGTGAACACCTGCGCCAACTCCCACATCAACAATGAAATCTGCTTCATTCATTGTATCTTCATCGTGCTCAACAACAATGAGAGTATTGCCTAAATCACGAAGATTTTTAAGGGATTTTAATAATTTTTCATTATCTCTCTGATGAAGACCAATACTTGGCTCATCAAGAATATATAAAACGCCCATAAGGGAAGAACCTATCTGAGTTGCAAGGCGGATTC
This sequence comes from Acutalibacteraceae bacterium, assembly GCA_045543035.1. Classification (GTDB taxonomy): domain Bacteria; phylum Bacillota; class Clostridia; order Oscillospirales; family Acutalibacteraceae; genus DTU089. The sequence goes on along the minus strand of JAZQMA010000006.1, from coordinate 35,479 downwards.
GCTGACTTTCACCACCTGAAAGAGTACCCGAATTGCGAGAAAGAGTAAGATAATCAAGACCAACATTACAGAGGAAAGAAAGTCTAGATTTTATTTCCTTAACAATCTGCTTACCGATAATCTGTTCTTTTTCGCTTAATTCAAGGTTTTCGATAAAATTAAGTTCATCACCGATAGACATATCAGTAAATTCTTTAATATTTTTACCGCCTACAGTAACCGCCAATGGTGCAGGTTTTAATCTTGCGCCCTTACAATCGGGACAAGGACAAGAGGTCATATATTGCTCAATATCACGCCTTGACCAGTCACTTGTTGTTTCTCTGTAACGGCGTTCAAGGTTATTGATGATACCCTCAAACTCTGTCATATAAGTACCGCTTCCATATTCATTTTCACGGACCATTTTTATACGCTCACCATCTGTACCATAGAAAATTGCTTTCTGACCCTCGGGTGAGATTTTATTAAAAGGTGTATCAAGAGTAAAATTATATTTATCTGCAAGGGCGTTATAATACATACCCGAAATGGTACTAGCATCGCTTTTACTCCACCCGGCACCATTAATTGCACCCTCATTAATTGAGAGCTTTCTGTTAGGAACAATCAAGTCCTCGGAAACACGCATAAATACACTTAATCCTGAGCAAGTAGGACAAGCACCGAAGGGATTATTGAAAGAAAACATTCTCGGCTCTAATTCATCCATACAAGAGCCGTGCTCGGGGCAAGCAAAATTCTGCGAAAAGAGGATTTCTTCTCCACCGATAACATCAACAATTGCAGTTCCCTCTGTGAGAGAAAATGCAGATTCAAGAGAGTCAGTCAGACGGGAGTTAATTCCCTCTTTCATAATAAGGCGGTCAACAATAACCTCAATATTATGTTTTATGTTTTTTTCAAGCTTAACCTTTTCCGAAAGGTCATACATAATACCGTCTATTCTTACTCTTGAATAACCTGATTTTCTTACACTTTCAAGTTCTTTTTGGAATTCACCCTTTTTGCCTTTTGCAATAGGAGCTAAAATCTGAAACTTTGTTCCCTCAGGGAGAAGAAGCACCTTATCAACTATCTGGTCGATGGACTGCTTTGCAATTTCCTTACCGCAAACAGGACAATGAGGAATACCTATTCTCGCATATAAAAGTCTTAAATAGTCATAGATTTCCGTAACAGTACCAACGGTTGAGCGCGGGTTTTTAGAGGTGGTTTTCTGGTCGATAGAAATAGCAGGAGAAAGCCCATCAATGCTGTCAACATCGGGCTTTTCCATAATACCAAGGAACTGCCTTGCATAAGAAGAAAGGCTTTCCATATATCTTCTCTGCCCTTCGGCATAGATTGTGTCAAAAGCAAGAGAGGATTTGCCCGAGCCTGAAAGCCCTGTGAAAACAACAAATTTATCACGTGGAATTTCCACGCTGACATTTTTTAAATTATGCTCTCTTGCACCTTTTACAATTAAATTCTTTTCCATAAATAAAATTATTTTCCGTTTCTGATTTTTTCAATCTGGTCTCTTAAATATGCCGCATGTTCAAATTCAAGAAGCTGTGCGGCAGCACGCATTTCTTTTGTTAGCTTTTCAATAAGCTCATTCTTTTCTCTTTCGGAAAGTCTACGTTTTGCAACTCTTTCCTGAATATTATCTTTAGAGCTGATTTCAAGAATTTCACGGACATCCTTCTTAATTGTCTGAGGAACAATGCCGTGCTCTTCGTTATATTTCATTTGCTTTTCGCGTCTGCGGTAGGTTTCGTTTATGGCTCTTTCCATTGAGCCTGTAACCTCATCTGCATACATAATAACCTGACCGCCTGCATTTCGGGCGGCACGGCCGATGGTCTGAATAAGTGATGTTTCGCTTCGGAGGAAACCCTCTTTATCTGCATCAAGAATTGCAACAAGGGAAACCTCGGGAATATCAAGGCCCTCTCTTAAAAGGTTGATACCAACAAGAACATCAAATTCGCCAAGTCGCAAATCACGTATCAATTCCATTCTTTCAATGGTATCAACATCAAAGTGCATATAGCGGACTTTTATGCCATAATCGGAAAGGTAGTCTGTTAAATCCTCTGCCATTTTACGAGTGAGAGTGGTTACAAGAACGCGTTCTTTCTTCGCAACTCGCATATTGATTTCGGAAATAAGGTCATCTATCTGACCTTCTGTGGGGCGCACACTTACCTCAGGGTCAAGAAGTCCCGTTGGACGAATAACCTGCTCGGCAATCTGAGCGCTTTTTTCTTTTTCAAGGTCTCCTGGTGTTGCACTAACAAATATCTTCTGATGGGTTTTATCATAAAATTCATTGAATTTCAATGGTCTGTTATCAAATGCCGAGGGAAGACGGAAGCCAAACTCAACAAGACTTTCCTTTCTTGAACGGTCACCGCCATACATACCGCGAACCTGGGGTAATGTAACGTGAGATTCATCAACAAAAAGAACGAAATCATCGGGGAAATAATCAAGCAAAGTAAATGGTGCAGTACCGGGTTTTCTGCCTGACATAACCCTTGAATAGTTTTCAATACCTTTACAAAATCCCGTTTCACGAAGCATTTCAATATCATAGAGAGTTCTCTGCTGAATTCGTTGTGCTTCAAGAAGCTTACCTTGTGATTTAAACTCTTCTACCCTGTTTTCCATTTCGTTATAGATGTTTTCAAGAGCTTTTTCCATTTTATCGCTTTCCACAACATAATGAGATGCAGGGTAAATTGCCACGTGGGAACGGGTACATTTAACCTCACCCGTAAGAGGATGAATTTCGGAAATCCTGTCAATTTCATCGCCGAAAAATTCAATTCTGTATGCAGTTTCGGAAGAATAAACAGGAAAGATTTCAACTGTATCGCCTTTTACCCTGAACTTATTTCGGGTGAAGCTTACATCGTTTCTTTCATATTGAATTTCAACAAGCTTTGCAATAAGCTCATCTCTGTCTTTTTCCATACCTGTACGAAGAGAAATAACCATACTGCGATAATCAATAGGGTCACCGAGAGTATAGATACAAGAAACACTTGCAACGATAATTACATCTCGCCTTTCGGAAAGCGCAGAGGTTGCAGAGTGGCGCAATTTATCAATTTCATCATTAACTGCGCTGTCTTTTTCAATATAAGTATCTGTAGTCGGAATATATGCTTCAGGTTGATAATAGTCATAATAGGAAACAAAATATTCAACTGCATTTTCCGGAAAAAACTCTTTGAATTCGGTGCACAACTGCGCTGCAAGAGTTTTATTATGAGCAAGAACAAGAGTGGGGCGGTTAAGCTTTTCGATAACATTTGCCATGGTAAAGGTTTTACCTGAACCTGTAACGCCTAAAAGGGTTTGTTCCATATAACCTTTATTAACGCCCTCAACAAGCTTTTCAATAGCTTCAGGCTGGTCACCCGTTGGTTTATAATTTGAATGCAAAACAAACTTATCTGCCATACTCTCACTCCTTTTAATTTCATTTTAAAACTTAGATATTATATTATACCACGAAATATTTTATAAGTAAACAAAAGCAACAACTATTTTACACAGTTTATAATCAAGTAAAAGTCGAGACAAAAAAGTTAACACCAACCTTACCTTCCTTCAACGCAAGATTTGTGAGCGTTGCCATAATAAAACAGATGAAGCTATGCTTCAACGATGCTCTTTGTAGTCGCATCGAGAACCACCCATCATTCCGTTTAACTGTTTCCGTCAAATTTATAATGGGCTCGCTTGATACTGCATTGAATAGGATAATATTTTTCAAGATATTCCCCCCGCCTTCGAAGGCAGGCACCTACTCACATCAACTTTATTCTTCTATATTCACTTTATCCTTAATGAGAAGTTGCACTATTCGTTACGAATATTCAAGGTTTTTGCGCTTTTTATTTCCATCAACAATACCAATTTATCAAAGTAATTTTTGGTATATTTTAACCCATTAAATTCAAATTCTTTTATTGCCCGTATATAGTGATTTATGGTATTATGAGAATATATTGGAAAAATCAGGAGTTGATACTATGAAAACACCTAAACAGGGCGTTTTATTCGATATGCTGAAGCAGTTAAATAAATACTGCCTTAAAGAAAGCATTAATATGCCTGAATGGGAAACCTATGACGGTGATTATCTTGGCGAGGGTCAGCATAAATTCTACCCCGAAACCAAAGAAACACTTAAATTAGGAGACCACTGGTTTGCACGCTACGACTGTGCAAGAATTTTTAAAACAACTGTTACTCTCCCTGAAAGCTTCAAGGGGCAGAAAATATATCTTAACCTTGATTTCGGCGGTGAAATTCTTATAAGAATAAACGGCAGAATTGCTAACTCCGTTTCTTCAAGAGAAAAAAGCGGTTGGGTTGGCAGAGAAACTGTTAATATTACAGAAAATTTTCTTACCTTCGGCGAGCCTATGGAAATTGAGCTTGAAGCTTGTGTTGACTCCGCAGGCTTCTGCGATGATGCTATGGCAGGTAAAAAAGAGTGTGAATACACCCTTAAATTCGCAAACTTCGCAGTAGTTGATGAAATCTGTGAGAAATTCTATCTTAACTGCGTTACTGCCTGGGATGCTCTTCCCTGCATTAAGGACGAGTTCATAAAAGAAAGTGTATATAAGGTTCTTGACGATTCACTTCACCTTGTTGACTTTGATTTTCCCGAAGAAGAAACAAGAAAATCAATTGCAATTGCTTGTGAGCATTTTTATAAGAAACTCTCCGAAATTGAATATACTGCACCCTCCGAGGTTATTTTTGACGGTCACTCTCATATTGATATTGCGTGGCTCTGGAGAATTCAGGAAACAGAGAGAAAGAGTGCAAGAACCTTTGCAAATAACCTGGCTCTTATGGATGTTTATCCCGAATTCACCTTTACTCAAAGTCAGGCAATTGCCTATGATATGATTAAAAAGAATTACCCCGAGCTTTATGAAAGAATTAAAGAAAAGGTTAAAAACGGTCAATGGAATATTGTGGGCAATACCTGGGTTGAATGTGACACTAATATTGCATCGGGCGAAAGTATGATTCGTCAGCTTCTTTACGGAAGAGAATTTTTCCTTAAAGAATTCGGTGTTTCTTCCGATACCTATTGGTTGCCCGACTGCTTCGGTTTCTCCTATGCTCTTCCTCAGATTATTAAAAAGAGCGGTATGAAATATTTCATTACAACAAAACTCCTTAACCAGGACACAAATCGTTTCCCTCATACTGTTTTCAAATGGAAGGGTGCGGACGGTTCTGAAATTCTTGCCCTTAATCAGCGTTCTCATTATCAAGGCGATTACGACCCCAAGCAGGTTTGCGCCGCCTCATTCAATAATGATTTAAAGCATGTTCTGAAAACAGGCTTCGGTATGTTCGGATATGGTGATGGTGGTGGAGGAAGCACCTACAGAATGCTTGAAAACGCAAAACGTCTTAAAAACTTCCCGGGTCTTCCCAGAACAAGAATGGGACATCCTGCAGAATTCTTTGCAGAAGCAGAGAAAATCCGCGAAGAGCTTCCCACCTACTGCGACGAGCTTTATTATGAAAACCACCGCGGTACATACACAAGTCAGGGCTTTATCAAAAAAGGCAACCGCAAAAACGAATTCCTTTTAAGCCGTTGCGAAATGGCAGGAGTTTTCGGTGGCGGTTATGATATTGAAAAATTGCAGAACCTTTGGCTCTTATTCCTTAAAAATCAGTTCCACGATATTCTTCCCGGCACATCTATTCACGAAGCAATGGAAGACTGCCGTCCCGATTTTGCAAAGCTTGAAAAGGACGGAACAGAAATTTTCTGCTCTGCTCTTGAAGGTATCACTGCTAACGTCACAGCAGAAAAAGACGGTGTTGTTGTCTGGAATATGATTTCAAATGAGGTTACTGCACCTGTTACTGTCAAAGGCAACAGGAAAATCGGTGCACTTTCAAGAGTGTTCACTAAGGATGGCGAGGAATACACCGAGTTTATTGCAGATAAAGTTCCCCCAATGGGTTACAAGTTCTTTGCTTTCGAAGAAGCCGAAGAAAAAGAAAACATTAAAATCGGTAAGGGCATTATCGAAAACGAAATTCTTAAAGTTACTTATGATGAAAATGGTATTCTTACATCAATTTTCGATAAAGAAAACAACCGCGAAACTCTTGACGGCAAGGGCAATGTTATTTCCGTTTTCATTGATAAATGTGTTCACGAAACTGCCTGGAACCTTGAACAGAACTATGAAAAGAAAAAATGGGTTCTTGAAAAAGCAGAAAGCGTTGAAATTACAGAATGCTCGCCTGTAAGAGCAGTTCTTAAGGTTGTCAGAAAGTTCAACAAATCAACTATTTCACAGAACATTATTCTCTATGCGGGAAGCAGACAGTTGCTTTTCGAAACAGAGGTTGACTGGCAGGAACGCGACAAGGTTATGAAAGCCGCATTTGATGTTAACGTGCTTAACACCGAAGCAACCTTTGAAGCAGCACACGGTGCAATTAAACGCCCCACCCACCGCAACTCCTCTTTCGATGCTGCAAGATATGAGCAATGCGCTCATAAATGGGCAGACCTTTCCGAAGGTGATTATGGCGTTAGTATTCTTAATGACTGCAAATACGGCTATGACATCCTTAACAGCAGAATGAGAATTACTCTTCTTCGCGCACCTACAACTCCTGACAGATACGGCGATTTGGGTCATCATAGCTTCACATATTCTTATTACCCCCATGCAGGTACATGGCAGACCGGTGGCACAGTTCAGGAGGCATTCAAGCTCAACTTTGCGCTTAAGGGAATTCCTGTTTCTGCAAAGAAGGGCACTCTTCCCGAAAGCCAGAGCTACATTAACTGCGATAATAACGATATTGTTATTGATGCTGTTAAACAAGCTCAGGACGGTAACGGAATTATTGTTCGTGTATATCAGAGCAGACGAGTTCGTGGCGAAAGAACACTTACAATTAATCTTCCTTTCACAAAAGCTTACGAAACAAATCTTATGGAAGTTGATGAAAAAGAGATTGAATTCAAAGATAATAAAATCACATTCAACATTACACCCTTTGAGGTTAAAACATTCAGATTAGTTTAAGGTGGTAAAAATGATAAAAAATCTTACAAACCCTTATGCTGAGGGTACAGCAAACAGCAAGCTTTTTCGTATTCCCTCAATATTAACACTAAAAAACGGCAGAGTTCTTGCCGGCGGTGACATCCGTTACGGCAACGGAACGGATGACCCTGCAAACATTGAAACTGTTATCCGCTATTCCGATGACAACTGCAAAACCTGGTCCGATATTGTCTGGGTAAACCATTTCAATGATATGGAAGATGCTGACCACAACAACGCAATTCCCACATCCGCTTCATTCTGTGATGCGGCATTGTGTCAGGATAAAAACGGAGTTGTTTATCACGCTTGTGATGCTTGTCCTGCATATATGGGACTTTGGAGCGCAGGAACATACGGAAAAGGTAGCGGTTTCATTGACGGAAAGCTTGCTCTTTGCGATAAAACAAGTCACGAAAAGGCAGAAAGCACTACTCTTGACAAGTCCCATTACCCCTATTATGTTGGAGATTTCTCAGAAAACGGATTTGCTCCCATTCTGAAATTCTCTGATAATTCAAGCTATAATGATTATTTTGTTGATAGGTTTTATAACATCTATCAGAAAATCGGTGAAGCTTTCTCCCCTGTTCTTATAAAGCAAATGAACAAGGACGGCACATTGAATGACAAAGATATTATCGCAAATGTTTTCTATGCCTATGCACCTATTAAAATCTACCCCACATATTATCTTTGGGTGAGAAAAAGCTTTGACAATGGCGAAACCTGGTCTGACGGCAAAATACTTAATACTCAAATCGGTTCAAAGGGTTTCACAGGCTTTTCTCCCGGTGTTGGCATCTGCATTGAAAAAGACGGAAAGCAGAGAGTTCTTTTCTCAATTTACGACAACAATGGTGGCAGAGAATATACAAGCGTTATTTATACTGAGGATGGCGAAAACTGGCACCGCTCTGAAAAAGCAAAGCAGGTAGGCACCGCAGGAAAAAGCTCCGAAAGTCAGTTTGCACTTCTCAATAACGGCGTTCTTCGTATGTATTCAAGAAATATTGCAGGTTATATCAGCTACACCGACTCAACCGACGGTGGTGAAACCTGGGGGAAATACACAGTTGATAAAGGCTTGGAATATTGCTCCAACTGTATGTTCTCCGTTATAAATTACTCTGAGAAAATTGACGGCAAAAATGCAATTATCCTTGCTTGTCCTCAGAAGAAAACAAGAAAGCTTGGCGTTATTAAAATCGGACTTTATGATGAAAACAATGTTGTGGATTGGAAATATACAAAGAAAGTTACCGACAGTTTAAATCCATTTTCTTATGTATATTCCTGCATAACGGAGCTTTCTAACGGCAGTATCGTTGACCTTTACGAAAGCGATAAAGCAGAGTTCAGTTTAAAGGGATATACCATTGAAGAATTAAAGGTTCACGATAAAACAAAGCTTTCACTTGTTGATAGCATTAAGTCTAAAATTTATAATAAGACAAGAAAGTAATATAATGTTCGGAAGCAAAGCTTCCCCTCAATTTTTCACTATTCACTCTTACCTCTTCACTGCTCTCGTAGGAAACTACGAGAGCTTTGTTCCGCCTTTTCGTACTAAAATTGTATCATCGCCAATTACAACAATATCTTTCCAGCAAACAACAATTTCCTCACCTCTTCCGCAGAAGCCGAAAACACCTCTTCCGCAAAAAACGGTTATGCTGACTAAACAACCTGTGCAGGTATCAATTTCAACATCTGTAACACAACCTAATCTGCAACCGTTATCAACATTTATAACTTCTTTTGACCTTAAATCAGTTATAGTGCATTTCATATCGTTTCACCTTTCGTAAAAATACTATGGACAATTTTCAGAATCCGAAATCGTTATCAATAAAAGAACATCGAGTTATTGTACCAAGCCCATATTTATGACGAATATTATCTTTGGTACATTCAAGGCGGTGCTCTTTTTCTCTTTTTATATGATAATCCAAGTCTAAAAATGAAATCTGTTCACACACATCATCACCATTCAAAAGCTTTGTTCCTGTTACTGTTAAAGAGCGGATGGGTTCTTTTTCAATATCAACATTTGCTTCTATCAAAGAAAGTGCCGCATTCCTTAAATCATAAGATAAGTCAGTTGGTGACGGCAGTTGCGATGAACGCTGAATTGTTTGAAAATGCGTATCTTTTATGCCCACCTGCAAGGCTGAGCATTCATAATTATGTTTCCTGAGCCTTGCGGCAACCTTATCGCAAAGAAAGAAAACGCAGGTACGAACATCACCAAAATTCATTAAATCTCTTTTAAAGGTTGCACCGTTACCGATTGATTTATAAGCCTCTCTGTAATCAAACCGCAAAACAGGTGAATAATCATAACCATTAGCATATTGCCAGAGCATTCTTCCGTTTTCACCAAGTATGCGATAAAGGATTTTTTCATCAGTTTCTGCCCCGTCACCGATAGTGCGAATTCCTATACTGCGAAGCTTTTCAGCAGTTTTTCTGCCAACCATAAATAAATCTCCGATTGGCAAAGGATATAAAAGCTCTTTAAAGTTTTCAGGTGTAATTTCCGTTGTGGCATCAGGCTTTTTATAATCGCTGCCCATCTTGGCAAAAATTTTGTTATAAGAAACACCAACGGAAATAGTCACACCTATTTCCTTTTTTACAACCTCTCGCAATTCATCTGCAATTTCCTTACCGCTACCGAAAAGGTGAACGCTCCCTGTTACATCAAGCCAGCATTCATCAATTCCGAATGGCTCGACTAAATCTGTGTAACGGCAATAAATATCAAAAATTCTTTTTGAAAATTCTTTATATTCTCTGTAATGCGGTGCAACTGTCAGTAATTTTGGACATTTGGCTTTTGCCTGCCAGATTGCCTCCCCTGTTTGAACACCGTATTTTTTAGCCTTTTCATTTTTTGCAAGAACTATTCCGTGACGATGTTCAGGGTCACCACAAACCGCAAAGGCATATTTATTAAGTTCAGGGTTCAACACTGCTTCAACTGATGCAAAAAAGCAGTTGCAGTCACAATGCAAAATAACTCTTTCCAATTTCCTCTTCCTTTACAACTATAGAACGTTTGTTCGTAAAGTGTATTATATCAGAACATTTGTTCTTTGTAAAGAGGGAAAATAAAGTATTAAATGCAGAATGCAAAATTTCGGGTACTGCGCACGGCAACTAAAAATTTATTCTTTATTATTTTTTCTTTCTTCTTTCTTCTTTCATCTTTATTCTTTTTATTTTTAAAGAATAAAGAATAGATAATAAAGAAGAAATAATAAATCTTCGCGAAGCCATTACAATGTTTGGAAGCATAGCTTCCCCTTCATTTTGCATTTTGCATTCTGCATTTAGCGCTCCTCACCCCTAACTAACCACCATTCCTACCACCATCATACTTTCTAACCTATCATAAATCTCATCAATATCTTCAATCGGTAACGGATTTTTGCCTTTACCTATTTCAATTGTAAATGCAGGACGTTTAAATTCCTCAATAAACCAATCTTTCAGACCACCGCTTGAATAAAGACCCTCGTTTTTTACCAAAGTATAATCAGTCAACGCAGAAAAAATCTTTGCGATATGAAGTGATTTTTCGGGTGTATTTTTTCCATATTCATAAAATATTTCTTCCCCTTGGGAATGGAATGTTATAAGCATTTCAACAGGTATTCTTCTGCAAAGGCGGGTAATTGCAGCAGTTTCAGGCTCACTTTCAGGGAAAAGCCCTCCATACCTGCTTGGTGCTGATGAATTTATACCCGCTTCCTTTTCCGCTTCTCTTAAAGAATACCAATCCGCATTAAAATTATGGTTTATATCAACCCCTCTTGCATTTGCACTCCAGAAACTGAAATCTCCTTTACAGATTTCAAAATCTTCCGCCTTATACTTTCCGCAAGCAGAAGCACCTTTAAGGGCAATTTCAATTCCATCGGGGTTAAGCTCGGGAATTATAATCAGTTTCGTGTTTTTTAAAATATCTTTAACATTAAATCCTGAAATCTCTTTTTCGTTTTCGTAGGCAATTGCAAGATTTTCCGTAAATCTCAATAATAATAAAGATGTCAGCCACTCAATTCCATGAGTTCCGCCAACATAAACAATATTCTTTTTCCCTTCGCCTATCACAAAAGCGAAAATTTCTTTACCTAAAAGACTTTTACCGCAAGTGGTAATTTTTAAAGTTTCATATTTTTCGTTCAGTTCTCTTACAAAATTTTCATAAACCGAATATGTAAGAATTTCATTTTTTACAATTTTTAACATAAATCTCACCCATATAATATATATTCACATTTCTTAAAATATTTACAAAATATGGATTTTGTGGTTTAATATATGTATATAAATTTATTGTTCTTCGGAGAGTTGTTATGACTGTTATTTGCATTTTACTGTTATTGATATTTTCTTTCGGTGCTTTTTTTATTTATAAAAAATCAAAAACCGAAAAGAACATAGAAAAAGCCTTTGTTCTTGCTCTGGCTTCTATTGTTCTTTTCAGTATCGGTCTTGAAATATCAATTTTTAATATTAATTTTTATAACTCTAAAGGTAACGAGGAAATCAATCTTAATTCAAAGCTTGCAGACTATCAGAACTGCGAGGGATACTATACATTTTTTACTGATGAAACTATTGAAATCCCTGAAATTAATGAAAAAATAAATAACATTCACATTAAGTTAAATAAAAACAACCCTTTAGATATAACTGCAAAAATACTTCTGACAGATGAAGCAAATAAATTTTATTACGGCACTCCCGAAAGAGATATTTATCTGAATGTTACTAAAAGCCAGTATATAAATATAAACACCGCAGGCAATTCAGAAAAACTTGCACTTATATTTGAAAGCGATACAGAAACTGTTAATATTGACTCAATTTCAATTAACTGTGAAAGACCTTTTGAATTTTCACTTCTGAGAATTTTCTGTTTGGTCGGAATCCTTTGCCTTATCTATCTTTTCAAGCCATCTTCAATTCTTTATAAGAAAAAATTAACAGATAGTGAATATTCAAAAAACACTCTTGTTACAGTTCTGCTCTGCCTTGAATGTGCAATAATAATTATTCTCGGCTCAATAAACCCAACCTTTATGGGAATTGCATCAAAAAGCTATAATCCTTATAAATGGGACGGAAACGGTATTGATCTGGTAAGAATAAGCTATTCACAGCATAATCAGTACGATGAATTAGCAGAGGCTATTCTTCATGGAAAAACCTATATCGACAATGACGATGTTCCACAATCACTTATAGACATGGGAAACCCGTATGATACAATTGCCCGTTCAAAACAAGCAGAAATATCGGGCGACAGTTATCGTTGGGACGTTGCATACTACAACGGACATTATTATGTTTATTTCGGCATTGTACCATTACTTTTAATGTATCTGCCGTTCAGGGCAATTTTTAAAGCACCATTCCCGTCTGCTGTAGGCATTATGGGCTTTGCTCTTATTTTCGCAATCGGTGTGTTTAAACTGCTTGATATTATATGCAAAAAGAAATTCAAAAACATTTCTGTTGGCACATATCTTCTGACTGCATTGACTTTTGTCAACTGTTGCGGAATGACCTTCCTTGTAAAAAGGCCTGATTTTTATTCCGTCCCCATTATGACCTCAATGGCATTTGTTATATGGGGAATTTACCTTTGGTTTAAAGCTCTAAATGTAGACAAAAACAGACTTTTGAATTTCTTTACAGGTTCACTTTGTATGGCACTTTCCGTTGGATGCCGTCCTCAGTCGGTGCTTATTTGTGCAGTAGCACTCCCCCTTTTCTCAGGCTACTTTTTTAAAGAAAAATATGTTTTCAAAAAACAAGGAATAAAAGAACTCATTACCCTTGCAATACCATTTGTAGTTATTGCATCGGGGATTATGTATTACAATTACATCCGTTTTGGTTCACCTTTTGATTTCGGTTCTGCCTATAATCTCACAACCAATGACGTTACAAGAAGAGGCTTTTCACTTGGCAGAACCGGGCTTGGAATTTTCACTTATCTTTTCCAGTCACCATCTTTCAATGCCACTTTCCCATTTATTGAACAAGTAAGCATTGAAACAAATTATATGGGCAAAACCATTTCTGAAAATTGCTTTGGCGGACTTATAACCAGCTTACCTTTATTATGGTTCGGTTTCGCTCTACCGAAAGCAAAATCAATATTGAAAGAAAAGAAACTTTGTGCACTGACAATTACTCTTTTCCTCATAGGGTTTGCCCTTGTTATTGCTGATACTCAGGCAGGTGGATTACTTCAGAGATATTATAGCGATTTTGGCTATATTTTCTTCCTTGGTGCAATTTTTGTAATATATTCCCTTTGTGAAAAAGCAAATTCACAAAAAAATTCCAATGCATTAAACAATCTTATATTTATTTCCGCTCTTTTAAGTATTTTTTACACAATTGCTCTTGCATTTTCCGTATCAGATGTTACAATAGATACAGAGAATCCAACTTTGTTCGGCACACTTCGACACATTGTTGAATTCTGGACTTAATACTAATATAAAGGACGAAACACAATGAGAAAACTCAAAAATTCAAAACTTGCAAAATTACTTTCGCTCACTTTAGCGCTTATATTTATTCTTGGTGCTTTCACAGGTTGCGGTGGCAACAACGAAGAAGAAACAACAACCGAAGCTCCAAAAACCACACAGGCATCAAAAGAAACTGTTATAAGAAACCCTCTTACAGGCGAAGAAGGCTACAGCAAAAAGCTTTTAAAGAACAGACCTGTATTTATGGTTGTTGAAAACCATCCTCAGGCAAGACCTCAATGGGGTCTCACCTCTTCCGATATTGTTTGGGAAATGGTTGCTGAAGGCGGTATCACAAGAATGCTTCTTATGTATGCTGATGCTTCAAGAATTCCTGAAAAGGTTGGTCCAATCAGAAGTGCAAGACATTATTTCGTTGACCTTGCTGAAGGCTTTGACGGTATCTTCGTTCACTTCGGTTACAGCCCTATGGCAAGAACTCAGATTGAAAATCACGATGTAGATAACGTAAACGGTCTTGTTGACAATTATTTCTACCGCGATTCTTCAAGAAATGTTGCTTCTGAACACACTTCATACACAACAGGCGAAGCAATCAGAAACGCAATTGCAGACAAAGAATACAGAACAGAAATTGAAGCTGATTACAAGGCACCCTTCAAATTCAACAATAAAACAAAAACACTTTCTGCTCCTTGTTCTAAAATTACTGTTGCTTTCTCCGATAGTTACACATACTCTTATAAATGGAGTGAACAATCTAAAGTTTACAAATGCTATCTTAACGAAGAAAAATTTGTTGACAGTGAAGGCAACCAGCAAGCCTTTGAAAATGTTATCATCTGCTATACAGATATTTCTTCAATAGCAAACGATTCTAAGGGTCGCGTTGATTTTGATTTTTCAGAGGGTACAGGGGTTTATGTTTCCAACGGTTCTTATACAGACATCACCTGGAAAAAGGGCGAAAGCGATGATATGCTCAAGTTCTATAACAAAGTTGGCGACGAGCTTTCTCTTAACGTTGGTAGAACATATATCGCAATTATGGATAAATCTGCAGAACCCAATAATACAATTTCAAAATAAATAATAAACAAGTGCTTCAGTTTATCAAGAAAATTTGATAAACTGAAGCACATTTTTTATTTTATCATTTTCTTAAATTTATCAGAAATTCGCGTTAACAAAAATCTGTTTTTAGTCAGGCATAAATCATAGAGAACAAAAGCTATGTTTGCCATTATGAGCAATATAGGAATTGTGTATTTACCAAACTCATTATATTCATCACCTGACATACCAAAAACATAGAAACCTATTACACCTATACCTACTGCCGCCAGATTGAAAACAAACAATTTCAAAAGCCAACTTATTAATCGGGGTATTTTTTCAATTACATCTTTAATTAAGGGATAGTAACCGAAAAACAAAGCATAAGTAAGTGCAGCTTCTTTATCGGTTATCAAAAGGATTGAAAGAAATGCGGTAGAAAAATATACTCCTGCTCCCCATTTTTTATTTGATATATCTGCAGTAAAGAGAACCAACAGGCCCGTTACAATGGGTATTACATACATAAAAACAGGAATTAAAGTTGTCAACATCATAAGCACCACAGAAAGTGCCGTCATAAGACCGCTCACAGCGGTATTTTTTGTTTTATTTTTCATAATTAATAATTCAAATACAAAAACCCTATAATTCCTGCCACAATAGAAAGCACAGCAAAACAAAGAGTAATCGCCAAATAAACTTTTTTCCATTTCTTGCCGTTGGGAATTATCTTAAATATATGAAAGGGTACATTTCTAGGTGTTTCATCGGAATATCTTCCTGCATCGCCAAAGGTATCTTCAAATCTGTTATATTGGTATTTCTCGCCATTTTTATATTTGGGTTTATTGGTTTGATTTTTATTATTATCTTCCATAAAATCACGCACCCTCATCAAATTTCAAAACAACATTCCCGCTGATTTCTCGCTTGTTTGAGCATTCTTCAAACACTGTATTCCAGGCAGTACCATCATCAGAATAAGAGGTGTAATATGTGATTTCACCATTCTCTGAAACACTGAAAGCAGAGAAAGGCAACTCTGCATTGATATAGCCACCATCATTAAGATAGAAGTCCACACCACCTATAAAATTTACTATCTCACCGTAATCAAAGCTGTAAGTAAATTCATATCTGCACTTACCCTCAACCTGCTCACCTGTAACAAGATATGCATCATTCAAAGCATTATTGTAGCTTTCTTCTTCTACAATTCCCTTTGAAAAATCACAAATAAGCATTTCAACAAAAGTATCTTCAGAAAGTATTTCTTTTGCCGTTACACCTGATGTTATGTCTTTTTTCATACTTTCAGGAAGATACTCATCAAATTCCATACCTCTTATTTCAAGAGCAAAGGTTTTGAAATCCTCTTCCTCAGCAACAATTTCTATTGTTGCTTCATCAACAACTGTATAAAACTCACTGATATCTTCTGAATATTCAGACACTATCTCATAATCAGAAGAATAATCAATATCATCGTTATGACTTAACAAACCCGTAATTAAATTGAAGGCAATGACAATACAAATGCCTATAATTCCAATAGATTTACCATTTTTGCTTTTTCCTTCTGAAAACGTCTTTCTTAAATCGGGAATATTGATTTTCGGAAATTTATCTTCAAAAGTATTTTGGTTCTGATTATAAGTTGTTTGCTCTCTTTGTGCGTGAGGTTCAAAACCTTTATTATAAGTGGTGTTCTGATACTGAGGATTATTGCTTTTATATATTTCACCTCTATCGTATCTTTTGCTGTCAAAAGAAGAACCGTGGATGCATTGTTTTTGAGCAACTGCACCGCAATGAGGACAGAAAACATCCTTGCTTTCCTGATAAAGCTTACCACAACTATCGCATTTTCTCATAATTCACACCGCCTCATAATTTGCCAAAATAAAAATAAGGTAAATGATTTTATTATACGCGCCTTACGGCACTAGAACCTTCCACCACCGCAAGCGGTGGTCCCCCTTCCTTCGCAAGGAAGGCTTATACGGTAAAGGATTTTATTTTATTACCACTTCATGCCCTGTTCTAGCAGATTCGTAAATCGCATCAAGGATTTTCATAAGTTCAACGCCATCCTCTGCAGGTGCTTTGCAAACTGTACCGTTAAGAACGCAATCAACAAAATGGTTAATTTCTCTGCAGAAAAGACCATTAAAGCTGAGAGATGTATCTTTGTTAAAGCTCATATCAACAAGGTATCCGTTTTCGTCTGTGAAAATCTGTACCTGAGGGTCAAGCTTTGCACCTGCTTTTGTGCCGAAGAACTGAATGTTACCCTCGTCGTTTTTAATGTTAAGAGAAAAGCTTGCTTCAACAGAAAGGACAAAACCATTGTCAAAACGAATGAGCGCAGTTGCAAAATCTTCAACATCACAAATATCATTTGCTCCTGCAGAAACGGAAGAATAACCTTTTCCACCTTTAATTTCAGGGCGGTTGAAAAGCTTCTGGAAGGTTGCACCATAAACTGAAACAGGCTTGGGATTGCCACAAATATATCTTGAAAGGTCAATAACGTGAACACCTAAATCAATAAGAGGTCCGCCACCTGAACGGGATTTATCACCGAACCATCCGCCGGGGTTACCATTACGGCGAAGATATGTAGCTTTAGCGTAGTAAATCTCACCAAATTTACCGGCATTGATAAAATCCTGCATAACATCTGCATCGTTACCATAACGGCGAACAAAACCAATCTGAAGAAGCTTGCCGTTTTTCTTTGCAGCTTCAAGCATTTCTTCTGCCTCTTTAGTATTCATTGCCATGGGTTTTTCGCAGATAACATCCTTACCTGCGTTAAGTGCAGCAATTGTGCATTCAGCGTGAGCAGAGTTCCATGTGCAAACGCTTACAATATCAATTTCAGGAAGAGCTTTAAGCATTTCGTCCTTATCAATAAAACAACGCTCTGCAGGAACACCATATTTTTCGGACATAAATTTAAGTTGTTTTTCATTTATATCGCAAAAAGCATATAAATCAACATTTTCATTTTTGATGTAGCCATTAATATGCTCGTTGGAAATACCACCAACACCAATAACCGCTGCTTTTAATTTTTTCATAAATATGCACCTCTTGATAAAATCTTTTATTTTCAATTCTATTGTATCATTTCTAAGAAAATTTGCAACAATAAATATAGACATTTAAAGGGAAAAGGATTATAATTTATATGATTAATTCAATTAAAAGAAAAGAGTTTTCTATGGAATATTTATTTGAAATGCACACCCACACCAAAGAAATAAGCGTCTGCGCAGTAGCCTATGCTGAAGATTTAATTGAAAGCTATAAAGATAGTGACTATGCAGGTTTTGTTTTAACTAACCACCTTAATGCCTCAACCTTTGAAAGAGTAGGTCTGAGTGATGCTTCATGGGATGAAAAAATCGACCATTTCATGAAAGGCTATGAAGCAGTAAAAAAAGCAGCAGGTGACCGTTTTGTTGTGCTTTTGGGCTTCGAGTTAAACTTCTATAATTCCTCAAATGACTATCTGATATATGGCGCAACAGAAGAATTTTTACGTTCTCACGGTGACCTTATGGCAAAAACACCAAAACAGGTTTCAAAGCTTTGCCGTGAAAATGGTTTGCTTTTTATTCAGGCTCATCCTTTCAGAAGAGGTATGAAAGTTGTTGACTGGAATATTCTCGATGGATACGAAGTTTTCAATGGTAACCCTCGTCATAATTCCAATAACGATATTGCTGAAATATGGGCGAAAAAGCATAACAAATCAATTGTTATTTCGGGCTCAGATTTCCATGAAATCGGTGATGCTTGTGCAGGTGGTATTTACTTCAAAAATCCCATCAAAAATAATGATGACCTTTTAAGAGAACTCAAAAGCGGAAACTATAGATTAAGAAAAAGTAATTCAGGAGAATAATACTATGCATCTACAAGAATCAGGCGAAATGTATCTTGAAACAGTTTACATTCTCACGCAAAAAAGCGATAGTGTTCGCTCCATTGATATTTGCGAATATATGGGTTATTCAAAACCAAGCGTAAGCCGTGCAATCGGGCTTTTAAAAAATGGTGGTTATATAACTGTTGATGGTAAAGGTTATATTAAGCTTACTGAGGAAGGTACCGGCATTGCGCTTAAAATGTTTGAACGCCACACTATGCTCACAAATCTCCTTATAAGGTTAGGTGTTAATGAAAAAACGGCTTCCGAGGATGCATGTAAAATAGAGCACCACATAAGCGAAGAATCCTTCAACGCAATTAAAAACCACGCAATAAAATTCGGTGACAAATAATGAAATTAGGTAATTTGGAAATAACAGAAAAAGCCGCTCTCGCTCCCCTTGCAGGCGTTGCAGACAGAGCTTTTCGTGAGCTGTGCCGAGGCTATGGTGCCGCTTACACAGTCTGCGAAATGGCAAGTGCTAAGGGTATAAGTCTTGGGGACAAAAAAAGTGCAGAGCTTCTTTCAATCACGCCTACAGAACGTCCTGCAGGTTCACAGATTTTTGGTAACTCGCCCGAAACAATGGCAATTGCTGCAAAAAAGGCTCTTGAATATAATCCTGATTTTATTGACATAAATATGGGGTGCCCCGCACCGAAGGTTGCTTCCTCAGGTGGTGGCGCGTTACTTATGAAAGACCCGATTTTAGCTGCCCGCATAGTTAAAGCTGTTGCAGAGGTTTCGACTGTTCCTGTTACCGTTAAAATGCGTTCAGGTTGGGATGATAACAACATCAATGCAGTTGAACTTGCTAAAAGGTGCGAGGATGCAGGCGCATCGGCAATAACCGTTCACGGCAGAACAAAGGTGCAAATGTATGCCCCACCTGTTAATACAGATATAATCCGTCAGGTTAAAAAAGCTGTTTCAATTCCTGTTATCGGAAATGGCGATGTGATTGACGGTATCAGTGCCGCTCGTCTTATGGAAGAAACCGGTTGCGATATGGTAATGGTAGGCAGAGGTGCTTTAGGCAGACCTTGGGTGTTTTCTCAGATTAATGCTTACCTTGACCACGAGGTTATTCTCCCTGACCCGCCTGTTGTTGAAAGAATGAGAGTAATGCTCAAGCATATTGAAGCACTTTGTGAATATAAAGGCGAAAGAGTTGGTATCAGAGAAGCAAGAAAGCACGCCGCCTGGTACACTAAAGGTCTTCACGGTGCCGCTAACTACAGAGCAAGAATAGGACTTATAAGCTCAATAGAAGAACTGCAACAAATCGCTTTAGAATTAATTGAACAGAACAGATAAAAAACTACACTTTCCCAAAAAGGAAAGTGTAGTTTTTTAGTGGCAAGTCCATAGCATCAGGAAAAATATGCGATATACAAGCAAGCTTGTGCGATATATTTTAAGAACAAAATGCGATATATTTCGCTACGCTCAATGCGATATGATATAAATCCTTTTTATCGCGTGCCGTCAGGCACATATCGCACTGAAGGTATATCGCATCGTCAGATATATCGCAAATCCGTCAGGATTTATATCGCTGTGGTTTCGCCACATTAATAATGCATCATTTTATAGAAATTCGGGTAATCTGCAAAAAATTGATTTAAGGTTGTTCTTGTATTTGAACCGGGGTCATTGATATAGAAAGATGATGTTGTCAGAGTATTTGTAGCTTTAACACCTGTAATCACAACATAATGCTGACTGCCATTGCTTTTCTTTGCACCAATAAGAACCGGTTTACCCGCCTTTAAAAGATTATAAATCTTTCCAAGATAACCACTTGAAGAGGTAATAATATTGTAATGAGATGGCCAATAAACTGCACCGCCTGAAGTATATGAAAGCTTTTTTGCCATCGCATTCGGGTAAATTGTTGTTCCTGTACGATAGCTTTCAAGCATCGCTATAGCAGTTGTTGCACAACCAATTCTTGCAATAGTCTGACCTGACGAGCCCAGCGTTACATTTGCCCATCTTGAATCTGTTTGCTTGTAACTTGGCACGCTTAGTTTTATAGCTTTATATGATGAACCTGAAGTTACAGTTTCTGTTGTAAGATAACTTGAAGCCACATAACCGCGCTTTGTTCCGTTATAGAGAATTCTTGAAAAGCTTCCGCTTGTTGAAAGTACAGTAACCTGTGTGCCACTTGAAAGATAATCCTTAACAGTAGCACTGCTTGATGCAGAGCTTCTTACACGAAGTCTGCCGGATGTAGTTTTAACAGTTCTGACCTTTGTTGAAGAGTTTTTAATATAATCTGCGTGGCAATAACCATAACCGGTTGCAGAATATTGTACTCGCCAGTAATTTCCGCTTTTTGAAATAAGTGTTACATAAGAATCTTTTGCAAGCTTCGCTTTAACTGTAGAGGTACTTGAAGCACTTGAACGAACATTAAGAGCAGTTGAGGTAGTTGAAACCTTACCTGCACCATAAATTTTTTCTGCACCATTTACCTTTTTAGTAAAGGGTAACAGCGATAAGCTTAACACTACCGCCACTAAAATACTTATTGTTTTCTTCATAGAAAAACACCTCGTATAGAAATATTTTCACAGCCATTTGTTGAGTGGATAAGGCAATGAATGTGTATATGTTAACATACCGCAATGGTGAAAGTCATTGTAAAAATATTGGAAACAAATTTACCTTTGTAAATTCCACCAAAAAACTAAACAAATTTTATATAAAAATAAATATATGATTATTGCAAATAACACTTTCTTTTTTATCTATAAAGTGTTATACTATATCTGTGTGTATATGCCTTTTTCTGCCGAGTCGGTGCGGCTTTTTTCATCGATAACTAAAACCTCTTGAAAAGGAGTGTAGATTGTGGAAAAGTTTGTTATTCACGGCGGTAATAAGCTTCACGGTAACATAAATATCAGCGGTGCAAAAAATGCCGCTTTACCTATAATTGCAGCATCAGTTTTTGCAAATGATGTTTGCAGGATTGAAAATGTTCCGGACATCAGCGATGTTCGTATGATGATTAAAATTCTTGAGTTCTTGGGTGCGGAAGTTGCAAAACCCGAACCTAATGTAATTCTTGTAGATGCAAAAAATGTAACACCGGTTACAATCCCTGATAAAATGACAAGTAAGCTTCGTGCATCCTATTATCTTTTAGGTGCACTTTTAAGTAATTTCGGCAAAGCTTGTGTTGCTCTTCCCGGTGGTTGCTATTTCGGTGTTCGTCCCATTGACCAGCATATAAAAGCTTTTGAAGCTTTAGGCGCAGTTGTTGAGGTTGAAAATGCTATTGTAGATGTTAGTGCAGACGAACTTTACGGCTCATCAATTTACCTTGATGTTGTTTCCGTTGGTGCAACAATCAATGCAATGCTTGCCGCAGTTAAAGCAAAAGGTCTTACTGTTATTGAAAATGCCGCAAGAGAACCCCACATTGTTGACCTTGCAAACTTCCTTAACTCTATGGGTGCAGATGTTCGTGGCGCAGGTACTGAGGTTATCAAAATCCGTGGCGTTGAAGAAATGCATGGTTGCACTTATTCCATAATCCCTGACCAGATTGAAGCAGGTACTTATATGGTTGCCGCTGCTGCAGTTGGCGGTGATGTTACAATTGATAATGTTATCCCTAAGCATCTTGAATCAATTACCAATAAAATTGAAGATTGCGGAATTACAGTTATTGAATATGATGAAAGCGTTCGTATTATTTCCGAAGGCGGAAAAATGAAGGCTTGCAGAGTAAAAACAAGTCCCCATCCCGGTTTCCCCACCGATATGCAACCCCAGTTTGCAACTATGCTTTGCGTTTGCAACGGCACCAGCACAGTTGTTGAAGATGTTTGGGACAACCGTTTCAAATATATTGACCAGCTCAGAAGAATGGGCGCTAATATAATCGTAAATGGTGACACTGCTCTTATTACCGGTGTGGACAAGCTTCATTCTGCTCCTGTTGAGGCAGATGATTTAAGAGCAGGTGCAGCAATGGTTATTGCAGGTCTTATGGCAGATGGCGAAACTACAGTCGGCAATATCAAGCTTATTGACAGAGGTTATGAAAACCTTGTTGAAAAACTTACTGCTGTTGGTGCAGATATTTCAAGAGCAAACTTTGAAGAGGAATAATAATTATGATTAAGTTTTGTCCGCTGTTCTCTTCGAGCAGCGGCAATTCTGTTTACATAGGCGACCGCGATGGCGGTGTTCTCGTTGATGTGGGCAGAAGTGCCAAACAAACAAATGCAATGTTGAATAACATCGGCATTGACCCAAGTCAGATAAAAGCAATTCTTTTAACCCATGAACATACTGACCATGTTGGCGGTTTAAGTGTTTTTGCCGCAAAGCATAATATACCTGTTTATGCTCCCAACGGAACATTACTTGCTTTAAAAAGAAAAGGTACAATTTCAGAAAAACATATTGATATAACCCTTTCCGACTCCCCTATTGAAATTGCAGGGCTTAAAATAGAAAATTTCAAAACCTCTCACGACTGTGCAGACGGAAGAGGTTATGTTGTTACGGGGCTTGACGGTTCAACAAAGGTTGCTATTGCAACTGATACCGGCTATATAACAAGTGATATACTCTCAAAGATAACAGGCTGTAAGCTTGTTTATATCGAATCAAACCACGATATTGCAATGCTCAGAAGCGGTCCTTATCCCTATACCTTACAAAAGCGAATTCTTTCCGATATAGGTCACCTTTCAAATGACGCTTGTGCTGATACTTTAAGAGCTTTAGTAAACAAAGGTACAACACATTTTGTTCTTGCTCATTTAAGCCGAGAGAATAACACTCCCGACCTTGCTTATAAAACGGCTACAAATGCTCTTTGTGAAATGGGAGCTTTAGAAAACAGAGATTATATTCTCAAAGTTGCAGACCCTGAAAACAATGACAAGCCTTTAGTTATATAATAAAAATTAGTCCGTTTTTTGAACGGACTAATTTTTATTATATAACATTTTTTATAAGTTCTTCCTTAATCAGTGCGTGACCTGCTGCGGTAGGATGAACACCATCTGCTGTCCAGTAGGTAGGTGGCATTAATTTTGAGGCTTCATCAAATTTTTCCTGTAAAGGAATAAATGTCAAATCATATTTTTCTGCAACATTTTTTGCTGCTTGAGCATGTAATTTAACATCTGCAAGAAATTCATCAAAATATCTCTCTGTTCCTGAACCTTTAAGAACAAAAGGCTCTAAAATAAAGATTTTTATATCAGGAAGCGCTTCCTTAACTTCTTCAATAAGCATTGAATAAATTGTTTCAAATTTAGGTGCTGCAACGCCGTTCTTCTCATTCAATTCGTGCCAGACATCGTTAACACCAATAAGAATTGAGAGGTAATCAGGCTTATGGTTAATTAAATCCTGCTTAATTCTTGCATATAAATCAACAATTCTGTCACCGCTTATGCCTTCGTTTATAAACTCATATTTACCCGGGTATTTATACATAAGCTCAGATGCAACAAGATTAGGATAGCCATAACCGAAATTCGCTTCGTTATCTCTATCGCGGTCTGCATCTGTTATTGAATCTCCCTGAAAAACAAACTTAATCATATTTTCACTACCTTTTCTATTGATACAAATGAAAAATTATGTTATACTCACTTATTGTCACCGTTGTAGTTTTCTTCAACGGATTCTACCCAAGGACAGATGATTTCGGGAACGACCTCTTCAGGTGCTGCCCAATGAACTGCATTGTTGATAATTTTCTGCACTTCGGGTATGTAATATGTGGGATTTTCTTCGTGACCGGGCTGGAAATAGAATACCTTTCCAAGACCTCTCTGATAGCAACAACCTGAACGAAAAACCTCGCCACCCTTGAACCAACCAATGAAAACAAGCTCATCAGGCTGAGGAATATCAAAACGTTCTCCATACATTTCTTCAACAGGTATGCTGAACTGTTCGGGAACACCCTTTGCAATGGGGTGAGCAGGGTTAATGCACCAAAGTCTTTCTCTGTCACCATCGCGCCATTTGAGAGAACAGGTTGTTCCCATTAATCTTTTAAAAGGCTTTGAGAAATGAGCAGAGTGAAGAGCAATAAAGCCCATACCTCTCATTACTCTGTTATAAACTCTTTCAACAAGGTCATCAGGAACACAGTCGTGAGCCATATGCCCCCACCAAAGAAGCACGTCAGTATTTTCAAGAACGCTTTCGGGAAGACCATTATCAGCATCATCAAGAGTTGCGGTTGTGATGTTAAGCTCTTCGTCAGCACCTAAAAAGTCTGCGATACAGCCGTGAATACCTTTTGGGTAAACCTTTGCAACTGATTCGCTTTCTTTTTCGTGCCTGCCTTCGTTCCAGATTGTTACATTAATCATTTTAAACACCCTTTCCCATGGGATAATAAATATATTTTTATAATATATCTTTTAGTTAAAATAAGCAATGTTTTTTTATAGAAAAATTCTTGCTTTTTTTATACAAAATGAAGAATATATTCTTCACACTTTTAATGTGAGTTCGAAACCATCCTCACATAAGCGGTTTTCCGCCTAAAAAACAAAACTATGGAGTGATTAAATTGAAAAACAGAAAGAAAATTATTAATGTTTCCATCGCGGCAATTATTGCAGCACTTTATGTTGTTTTAACATATCTTGCTTCCGCTATGGGTCTTGCAAGCTTTGCAGTACAAGTAAGGTTTTCCGAAGCCTTAACAATTCTGCCCATTTTTACCCCTGCGGCAATTACGGGACTTTTTATTGGTTGCCTTCTTGCAAACATTCTAACCGGTTGCGCTTTATGGGACGTTGTTTTCGGAAGTCTGGCAACCTTAGTCGGTGCATTAGGCACATTTTTTCTGAAAAAACACAAAATTCTTGCAACATTGCCACCAATAATTTCAAACACAATTATTGTTCCGTTTGTCCTTTTGAATGTTTATAAATTAGAAGGTACTTATTGGTTTTTCGCCTTAACTGTTTTTCTTGGAGAAATTATTTCCTGTGGTGTTTTAGGCTCTCTTTTAAGAAAAAGTCTTGAAAAAAGAAATTTATTTGATAAATTAAAATAATACTCTTTAAGGGGTTTATTTTTCTCTTTTGTTGGAGTATAATTTTAATATAAAAATAAGTCCGAAAGGATTTTTAATATGATAATTGATGATGTTATAAAATCAGCTAAAAGAATACATTTTATCGGTATCGGCGGTAGCGGTATGTGTCCCCTCGCAGAAATTTTACATGCTCAGGGTCATTATCTTACAGGCTCCGACAACAATGAATCCGATACATTAAAAAGAATTCGCGCTCTTGGTATTCCTGTTACAATGGGTCAGAAAGCAGAAAATGTTGAAGGTGCAGATATGGTGGTTTATACTGCTGCTCTTCTCCCGGATAACCCCGAACTTGTTGCTGCAAAGGAAAGCGGTATACCTACCTTTGAGCGTAGTAAGTTATTCGGTTATTTCACAAGAAAATATGATAATTGCATCGGTGTTTGCGGAACTCACGGCAAAACAACAGTTACCTCAATGCTTACTCATATTTTAATCGATAATGAGTTTGACCCATCTGCAGTAATTGGGGGCAAGCTGCCTCTTACGGGTACTAACGGCAGAGTTGGTAAAAGTGATATTCTTGTTTGCGAAGCTTGTGAATATAAAGACACTTTCCTTGATTTAACTCCCGATATCAGCGTTATTCTCAATGTTGACAGAGATCATATGGAATATTTCAAAACTCTTGAAAACCTGGAAGCATCTTTCAAAAAATTTGCTAATATGTCAACAAAAGCAGTTATTTATAACGGCGACGATAAAAACACCCTCGATAGTATCAAGGGTATCTCCGAAGGAAAAACAATGATTTCTTTCGGTACAAACGAAGATTGCAAATATGTTGCTAAGAATGTAGGTTACAACAATGGTGCTTTCCCTTGCTACGACCTTTACATTGATGGTGAATTAAGAACAAGAATTGAATTGAGTGTTCCGGGCGAACACAATGTTCTCAACTCTCTTGCAGCTATTGCTTCTGCTATGTATTGCGGTGCAAGTGTTGAACAATGTAAAAATAGTATTCTTACTTTCAAAGGCGCAGGAAGAAGATTTGAATTTTTAGGCACATATAATGGCGCAGATATTGTTGATGACTATGCTCACCATCCGGCTGAACTTGAGGTTACTCTTTCTGCTGCCAAGAAAATGGACTATAAGCGTGTATGGGCAGTTTTCCAACCTTTCACCTTCAGCAGAACTAAAATGCACCTTAATGCCTTTGCAGAGGCACTTTCTATTGCTGACAAAGTAGTTTTAACCGAGATTATGGGTTCAAGAGAAATCAACACCTACGGTATCACAACTCAGGACCTTGCAGATGAAATTGATGGCTCAGTCTGGTTTGATACATTTCCAAAGGTTGCCGACTATCTTAAAGAAAATATTGGCGATGGCGATTTAGTTCTCACCCTCGGTTGCGGTGATGTTTATAAGATTGCAAAAATAATTTTAGATAAAGAATAAGAAAAAAACAAATATGACCCTATCAGAAAAATCTTAAGTTTTTCTGATAGGGTCATAAAACTAAAAGTTGCTTGACTTTTGGGTCAAGCAACTTTTTCATTTAATTAAACTAATTCAAGAATGCACATCTCTGCTGCGTCACCGCGGCGAGCTTCAGTCTTGATTATACGGCAATAACCACCGTTAACATCTTTGTACTTGGGAGCGATCTCGTCAAAAAGCTTTTTAACGACATCTTCCTTAGTAATATATGCCATTGCCTGTCTCTTATTGTGGAGACTGTCAACTTTAGCAAGAGTAATCATTTTTTCAGTCATAGCGCGAACTTCTTTAGCTCTTGTAACGGTTGTTGTCATTTTACCATTTTCAAGTAAAGATGTAACCATGTTACGAAGCATTGCGTTACGATGATCAGTTGCTCTGCCGAGTTTTCTGGTTCCGGGCATCTAAATCACTCCTTTGTAGAAAATACGAATTTCTTATTCGTCTTCATCACGAAGAGAAAGGTCGAGAGAAGCCAATTTAGCAACAACCTCATCAAGAGATTTTCTGCCAAGGTTTCTAACCTTCATCATATCGTCTTCAGTTTTATTGATTAAATCTTCAACAGTATTGATACCGGCTCTCTTGAGGCAGTTAAAGGAACGAACTGAAAGGTCGAGTTCTTCAATAGTCATTTCAAGAACTTTGCCCATAGAAGTATCGTCTTTAACAACCATAATCTCTGTATTTGAAACTTCATCAGAAAGTTCAACGAAGAGATTAAGATGCTCAGTAAGAATTTTAGCAGCGAAAGAAACAGCTTCTTTAGCAGAAATTGTTCCGTCTGTCCAAACATCAATAGTGAGCTTGTCATAGTCGGTAATCTGACCTACACGAGTATTATCAACTGTGTAGTTCACCTTTAAAACAGGTGTATAGATAGAGTCGATTGCGATTACGCCGATAGCGGGTTCGAGAATCTGTTTGTTTCTGTCAGAAGAAACATAGCCTCTGCCCTTATCTGCAGTAAGCTCCATTGTTACGTGTGCATCAGCATCAAGGGTAGCAATGTGATGGTCGGGGTTGAGAATTTCAACCTCGGAATCGGCTTTAATATCACCTGCGGTGATTTCACCGGAGCCGTTTGCCTCAATATACATTGTTTTGGGGCCGTCTCCGTGTATTTTGAGAATAACGCCCTTAAGGTTAAGAACAATCTCAGTTACATCCTCTTTTACGTTCGGGATCGTTGAGAATTCGTGAAGAACATTATCAATCTTTACAGAAGTAATAGCATAACCGGGGAGCGATGAAAGAAGAACTCTGCGAAGGCTGTTACCAAGTGTTGTACCAAAACCTCTTTCAAGAGGCTCAACAACAAATGTGCCGAATGCTGAATCTTCTGCTGAACCGGTAAATCTTACTTCGGGTTTCTCAATACCAATCATACCAAACCCTCCTTAAAAATTACACAGATTGTGTGCGTTTTTTGTTTAGCCTTTGTAGGCTCGAGGCTAAAGAGCATTATTTAGAATAGAACTCGACGATAAGATGCTCAGCAACAGGAGCTTCAATCTGATCTCTTTCGGGAAGGTTTATAACCTTACCTGTGAGAGCTTCACGATTGATTTCGAGCCATGCGGGAACAGGACGGCTGCCGTTAGCTTCGATAATATTCTTAAATGCGTCGGTCTGTGCTGATTTTTCCTTAATTGAAACTACATCCCCTGCTTTGCAAAGGTATGAAGGAATATCAACTTTTTTGCCGTTAACACAGAAGTGACCGTGTGTAACAAGCTGTCTGCCTTCAGCGCGGGAATCTGCCCAACCGAGAAGGTAAACTATATTATCCAAACGGCTTTCGCAAAGCTTAAGGAGGTTTTCACCTGCCTGGCCGGGCATTTTTTCAGCCATAAGGAAATATTTGTGGAACTGTCCCTCAAGAACTCCGTAATAACGTCTTGCTTTCTGTTTCTCACGAAGCTGCATTCCGTATTCGGAAATCTTTTTACGACCCTGACCATGCTGGCCGGGTGCATAGGAACGGCGCTCTAAAGCGCATTTATTGGTATAGCATCTGCCACCCTTTAAAAAGAGCTTCTGGCCCTCGCGGCGGCAAAGCTTACATACCGCACCGGTATATCTTGCCATAATTCGTTTCCTCCTATATTGTTATACACGTCTTCTTTTAGGCGGACGGCATCCGTTGTGAGGAATAGGTGTTACGTCTTTAATAAGTGTAACATCAAGACCTGCAACCTGTAATGCTCTGATTGCAGCTTCTCTTCCTGAACCGGGGCCTTTAACATAAACTTCAACAGTTTTCATACCGTGCTCAATAGCAACCTTAGCTGCTGTTTCAGCAGCAGTCTGTGCTGCGAAGGGAGTGGACTTACGAGAACCTCTGAAGCCCATTTCGCCTGCACTTGCCCATGAAACTGCGTTACCTTGAGTATCAGTAATAGTAACAATAGTGTTATTGAAGGTGGATTGGATATGAGCCGCACCGCGTTCAATATTTTTACGTTCACGACGCTTGCGTGTTCCGGCACCTTTTTTGCCGGTAGCTTTTGTAGCCATTCTAATACCTCCTCCGACTTATTTCTTCTTGTTAGCTATAGTCTTCTTGGGACCTTTACGAGTACGAGCGTTTGTTTTTGAACGCTGACCTCTTACGGGAAGACCTTTACGATGGCGAACACCACGATAGCAACCGATTTCTACAAGTCTCTTGATATCGAATGCTGTTTCACGACGAAGGTCACCTTCAACCTTAACGTTGTGATCAATATACTCACGTAATTTTGCAACATCGTCTTCAGTAAGATCCTTAACTCTTGTGTCAGGATTTATGCCTGTTGCAGCAATAATTTCGCTAGCAGTTTTACGGCCGATACCAAAAATATAGGTAAGACCGATTTCTACTCTCTTATCTCTTGGTAAATCAACACCTGAAATACGAGCCATTTGTCAGTTGCACCTCCAAATATGGTTTACGCGCGGGAATTAACCCTGTCGCTGTTTGTGCTTAGGGTTCTCACAGATAACCATGATTTTACCCTTACGTTTAATAACTTTGCATTTTTCGCAAATTTTCTTGACAGAAGGTCTGACTTTCATTAGAATACCTCCTAAAATTCAGCTTTTGCCTTTTTACTTATTTTGAGCGCCATGTGATACGTCCACGTGTAAGGTCATATGGCGACATTTCTACTGTAACCTTATCACCCGGAAGAATTCGAATGTAGTTCATTCTGAGCTTACCGGAAATGTGGGCGAGAATTTTGTGACCGTTTTCGAGTTCTACCTGGAAAGTTGTGTTGGGTAACGCTTCCAAGACAGTACCTTCAACTTCGATCATATCGTCTTTAGACATAACAACTACCTCCTGATTTCCTGATATTTATTTTATATCTTTGTCATAATTAACGGACCGCTACTTGTTATTGCAATTGTATGCTCAAAGTGTGCGGACAATTTGCCGTCGGTTGTTTTTACCGTCCAGCCGTCAGACAATGTTTTAACAGATGCCTTACCCTCATTAATCATGGGTTCAATGGCAATTGTCATGCCGGGAACCAAACGGACACCTCTACCTTGAGTACCGTAGTTTGGCACCGAGGGGTCTTCGTGGAGCGCGGAACCTATTCCGTGCCCTGTATATTCTTTAACAACGCCATAGCCACGCTCTTCGCAATAGCTTTGAATGGCAAAACCAACATCACCAAGTCTGCCGCCAGGAACTGCCTTTTTGATACCTTCGTAAAGGCTCTGTTCGGTAGTTTCCATCAGCCGCTTCGCTTCTGCAGAAACATCTCCGCAGGCGAAAGTGGCGGCATTATCACCGGTATAACCATTGATACAAGCTCCGAGGTCGATACTTACTATGTCGCCTGCCCGTATAATGCGGTTTTTGTTAGGAATACCGTGAATAACCTCATCATTTATGGAAATGCATGCCGCAGCAGGAAAGCCGTTATAGTTAAGGAAAGTAGGTCTTGCACCTTTACTTTCAATATACTTTCTGGCTACTCGGTCAATTTCCCAGGTTGAAACACCCGGTTCAACTGCCTCGCCTGCTACTTTAAGTGCTTCTGCGGAAATTCTGCACGCTTCAAGCATCTGCTTAATTTCCTTTTCGCTTTTAAGCACTATCATGCTTAATCCTCCAATACCTTAAGGATTGCTTCGGTAATCTCTGTAATAGGAGCTGTACCTTCAACGCTGCGAAGTTTTCCGCATTTTGCGTAGAAATCCTTTAATGGTTCGGTCTGTTCGTGATAAACATTGAGTCTGTCAAGAACTGTTTCGGGAGCATCGTCTTTACGAATCTGAAGCTCACCGCCACAGTTATCGCATACACCTTCAACCTTGGGTTTCTTATTTTCAATGTGATAAGAAGAACCGCAAGCTTTACAAACGCGTCTGCCTGACATTCTGTTTACAATGTTTTCATCGGGAACATCAATATCAACAACTTTATCAATAATGATGCCCATATTATCAAGAGCCTCAGCCTGAGGAATTGTTCTGGGGAATCCATCAAGGATGAATCCGTTGTTGCAATCCTCATCAGCCAACCTTTCCTTGATGATGCCGATTACGACATCATCAGGAACAAGTTTTCCGGCTTCAATAAATGATTTTGCTTTAAGACCCATTTCTGTTCCATTGGCAAGAGCCTCACGAATGATGTTGCCTGTGGAAATAGTGGGAATATTAAGTTTACCAGCGATTATCTCTGCCTGAGTGCCTTTACCTGCACCGGGTGCACCGAGAAATATAAGTTTCATTACTATATCCTCCTTAATTAATCAAGGAAGCCTTTGTAATGGCGGAGCATCATCTGGCTTTCAAGCTGTTTAACAGTCTCAAGGGCAACACCAACCATAATGATAAGTGATGTACCGCCAAGAGAAATGTTCATACCCTCTTTTGTTACGAGACCTGTTATCATTGTGAATAATGTGGGGAACAAAGCAACTACGCTGAGAAGCAATGCACCAAGAAGAATTATTCTGGAGATAATTTTCTCGATATACTTAGCAGTGGGTTTACCGGGTCTGATACCGGGGATTGTACCGCTGTTGTTACGGATATTGTTAGCCATTTCAGTGGGATTGTACTGAATTGCTGCATAGAAATATGCAAAGAAGATTATCATAAGGAAGTAGAGCACATTGTAAACTACGCTTGTAGGCTCAAACCAACCAAAGAATGTGTTCCAGAAGCTCTCATCAGAAATCTTGTTAGCCACAAAAAGTTGAATTGTGGGGGGAAGAGAAAGAATTGAGCTTGCGAAAATAACGGGCATAACACCGCTCATATTAACTTTAATCGGAATGTGTGTGCTCTGACCGCCGTACATTTTACGGCCTACAACTCTCTTAGCATACTGAACGGGGATTCTACGCTCTGCATTGTCCATCCAAACGATGTATGCAATCATAAGAAGATAACAAACAACTACGAAGGGAGCAAGGAAGTAGTAGATACCACCTCTTGAGAAGTAACTGGGAACTGCTTCATTAGTACCGAAGAGCATTGCTGCTTCTGTGGGGATACGGGAAATGATACCTGCAAAAAGGATAATTGAGATACCGTTACCAATACCCTTATCGTTAATCTGTTCACCGAGCCACATAACAAGTGTTGTACCTGCGGTGAGAACAAGAATAACAACGATTGCTTCGAATACTTTTGCAAAACCATCACCTGTGTAAAGGAGATAATCCTTTGCATTAAGGTAGATGAAATATGCAATACTCTGAAGGAGACCAAGTCCGAGAGTCATGTAACGAGTGATAGTAGCAATTTTCTTTCTGCCTTCTTCGCCCTCTTTTGAAAGTCTTTCAAGAGCGGGAATAGCTACTGTCAAAAGCTGAATAATAATTGAGCTGTTGATGTAGGGTGTGATAGAAAGAGCGAAAATTGTACCATAGTTGAAAGCATCACCTGTCATCATACTTAAATAGCTGAGGAATGTTG
Source organism: Acutalibacteraceae bacterium (assembly GCA_045543035.1). Taxonomy (GTDB): domain Bacteria; phylum Bacillota; class Clostridia; order Oscillospirales; family Acutalibacteraceae; genus DTU089. Next base: position 2,362 of record JAZQMA010000006.1, on the reverse strand, counting down.
TTCCCTCTGTGCCACCAAGAAGACCGCCTTCGATGATATCAACGAAAGGAACGGGAATGTTAGCACCAATTCTGTAAATAACAATGATGAATGCTGTGAAGAGAATCTTCTTTCTTAAATCGGGGATTTTCCATGCATTAGCCAATGTCTGAAACATGTTAAATCACCTCTGCCTTTCCTCCGGCAGCTTCAATTTTTGCCTTAGCTGCATCAGAATAAGCATTAACCTTAACAGTGAATTTCTTAGTGATGTCACCGTGTGCAAGCACCTTAACACCGTCAAGTGTTTTATTAACAAGACCTGCTGATTTAAGTGCATCGATGTCGATAACTGCACCATCCTCAAATCTGTCTTCAAGAGCAGCTACATTAACGATAGCAAACTCTTTACCGAAAATATTAACGAAACCTCTTTTGGGGAGACGTCTCTGCAAAGGCATCTGGCCGCCTTCAAAACCAACCTGTAAACCACGGCCGGCACGTGCCTTTTGACCTTTGTGACCCTTACCGGCTGTTTTACCCTGGCCTGAACCGGGGCCTCTACCAATACGCTTAACTGCTTTTTTGGAGCCAGCTGCGGGTGAAAGCTCGTGAAGCTTCATAAATTGCACCTCCTTGCTTATTCTTCAGTAGCCTCAATAAGATGGGCGATTTTTCTGATTTTACCTTTGGTCTGGGGGTTATCGGGCTGTACTGCTACATCGCCGATTTTACGAAGACCTAACGCATGAGCGGTGGCAATCTGATCTTTCTTTGAACCAATAAGGCTCTTTACGAGCTTAACTTTAATGTTAGCCATTCTTACCACCCTCCTTAATCTTTAAAATGTTTAACGGATTTGCCGCGAATGTTAGCAACTTCTTCAACGTTGCGGAGCTGCATAAGTCCGTTCATAGTAGCTCTAACTACGTTGCAGGGGTTGTTGGAACGAAGTGATTTACCACGAATGTCCTTAATACCTACTGTCTCAACAACTGCACGAACAGGGCCACCTGCGATAACGCCGGTACCGGGTGCTGCGGGTTTGAGAAGTACTTCACCTGCGCCGAATTTACCAATAACCTCGTGAGGAATAGTTGTTCCTTTAAGAGCAACCTTTACGAGATTTTTCTTTGCGTCCTCGATACCTTTACGGATAGCATCGGGAACTTCGTTTGACTTACCTAAGCCAAAACCTACTGTGCCTTCGCCGTCACCTACAACAACAAGAGCAGAGAACTTCATAATTCTACCACCCTTAACCGTTTTAGATACACGGTTAATAGCAACAACTCTTTCCTGAAGTTCAGAGTCTTTGCGAGCTGCATCGAATTTAGCCAAAGTTAATTCCTCCCTTTCTTAGAAGTTGAGGCCGCCCTCACGGGCGCCTTCGGCCAAGCTCTCTACACGGCCGTGATAAATGTAACCGCCGCGGTCGAAAACAACATCTTTAATGTCTTTTGCCGCTGCACGCTCTGCTAATAACTTACCTACTTTAAAGGCTGCGTCTTTATTTCCGCCGTAATCCTTGAAGTCCTTTTCAACAGTTGAAGCTGAAACGAGTGTTACACCGTTAACATCATCAATCAACTGAGCATAGATATGCTGAAGAGAACGGAATACATCGAGACGGGGGCATTCAGCAGTACCGCTGATTTTACCACGTACTCTTTTATGACGCTGAACCCTTGCTTTATTAGTGTTCGGTCTTTGTACCATTATTTCTTCACCTCTTTGTTAGAATTCAGGGATTATTTACCCTTACCTGCCTTACCTTCCTTACGACGGATAACTTCATCAATATACTTGATACCTTTACCCTTGTAAGGTTCCGGAGGTCTCTTTCCTCTGACTTCTGCTGCAAACTGACCAACCTTTTGCTTGTCAGGACCGGAAATAATGATTTTGTTGGGAGCAGGAACTTCTACTGTAATGCCGTCTTTCTCGGGCATAATAACATCGTGAGAATAACCGATGTTAAGAACAAGGTCCTTACCCTGTTTTGCTGCACGGTAACCGATACCATTGATTTCAAGCTCTTTCTTGAAACCTTCGTTAACACCCTGAACCATATTGGCAATGAGTGTACGGGTAAGACCGTGAAGTGAACGATTTTCTTTCAAATCGTTGGGGCGTGTAACTGTAATCACGCCATTGTCAAGAGTAACTGTAATGTTGCTGCTGACTGTTCTGGTAAGAGTACCCTTTGGGCCTTTTACGGTAACAGTGCTGCCGTCAATCTTGACATCTACGCCTGCAGGAATTGCAATGGGCATTCTGCCTATACGTGACATAGAACTGTACCTCCTTACCAAATGTATGCAAGAACTTCGCCGCCAACATTAGCTTTGCGAGCGTCCTTATCTGTCATAATACCCTTTGA
>JAZQMA010000005.1:0-13098 GCA_045543035.1 Acutalibacteraceae bacterium | reverse complement strand
TTCAAAGTTGCGAACCTATGAGGAGGCTCGCCTCCTCATAGGTCAATACATCCATTTCTACAACAACGAAAGAATCCAACTAAAAACAAAACTGACTCCGATGGAATTTCGAAGTCAGTATGTTGCTTAAATTTTAATTTTTTCTACCATAAAGGTCTTTTTTGTACTGTCCGTACAATTTGGGGCAGTTCAAATTTAGTCGGTAGCTTTTAATTTTGATTGATTTTCTTTTATGTTCTGGGAACCTGGTCGACACCATCAACAGTTTCCTGGAGCTGAAGGTCATTTTTTATCATTGTTGTTGAAACACCGGGAGTTCTTTCAAGGAATTTAACCTCGCAATATTCTTTAAGATAGTCAAATTTATCACTACCTGCCCAGTCATCACCCATAACAACAACATCAATTTTATAATCTTTTATATCCTGAATTTTCTGTTCCCAGTTATTCTCGGGAATAACAAGGTCAACATATCTGATTGCTTCAAGCATTTTTTTGCGGGTTTCATAGCTGTGATACGCTTTTTTGCCCTTAGTTGCGTTGAATTCATCAGTTGAAAGAGCAACAACAAGATAGTCACCTAATTCTTTTGCTCTTTTTAAAATGCGAATATGACCGTAATGTAACAAATCGAATGTACCGTAAGTTAAAATTCTTTTCATTGTAATACTCCTTATCACAAATGCTCACAAATAATACCTGCTAATTTCGAGGTATTATCTGTGCCTTTATTTTTTATGTATTTATCTGAAAACCTTTTCAGGTTATCAAAATCATAATTTTTCTGAACTGCTTTCAGCAATTCATTTTCATCTTCAAAGGCTGCTTTTGAAAACTCTTCCTTAATTTCAATGTTCAAGCCCTTTTCCGCCTTATACTGCTCATAATCAGGAACATAGAACCACAATGGTTTGTTTAATAAAGAACATTCAATAGCGGTTGCAGAATAATCGGAAATAATGCCATCTGAAAGCTTTGCTAAATCGTAAGTTGAAAACTTACCATTGAACGCATATTCTTCTGATTTTTCTGTAGCAGGATGGAGCGAAATTATCAAAGCATAATCTTCACTGCTTTTAAAAGCGTCAAAAAGCTTTTTGATATAAACACAATCTCCATCTCTGAAGGTGGGAAAATATGCTATGAGTTTTTTATTTTTATATTGAGGATTAAGTTTAATAAACTCATCATACCTTGATTTTCCATCTGATATAACATCAACTCTCGGAAGAGATGCAATAACAATTTTATCATTACTGCAACCGAATGCCTCACAATAAAACTCTGCTGTTTTCTCTGACGGTGCAACAACAAAATCATAATTCTTGTGCATGGACATTGCATTTGCAACGCCTGAATCTCTGCCCTGTGCCTTGCCCGTTGATTGAAGGCTGAATTTCTTGATAGCACCTAAAGCATGCCATATCTGAAAAACTTTCAATTCTTCTTTATGATTAAGGCAAGAAACGGAAATTGAATATGTATCTGTAATGGCAATTTTGGCAGTTGCAATTTCCCACATATCTCTCAAAACAAAGAAAATATAGGAAAGAGAAAGACCACTTTCATTTTCAAGGCGACGGAGCCTGAAAACCTGTTTTGTTTCGGGTGAGATTTTTGAAATTTCATCCGAAAGCATTTTTATATCTTCGGATTTTACATTAGTTTGGCGAGAGAGCCAAACTATTTTATTTTCTGTTTTTCTAAGCTTCATAAATGCATAAAGAACATTTATGAAAACAACAAAAATCTTTATTATCAATAATTTCATACGCCACCTCAAGTGACTTTTTATTAAATCATATTGTATTCTAATTACCTGTTTTTGTCAAGGTAAGGAGATTTTGATATATTATTTGATATTGAATATAAAAAGATTTGTGATATAATATTCTTCGTTATCAGGGGAAACAGGTGCAAATCCTGTACGAGCCCGTCGCCGTGAGGTGCATTGATGTTTTTATTCTACCTGTTGCCGCAAAACAGGGACAAGCCATTGGATTTTCTGAGAAGGCGAATTTAAACGCACCAAGTCGAAATACCCGTTAACAAAAGCTCTTTTCAAGACATTGTCTTAACTGCGAGTGCCGGTTTTAAAGAAAGAGAAATAATTTATAAAGGAGAAATTTTAAATGAAAATGACACGCAGTAAAAAAGCGTTGTCGTTCATCCTTTGTATTGTGCTTATTGCGGCTATTGCACTGTTTACAACTGCTTGTAACGACAACAAAACAATTGATACCACCACTACTACAAATGGTGCCGTATCAACAACAGAAGCACCCCAAGCAACTGTTCTCGGAAAAGGCGAAACAAAATTTACCTTCACTGTAACAGACCTTGAGGGTGAAGAAACAGTTTTTGAAATCAACACAGACAAGAAAACTGTTGGCGAAGCACTTTTAGACCTGGAGCTTATTGCAGGTGACCAAGGTGACTACGGCTTATATGTTAAAACCGTTAACGGCATAACCCTTGATTATGACAAAGACGGTGCTTATTGGGCATTTTATGTTAACGGCGAATACGCAACATCAGGAGTTGATACTACTGATATCGTTGCAGGAACGACTTACACATTCAAGGCTGAAAAAGGATGAAATTAACACTTAAGGAAGCCGTTATTTTCGGAATGCTTGGTGCGGTTATGTATGCCTCAAAGCTTATAATGGAAGTACTGCCAAACATTCATTTAATTGGTGTTTTTATTGTGGCAATTACTGTTGTTTACAGAAAGAAAGCCCTGTACCCTATTTATATCTTCGTGTTTCTTACAGGTCTTCTTGGTGGCTTTAATATGTGGTGGATTCCATATTTATATATATGGACTGTTCTTTGGGGTGCTACAATGCTTTTACCAAAGAAACTACCACCAAAAGCAGCACCGATTATATATGCAATTGTTTGCTCCTTGCACGGTTTTTTATACGGAACCATCTATGCCCCTGCACAAGCTCTGATGTTCGGGCTTGATTTCAAGGCTATGGTTGCCTGGATTGTTGCAGGTCTCCCCTACGATTTAATCCACGGAGTGAGCAACTTCATAAGCGGTTTAATTTTAATTATTCCGATTATTTCAATCCTTAAAATCGCAGAAAAAACTGCAAGAAAGAGTTAAAAAACTTATTGCCCTCTATTGAATTTCTTGTGAATTTAATAGGGGGCAATTTAATATTTATACCATTTTCTCTTGTTTAATTTTCTTATCAATTACATGTCTTGACTTCAATTCGTTCATTATATCATCAACGGAAATGCCCATTTCAATCATAAGAACGAGAACATGATACATAAGGTCGGAAATTTCATAAATTGTTTCTGCCTTATCATCGGCTTTACCTGCAATGATAACTTCGGTGCATTCTTCGCCAACCTTTTTGAGAATTTTATCAATACCCTTTTCAAAAAGATAGGTTGTGTAAGAGCCTTCTTTGGGGTCAAGCTTTCTGCCTTCAATTGTTTCAACAAGGCTCTGAACACTGAACGCAGGTGCAATTTCCTCATTCTCAAAAACTGTATTGAAAAAACAGCTTTCCTCACCTGTGTGGCAAGCAGGTCCATCCTTTTTAACTCTTACTGTAAGAGCATCCATATCGCAGTCTGTTGTGATACTTACAATATGCTGATAGTTACCGCTTGTTTCACCTTTAAGCCAGAGCTCCTGTCTTGAACGGCTCCAGAAACAAGTTTTTTTCTTTTCAAGAGAAATACCAAGGCTTTCTTTATTCATATATGCAAGAGTAAGAACCTGATTGGTTTCATCATCCACAACAATTGCAGGAATAAGACCTTTTTCATCAAATTTAAGCTTTTCTATATCAAACATATTATAACCTCACTGTTATGTTATTCTCGTTAAGAGTTTTCTTCAAATCATCAATTGTTACTTCGCCATAATGGAAAATGGATGCCGCAAGACCTGCACTCACATCGGGAACAGTATTGAATAAATCAATAAAATCCTGCTTACCCCCTGCACCACCTGATGCAATTACAGGTACATTTACAATATCGCAGACCGCTTTGAGCATTTCTATATCAAAGCCTTTTTTAACGCCATCGGTATCAATTGAGTTAACAACGATTTCACCTGCACCGTTATTTACACCTCGTTTAATCCATTCAAGTGCGTCAAGACCTGTATTTTCTCTTCCGCCTTTGGCAAAGACCTTAAACTGTCCGTCAACTCTTTTAACATCAACGGAAAGAACAACGCATTGGTCACCATATTTTTCTGCCGCTGCATGAATTAAATCAGGGTTTTTTATTGCACCTGAATTAACACTTACCTTATCTGCACCGCATTTTAAAACTCTGTCAAAATCATCAAGAGTATTGATACCACCGCCAACAGTTAAAGGAATGAAAACCTTTGAAGCGGTCTGAGTAAGAATATCTGTAAAAAGCTTTCTGCCATCAGATGAAGCAGTTATATCATAGAAAACTAGCTCATCTGCTCCGTGAGAGCTATAATACTCCGCTAACTGAACAGGTGAAGAAATTTCATTAAGGTCCTTGAAATTGGTACCTTTAACAACTGTTCCGTTTCTGACATCAAGGCAGGGTATAATTCTTTTTGTAATCATTTAACTGCCTCCAATGCATCACTTATTTTAATTGCGCCTGTATAATAGGCTTTGCCGATAATTGCGCCAAAAAGGTTCATTTTGTTAAGAGCGGTTATATCATCAAGAGTTGAAACTCCGCCTGACGCGATTATATTAACGCTGAATTTCTCTGAAAGCTCTTTATAAAGCTCTCTGTTTGTGCCCTGCATTGCACCATCCTTGGAAATATCGGTGCAAATAACAGTTGAAACACCGATTTTCTGAAGCTTTTCAAAGAACTCGAAAGTGCCGTATTCGGATTTTTCAACCCAACCTTTAATGGCAACCTTGCCGTCTTTTATATCTGCACCGACTGCAATTTTATCGCCATAGGTTGCAACTGCAGTTTTGAGAAACTCTTCATCAGTTACTGCCGCAGTACCTAAAATAACACGGCTTACACCTGCATCAAGATAGGCTTTGACAGTTTCCATTGAACGGATACCGCCACCTACCTCAACATTCAAAGATGTATTTTCAACAAAGCTTTTTATTATATCAATATTGGGTGTTCCGCCGTCACGGGCGCCTTCAAGGTCAACTGTGTGAAGCTCGGTTGCGCCCTGACTTTCAAAATCTTTTGCAATTTCAATTGGATTTTCGGAATAAATCGTCAAGTCATTATAATTACCCTTTAAAAGTCTGACAGCTTTACCCTCATATAAATCTATCGCGGGAAAAATTTTCATTGTATTACCTCATATTTCACAGAATGCTTTCAAAATCGAAAGACCTACATCTCCACTCTTCTCAGGGTGGAACTGACAACCGAAAATATTGCCTTTACCAACTGCCGCAGTAACGGGTATGCCGTATTCAGATGTTGCAATAACGGAATCGTCACAATCGGTTGCATAGAAAGAATGAACGAAATAAACAAAATCGCCATCATTTATATATTTAAAAATCGGGCTTTTCTCCCCTACAAAATCAAGTGCATTCCAACCCATATGGGGAATGTTGAGGTTTTCAGGTATTTTATTTTCCAGAGGAATTACATTACCTTTAAGAAAACCTAATCCCTCATGTTCACCATATTCAAAACCTTTCTCAAAAAGCAACTGCATACCAAGACAGATTCCTAAAAATGGTTTTCCGTTTTTTGCTTCTTCGGTAATAAGCTCAACAAGACCTGATGAGCGAAGCTTTTTAGCTGCATCACCAAATGCACCAACTCCGGGAAGAATAATTCTGTCTGCCGCTTTTATTACATTTTCATCACTTGTTACAACTGCTTCAACGCCGATTTTCTTAAGTGAGCATTGAAGAGAAAACAAGTTACCAACGCCATAGTCAATTATCGCAACCATTATAAAACTCCTTTTGATGAGGGTATCTCGTTTTTCATTGTTTCGTCAATGGCAACCGCCTTTTTAAGAGTTCGGGCAACGGATTTGAACGCACCCTCAATCAAATGGTGAGAATTCACTCCGTCAAGCTGTTTAATATGAAGAGTTATTGCGCTATTAAATGCAAATGCAACAAAGAACTCTCTTAAAAGCTCTGTATCAAAATCCCCTACCATCGGTGCGGGAATGTTCATATAATATTGAAGGTATGCTCTTCCGGAAATATCAACCGCAGAGAGAATAAGTGCCTCATCCATAGGAAGAATTGTGCTTCCGTAACGGTGAATACCTCTTTTATCACCTATCGCCTCTTTAAAAGCCTGACCGAGAGCGATACCTACATCCTCTGTTGTGTGGTGTCCGTCAACCCAGATATCACCACAACATTTTACTGTTAAATCAAACCTTGAATGCTTTGCAAAAAGAATAAGCATATGGTCAAAAAATCCGATACCTGAATCAATATCGCATTCCCCTGTTCCGTCAAGGTTAAGTTTTACATATATATCTGTTTCTGCAGTTTTTCTTTTAATTTCTGCTATACGCATTTAAACTGCCTCCATAAATTCTTTGATTTTTTCTATAAGAATCTGCATTTCTTCGAAAGTTCCGATAGTTATGCGGTTAAAGTCCTTGATTCTGTCTTTAGTAAAATGACGAACAAGAACACCTTTGTCTTTAAGTTTGAGATAAAGCTCTCCACCATCAATTTTATCTGACTTTGCAAAAACAAAATTAGCTTTTGACGGTAAAACCTCAAAACCAAGAGCTTCAAGCTCTTTGGTTGTGTAATCTCTTGTTTCAATAATTTTTTTGCAATTATCTGTATAATAGCTTTGGCTATCTATTGCCGCCGCACCTAAAGAAAGAGTAAGGCGGTTTATGTTATAAGGGTTAGTTGAATAGCGGAGCTTGTGCAAATCATTGATAATATCTTTACTACCGATAGCAAAGCCTAAACGAGCACCTGCCATTGAGCGAGATTTCGAAAATGTCTGCACAACCAAAAGGTTGTCATATTTCTTAACAAGATTAACTGCGCTTTCTGCTCCGAAATCCACATAAGCCTCATCAATTACAACAACATAATCCGGATTGGATTTAATAACTTTTTCAACTTCAGGGAGACTTAAAGCAAGTCCTGTTGGTGCATTGGGATTTGCAATAAACACACCGCCATCAACACCGCAAAATTTTTTATAATCAATTGAAAAATCTTCTTCTAAAGGAATTTCTGTATAATCAGAGCCATGAAGATTTGCAAAAACACTATAAAATCCATAGGTAATATCAGCAAAATATGATTTTCTGCCGTTGGCACAATATGCCATAAACGCAAAGTTCAAAATATCATCTGAGCCATTTGCAAGGAAAACATTTTCTGTTTCAACACCATAAAGGTCAGCAAGCTTTTTAGTGAGAATTTTACCATCGGGGTCGGGGTAAAGTCTTAAAAGCTCTGCCTCACCCCTATTAGCCATTGCAAGCGTTTCAGGGCTTGGCGGATATGGCGACTCATTAGTATTGAGTTTTATATATTTTTTATCCTGTGGCTGTTCACCGGGAACATATGCCGCAAGAGAATTATATCTTTCGTCAAGGAATTTGCTCATAGGATTATTCTTCCCCTCTTATCGATACACTCTTTGCGTGAGCGTGAAGTCCTTCTTCAGTAGCAAAGCGAACAACTTTTGATGATACATCTTTAAGTGCTTCTTTGCTGAAATATGAAAACTGAGTTTTCTTAACAAAATCATCAACTGAAAGAGGGCTTGAAAATCTAGCAGTACCGCTTGTGGGCAAGGTGTGGTTAGGTCCTGCAAAATAATCGCCGAGAGCTTCGGGACAGTTTTTGCCGAGGAAAACAGAACCTGCATTTTTAACATAACCCAGGTATTCAAATGGGTTATCTACACAGATTTCAAGGTGCTCGGGTGCTAAAATGTTAGATGTTTCCATAGCCTCAACAAGTGAATCTGTAATAATAATTTTACCGTTTGTATCAATTGAGCAACGGGCAATTTCTGCTCTGGGAAGAAGCGGAATTTGTTTTTCTAACTCTTCGCTTACTTTGTTTGCAAACTCTTCGCAATTGGTAATAAGAACTGCGGTTGCCATTTTATCGTGCTCTGCCTGAGAAAGCAAATCTGCCGCAATATGAGCAGGGGTGTTTGTACCGTCAGCAACAACAAGAATTTCACTGGGACCTGCAATCATATCAATATCAACTGTGCCGAAAACCTGCTTTTTAGCTTCTGCAACAAAAGCATTACCGGGACCAACAATTTTATCAACCTTGGGCACACTTTCTGTTCCGTAAGCAAGAGCAGCAACTGCCTGAGCACCGCCTATTTTGAATATTCTGTCAACTCCTGCTATGCTTGCCGCCGCAAGAATTACAGGTTTGATTTTACCTTCTTTTGCAGGTGTTACCATAACAATTTCAGAGCAACCTGCAATTTTTGCAGGAACGCAGTTCATAAGAACTGATGATGGGTAAGAAGCTGTGCCACCGGGTACATAAAGACCAACCTTTTCAATGGGCAATACCTTCTGACCGATTATAACCCCTGCATTATCATTGATAACAAAGGAATTGCGAACCTGCTTTGAATGGAAAGCGGTAATATTCTCTTTTGCTTGCTTCAAAATCTCAATAAGCTCGCTATCGACCTGATTTAAAGCATCTTCGATTTCTTCCTTTGTAACTTCAAGAATATCATCAATTGCACCATCGAATTTCTTGCTGTATTCAACAAGTGCTTTATCTCCGTTTTCTCTAACATTTTTAATTATATCAGTAACGATACCCTCAACATCAATTGTCTGTTCGCTTCTTTCGAGAATTTCCTCTGTTGAAATTTCGCTACGCTTGTATATTTTAATCACTGTTTTTCCCTCACAATAACATCTAAAGATGCTTTAAGTTTATCTATAATTTCAGATTTAAATTTATAACTTGCTTTGTTTGAAATAAGCCTTGCACTTATTCCGACAATTGTTTCTTTGGGTTCAAGTCCGTTTTCAAGAAGCGTTGCACCTGTTTCAACAATATCAACAATAACATCTGAAAGACCTAAAATAGGAGCAATTTCAATTGAACCGTTAAGCTTTATTATATCAATATCACGGCATTTATCTGCATAATAGCTTTTTGCAATATTGGTAAACTTTGTTGCAACTCTCAGAGTGCTTGTTCCGTTATCGGTAAACTCTTTTTTACCTGCAACGCACATTCTGCATTTGCCCATATCCAAATCAAGAAGCTCATAAACATCGGGAGCATATTCAAGAAGAATATCTTTACCTGCAACGCCTATATCTGCCGCTCCGCGTTCAACATAAATGGCAACATCCGAGGGTTTAACCCAGAAATAGCGGACTTTTTTCTCTGCATTTTCGAATATAAGTCGGCGATTTTTTTCGTAAATCTGCGGACATTCAAAGCCTGCATTTTCAAACATCTGATAAACCTTTTCACCAAGTCTGCCTTTGGGAAGAGCAACATTGAGCCAACCATCATCTGCAGTTTCTTCAACTTCTTCCTTGTTTTCAAGGAGTCTGTCAACTTCGTCAAGATAAACCGCAAAACCGATTGCGCCTGCTTTTTTGTTAACTCTTTCCATAAGCTTATCATATCTTCCGCCTGAAAGAACACTTGAAGGAACACCGTGAACAAAGCCTTTGAAAGCAATACCGTTATAATAGTTCATATCGTTAACCAATGAACAATCAATATTGATATTCTCTTCGTAACCAGCTTCAATAAGCTTTTCGCAAACCTTTGAAAGCTCGTTAAAAGCATTCTGCATTTCAGAATTGACTGCAACCGCACCGATTTTTTTAAGAACCTCAGATGGTTTACCGCAGGCATTCATTATTTCTAAAAGCATATTAACCAATGCCGCCCCAACACCAAAACTTTCGCAAAGTGTTTTTATAGCACCTGCATTCTTCTCTGCAATAGCAGAAAGAAGCTCGGTTTTGTTGCTTTCGTTAAGCTCCATAGCATTGAAAATACCGCTTAAAAGTCCCAGGTGAGAAATATCAAGAACATAGTTTTCGCTGATTGCATAAAGACTGCGGGCAGCGAGAATAATAACATCGCAAACATCGTTATCGGTTATATCACCCATACACTCAATGCCTGTTTGCATTATTTCGCTGAAACCACCTGCTTTTTTACTTTCACGATAAACATTTTCGTTATAATAAACCTTCTGAACGCCTTTAACAGTATCATCAAGGTTTTTAATTATTGAAAAAGTTACGTCAGGCTTGAGAGCAAGAAGTCTGCCGTCTGTATCGGTAAAGGTGATACAATTTCCGCTGACAAGGAAATCCTTGTTGCTGCCGTATAAATCATATTCCTCAAACTTGCTCATTTTAAAGGGCTTGTAGCCAAACTTTGTATAAAGACTGCGAAGCTCAAAAATAATTCTCTCAGTTGGGTTGAGAACAGAAAAATCAATACTCATTTGCTCTCTCCCCCTTTGAGCTTTTCTATTATCTTTTTATAACCACCGTTACCATAAGAAAGGCAACGGTTAACCCTGCCTATAGTAGCGGAGCTGGCACCTGTTTCAGTAGTAATAGTTGAAAAGGTTTTGCCCTCATCAAGCTTCTTCGCAACGCTCAGACGTTGGGAAAGAGAAACAATTTCATTAATAGTGCATAAATCCTCAAAAAACAAAGCACAATCCTCTTCATTTTCAAGGCTTAAAATTGCTTTATAAAGCTCCGTAACATCATTATTTTTTAAAGGTGTCATAACTTTTGACCTACGACTTTTCTAAAAGAAAAGCCATTCCTTTCATATATTTATGCATTAAAAAACGTGTTCATATGGTAGCACACTAAAGTGCTAAAGTCAATAGCAAAACACCATTATTTTTTCTAAAATTGAAATTTGTTAAAATGAATAAAAACACTTGAAAAAAACAAGGGTTTTATATATAATACTATTCGTGTTTAGAATATATTTTGCTGGAATAGCTCAGTTGGTAGAGCAGCTCATTCGTAATGAGCAGGTCTTTGGTTGTATTTAAGGATATCTCCTTTCCCCCACCATTCCGACAAATCAAAATTCAATATCCGCTGGTGTGGCTCAATGGCAGAGCAGCTCATTCGTAATGAGCAGGTTGCAGGTTCGATTCCCGTCACCAGCTCCAAAAAATCCTCGTTCAAAAAGAACGAGGATTTTTTACTTATTCACTATTAACTATTCACTCTTCGTTAATAAGTTCCCACCGCCCCTATTACTTCAAAAATCATTTTTTAGTCCAATTATTACAAAAAACAGTCCAAAAATTACAATATGCACATATTTAACCGTTGATTTACTATAGTAGAATCACAAGATAAGATTACAAACAGCCTGTTTCAAAGCAATCTTATGAAAGGGGTAAATATTATGACAAGTGATAACAATAAATTTAACGACTGGACTAAAGCTAAAAGTGTTGAGGATGGTAAAGCAACATTTAAAGACATCTGTAAAACAATTTGGAACAAGGTGATTTATAAAGACAGCATTATCAGAGCTGTTATACTTTTTATTGCTTTATGTGCAATAAATATTCTGTCCGTTGATTTAGGTTGGGGTTACTGGTATTTTGTAGAGCCAATTTCACCCGATTTCCCAAGCATTGTTTTTCTTGGCTTTTACCTTATAGGATTTATATTTTTCACTGTCTATACAATAATGTGTTGCAGGCATAATTTAAAGAAACAACTGATTGCTATAGCATCTGCTTTAGGGCTGATTGCTCTCGGTTCTTTTATTACAGGTGGTTTGTTTTTCCCCTTATTTAATGCCGGTGGTCTTGTTCTTAGTTACATTACAAATAACTATGAACACGAAAGCGGTTTGTGGGGTATAATTCCATATATAACAAATATTGTTGTTCTTATTGTATATACTTGTCTTACATTTCGCTCGTATCACAAAAACTCTGACACCGAAACAAAAACATATCGTTTATCCTTAGTTAAAATCACCGCTATTCTTTCTGTTGTGTCTGCAGTTCTCCTTGGTATTTATGGCTTTGCTTTTGCAAAATATGAATATGAATGGTTTGATGAAGAATATTATACAGAATGCCCCCAGGAATATTATCTTTCAGAAATCACATCAGAACAAAGAAAAGTATATACCGACATTAAAATCGGAGACGATGCAAGAAAAGCAGAAAAAGAGCTTACAGAAAAAGGTTTTATAAAACAAAAACAAAATTACGAGGATTTCCTCTTTGACTGTTTATTCTCATACTATATAGATGATTTCTTAACTCCAAAGAATCCTGAAAACACATCTTCAAACCAATATGCAATATATTGCCACACTAACGGAATGGAAGAACCAGATAGTTGGGATTATATTATCAGTACCATAATCATTTCATACGACGAAAGTGGTAAAATCAATTACAAGCTTTTCATTCCCAATGCCGATGGTTGCAATATAGATGGTTATTATCTGGATTACGAGCATGGAGAACAGACAAGAAAATGGTTTGATAATATAAAGAATGGTGAAAATGCTGATAGCATTATGGATTTCATCAGAAACACAGGTGCCGTTATATTTGAAGATGAAAAATATGAAGGAAATAAAAAAATAAACACTTATAAAATCATTTTGCAGTGCTATTACCCTCTTGAAGTGGATTTTTACGATTTCTTGCACGATATCGATGCAGCCAACAAGAACTATTTTTATGATATTGAAATTATTACTATAGACAATGAAATTACACATAAACAAATTTCAGAAACTTGGTAAAATATCAACTTCAAAAAAATTAAAATAATTTGCTATTGACATTCTTCTGAATATTAAAAATTTCTTAAGATTTAACATTTCTGTTGTTTTGGGTAATTATTAACGCTAAAATGGTGATATAGCAAGCTGAAAGGAGTGGTTTTATGACACAATTCAAATCGAAAAAGAAATTTATTAAAATAATTGTAATTGTTGCAATAGTTCTTGTGGCAGTAAATATTCTTTTAAATGGTATAAACTTAGTACCATTCAGATACAGAAATGTGCCTGTTTCTTTCTTAACTCCTGATTTAACATGGAACAGTAAGCCGAGTGATATTATATTAAAATATGATTTACCCGAAGATATAGGCGAAGT
>JAZQMA010000004.1:0-6352 GCA_045543035.1 Acutalibacteraceae bacterium | reverse complement strand
GTTGCCGAGTTTATATGTATGGGCTACACCAATGCAGATATTGCTAAAATGATGTTTATCACCGAGCACACCGTTAAGGATCACACCAAAAAGATTTATCCGAAAATGGGCGTTCGCAGTCGCTTTGAGTTAGCAACCCTTATCAGCAAATATCGTTCAGACAGCAATTGATATTAATAATCAACAGATATAAAAAGTGATTGAACCGAAAACCGATTCAATCACTTCTTTTATTTGGATTTTTATTTAACTTTAACCTTATAGCACTTAATCTCGAAGGGATTGATTTCAAAGTTGAGTGTTTTGCCGTCAGCAATGTCAACCGCTACATCGTTTCTTTCAAGAAGGTCGCATTCTGCTACACTCTGGATTTCTGCGAAAAGCTCTGCAGAAACCTTAGTTCTGCTACCTGCCTTTTCAACGAAACGGATGATGTAAGCATTTTCATCCTCGCATTTCTTAACTGCTTCAAGTGTAACGTTTTTGCCGTCAACCTTAATAAAGCTCTTTGCATCTTCGCCCTTTGCATCGCTGTTGATTTCAACTGCAACTGCAGGGTTGTTCATTTCAAGACCTCTTACGAGTGTTTCAGCATTCTTCCAATTACCTGCATGAGGATAAATGGAGTATGTGAAATAGTGGTCGCCACGGTCTGATTTGGGGTCGGGGTTCATGGGAGCTTTAAGAAGAGTGATAATCATTCTTTGCTTATCAACCTCGTAACCATACTTGCAATCGTTAAGAATTGAAACACCATAGTTATCTTCACTCATATCAATGAAGTTATGAGCTGAAACCTCGAATTTAGCCTTATCATAAGGATTGTGACGATAGTTGGAGCTTTCAATTGTTGCATAAGCAATATCACGAGTAAACTTCTGAGCCTTAACATCAACATCAAAGCCAACTTTGAGAAGTTTTTCCTGTTCGTTCCAGTTGATAAATGTATCAAAATCAATTCTGTCAAGCTCATTATAAATAATGATATTCTGCTTAACAATTGATTTATTGATATTCTTTTCAATGGAAACAACTGTGAATACATCACCTGTTGCAATGCCTGTTACTTTACCGGGTTCTGTATCGAACTGACGGTCAACATAGGAAGCAACAATATCCCAAGCATCATATTTACCGGGAAGGTCTTCATAAAGACGGAATACGTTACCTTTACCATCAAGAACTTCTCTGTTGTTTTTCTTATCAAAGATAGAAACAAGCTCTGCGCTTTCATCAAGAACGAGTCTGAAATTATCGTTTTCAACAGTGTTTCCGAAAGCACCTACTGATGTTGCTTCACCTACAGCAGCATCCTTTGTATAGTAAATCTTGTAACCAACTGCAGGAATGTCCTTTGCAACGAAAACAAGAACCTTTGTGCCGTCAAGCTTTGTATAAGCCTGAGTTGCAACCTTGTTGCCCTCTGCATCATAGATTTCAACATCCTTGTAGGGAAGCTCAACCTTCTGAGTTGCAGTTGTGCCGAGAGAGTTGAAAAGAGCAAAGGGTTTGCCGTATTTCTCTGCACCGTTTACGTTACCTGCAATTACATTGAGTGCTTCGTCTCTTACGCTTTCACCGATAGCAATAATATTATCATAGATAGCGCAAAGGTCACCGAATACCTCTGTAATGTGAGAACCGGGAAGAGAATCGTGGAACTGGTTAGTAAGAATTGCCTGCCAGCCTTCGTTAAGCTTTTCAAGAGGATATTCATAGCCGTACTGCATTGCAATACTTGCGAACATTTCTGCCTGACGATAGAGGTTTTCAGAATATCTGTTAAGCTTTTTAAGGAGAGCTTTTGTTGTGTGAACACCGCGGTGCTCTTCAAGGTAAAGCTCATCTTTCCAGGTAGGAATGTTAGTTTCTGTTGCCTTAGCTTTCATTCTTGCAAGAGAATCTTCAATCTTACTTGTCTGAGTTTTGGGAAGACCGGGGAAGTTCTTGTAACGTTTTACATATTCGAGCATTTCGGTATCAACACCGCCGCCGCCATCACCCCAGCCATAGCAGTACATGGATTCGCCGATAGTTTCTTTATCTGTGTATTTTTTCCAGTTAACTTTAAGAGAGTCTGCTTCAACAGTACCGATAAAGTGTGTTGGGGGAACAATTGAGAATACCTTTGAACCATCGGGACCTTCCCACCAGAATGTGTTATACTGCCAGGGGTTTGTATCATTCCAGATACCCATTTTGTGAGTTACAAAATATTCAACGCCTGCTTTTTTAAGAATCTGAGGCATTGCATAACCGTTACCGAAAACATCGGGAACCCAACAGGTTTTGGGAGTGATGCCGAAAGTTTTTTCTGCAAAACGGATACCGTGAAGAAGCTGACGAACAAAGGATTCACCGGAAACAAGGTTACAATCGGGTTCAACCCACATTGCGCCGATATATTCCCATCTACCCTCTTCAATACGTTTCTTAACCTGCTCATAAAGTGCAGGGTATCTGTTTGCCATTTCGATATATGTGGGAGCTGTGCTCTGAGAGAAAATGAAATCGTCATACTGCTCCATAAGGCGAAGCATTGTAGCGTGAGTTCTGCCGAGCTTACGGATATACTCTTTATATGCCCACATAAATACAATATCAAGGTGAGAGTTACCAACAAGAGCAAGTGTACCCTCTGATTTGTAAGAAGTATTGTTGTAAACCTTATCTTTAAGTACCTTCTGTGCCTGACGAAGACCTGCTTTGAAATCTTCACCATCAAGGTCAAAGTTAACATATGTAAATGCTTCTTTAAGAGCTGCTCTGATAAGCTCCTGAAGACCTGTATCGTGAACAGGCATAAATAAAGCATTGAAAACTGCTTTGAAATCCCAGTAAATTTCTTCAATTTCAGGGTCAACAACACCAACGAAAGAGCAGGAAAGAGTTTTTACAGTTGATTCGTTTGAATGCCATACATAATAGGACTCAATATCAACATCATAATGCTCGTCGCCCTTTGCACAATCTGTAAGAAGAACGGAGTTTCTGAAGGGATCAAGGCCCTGATAAGGAACACCGTTAAGAGTAAGGAGTGAGTCACCACCGAAATAAACGTTAAGAGTTACCTTTTTACCCTTAAATCTTTCGGGCATATCAAAAGAGTTTTTGAAGAATGCACTCCAACCATTGTTACCCCAACGGTCGCCAACATTAAGTTCCTTCCATTCATCATAAAGGAATTCATAATCATCAACACCTTTATAGATGCACTCCTTCATTTTCCATGCAGGAATGGATTCAATATCGGTGTAAATTCTTTTTTTGAGGTTTTTGATTTTAAGCGCAGCAACATCATCAAAAGAGAAAATACCTCTCTGTTTGCCCTTTGTGGCATCGCGCCAATCATCAACGTGAGCATCCATAGCATCAAGTGCTGCTACAGCGTCCATGTTTTTAATCTCAGCCAAATTTATCGTCCTTTCTTTAATCAAAAATCAAACCATATTTTTCGGTTTTATTATCTTTTTCAGTATAGCATTATATGTAAAATTTAGCAAGAGAAAAAACACCATTCAATCAAAAATTTGATTGAATGGTGTTTTAAAATTAAAAGATTAATCGTGAGCCTTACCAAACTTTCTCTGGAAGAACTTAACAACCTCAACAATGGGGATGATAAGGAATGCAAGACCAAGAGAAATTGCATAAGCTTTAAGGTCAAGGTGAGCAAATCCGAAGAGATTTGAAAGGAAGTCAATCTCAACAACTGCAGTTGTAAGAAGGAATGAACCAATCATTGCACCGTAAAGAGCGATGTTATGCTGACCCTTGAAGAGCATTGCAACAGCAGAGCCTCTCTGAGAACGCATATTGAATGAATGGAAGATTTCACACATTGCCATTGTGAAGAATGCCATTGTCATACCTTCACTGCTGTCAGGAATATTGCTGAGAACAAGGTGACCTGTTTCAAGGAATTCACCGATATAGAAAGCGATAACTGTAAGAATACTTACGAGGATACCCTGATATGCACAGTCAACGCCAAGACCACCTGCAAAGATACCATCAGTTTTGCTTCTGGGTTTTCTCTTCATAATGTTTGACTCAGGTCTTTCAAGACCGAGAGCAAGTGCAGGGAAACAGTCTGTTACAAGGTTAATGAAAAGAAGATGGGGTGCTTCAAGAATTGTGAAGCTCATAATTGTTGCAAAGAAAATTGAAACAACCTCGGAAAGGTTTGAACCGAGAAGGAACTGAATTGCTTTACGGATGTTATCGTAAATTCTTCTACCCTCGCCAACTGCGGAAACAATTGTTGCAAAGTTATCGTCTGTAAGAACCATATCTGCAACATTCTTTGTAACGTCTGTACCTGTGATACCCATACCAACACCAATATCGGCACTCTTGATAGAGGGAGCATCGTTAACACCGTCACCTGTCATAGCAGTAACATAACCCTTGTTTCTCCAAGCGTTAACAATTCTTGTTTTATGTTCGGGCTGAACACGAGCGTAAACAAATACATTCTCAACGATTTTTTCAAATTCCTCGTCAGAGTATTTATCAATATCGCTGCCCATCATAGCCTGAGAATCGTCATTAAGAATACCAAGCTCTCTTGCAATGGCTTTAGCGGTATTGATATGGTCACCTGTAATCATAATAGGTGTGATACCTGCGCTACGGCATTCAACAATAGCATCTTTAACCTCGGGACGAACAGGGTCAATCATACCTGTAAGACCGATGAAAACCATATCGTATTCAAGAGATGCGGAATCATAAACCTCGGGAGCTGATGTATATTCTTTGAAAGCAACTGCAAATACACGAAGAGCCTTGTTACCCATTCTTGTGTTTTCTTCTGCTGCTTTAGCGAGAATTTCATCGTTCATAGGAACAACCTGACCGCCTACAAGAGCGTGAGAGCATTTCTTGAGAATTTCATCAGGAGCACCTTTTGTATACTGAACGAATTTGCCGTCAACACTGTGAACTGTTGACATCATTTTTCTTCCTGAATCAAAGGGAACCTCACCTGCTCTGGGGTTAGCGGCAACAAGGTCTGCCTTTTTAAGACCAAGAGAAGAAGCATAGTTAATAAGAGCAACTTCATCGGGTTCGCCTGTGCTTTTTCCGTCTGCCTCAACCTCTGCATTGGTGCAAAGTGCCATTGCAGTTGCAAGAACCTTTTCGTCCTCTGCATAGTGGTCAACAACAGTCATAATGTTCTGTGTAAGAGTACCTGTTTTATCGGAACAGATAATCTGAGTACAACCAAGAGTTTCAACCGCATTCATTTTACGGATGATAGCGTTCTTTTTAGACATATTGGTAACACCAATAGAAAGAACAATTGTCATAACTGCAACAAGACCCTCGGGAATAGCCGCAACAGCGAGAGCAATAGCAGTAATAAATGAATGAAGTGCAACATCAAAAAGTTGTGCGTTTTCTGCCATAAAATACTGTGTTATAAGGTTATATGCGAAAATGATAACACAAACACCGATAACAAGCTTTGTAAGGATTTTTGAAAGCTGCTCAAGCTTGATTTCAAGAGGAGTTTTACCCTCTTCTGCAAGTGCAATAGCATTTGCAATTTTACCCATTTCGGTATCCATACCTGTTGCAACAACAACAGCTTTACCACGACCATATACGAGAGTTGAACCCATATATGCCATATTCTTACGGTCGCCGAGAGGAACTTCATCACCTTTATCCTTAGAAAGAGTGAGAGCTTTAACAAGCTTATTTACGGGAACAGACTCTCCTGTAAGTGCTGCTTCCTCGATTTTCATACTTGCACATTCAAAGATACGACAGTCAGCAGGAATAGCGTCACCTGCATCAAGAAGAATAACGTCACCGACAACAAGATCTTCGCTCTTGATATTTTCAACCTTACCGTCACGAAGTGTTTTTGTTGTTGCGGCAGACATTTTCTGCAATGCTTCAACAGCTTTTTCTGCTTTGTTTTCCTGAACAACGCCGAGAACAGCGTTGATAATTACAACAGCAAGAATAATAAGTGTGTCTGTGGGGAAGAAGCTGTGACCTGCACCCGTTGCTTCAATGTACTCTGTAACAGCGGAAATTGCAGCAGCAATAATAAGGATGATAATCATAGGGTCCTTCATCTGATCGAAGAACTTCTTTAACAAAGAATCCTTTTTTGCTTCTGCAAGCTTGTTCTTTCCGTTTTTCTGTAAACGGCTTTCAGCTTCAGCGGAGGTTAAACCCTGAGGAGATGACTGTACGTCAGTAAATACTGCCTCAACGTTTTCCAGATAGTGCTTCATTGGGGGTAACTCCTTTATAATTTTTTTCAGAGCAAGAAAAAAGACCTCAGTACCTTTTCTGTACCAAAGTCCCGAAAATGAGGCTCAGCACAGTG
>JAZQMA010000003.1:0-32383 GCA_045543035.1 Acutalibacteraceae bacterium | reverse complement strand
CACTCTTGCAAAGAAAACTTAAATTAGGCTATGCAAGAGCCGCAAGAATAGTTGATGAACTTTCGGAAAAAGGTGTTATCGGTCCCTTTGAGGGCGCAAAGCCAAGAAAGGTTCTTATTACCAAGGAGCAATGGATGGAGATGCAGGCTAACTCATCTTTCAGCGCACCAAAGCAGTTAAGCATTGATGATATAGCACCTTCGGAGAGTGTTTCAAATACAACTGTTGCGGATTCTATTCCTGAAGACCACAATTATTTCGGTTCTGCCGTTAACAACGATTTCGAGGATTAATATGGATATTTTTGTTGAATACTTAGATGGAAATTATGCTGTTTGCAGACTTCCTGATAAAGCAGGAAACCTGATTCGCTTGCCCCTCAGGGATTTGCCGAAGGGTACAAGAGAGTTGGTTGTTATTTCAATGCGTGATAACGGAACATTCTATCTTAACGATTATGCCCGCGAAACGCGGATGAAAAAAATAAGTAATTACCTTAAATACAAAAAATATTGTTTTGACTTTTCAAAATAATTTACAAAAAACTATTGCATTTTTTGGTGAAAGGTGATATACTTTCCAAGTTAAAAAACTCACGCAGGGTAGATTGCGGATGTCGTGTGCGCGAAAGCGTGGTGTCTGTGAGTCGAAGCCTTGCGGCGGTTTAACAAAAAGGAGGACAAAATTATGTCAGTAGTTTCAATGAAACAGTTACTCGAAGCAGGTGTTCACTTCGGACACCAGACCAGAAGATGGAACCCTAAGATGGCTCCTTACATCTTCACAGAAAGAAATGGTATTTATATCATTGACCTTCAGAAGACAGTTAAGAAGCTTGAAGAGGCTTACAACTTCATCAACAAGATTGCTCAGGAAGGCGGCGACGTTCTTTTCGTAGGCACAAAGAAGCAGGCTCAGGATTCTGTTAAGGAAGAAGCAGAGCGTTGTGGTATGTCATACGTAAACGCTCGTTGGCTCGGTGGTATGCTCACAAACTTCCAGACAATCCAGAAGAGAATCAGAAGACTTGCTCAGCTCAACGCTATGGAAGCTGACGGTACATTCGATCTTCTTCCTAAGAAGGAAGTTATCAAGCTTAACCTTGAAAGAGAAAAGCTTGAAAAGTTCATGGGTGGTATCACAGAAATGAAGAAGATGCCTGCAGCAATGTTTATTGTTGACCCAAGAAAAGAAAGAATCGCAGTTCTCGAAGCAAAGAAGCTCGGTATCCCGATCGTTGCTATCGTTGATACAAACTGTGATCCTGATGAAATTGATTATGTAATCCCAGGTAACGATGACGCTATCCGTGCAGTTAAGCTTATTGCAGGTGCAATGGCTGATGCTATCATCGCTGGCCGTCAGGGTGAGCAGAATGTTGCTGAAGCAGCTGAAGAAGAGGTTGCAGAAGAGGCAGCTGAATAATTAAAAATCAGACACTCGTTAGGAGGATATATCTATGGCATTCACAGCTCAGGATGTTAAAAACTTAAGAGAAAAAACAGGCGTTGGTATGATGGAGTGCAAAAAGGCACTTACAGAAGCTGACGGCGATATGGATAGAGCGTTTGAAATTCTTCGTGAAAGAGGTCTTGCTGCTTCTGAGAAGAAGGCAAGCAGAATCGCTGCTGAAGGCGCTATCATTGCATTCACAGATGATGCAACAAAAACAACAGTTCTTCTTGAGATCAACTCTGAGACAGACTTCGTTGGTAAGAACGATAAGTTCCAGGCTTTCGGACTTAATGTTGCTAAGACAATTGCAGCAAACAAGCCTGCTTCAGTAGAAGCTCTTGCAGGTCTTACACTTGTTGATTCTGACAGAACAGTTCAGGAAGCTCTTAATGACCTCATTCTTGTTATCGGTGAAAACCTCAAGATTCGTCGTTACGAAATCGTAGAAGGCGATGTTGTTACCTACATCCATGGCGGTGGCGCAGTAGGTGTTGCTGTTAAGTTCGAGACAAATCTCGAGGATAAGGCTGAATTCGTTGCAATGGGCAAGAATATTGCTATGCAGGTTGCAGCAATGAGCCCATCATATCTCAGCAAGGATTCAATCTCTGCTGATGAGCTTGAGAAGATGAGATCTATTACAATCGATAGCTCACTTAACAAGCCTGAGTCTCTTCCAAAGCCTATTCTTAATGCACTCTTTGATAAGGCTATCTCTGAGAATCTTTTCAGCGCAGAAGATGCTGCAGCTTATGAAGAGCAGAAGAAGAGCAACTATCTCTTTAACTTCCTTTCTAAGGAAGCAGTTGCTACTCTTGCACAGCTTGCAATCGCAGGTAAGGAAGAGTATATTAACAACAAGATCTTTGCCGGTGCAGTTGAAGGTCGTATCAAGAAGCAAATCAAGGAAACATGTCTCCTTGAGCAGGCATTTGTTCGTTCAGACCTCTTCGATGGTTCTGTATCAGGTTATGTTGCAGATGTTGCTAAGAAGACAGGCTCTGATATTAAGGTTGTTAACTTCATTCGTCTTGAAAAGGGCGAAGGTCTCGAGAAAAGAGAAGACAATTTTGCTGACGAAGTTGCCAGCATGATGAAATAAGATTTCAATTGAGGGCGGCTTTCATTGAAAGTCGCTCCATACTTTTTTAAAGTATTAAATTCCAATTTTGGTAAACTATATAAAGTGGTGAGATTATTATGGAAAGAAAAGTCGGTACTGTATCAAGAGGTATTCGTTGCCCAATCATCCGTGAAGGCGATAACCTTGTTGATATTGCAGTAAACAGCGTTATTGAAGCTGCTGAGAGCGAGGGCTTTGAACTTCGTGACAGAGATGTTGTTGCTCTTACAGAATCTATCGTTGCAAGAGCGCAGGGTAACTATGCCACAGTTCAGAACATTGCTGACGATGTTAAAGCAAAGCTTGGCGGAGAAACAATTGGTGTTATTTTCCCAATCCTTTCAAGAAACCGTTTTGCAATCTGCCTTAAAGGTATTGCAATGGGAGCAAAGAAAGTTGTTCTTATGCTCAGTTATCCCAGCGATGAGGTTGGTAACTCTCTTTTAACTTATGACCAGCTTGATGATGCAGGAATTAACCCTTATTCAGATGTACTTTCTCTTGAGAAATACAGAGAGCTCTTTGGTGAAAACAAGCACGAGTTTACAGGTGTTGACTATGTTGCTTATTATTCCGATATAATCAAAGAAGCAGGGGCAGAGGTTGAAATTGTTTTCGCAAATCAGGCTAAAACAATCCTTGATTATACTGACTGTGTTCTTACTTGCGATATTCACACCCGCGCAAGAACTAAGAGAATTCTTAAAGCTGCAGGTGCAAAGGTAGTTTGCGGTCTTGATGATATTCTTACTGCTCCTGTTAACGGTGGCGGTTGCAATGAAGCTTATGGTCTTTTAGGTTCAAATAAATCAACTGAAGATACAATTAAATTGTTTCCCAGAGAATGTAATGATCTTGTAAAAGATATTCAGGCTGAATTCTTAAAGAGAACAGGTAAACATATTGAAGTTATGGTTTACGGTGACGGTGCATTCAAAGATCCTCAGGGCAAAATCTGGGAGCTTGCTGACCCGGTTGTTTCACCTGCACACACAGATGGACTTATCGGTACACCTAACGAGCTTAAACTTAAATACCTTGCAGATAATGACTTTAAAGGTCTTTCAGGCGCAGAACTTAAAGAAGCTATTTCTAACAGTATTAAAGCTAAATCAGGTAATCTTGTTGGTAATATGGCTTCTCAGGGTACAACACCCCGTCAGCTTACTGACCTTATCGGTTCACTTTGCGACCTTACAAGCGGTTCAGGTGATAAAGGTACACCCATTATTCTTGTTCAAGGCTATTTTGACAACTATACAGACTGATAATAAACGGAGGTTTAACTGTTATGGAAATTATTAAAAGACCCGATGATATGCAAAGAATTACAACAGTTGAACTTGCAGAGGCTTTCATTGCCGAACAAGTTGATAAAGTTCGTAAGCAAGTAGGCGATAAAAAAGTACTTCTCGCTCTTTCAGGTGGTGTTGACTCATCAGTTGTTGCGGCTCTTCTTATAAAAGCAGTTGGTAAACAGCTTATCTGCGTTCACGTTAACCACGGTCTTATGAGAAAAGGTGAGAGTGAGCAGGTTATCGAAGTTTTCGGTAAACAGCTTGATGCAAACCTTATCTATATTGATGCAACAGACCGTTTCCTCGATAAACTTGCAGGTGTTTCCGAGCCTGAAAAGAAACGTAAAATTATCGGTAAAGAATTCATTGAAGTTTTCAATGAAGAAGCACTTAAACTTACTGATATTGCTTTCCTTGCTCAAGGTACAATTTACCCCGATATTCTTGAAAGTGATGGTGTTAAAGCTCACCATAATGTTGGCGGTCTTCCTGAAGATATGAAGCTTGAGCTTTGTGAACCTGTTGCACTTCTTTATAAAGATGAAGTTCGCGTTGTTGGTTCAGCTCTTGGTCTTCCCGATGAAATGGTTTATCGTCAGCCTTTCCCGGGTCCCGGTCTCGGTGTTCGTTGCCTTGGCGCAATCACACGCGACAGACTTCACGCTTTAAGAGAAGCTGATGCAATTCTCCGTGAAGAATTTGATAAGAACGGTCTTGCAGGTAAGGTATGGCAGTATTTTATTGCTGTTCCGGATGTTAAGAGCGTTGGTGTAAGAGATAGTAAGAGGTATGAAGGTTGGCCCGCAATCATCCGCGCAGTTAACACAACTGACGCTATGAGCGCAACAATCGAAGAAATTCCTTATGCACTCCTTCACCATATAACAGACAGGATCACTCATGAGGTTGAAGGTATTAATCGCGTACTTTATGACCTCACACCAAAGCCTATTGGCACAATTGAATGGGAGTAAAAAGTAAATTTAACAGAGTATTGCGATTTTCGCAATACTCTGTTTTACTATATAAAAATTATTATGAAAAATATAACTTTCGAAGAATTCAATAGCTTAGAGTTTAAATTATATGAAAATAATCCTATAATAAAAAATCCGCTTAATAGTTTTGTTGTTGCTGACCCAAGTGTGATAACACCTGATGTTTCTCATGATGGGTTGTGGCATCTATTTTGTCATACCTTTTTTGGTGTTTATATGTATGACAGTATTGATGGGGTGAACTTTGAGAAAAAGGGGAGAATTGTTAAAAATGCAATGCGCCCCAATATAAATTATATTGACGGTACATACTATCTCTTTTATGAAAAGACTAAAACACCTATCGAAAATGCACTTGCAGTCTTTGGCGGTAAATGGAAATCAGAAATTTATTGCACAGAATCTGTTGATTTGAAAGAGTGGTCGAAACCTTACTTGGTTTTAGGCAATACAAGAGATTATGAGGTTGACGAAAATGGTCAGGCACTTTCAAACCCATTTTTGATGAATATTGACGGCAAAAACAGGCTTTATTATTCCTGCGGTCAGACTTTTATTAAAGATTGCGGTTTTTGTGAGCCGAGATACATTTCTTTTGCGGAAAGTGATGCAATTACAAATGGTTATGTAGCAAGAACCGAACCAATAATAAAACCCGATAAAGAAACAGAATATCTTAATCTTTGCTCGGGTTGCCTGAAAGTATATAGATTAAAGGACTGCTATATAGGTCTTCAAAACGGATTATTTGAAAAGAATGGAAAAAGTCATTCCGCAATTGTTCTTTTGAAATCTGATGATGGAGTAAATTTTGAATTTGTTAAGCACTTTTTAGTACCTCAGAAATGCGGTAACAGTAACTGGATGGCACAATATGTTTATGCTTGTTGCTTAACACTTTATGATAATAAATTCAGACTTTATTTTAATGCACGCAATATTTCTAACAATCTTCTTGGCAGAGAAAGCATCGGTATTTTTGAAAGTGAGGTTTTTTAATTATGATATATGAATTAAAAAACTGCAGAGATGGTTCAGTTGCGCCATATAAAACAACCGTTGACATCAGCGAAGATAATGGTATTCTTACTTTTAAATTTTTCGCAGATCATACCGAATTTTACTGTCCACACCACAATTATAATGACATTCATTCCGAGGGTGATGCGTGTGAAGTTTTAATAGGCTCTGACCCGGAGAGAAGATTTTACTATGAAATAGAAATCAGCCCTGAAAACAAGCTTATGTGCGCTCTTATGGAGAACAAAGGTGACGATGAAAACGGTGTTCCGATATTAGAAATTAATTTCATAGAAGAACCTTTTGTTGAAAGTAATGTTATTCGTACCGAAAATTCCTATGAAGCGACAGTAAGTTTTCCTAAAGATAAAATATTATCAGGCGATGGTGAAATCTATTTCAATGCCTACAGATTAGAAACAGATGGGGGAGAAATGGATAAGCATTTATTCGCCTTAAATCCAACTATGAAACCAAAATTTCACAGGCCCTCACACTTTATGTGGCTTAAAGCTTTCTTGAAATAAGAAAGCTTTTTTCTTTTGTTGGTTCTTACAAAAAAGCATTGATTTTGTTGAATGTTTTTGTTATATTGTAATTAAAGTGAATATTTTTTTATTAAAGGAGATGGCAAAATGAAAAAAAATAATAAGGTAACTGCTTTAATACTTGTTTTTACTCTGCTTTTGACTTGTCTGGCAGTTCCGGCATTTGCTGTAAGCGGAAATATTCCCGATGAAGTTATTGCAATGTCAAGTCAGGTTGCTGTTGAAATTGAGCAGGAGGGTATAGTTCTACTTAAAAACGAGGATAACTCATTGCCTCTTGCGGGTAAAAAAGTAAATGTTTTCGGTGCGGCATCTGTTGTTCCGCTTCTTGGCGGTGCAGGTTCAGGTGCAATTACAACTCATGACCCTGTATATTTTTATGAGGCACTGCAGGAAGCAGGAATTGTTTATAACACTGAGTTAATGGAGCTATATGATGAATATTGCGGTTCTAATGAAATTCTAAAAACCGGAAGCACGGTTTTTAATAATCTCACTCAACTTTTGCTTACAAAAAGTGCGCTTAATGAAATGGACCCGGAAAATCTTACAGACGATATAATGAAAAGAGCAAAAAGTTTTTCCGACACTGCAATTGTAGTTATCGGCAGAACAAGTGCGGAAAACGCTGACCTTGCCCCCGAAACACTCAGATTAAGTGATAACGAAAGAGCAATGTTAGACAAGGTTGCTTCAACATTTTCAGATGTTATAGTGCTTTTTAATATCGGTAACGTTATGGAAATGGGATTTCTGGATGAATATGAAAGTATTAAGGCTGCAGCAGTTATATGGATACCGGGTGAATTTGGTATGAAAGCTGTTGCTCAGATGCTCAATGGCGAGGTAAATCCTTCAGGCAGACTTGCTGATACAATTGCTTACAGTATTTATGACCATCCATCAACACAGAATTTTGGTACTTACGAATATGATGGTGGAGAATATTATGTTGAATATCAGGAAGGTATATATGTTGGATACCGTTACTTTGAAACCTTTGCAAAGGACAAGGTTCAGTATCCTTTCGGATATGGTCTTTCATATACAGATTTTGAAAAAGAGATTGTTGCATCAAGCACAGAAAATGGAAAAATCAGCGTTGATGTAAAAGTAACGAACATTGGTGATGTCAGCGGTAAGGACACTGTTCAGATTTATTATAGCGCACCCTATACCGGAAGAATTGAAAAGAGCGCAATTGCTTTGGGTGGATACGAAAAAACAAAGCTTCTTGCACCCAATGAAAGTGAAGTCGTTACAGTTGAATTTGATATAAATGATATGGCTTCTTATGACAGATTGATTAATGAAGCTTGGGTACTTGAAAAAGGCGATTATAAGATTATTCTTGGCGAAA
Source organism: Acutalibacteraceae bacterium (assembly GCA_045543035.1). GTDB lineage: Bacteria > Bacillota > Clostridia > Oscillospirales > Acutalibacteraceae > DTU089. The sequence goes on along the minus strand of JAZQMA010000003.1, from coordinate 24,581 downwards.
ATGTTCGTGAATATATTGCTTCATTTACATATACAGTTGAAGAAGATGTTATAATTAAGATTGACAGTGTTACAGGAACTACAATCGAAAATCTTTTTGATGATGCTTATTCAGGTTATACAATTCTTTCAAGAGCTAATCCAGCCGGCACATATCCTGCATCAAGATATCTTGTTAAAACAGATGAAATCAAAAATGCTGATAAATATCCGGCAGCAACTAAAGAGGGAGAAGCACCTAAAATGGGGGTAACCTATGAAACAGGTGTTATCACTCTACAGGATGTATATGAAAATGAAGAGCTTATGGATAAATTCCTTGACCAGCTTACTCTTGATGAGATGACTAATCTTGTTGCTCGTGGTGGTTATCAGACTTATGGAATTGAAAGACTTGGCGTTCCGCAGACATGGGATAACGATGGTCCTTCAAGCATAAAGGGTGCTCACGGTATTGCTTATACTGATAGTGGTACTGCTTATCCATGCGCAACTGCAATTGCTTGCACATGGAATAAAGAGCTTGCAAATAAAATGGGTGATAGTGTAGGTATCGAGGCAAGAAGCATTGGTACAGACATTTGGTATGCACCCGGTGTTAACATTCACAGAAACCCAATGGGTGGCAGAAACTTTGAGTACTTCTCTGAAGATCCGGTTCTTTCCGGTACACTGGGTGCCGAGATTATTGATGGTGCTTGGGGACAAGGGCTTGTTACAACAATCAAGCACTTTGCGATGAATGATCAGGAATCTCATCGAGCAGGCATTTTCACTTGGGCAGATGAACAGACAATGCGTGAAATTTATCTTAAGGCTTTTGAAATTCCGGTTAAAGAATCCGCTTGTTACGGTGTTATGTCTGCATATAACAGAATCGGTACTGACTGGTGCGGTGGTTGTTCAGAGCTTCTCAAAGATTTGCTTCGTGAGGAGTGGGGCTTTGATGGTTTTGTTGTTTCCGACTATTCAAATAACTTTATCGGTAATGGTCATATGAGTCCTGTTCTTGCAATTTACAATGGTAATGATACAATGCTTACAGGTGTATGGATGCTTAATATGCCATCCCATATTGCAGCAATACAGCTTCAATATTATGCAGACCCCATAGGCTTTGGCACAGCAATGAGAGAATGCTGCAGAAACATTCTTAACGTTAAAATGAAAACAAAGGCATTCCTTGAACCGGGTTACTTTGTTGATAATGAAGACCTTACAATCAAAGAAGAGGATTGGGAATACACAGAACCATATTTTCTTTCAGTTCTCAACCTTGAGTTTTCAAACTTTATAAATCAAATTGTCATGATATTCAGAAAGTTTATAGACTGGAATTTCTAATATAAATATTAAAGCCGTCGGTAGCAAATAAACTACCGACGGCTTGATGTTTTTAATTATTAAAAAGTGTAAAAGCAATATAAATGAATGTTATTATTTCAGCAATGGATATACCGCAGGTTGCAAATAACAGCTTCTTATATAATGCTTTTTTCGATTTTATTGCAAGTATAAGGGAAACAATAAAAATTATAGCAGGGAATACAGCAAAAAGAATAGTGTAAAAGATTTTAGAAACTCTTTCTGTTAATTCATCATTATAAATATAACCATAGTCATCTTCGTAATATTTTTCTTCTCCGGCTTGTATATTTTCAAGCATTTCTTTGTCGGTTAATTCAACTGCTTCTATTTCATAATTCCCTATATTTGTTAGCTCTTCGTCAGATTTTATGCCTAAATCATTATAATCAAAAAAATAATATTTTCCATCTTTTGAATGTAATACACCTATTTCAGCATCAAATCCGCATTTTTCCGATTTTGCGTAAACATAAAACTCTTCATCGTAATCCCATATATCAATTTTGGTTTTCTTACCTATAAAAAACTTTTCTTTCTCAATGGTAGCTTCGTTACCATCGGGCCACATAAAGTCAATAGTGTATTTTGGAGAGTTTCCGTTAACTAATTCATTGTATTCCTCAAGTAAATCTTCTCTTAAGAAACCAATATAAAACTCTGAACCATCTAAAAAATATATTGTAACTATAAATATATTCTCGGTTTGACTTACATCGTCAATTTCAATCATTTCAATCTCTTTATGCTGCTCGTCTGTTAATTTAATTGTGTAATAATTTTCATAATTGACAGGGAGAGGCGGACACTCAACATAATACGCACCGAAGCTTTTAGTATAATCATCGGTAATTGATTGGTCATAGCTTATGTAATAGAGCATATCAGTATCAACTCTGATGTACGTTGAACCGTTAAAGTACAGATTTTTATAATCTTCTGAAAATGTTACCGTTTTTTCAACCGTAACAGCCGAAGTGCTGACACTTAATACTAAAGAAAGAACGATTAATGTTATAAATAGTGATATATATTTTTTCATTTCTATTCCTCCTTAATTCAGGTTAAGCTTGCGGTCAATAAGCCAGTTAATAAGTGCGTACATCATTGTACATAGCATAAGAAGTATAAGCACAATTAATAACAATATAAAGGGAAAAATTTCATTTTCCTGGTTACCCGGTAATTTATTGATCCAATCGTAAAGTGCATCATATCCAAAGAAAATATATAAATAGCCACATACAATTACAGCTATGCACGATGCATAATAAATACCAATAGATACAACTAACTTTGCTTTTTTTGCAACAATACAACCTATTGTAATACATAAATAGGCGAAAACAGTGATTAATAATATACATAGTATTACAATAGCAACTATCTCAATTGCTTCTATAACAAGGTTTAAAATTCCGTGTGTTGCCACAAGTGCGTTTACAGTTTTTTCAAAATCCTTTTCCCAACCTTTATAGAAAACATCTTCTTTTAAAACAGGCGAAAGCATAATACATGTATTAATAGCTGTAACTGCTGCGGTAACAAATACAGAAAAGCTACCGACTATAAGTTTGGAATTTACAATATCATTTCTTTTTACAGGTAATGTAAAGGTAAGGTAACCTTCATCAGAGAATAAGTGCTTGAAAAACCTTATGTATACTAATAAAGCTGTCATAAGAGCAAATGCAACAAAACTAAATACTACCAACATTATACCGAGTGTTGCAAATGTATAAACAGAATCCGGTATGTCTTTAGGAGAATAAATAATTTTTTGGCAAGCGGCACCGGCAAAAGAAAGTATAAATGTTGTTAAAGCACCAATCCACCAATATTTAAAAATTGCATTAAAATCATATTTTAATAATTTCTTCAGCATTTGAATACCTCCTTAAACAGCTCATCAAGAGATTTTCCTGTTTGGTTTCTTGTTTCTTCAGCATTACCGCTCATAACTATCTGTCCGCCGTAACTGATAAAAATAAAATCATCAAGAACCTGCTCAACATCTGTTATAAGATGGGTTGTTATGATAATTGTAGCTTCGGGGTTGTAATTACTTACAATTGTACTCAATATGTATTCTCTTGTTGCAGGGTCAACACCTGCGATGGGTTCATCAAGAAGGTAAAGCTTCGCTTGTCTGCTCATAACAAGAACAAGCTGAACCTTTTCCTTTGTGCCTTTTGAAAGTTTCTTTAATTTTGCATCTATATCAACATTAAGGTCTTTTAAAAGCTTTATTGCTCTTTCTTTATCGAAATCTTTATAGAAATCAGCAAAATAATTTATAATATCTTTAACCTTCATTGAAGCGGTAAAATATGTTCTTTCAGGAAGATAGGAAATATATGAACAGGTTTCTTCTCCAACCTGCATTCCATTAACAAGAACTTCACCCGAAGTTGGTTGCAAAAGACCCGCAATCATTTTAATCATTGTTGATTTACCGCAACCATTAGGACCTAAAAGACCGATAATTTTGCCTTGTGGTATTTCTAAATTAAGATTATTTATAACAAATTTACCTTTTGTATATGCCTTAGATAAGTTTTTAAACTCTAAAATATTCATAGCTTTTCCTCCTCAATGATTTTAATTGCTTGTTCCGGAGTTATAGAAAGGTGAGACATATTTTTTAGAAAGTCTTTAACAATGTTTTTCGCCATTTCATTTCTGCATTCTTCAATTATTGCTTCATCATCTGTAACAAATCTGCCAACTGTATTTTTTGAGATAATCAATCCGTTGTTTTCAAGTTCTGTAAAAGCGTGTTGAATAGTGTTAGGGTTCACAGCCGCTTCCAAAGCCAATTGTCGCACACTTGGTATCTGCTCACCGGGTTTATATTCGCCCGATAACACAGATTTTGTTAATCTGTCTGCAATCTGAAGATAAACAGGTTTATCTGATGTAAATTTCCAAGCCAATAATATCGCCTCCTTGTATTACTGTACTAGCACAATAATACAACAAACAACAGAATTTGTCAACAGAAAAATAAAAGGCAACCTTAAAGGCTGCCTTTTACTGTGTTATTTACATTAATAATTGAGTGAACATTTTTAGTTTTAATTTCAAATTCTGCATCAAAAATATTGTTTTTTATTTCTGCTTCTTTCAGGTATTCAAGCCATATAATATGCTTTTCACCGATGGGTTTGTTAAATGTGTTGTTTTCAAGAACAAGCTTTCCGTGAACATAACCTTGAAAGCTTTCATTCATAATTTTGGGTGTGTAGCGAATAACCGGTGCACCGGGGTAGGTTTTACCGTGGTCGCAACTTATAACTGTATTATTTCTGAAAATAACTTCTTTTGAATAGCCTGATTCGAACCAGAAATTGCAATCATCTTCCAGAAGAAGAGCAGGACCATGAAGCTTATAGAATTTATTGTTTTCTATAATTATTTCTCCACGTGTTGTGCAGAGAATACCTCTACCGCTTGTTGTACCAAAATCGCAATTTCTCACATATAAATTCGGTGTCCAGGTTGCATTTTCAACAACATCTTTGTTTATTTCAATTTCGGGTAAAGGTCTGTCGAGATTTAATGAAATATCGGTATCATTAAGCTTTTTATATGCAATAACCTTAGTTACTTCATAGGGTTGAAGATTGTTCCATTTGATAAATTCAAGCTCATCGCCAATTTCGAAAGCCTGAAAGCCCCAGCTTTCATCGTGCATAAAGCGTACTATTATTGAATTATTACTGTAATCTGCTTCAATAATTCTCAAGTGAGTGCCATGAACATTGATATAATCATCGTGTGCGCCTTGTGCTTTGCAGTTTTCAATAAATAAATCGCCTTTACAACCTGAAAACTGAAAGAAATCTGCGGTGCTTGTAATTGTTCTGTGTTCGGCAGGGGTAAGGTCGCAATTTTTATATGTAACGTTCTCGCAGAATTGTGAAACCATACCAAGACCGTGCATAAATTTAACTCTTAAATTCTCAAAACTTAAATTTTTACATCGCTGAAAAAGACTACCTGTCTGGTCACGGACTATATTTCGGGTCTGAAAAGTTGCTCCCATTGGGAAATCTGCATCTTTTTTCTTTAAAACAACTTTTAATTGATTATTTCCCAAATCTTCAATTTCTTCAAAATTCAGATCTGCTCTTCTGAAATCTCTCGGAATGCTTGTTTCGGGGTCAATCAGCTTAATATGTCTGCGGTTACCGATATATGAATCCTCCCAATAGGGAACACCTGATAAATTATTCTCGCCCTGCCAGATTAAATTATTACCCTCAATTCTGTGAAGGCAATCCTCATTAATTTCAATAACACAAGCTCCATTTTCGTTGGAAAGAACCTTAAACTCAGCCATTGTGGGACAAGCATAATCAATTGTAAGATTTTTGATAGTTATATTTTCGCATTTATTGAATAAAAGAGGTGTCATTTTGCCGTGAATAAGCAATGTTGCACCATTTCCATCAATGGTTATGTTCTTTTTACCATCTAAATAAAGAGCGGAAAAACGTGTTCCGTCAGGGTTTTCGTGCTTTTTTGCAGTGTTTGAGCAGTAAAATCCTTTTAAGGCGAAAGAATCATCCTGACGAACATCATATATTTTATTTTTTTCTAATATAATTACATTATTATCTTTAATTTCAGAAACTAAATTGCAAAAATCATTCATAATAAAACCGCTTTCAAAAGTGTTATATTGATTATACGTTCTATTACAGAAAAATACAATGGTTTTTATGGTAGATATTTCTATTTGTTTATGTTAGAATAGGAGCAACCAATATATAAAAGAGGTCTTTTTATGAAATACTTTATCGGTGCGGATTTAGGCACATCTTCATTAAAGTTATTATTAACCGATGTTAATGGTCAGATTATAAATTCTGTTACTAAAGATTATTCTGTTTCATACCCTAAATCAGGTTGGAGCGAACAGAACGCTGAGGATTGGTGGTCTGCTTTAAAGCTTGGCATGCCTGAGCTTATTAAAGATATAAACGGAGAGGATGTCGCTGGTATCGGTGTTGCAGGGCAGATGCACGGACTTGTAATTCTTGATGAAAACGACAATGTTATTCGTCCTGTTATTCTCTGGAACGACGGCAGAACCTGGAAAGAAACAAAATATCTTAACACTGTTATCGGTAAGGATGTTCTTTCCGAAAATACTGCAAATATCGCTTTTGCGGGCTTTACTGCACCAAAAATTCTTTGGGTTAAGGAGAACGAACCTGAAAACTTCCTGAAAATTAATAAAATAATGCTTCCTAAGGACTACATAAACTATTTGCTTACGGGTGTTCACGCTTGTGATTATTCAGATGCTTCAGGAATGCTTCTTTTAGACGTTAAAAATAAGTGCTGGTCAAAGAAAATGCTTGATATTTGCTCTGTTAAAGAGGAACAGATGCCAAATCTTTTTGAAAGCTATGAGGTAATCGGTTCTGTTTTACCAGAGATTGCTTCAGAGTTGGGAATCAGCAGTAAGGCAATAGTTGTTGCAGGTGCAGGTGATAATGCCGCTGCTGCCATTGGTACTGCTACAACAGGCGAGGGTAAATGCAACATTTCTCTCGGTACATCGGGAACTATATTTGTTTCTTCTGAGAAATTCGGTGTAGATAAATTCAACGCTCTTCATTCATTTGCTCACGCTGATGGTGGTTTTCATTTAATGGGTTGCATTCTTTCTGCCGCATCCTGCCATAAATGGTTATGCGATAAGGTTTTATGTGAAAAAGATTACTCTTTACTCGAAAATGAAATTAATACAGAGCTTTTAGGTAAAAACGAATTGTTTTTCTTACCATATCTAATGGGGGAAAGAAGCCCTATAAACGATACTGATGCGACAGGTATGTTTATCGGTCTTCGTCCTGATACAAGCCGTTCACAGATGCTTCTAGCAGTTTTAGAAGGTGTAAGTTTTGCAATTAGAGATAATATTGAAATTGCGAAATCTCTCGGAATTGATATTAAATCAAGTTGCCTTTGTGGTGGCGGTGCAAAAAGTAAGTTGTGGAGAAAAATTCTAGCAAATGTTCTCAATATTCAGCTTAATATTCCTGTTGCAGAAGAGGGACCCGGTTATGGTTCTGCTATTCTTTCTATGGTTGGAGCAGGGGAATATGAAACTGTTTCAGAATGTGCTGAAAAACTTGTTGGTATTAAAGAAAATGTTTTCCCTGAAGAAAAGCTTATTGCACTTTACGAGGAAAGATACCAAAAATTCAAGCTCATTTACCCAACTGTTAAAGAGTTATATAAAGCTATAAAATAAATTATTTAGTCGCTTGATTTTTATATAGTCAGGCGACTTTTATATGTTAATTTTTCATTAAGAAATATTACCATTTATTGACTATATGGTTAAAAATTTGTATATTTAAATTATCGTAAAATAGAATTTTCAAGAAGGTGAATTGATGAATTTCGAAAAACTCAATAACTACACAACTGTTAAGGAAGAAATTTGCCGTAATAATGACAGTATCGCTCCCGAACTTTATAAAGAATATGCGGTTAACAAAGGTCTTCGTGATATGAATGGTAATGGTGTTGTAACAGGTCTTACCAACATCTCGAAAATTGTTTCATCAAAAATAATTGACGGAGAAAAAGTTCAGTGCGACGGTGAGCTTTGGTACAGAGGCTACAAAGTTCAGGATTTAATAAATAACCTTGGAGAAAATGAATTCGGTTTCGAAAAAATTGCATATCTTCTCTTACTTGGTGAAAAGCCAGATAAGGATGAGCTTAAAGAATTCAAAAAGTATATCCGTGATTGCAGAACTCTTCCCAATAACTTCACTCGCGATGTTATTATGAAAGCTCCCAGCAGTGATATTATGAACTCTATGACAAGAAGCATTCTCACTCTTGCTTCTTATGATAAAAATGCAATTGATACTACTATTCCAAACGCTTTAAGACAGTGCATCCAGCTTATAAGCACTTTCCCGCTTCTTGCAGTTTATGCTTATCACGCATATAACTATTCCGAAAAGGGTGAAAGTATGATTATTCACAGACCTGACCCAAAGCTTTCAACTGCAGAAAATATTCTTATGATGCTTCGCCCTGATAAAAAATATACTAAAACCGAAGCTAAGGTTCTTGATACCGCTTTAATTCTTCATATGGAGCACGGTGGCGGTAACAACTCGACTTTCACAACTCGTGTTGTTACATCTTCAGGTTCTGATACCTATTCAACCATTGCTGCTGCTATGTCATCCCTTAAAGGACCAAAGCACGGCGGTGCTAATATCAAAGTTATGGAAATGATTGATGATATTAAAGCTAATGTTCCTGATTTTGATGATAAAGAAAAATTAAGCGGGTATCTTTCTAAAATTATTGATAAACAAGCTTTTGATAAAAAAGGTCTTGTTTATGGTATGGGTCACGCTGTATATTCACTTTCTGATCCACGAGAAAAAGTTTTCAGAAGCTATGTTGAGGATTTAGCAAAGGAAAAGGGCAGAGAAAGAGATTTGATGCTCTATGAAAATATTGAAGAGCTTGCACCAATTCTTATCGCACAGAAAAGAAAAATCTATAAGGGTGTAAGTCCTAATGTGGATTTCTATAGCGGTTTTGTTTATGATATGCTCGGTATTCCTCAGGAGCTTTATACAGCGATGTTTGCAATTGCTCGTATTGTTGGTTGGAGTGCTCACAGAATTGAAGAGCTTATCTGCGTTGATAAGATAATCCGCCCTGCATATAAGAGCATTATGGAAGAGAAAAATGTCTAATATTTCTTGTTGAAATTTATTATTTTTTAATATATAATACCTTTGGTGTGAAACAAAACTAAATTTCGAGGTGAAAATGATGAAAAAAGTTATTTGTAAGGTTGAGTATGACACTGCTACAGCAGAGCTTGTAAAAAAGAATACTTTTGGTGAGTTTGGTGACCCTGCAGGCTACGAAGAAAGCCTTTATAAAACTGCAGACGGTAAATTCTTCCTTTATGTAAACGGTGGCGAAGAATCACCCTATACAGAAGAAACTATCAAGAGAATGTCTGCTGCAAAAGCTGAAGAATGGCTTGCAAAATAATTATTTTCAAAGAGAAAGACAGTAGGTTTTGTGCCTACTGTCTTTTACTGTCTTTTACTATCTTTATTCAAATTTCATACCGTATGCTGCGCCGGTTGGTTTGTCCTGAAGAAGAACGAAGCCGTTACGCTCATAAAAGCGTCTTGCACCCTCGTTTTCGGTTCCGACAATTAACATAACACCTTTTACATTCTGCTCTTTAAGGTAATCGCAGAATGCCTTAATAAGCTTAGAACCAATGCCTTTTGACTGATAATCGGGGAGAATATCAATATGAAGGTGGGCAGGGTAGTCCTTTTTATAAATTGCGTGGTCATACATCTCAGTAAGAGCTTCAGCTAAAAATCTTCTGTTTTCAATTTCTGCTACTGCATTGATATATTCCGAGAAATTCTCTTGATAAAAATCATAATCCTTAACGCCATAAATATAACCTATAGGTTTATCGTTTTCATCAACTGCAACAAAACAATTTTCCGGCTCTTTTTCAAGGTAATATCTGCAGAACATTATTTCAACATATTCTAATACGGTTTCCCAACCTTTTTTACCAATCATATCGTGAATGCAAACATATTTTGTTGCTTCGAAATCTTTTTCCTGATATTTTCTTATATTCATTTTCTTCTCCTGAAAAGTTTTTCCTAATTATAGCAATAAATTTAGTAAATGTCTATTTATTTTAAAAGAAATGTGTGATATTATGTATTTAATGTAAATATTCAGGAGTGGTTATATGAAAGAAATCAACAATGGTGTTTACCCAACAATGATAACACCCTTTACTGATGACAATAAAATTGATTATAATGGTGTCAAGGAATTGCTTGATTGGTATGCAAAGAAAGGTGTTGACGGTATTTTTGCAATTTGCCAGAGCAGTGAGATATTCTTTTTAAGCTTTGAAGAAAGACTTGAGCTTTTAAAGTTCATTATGGCAAATAAACCTGAGGGTATGTCTATCGTTGCATCCGGTCATACTGCAGATGATTTGGATACTCAGATTGAAGAAGCAAAGGCTTTTATTGCTTGCGGTATTGATGCCTACGTTTTCATTTCCAACAGATTTGCAAAAGAAGATGAAAATGATGACGTTTATTTAAAAAATATGGAATATGTTGCATCAAAGCTTCCTGAAATTCCTTTAGGTGTTTATGAATGCCCTTATCCCTATAAACGCAAAATTTCACCCTATGTTTTAAAGAAAATGGTTGAAAACGGTAAATATCAGTTCATTAAGGATACCTGCTGCAGTATTCCTGAGCTTAAAGAAAAGCTTGATATTATCAATGGAACAAGTGTTAAGCTCTTTAACGCAAATGCTGCAACTCTTTTAGAAAGCATTAAAATGGGTGCTCTCGGTTATTCAGGTGTTATGGCAAACTTCCATCCCGAGCTTTATGTTGAGCTTATTAAGGCTTATAAAGAGGGAAATGAAGAAAAAGCAGAATTCTTACAGAATATGGTTGGTTATTTCTCTGTTACAGAATGTCAGTGCTATCCCGTAAATGCAAAATACTACGTAAGCCTTGATGGTGTTAATATCGGCATACATACAAGAACAAGGAATCCTGCAGAGCTTTTTGATGCCAGAAAAATGGAAATAGAGCAGATGTATGCTTTCACTCAGGCAGTTAAAGAAAAATTTAATATTCAATAATAAATGAAAAAATCAACTAAAAATAAAGCAAGAAAAATTTCGAAAAAGGTTTTTATTATTTTGTTACTGCTGTTTTATTGGAGTTGGCTATTGTACAGCACACAACCTGCAACAGACAATAACACTTATAAGCATAAAATTTTTATTGAAGATATTGAAGTCAATTATGCTTATCACAGAGGGAACGATAGAATAAACATAACAGCAGCTGATAATTCTTATATACTGTTTGCAAACTGGCGAAATGAAGAGAAAACAAATACTTTTGTTGAAGAATTGATTTCAGAAAATAATGAAATATCAATAATTGTTTGGAAGCATACACCAACCACAATACGAAGTATAGTAAAAAACGACTTAAGTGTGCTGCAAATTGTTGATTTGCGAACCAAAGATAACATTTATTTTGATGTTGCTGATTTTAACAATAATCAAAGTGTTGAAAGATTATGTGGCGTAATAGGTGGAGCTTTTTGCACAGTTGTAATTTTAATTTTTAATAATTTAGAGTTTGCTTTCAAATTGTTAGGTAAAATTAAATTAAAAAATAAAAAATAAGGAGAAATAAATTATGGCAGAATTCAAATATGAAATTCAGGAAAATTTAGGCGAAATTTCAGAAAGCGGCAAAGGTTGGACAAGAGAGCTTAACCTTATTTCCTGGAACGGTGGCAAACCCAAATACGATATTCGTGACTGGGCACCCGACCACGAAAAAATGGGTAAAGGTATTTCTTTAACAAAAGAAGAGCTTGAAGCACTTTATGACCTTATCGGTGAAGCTTTAGGTAAATAAGTTTAATACAAGTAAAAGGAGAGGTTTTCGCCTCTCCTTTTTATTTTGTATTTATTTTATATTCTTTCGCCCTGGCAATAGATTTCTATGCCATCTGTGTTGCCGTCAAGGTTATAGCTAACCATTTTGCCGTTTTTCCATTCAATATCTACTGTGATATTGCCGATTGCTTTAAGTCCTGTAACCTTGCCGTTTTTCCAACTGCTCGGAAGGGCAGGGAGAAGGAAGATTTTGCCTTCTCTAGACTGAAGAAGCATTTCTGCAATACCTGCGGTGCAACCATAGTTACCGTCAATCTGGAATGGGGGATGAGCATCAAAAAGGTTGGGGTAAGTTCCGCCACCGCGGTATCTTACATTTCTTACTGCGGGAACGGGTCTTAACTGCATATCAAGAAGCTTCAATGCGTGGTCACCGTCCCAAAGACGAGCCCACATATTGATTTTCCAACCTAAACTCCAGCCTGTACCGTTATCACCACGAAGCTCAAGGGAGCGAATGCAAGCTTTAACTAAATCAGGTGTTTCATCGGGAGTAATAAGATTACCGGGATGAAGACCGTAAAGGTGGGATTTATGTCTGTGGTCGGGCTCGTGTTCTTTAAGCTCCTTATACCATTCAAGAAGCTCACCGCGACTACCGATTTTAAAGGGTAAAAGTCTTGGTAATGCTTTTCTCATTGCTTCAATGTCTTCATCGTTTTCACCGAGAATATCAGCAGCCTTAATGGTGTTTGCAAATACCTCTTTAACAATGCTCATTGTCATTGTTGTAGTTTCGCTCAAGCTCATTGCAACGCCGTCAATAAGGAATTCGTTTTCAGGAGAGGTGGAGGGCGCCATAATTAAATAGCCGTCTTTATCTTCAATAAGTAAATCTAAAATAAACTGAATACATTTTTTCATAATCGGGTATGCAGTTTCTTTTAAATACTCTTTATCGTTTGTGTATAAATAATGATTGAAAACATGCTGACAGAACCAAGCACCTGACATATTCCAGAAGCCCCACTGAGCATCACCGCAAGCTGGGTCGCAATATCTCCAGATATCAACGTTATGATGAGCACAGAAGCCACGCGCACCATAAATCTCCTTAGCTGTTCTTTCACCCTTAACGGATAAATCTTTAACCAAATCAATAACAGGCTGATTAAATTCTGCAAGGTTACAGGGGAGAACGGGCCAATAGTTCATTTCGGTATTGATATTAACTGTATAGTTAGAGCTCCATGGTGGAGCAACCTTATCATTCCAGATACCCTGCAGGTTAGTTGCCTGAGAACCAGGTCTTGAGCCTGAAATAACAAGGTATCTGCCGAAGTTAAAGATAAGTGCATAAAGTGCAATATCACTTTCGCCTTTGTTATGCTTTATAAGACGCTTATCAGTAGGAATGTTACCTTTTTTGTCAGTTCCGATGTCAAGGCTTACTCTGTTGAAATAGCTTGAGAAATCGTTTATATGTGCAGTTTTGAGAGAAGCAAAATCATCTGCATTAACCTTTTCAAGCTTTTCAAGACAAGCGTTTTTATATTCTTTGCCCTCTAAAACAGGATGTTTATCATAACCATTGAATGAGTTTTCTGTACAGAAAACAACTGTTGCATTTTTAGCATTTGAAATAACAATTGATTTAGTTTTATATTCAACCTTACCGTCTGTTACAACCTTTAAAGCACAACGAAAATGAGTTCCCTGAAGGGCAGGGTCATCGGGATATTGAGGAGCATCAAGACGAGCATAAGTTTCCTGATTGCAAGGTGAATCAGAGGGTGCCATACCATCTAAAAGCAAAACTTCATTTTCACAAAAAGATTTACCCTTTAACTGTGTTGTTAGAGAAATTTCAAAGTTAAGGGCTTTTTGATTACAAGATATATGCTCAATGTAGGCATCGTCAATTGCAGAAACAAAGCTTTCTCTTTTGAATTTGTTCTTACCGCGTGAATATGTAACAGTATTAACGCCTGTTTCTAAATCAAGCTGTCTTTCATAGTCCTTTAAAAAACAAGAGTTTTTAAATTTATATTTAATGTGGCAAAGGGGCATATATGCCTGAGAACAATGAGCAAGTACTTTATCTTCAATAATGTCCTGAGCTTTTCTGTATTCGCCCTGCATTGCCAAATCTCTGGCCTTAATAAAGGCTTCATTTGCGCCTTCTTTTACCTGAGAAGAACGAGGAAAGCCTGTCCAAAGAGAATCTGAGTTCATTGCAATTGTTTCGTTATCGGTTCTGCCGTAAACCATAGCACCAAGAAAACCATTACCTAAAGGCATTGCCTGAAGCCATTCTTTAGCGGCAGATTTGTAAAATAATACTTTTGAATCGTTTACCATAAAGTACACCACCTTGTGTTAATATTCTCATTTTACAATATAAATAACGTAAAATCAATACATTAATTTTATATAAACTGTTGTAAAAGTGGTTTTATTGTGGTATATTTGTTGTGTATTTTGGAAATTGAAGGTGATTTCAATGAAAACAGTTTTTAGTAAACTTGATGCGGCTAAAATCAACCTGGATGCCAACACAGATTATATGGTGAAAAAAATAACTGAAATCTGTGAAAAAATCGGTCCTCGTGCTCCCGGCAGCAAGGAAGAATTTGCGGCTCAACAGTCAATGGGTGAGGATTTAAAGAAATGGTCAGATGATGTTTCTTTTGAGGAGTTTATTGTTCATCGTCAGGCATTTATGGGCTTTATTCCCTTTACAGTTGCAATGGCAATTATCGCAACTATTCTCTATTTCAGTTATCCTCTTGTAGGCTTTTTGCTTACAGTTCTCGGATTTATTCCCCTTGTACTTGAATTTTTAATGTATAAGCAGTTTATTGACCCTCTTTTCAAAGGTCACACTTCACATAACCTTATTGCAACAAGAAAACCAACAGGGGAAACAAAGAAAAGAATTATTTTCGTTGGTCACTCCGATTCACAGTATGAATGGATCCTTAACTATAAGCTTGGCGGAACAGGAATGAAGCTTTTCCTTATTCCTGCAGTTGTTGGTCTTATTGCTTGTTGTATTGCAAGTTTAATTAAATTTATCGTTCTTGAATTAAAGGGTGTTGGATCTGCAGGTGCAGATACATTCTTCCTTATTGTAGGAATTGTTCTTTGCATTTTTGTTATTCCTTACATAGGTTTTCTTTTCTTCCAGAGCTATACTAAAAGCGTTCCCGGTGCTAACGATAACCTTTCAGGGTGCCTTTCCGCTATGTCCGTTCTTAAATTAATGGATGAAGCTGATGTTCGCTTTGAAAATACTGAAGTTCGTGTTATTCTTTCAGGTTCTGAAGAAGCAGGACTTCGCGGTGCAAAAGCTTATGCTAAAGCTCACGAAAAAGAGCTTAAAGAAATTGAAACAGTTGTTGTTGCTTGTGATACTATGCGCGACCTTAAAGATATGGCAGTTTATGACAGGGATTTAAGCGGTACATTAAAGCACGATAAACAGGTTAAAGAGCTTGTTAAAAAGGCCGCTCTTAACTGCGGTTACGACATTCCTTATGCTTCAATTTATCTTGGTGCCTGTGATGCTGCGGCATTCACTCAGGCAGGTATTAAAGCAACAGGTTTTGCAGCTATGGACCCAACCCCCCCAAGATACTATCACACAAGACTTGATGCACCTGATATGCTCGTTCCCGAAGCTTTGAAGGTTGGTGCAGAGGTTCTTCTTGAAACTGCATTCTTATATGATGCAGAGGGTTTAAAATAAATTTTACTTTTGACCGTCATATTTGGCGGTCAAAGTTCAGTTTTTGGATGTGAGATTAAACGTGAATTATATCATAATGGACCTTGAGTGGAATAACACTTACTGCAAAAAGAAAAAAGGTTTTATGAATGAGATTATTGAGATTGGTGCTGTTAAGCTTAACAGCAATCTCGATATTGTTGATACATTCTCTGTTTTCATTAAAGCGCAGTTAGGTAAAAAGCTCCATGCAAGAGTTAAAGAGCTTACCAATATTACAAATGATGATATAAGTAGCGGTACGCCATTTTCACAGGCAATGTCCAATTTCAGAAAATGGGTTTCTCACGAAGAGAATGTTATTCTTACCTGGGGCGATACCGATATAAGAGTTCTTATTGAGAATTTTAAATATTTCAATGGTATCTCATTTATTCCATTCTTAAGTAATTACGTAAATTTACAGAAATATGCTCAGGCATTTATGAATATCTCAAAAGCAGACCAGATTGGTCTTTCTGCAGCGGCAGAAAAGCTTGGTATCAATTTTGATGATTATTCTCTCCACAGAGCTCTTGATGACAGTAAGCTTACCGCAGATTTATTCAAAAAGATTTTTAATGAAAATATGTTAAAATCCTATACTTTGGTATGTGACAATTCATTTTATTCAAAAATCACATTTAAACCAAAGGTAATTACCGATATTAACAGTCCTCTTATTGATAAATCAAAAATGGTTTGTCTTTGTGACGTGTGTGGTTCTTCCTGTGAAAGAATTACAGACTGGAGATTAATCAACCAATCCTTCAGGGCGATTTTCCTTTGTAAAAAATGTAAAAGGAAAATCAGATTTACTATAAGATTTAAAGAATACTATGACAGAATTGATATAAAATCATCATCTGTTCCGTTTATAGAAAAGAAAGAGATTAAAAATGTTGTTGCAGTTGAAGCAGGAACAAGTCAACAGAACAAATCGGAGGAATTATAATGTATCCTATTAAATTACAACCTGTTTTTAAAGAAATCGTTTGGGGTGGTAATCGTTTGAAAAATGATTATGGCTTCAAATCCGACCTTAATAATATTGCAGAAGCATGGATGCTCTGCGCAAGAAACGATGGCGATAATGTTGTTGTTAATGGTGAATTTGAGGGGAAATCCTTTATAGAGCTTGTTAAAGAGCATAAAGAACTCCTTGGTTCAAAAGGGGAGAAATATGAGGAATTTCCTCTTCTTATAAAATTCATTGATGCAAAATCTGATTTATCTGTTCAGGTTCACCCTGATGATGAATATGCAAAAAAATATGAAAACAGCTACGGTAAAACAGAAGCCTGGTATATTCTTGATTGTGACGAGGGTGCACAGCTTATTTACGGTTTCAATAAGGAATTAACCCGCGATGAATTCAAAAAATCAATTGAAGATAACACTTTCCTTGATTATGTTAATAAAGTTAACGTAAAAAAAGGCGATGTATTCTTCATTAATGCAGGTACTCTTCACGCAATCGGTGGCGGTATTCTTCTTGCAGAGGTTCAGCAGAACTGCAATACTACCTACCGTGTTTATGACTACGGCAGACTTGTTGACGGCAAGCCTCGTGAATTACACGTTGAAAAAGCACTTGATGTTACTGATACTGTTCCACCAACTCGTTCAGGCGACCCTGATGGTGAAAAGATAGCTCTTGACGGTGCAGTTTCACAGGACCTTTGTTCCTGCGAATTCTTTAAGATGTCAACTCTTAATATTGATGGTACTTTTACTTTTAATGCAGATAATGAAAGCTTTGTTTCTCTTCTCGTAACAAAAGGCGAGGGTACAGTTGAATGCGGTGGCACAGTTGTTGAAATCACATCAGGTGACAGTATTTTTGTTCCTGCAAACGCAGGTGAGACTGTTCTTAAAGGTAGTTTTGAAGTTTTAGTCAGCACATTATAAACACATAATAATTAAGTAATTGGTGGTTTTATGTCTTTATTAACGGCACAAAACTTAACATTCGGTTTTCTTGACGGCGTCTTATTCAAAGGCGCCGCTTTTAAAGTGGAAGAAAACGATAAAATAGGCTTAATCGGTGCTAACGGAACAGGAAAAACCTCTTTATTCAAGCTTATAATCGGTACTTATTCACCCAATGAGGGTGGTATTGTCCGCGGTAAAGATGTCCGTATCGGTTATATGGAGCAGTATCTTGAATGTGATGATAATCAGACCCTTTATAACGAAGCTCTTACTGTTTTTTCAGATGTTGCAAAAATGGAAGAAGAGCTTGAAGAGATTAACGAAAAGCTACTGAATGAAAGCAGTATTGAGTTAATTGAAAAGCAGGTCAAATTAACTGAAGAAATTGAACGCCGTGACGGACTTGTTTATAAAGCAAAAACCAAATCTGCATTAATCGGACTTGGTTTTTCTGAAAAAGACCTTGATTTAAAGGTTAATTCTTTAAGCGGTGGTCAACGTTCGAAGCTATCTTTATGCAAGCTGCTTTTATCAAACACTAATCTTTTATTATTGGACGAGCCAACAAATAACCTTGATATTGATGCGGTAAACTGGCTTGAAGACTTTTTAATAAAATATAAAGGTGCAGTTATTGTTGTTTCTCATGATAGATATTTCCTTGATAAGATAACCACATCAACAATGGAAATTTCTCATAAAAAGCTTACTCTTACAACGGGTAATTACACAGTTTTCCAGAAGCTTAAAGCAGAAAGAGAACTTACTATCGAGCGCGAGTATGAGAAAACCATTACTGAAATCAAACGAATTGAGGGCATAATCGAACAACAGAAGCGATTTAACCAAGCCCGAAATTATATAACAATTGCAAGTAAGGAAAAACAGATTGAGAGACTTAAAGAAACTCTTGTTGTTCCCGATAAAGCCTTAAAAAGTGTTCATTTCAGCTTTAAAACCGATGTGAGAACAGGTGACGAGGTTGTTACTGTTAAAGACCTTTCAAAAAGCTTTCCTGATAAGAAATTATTCAGTAATTTCAATCTTTCTGTTTTCAGAGAGGACAGAACATTCCTTTTAGGTCCGAATGGTTGTGGTAAATCAACATTCTTAAAGATACTCAATAAAGAAGTAACACCTGATTACGGCATATTCCGCTTCGGTTCTAATGTTAAAATAGGTTATTTTGACCAGAATATTGATAAGCTTCATTCTGATAAGACAGTTCTTGATGAAGTCTGGGATATGTACCGTTTTATGACTGAAACTGAAATCCGCTCCGCACTTGCAATGTTCCTTTTCTGCGGTGAGGATGTTTATAAAAAGGTTTCTCTTTTAAGCGGTGGTGAGAGAGCAAAAATTTCACTTCTCAAAATAATGCTTTCAAAACCTAATTTCCTTATTCTTGACGAGCCAACAAACCACCTTGATATAACATCAAGAGAGGTTCTTGAAAATGCTCTTTTAGATTTTGACGGAACAATGCTTGTTGTTTCCCACGATAGATATTTTATTAATAAGCTTGCCAATAAAACCGTTTATTTAACCCACAATGGCGCAGTTAATATTGACGGGAATTACGATGACTATCTTCTTTTCAGGGAAAACTCTGCGGTTAATGAAGTTAAAACAATAGCGGAGAAAAAGCCTGTTGTTAATGATTATAAGCTGCGAAAAGAAAAGGCTAGTAACGAAAGAAAAAGAAAAACAAGAATTTCTAAGTTAGAGGTTGAAATTGAAGAAACCGAAAATAGAATTTCAACTCTTGAAGAAGAGATTGCAACCCCCGAAATTTCTGCAGATTACGAAAAGCTTCTCCAATATACAAATAATCTTAACGATTTGAGAACAAGCCTTGAAAATATGTATTCGGAATGGGAAGAGCTTCAGACAGAAGAATAATTTTTTTATCACCTGCATATATTTTTGCAGGTGATTTTTTTATGAATAAAAATAAAAAGGATTATTTATCAAAAACTTTATTATTGCAATTTTTAGTTTGTTTAGTATTATTCGGAATAGTTTTTGCTTTAAAAAGCAGTAATTCAAAGCTGTTTTCAGAGCTTGAAAGCACATTTTCAAAGAGGTTGGAGGAAAATCTCAGTGTTGAAGAAGCAAAATCAGTTTTTGCAAATATAACAGATAGTAAAAACGAAAAAACAACGGAAAAGAAAAACGAGATTGATGAATTAGTAACCGAGGAAGAAACTGTTTTTGTACCATTTGAAGAGCCATCATTAAGTGCAGAAATAATAGCAAGTGGCGGTAGAGATATAAAAGTAAATTCGAATGAAGATATACCGAAAAATGTTTCTGTTGATAGCTATAAATTAAGTCAGAAGATGGTGTTGCCGTTAAAAGGGAAAGTAACTTCACCATTTGGTGTAAGAACCCATCCCATAAGCGGTGATTTGCGTTTCCACGCAGGTATTGATATTGCCGCAGAAAAAGGTACACCTATTTATTCAGCATTTGACGGAGAAATAATTGAAGCAGATTATGATAAATGGAACGGAAATTATCTTAAAATAAAGCACGATAATGATATTATGACTGTTTACTGCCATTGTGAAAAGCTCAATGTAAAGAAAGGGCAAAAAATAAGAGCAGGTGAGGTTATTGCAACTGTTGGTTCAACAGGCAGTTCAACCGGTCCGCATCTCCACTTTGAGCTGAGAATTAATAACATCTCGTATAACCCGCAAAAAGCCTTGAAAGGTGCAAAAAATGCAGTTTAAATATAAAAACACTACTTATAAAATTAGTTTTACATTTTTAGCATTGATTTTATATGTGGTATGTATCAGTAAGAGCAGAACAATCGGTATATTATTATTGTTCGCTATATTGCATGAAATGGTACATCTGATTTTTATCTATCGTTTTTCAGTTGCACCTGAAAACGTTTCATTCAATCTTCTGGGTGCTAACATAAAAAGGGGAGTAATCTCATTATTTAATACAAATTCCGAAATCATAATTAATGCATCTGCACCTGTATTCAATATATTTACAGGTGCTGTTTTTTATCTTCTTTCAGATTGTTTTTCAAATTATCAAGTTGTTTTAACAGAAATATCAAGTGTTAATTTTGTGCTCGGGTTTTTTAACATTATACCATTTTATACTTTTGACGGTGGAAATGTACTGAAATATGTGTTACTCAAATTTTTAAATGAGAAAAAAACAGAACAAATTTTAACAACTGTTTCCATAATTGTTACTGTTGCTTTTTCTTTTATTTCTATTCATATTTTTCTAAACTATCAAAATAATTATTCGCTTATAATTATGTGCATCTATATGTTTATCTCAATTATCTTCAAAAAGCAAAACTCTCTTGATTATTAATATAAAATATTGTAAAATGAATTGATATTATGATTTGGAGTTTTTTACAATGCTAAAAGAAAGAATTGAAAGAATTTTACCATTGGTTCAGAAGCCCGCAAGGTATACGGGCGGTGAATTGAATTCAGTGGTAAAGGATAAGGAAAAAGTTGATATTCGCTTTGCTTTCTGTTTTCCTGATACTTATGAAATCGGTATGTCGCACTTAGGAATGAAGATTTTATACAGCCTTATTAATTCCCGTGAGAATTATTGGTGCGAAAGGGTATTTGCGCCCGATACCGATATGGAAAAAATAATGCGTGAGCGTGATATTTCTCTTTTTGGTCTTGAAAGCAGAGATGCCCTCACTGATTTTGATGCAGTTGGTTTCACTCTTCAATATGAGCTTTCATTCACCAATGTTCTGAATATGCTCAACTTAGGTAAAATACCCCTTCGCTCAAAGGACAGGGGAGATACTCTCGATTTACCCATTGTTGTTGCAGGTGGTCCTTGTGTATGCAACCCCGAACCTCTCGCAGATTTCATTGATGCTTTTCAGATTGGTGAAGGCGAGGAAATGATGCTCGAATTCCTCGATTTACTTAATGAATATAAAAAGCAGGGTAAATCAAGAAGAGAATTTTTGATTGCAGCTTCAAAGATTGAGGGTGTTTATGTACCATCGTTATACAGCGTTGAATATAACGAAGACGGTACAATCAAATCCGTTACAGCTAACGATGGCGCACCGGAAAGAGTTAACAAAAGAGTTGTTGCGGATTTAGATAGTATTTTCTATCCCGAAAACTTTGTTGTTCCTTTTGTTGAGGTTGTTCATGACAGAGTTGTTCACGAAATTTTCAGAGGTTGTATCAGAGGTTGTCGTTTTTGTCAGGCAGGCTTCTGGTACAGACCAATCCGTGAAAAAAGTGTTGAAACAATAAGTAAGCAAAGTCAGAAGCTTGCATGCACAACAGGTTATGATGAGCTTTCTCTGTGTTCACTTTCAAGCAGTGACTACACTAAAATCACAGAGCTTCTTGAAGAGCTTTTAGGTTGGGCAAGTCCTCAGAAAATCAATATTGCATTGCCATCTTTGCGAATTGATAATTTCTCGGATGAACTCAAAGAAAAGCTTGCACTTGTCCGCCGTTCAGGTCTTACCTTTGCTGCAGAAGCCGGAACTCAGCGAATGAGAAACGTTATTAATAAAAATATTACTGAAGAAGAAATTCTCACAACCTGCAGAAAAGCATTTACGGGCGGTTGGACTGCGGTTAAACTATACTTTATGGTAGGTCTTCCAACAGAAACCGATGCTGATGTTATTGGCATAAACGAGCTTTCACAGAAGGTTGTTAATGAATTCTATAATAACCCGGACAAGCCAAAAGGAAAAGGCGTAAGTGTCAGCGCAGGCGTTTCCTCATTTGTTCCCAAGCCCTGCACACCGTTCCAATGGGAACCTCAGGACACAAGAGAAGAGCTTCACAGGAAGCAACAGCTTCTTCTTGAAACCTGCACAACAAAGAAAATCACTTTCCGTTTCCATAACACTGATTTAACTTTCCTTGAAGGTGTTTTTGCAAGAGGTGACAGAAAGCTCTGCGATGTTATTGAAGCTGCATATAACAATGGTTGCACCTTTGATAGCTGGGATGATAAATTCAACTATGACGGTTGGATGAAAGCTTTTCAGGACTGCGGTATCTCAACCGAGTTTTATGCAAACCGCAGAAGAAGCTATGATGAAATTTTACCCTGGGACCACATTAATTCAGGTATAAAAAAATCATTCCTTATTGCAGAAAACGAGAAAGCAAAACAAGCTCAGACAACAGGTCATTGCCGTCAACAATGTGCTTCTTGCGGTTCAAATTCATTGAATGGAGGGAAATGCGATGCGCTCAATAAGAATATGGTTCACTAAAAAAGACGCTTCAAAATATATCTCTCACCTTGATTTGACCCGTTGCCTTATCCGTGCATTCAGAAGAACTGATATTCCTTTATGGTATACTGAGGGCTTTAATCCTCATCCATATCTTGTTTTCGGACTTCCTCTTCCTCTGGGTGCTGAAGGACTGCGAGAGGTTTTAGATATTCGTTTAACTGATGATAGCTATACCAATGAAAGAGTTTTATCAGAATTAAACAGAGTAAGCGTTCCCGGTATTGAATTTCTCGAGGTTGCAGAGCCCGTTGAGAAGAACCTTGCAATAAATAAAGCTTATTATACTGTTACAATTCCCTCAGTTGAGAATGCAAAAGAGCTTTATACCAGAATCAAGGATGAAATCGCAAAGTGTGATATAACAATCGAAAAGAAAACCAAAAAAGGTGGTTTGAAGAAAATCAATGTCAGTGAACACCTTATGGATTTCAATTGCAGTTTTGAAAATAATACCGTAAACCTTTCTTTCATTCTTCCTGCAGGTAATGATTTCACTGTTAATCCCGTCGCGTTTTGCAATGCTTTGTTTAATAGAGTGGGGGAAACAGAGCTTCTTCACAGAATAGTCCGTCACAAATTATTAACCAAAGATTTGAAAGAGTTCAGGTAATAACTTTGTCATAGTTTTACAACAAGTAATTTGTTGACAATGGTCGAATGTTATGTTATATTGTATAAGTTAAAATATGTTTTTAACTAAAAATATTTTTAGGAGAATTATTATGGAAAAGCTTTTAGAAATTCTTAAATCTGTTAGAGATGATGTTGATTTCGAAAATGAGGACAAGCTCATTGATAATGAAATCCTTGACAGCTTTGACATCGTTTCAATCGTTGGTGAATTGTGTGACGCTTATGACATCACTATCACAGTTGACGATATGGAGCCCGAAAACTTCAACAGTGCACAGGCTATTCTTGCCTTGGTGGAACGTCTTATTGACGAAATGTAATTTTATGGAGGCAAAGCTTAACTGACCTTGGACGGATAAGCTTTGCTATTCTATAATCAGAGGAGATAGATATGCCTTTTACGTCATTTAGATTCTTTTTCTTTTTGGCAGCTGTAATTTTCGTTTATTATGTTGTTCCGAAAAGATTTCAATGGTTTGTACTATTAGTATCAAGCTATGCTTTTTACCTATACAGTGGTGTTGAAAATTTATTTTTTATTGGCGCTACTACAGTTTTCACCTATTGCTCGGGTTTGTTTATGCAACACCTGCGAAACAAAAACCAGAAAAAAATCGATGCAATGGGAGAAGAGCTTACAGTTGATAAGAAACGTGAACTGAAAAAAGAGGTTTCTAAAAAGATTCATACAGTTCAGGTAGTTACAGTTCTTGTGAACTTAGCAACACTTGCCAGTCTTAAATATCTTAATCTTTTCATCGGTGGTGTAAATGATTTATTTATGCTTTTCCGTTGGGATGCTTCAATGCCCTTTGTAAATTTATATGTTCCGTTAGGACTTTCCTATTATACCTTTAACAGTATTGGTTACCTTATTGATATTGGCAGAGGTAAATATGCTGCTGAAAGACATTTCGGTAAATTTGCTCTTTTCGTTTCGTTCTTCCCATCGGTTGTTCAAGGTCCTTTGAACAGATTCGGTGATGTTGGTGTTCAGCTCAAGGAAACACATAAATTAGAATACGATAACCTCAAAAATGGTGCTTTACTTATTTTATGGGGACTTTTTAAGAAGCTTGTTATAGCTGACAGAGT
>JAZQMA010000002.1:0-5821 GCA_045543035.1 Acutalibacteraceae bacterium | reverse complement strand
GAACCGTCGACCTCTAGCGTGACAGGCTAGCGTTCTAACCAACTGAACTACCGGGCCACCTCTTGGTGGGAACAATAGGGCTCGAACCTATGACCCTCTGCTTGTAAGGCAGATGCTCTCCCAGCTGAGCTATGCTCCCATACCGTTGCTCACTCGCAACGTTAGATACTATACACTATTTCAATGTATTTGTCAACACTTTTTTCAAAGTTTTTTTATTTTTTTGAGTTTTTTATCTCGGCAACAATTGCCATCATTTCGTCGTACTTTTTCTCAATATCTTCAACAAGCTTGAACTGTGTTCTTGCTCTCACAAGGTTATGTTCAGGGTACTCAATCTTGAAATAAACATCACCATTGATATAGTCACCCAAAAACCTCATACCGCATTCAAATGTGAGAAGCTTTGCAGCAAATGGTAACAATTCAATTTCAGTTTCTGTAAGGCTTTCCCCTGCTGCTTCAAGGAAACCATCAACATAAGCTTTAAAATATTCGAGGCTTAAAGAAACCTTTGACAAGTCCTTTTCATCCTCTGCGGCTGTATTAGCACCAAAACGGATGCTGTCACCAAAGTCATAAAGCGCAGAACCGGGCATAACTGTATCGAGGTCAACAACACAAAGACCTTTTTTTGTTTCTTTATCAAAAAGAACGTTGTTAAGCTTTGTATCGTTATGTGTAACCTTAAGAGGAATTTTATCTGTACCGAGTAAATCGGTAATAACAGAGCAATCCTTTTCTCTTGCAAATGCAAATTCGATTTCAGGAAGAGCATTGTCTTTTCTACCTGAAGCATTATTTTCAACTGCAGTTTTCAAATCATTAAAACGAGAAGGTGTATTGTGGAAATTGGGAATTGTATCGTGAAGAGTTTCAATGGGATAATCTGCAAGAAGATTTGCGAAATTACCAAAAGAAAGTGCGGCATTTCTGAAATCTTCAGCAGAGGTTAATTCGCTGATTGTGAAAGTATTATCAACAAAATTATAAACTCTCCAGCAACCGCCATCCTTAGCCATATAATAGTTTTTGCCGTCTTTTGCAGGGTAAACTGTCAAGGTTTCTCTTGTTGGGTCGCCACCATTTTCTTTGATTTTATTTCTCAAGAATGATGTTACACCGCAAACATTTTCCATAAGCTCAACAGGCTTTTTGAAAACATTAACATTAATTCTCTGCAAAAGGTAACGAGAAACAGAACCGTCTTCCATTTCATATTCAACTATATATGTATCATTTATATGACCTTCGGACACAGGTTTATAACCAATATATTTACCAAAATCGGGAAATGCCTTAATAATTTCAAGCAAATTTGTTTCAACTATCATACTCATATTAAATTACCTCATTTTTTAAATACTGCAAAGCACTCAGGATTATGAAATCCGGGTGGCAAGGTTGTTACAGGTGAAAATGCTAAATAATGCTGAATTTCGCAATCGTCACCGCATTTATAGAAATTAGCTTTAACTGTTGTAAAGTCAATGTTTTCTATTTTATAAAGCTCCTGAAGAAAAGCTTTTGTTAATTTAACTGTAACGTCCCAGAAAGCACCATTCATATCCTCGCCATTAAAGGCTTCAACTATTGGTGAGCTTTCAGTTAATGAACTTACAAAAACTCTGTCATATTTACCTTTACCGAATTCGCAAAGAAATGCACCCTTTGAATTCATTTCAACATTTATATACTCATCCCTACCCTCAACAGGAGCAACAAAGAATTCAAGGCAACTGTCTCTGTAAACGGGGTCATCGCGATTTTCAAAAACTGCTCTGGGGTTTTCCTCATAGCATTGAAGCTTTGCGACCAAATCATCACCTATAACACCCATTTTAAAATATGTATTGGGTCTGTATGGCGGCTCACTTTCCCAATGGTAAGAAGTTAATCTGTGCCAGCAATCTTTTTCAAACTCTTGAAAATCCTTATAAAAACGAAGGGCATTATAAATTTTCAATTCCATAGTTAAACCTTATTTCATATATTCGGTAATACCGTTTGTTTCATCCATAGAAGCCATAATCATATAAAGGCGCGGAATATGGAAAGGACCTTTGAAAATATTACCCTTTAAAGTTGTGGAAACAGTATTATCATAATGGAGATAACCGTACCATTCGCCACATTCATCATCGCAGAAATACTTTTCACAGTATTCTTTGATTTCATTATACAAGTCATTATATTTTTCGTCTTTGAACTGCAAATATGCGAGGCGAAGAGCAATCATAGCTTCACACTGGGGCCACCAAAGCTTCATATCCCATTCAAGCTGAACAGGAGGCTTGCCCTCTAAATCAGTGAAAGCGATAATACCGCCATTCTTTTTATCAATACCCAAGGGTAATGTTATATCAATAATATTCCTTGCAACATTAACAGCCTCTTCGTTACCTGTAACAAGACCCTCTGCCATAATAAACCATGCAACTTCAAGAGAGTGACCGGGGTTAACAATTCTGCCGTTGGGACTATCAATAAACTCCCCTGCTTTTGTTACACTTTCAAGAAGTGCTTTCTCTGTAAGATAACCACCGTGAAGAATTTCATCAAGACATTCTTTGCAAAGAGGGTTATACTTATCCCAAAGTCCGTCAATGCTACGAAGCACCTGAGCGGTGGAAAGCATAATCATAACGGGAGAAAGAGCTTTAGAATCAATGTTTGCAGGATTGATTTTAGGCTGATTTTTACGAACACCTGTAAAGCATTCATAAGCTACGTTAAAATACATTTCTGCACTTTCAAGAACTGCCTTATCACCTGTTGCTTTATAAAGCTCTGCGCAACCGATTGCAGCAAAGGTTTCGGAGAAATAATATCTTCTTTTCTGAAGCTCTCTGCCGTCTGCAGTTACTGTGAAGAACATTCTTCCGTCAGTATCTGTGCATTTAGGAAGGAAAGAATAAATATTCTTTGCTGCTTTGAGATATTCCTCATTTTTATCTATAAGGTTATATGCCTTACTGAAAACCCATAAAGCTCTGCCCTGAAACCATACACTTTTATCTGTACCATATATATTACCCACACGGTCAAGGCAGGTATAAATACCGCCATTTTCATAATCAATGGCATTTTTGAGCCAGAAAGGCAAAATGTTTTCTACTAAATCTTTTCTGAAATCCATAATATCAACTCCAAGATTATTACCTCAAATTTCTTTAAATATAACACATTATAATATAAAACACAACACCAATTAACCTAATTTTGTTGTAAAAACATAAACAATATTATATAATATCTAAAGAAATTTGAGGTGACCTTATGAAATCAATGACCTTTAACATTCTTTGTGCAGGCAGGGGCGAAAATCATTGGGTTTTTCGTCAGAAGCTTGTCAGAGAAATTATAAAAAAATATTCACCCGATACCTTTGGACTTCAAGAGGTGCATTATTCCTGGATGAGATATTTAATTAATCAGTTCAAAGATACTTATGATTTTGTTGGTGTCGGCAAGGATGACGGCAACAAAAAGGGTGAATTCTCCCCTGTTTTTTATAACAAACATAAATATGAACTGCTTGATAAAGAGGATTTCTGGCTTTCTGAAACACCCGAAAAACCAAGTCTTGGTTGGGACGGTGCAGAAAACAGAACCTGCTCTTATGCAGTTTTAAAAGAAAAAGAAACTGAAAAAGTATATGTAGTTTTCAACACTCACCTTGACCATATCGGCACAACAGCACAAATTGAAGGTCTCAGATTAATTCTTCAAAAGGCTGAAAAATTCAAAGATACTCCAATAATAATCACGGGTGATTTTAATGTTACACCTGACAACCCCGTTTATGAACTTATGCTTTCAAACGGCTTTTGCGATGCGAGAACAATTGCAAAAGAGAAAGACAATATTGATAGCTTTCATTGGTACGGCAATGGTTCAAAAATGATTGATTTTATTTTCGTTAAAAACATAAAATCGGTCGCAGTTGTTAAAACCGCAACCGATAAAATAAACGGAAAGCTTCCATCGGACCACTACCCTGTTATTGCTGACATTATTTAATACTAAAATAATTTTTGAACTTCCTAACGAGCTTATTATAAATTCGTTTAGGAAGTTTTCCTTTTATAAAATTCAGGAATTTATCAGTTAAAACTGTTATGGGCTTAAACTGATACTCTCTTTCGCTAAAAGGTAAACTGTAAAGCTTTCTGAATTTCATTGTCAGATAATTTCCGCTTGAAATTTTTCTTTGTCTGTTAATCTGCACCTTGTATTTAATAATATTAAAGAATAAGCCGTGCAGGTTAATTGTTCTGTAAATTAATTTATAAAGGCTTATAAATTCAGGGCGGTTCATGGCAACTGATGAAACAATCTCTATTTCAGCATTTTCACATTCTGCCTGACCGAAATAGTAAAGGGCAGGAAAGCAGTTAAAAATCGCATCTATGCCTTCTGCTGAAAGATAATGTGCTCTGTCGTTAACCTTAATTACCGAACCATCGTTCAAACCGCTTATTTTATATGTATTAACAATCTGAACAATAGCATTACCGATAGACTTAATTGCCTTTTCTGTTAATTTGTTTGTAAGTTGGTCGGTTAATTTACCATCAACTTTAGGAATGTACTGATAACCAAAAGTAAAATCGCGAACATATTTAACAGAAAAAGTGATATTATCTTCATTTATTTCAATATCTTTGGGTGAATTGGGAGGAATATTCAAAACGCTTTTATCTGCAAAAGCAATTTCCGCACCCAAATCCTTTGATTTGTTTTCAAAACAGATTTTCATAAACTAAAATCCTTTTTAAAAAATCCGCCCAAGTTATTCTCGGGCGGATAAATTTATTACTGTTAAATTACAGCTTCATTGCAACGTCCCAAGCCTTCCAGATAACTGTACGAAGGTTGCCGACTTTAAGAGCGTCACCGATAATGTGAACGTGCTTGCTCTTTTCAGCGATGGGAGCAGGTTTATAACCAACAGAAAGAATTACGCTATCAGCAGGAATTGTTTCTGTTTTGCCGTCTTTTGTCATAACTGTTACGCTTGTATCAGTGATTTCAGTTGTTTTTGTTTCAAGATAAACAGGAACTTTGTTTGTCTTGAAGAAGTCACGGAGATAGCTTGTGTTTGCAAGAGCAACACCGGGAGTGGTGATAAGGTCATCCTGCATTTCAACAATTGTGGGGTTCTTGCCCTGGAGATAAAGCTCGTATGCGATTTCGCAACCTGTAAGACCGCCACCAACAACTGTAACATTCTGACCAACCTCTTTGTTACCGAGAAGGAAGTCAACTGCTTCAATTGCTTTATCTGCGCCCTTAACGGGAATTTTGTTAGCAACAGAACCTGTTGCAACGATAACTTCATCTGCGCCAAGAGATGCAACATCCTTAACCTCTGTGTTCATATGGATTGTGATAGCATCATATTTCTTAACCTCACGGTTGTACCAGGCAATAAGGTCACGGTCTTTTTCTTTATAAGAAGGAGCAGCTGCAGCAATAAATACACCACCGAGCTTATCTGTTTTCTCATAAAGGTCAACCTTATGACCGCGCTGAGCGCAAACGATAGCAGCTTCCATACCACCGATACCGCCACCGATGACTGCAATATTCTTTACCTTCTTTGCCGGTGTAATCTTATATTTAGTGGACTGCATAACCTGAGGGTCGAGTGCACAACGGGAAATATGCATTGCATCATACAAATCCTGATCGTTGGCATGTCCCTTATAATGGGTCATATTAAAGCATGCGTTGTGGCAGCAGATACATGGACGAATGTCCTCCAGACGGTTCTCAATGAGCTTGGTAATCCACTCGCCGTCTGCAAGGAACTGAC
>JAZQMA010000001.1:0-87390 GCA_045543035.1 Acutalibacteraceae bacterium | reverse complement strand
ATTTGTTTACTTTCTTCTCGAAGCATCTCGTCATCTCCAACCTTTGATACTTCAATTATACCATAAACCACAACTTTTATTATTCTATTTTGCTAATTTAGAAATTTAATCAGACTTTTTCAGTGGTTTCGGACGGTTCTGTGATTGAGCCTTAATCCATTGTATATCAAGGCTTTTCGCCATTTTAAAACTTAAAAAATCGGGAGAAGATTTTGTATCTTTTCCCGATTTTTCTTTATTTAATTTCCATAACAACTTTAAGTATATGCTTTGCAACGTCCTGCATTTCACCAAGTGTTATGCCGTTTTTTTTGCCGTAGGTTTTAAGTAAAGTGCCGTCAGGCTTTTTCTTGCCTGTTCTTTTGCCGCCGGGCATAAGAACATCAACACCTGCTCTCACACGGTAGCCGTTATCCTTGATTTCGGGGAATTCGGGACTGCTTGTGTATTGCATCCACCAGTCTGTCATAACAAGACCACCGAAGCCCCATTCGTCTCTTAAAATTCTGGTGCAAAGGTCATAGTGATAATGCCCCCATACACCGTTGATTTTGTTATATGAGGTCATTAATGAGAGCGGTCTCGCTTCCTTAACGCATATTTCAAAGCCTTTAAGATAAATTTCTCTTAATGCTCTTTCGGAAAGCCTTGAATCTGTGCGGTTGCGGTTGGTTTCCTGAGAGTTACAAGCAAAATGCTTGGGACAAGCTGAAACACCCCCACTCTGAACACCCTTAACAACTGCCGCAGCAGTTTTACCCGTTACAAATGGGTCTTCTGAGAAATATTCAAAGTTTCTTCCGCAAAGGGGACTTCTGTGAATATTCATACCGGGAGCAAGAAGAATATCAGAGCCTTTAACTTTCATTTCGCTACCGATTTTTTTATACATTTCATAGGCTAAATCTGTGTTCCACATTGCAGAAACAGATGCACCGATAGGAAGAAGCGAACAACAAGCCTTAATACGAATACCCGAAGGTCCATCGGTAGTTGTAAGGGGAGCAACGCCCTTGTCACGCAAGGATTTTGTTACACCACCCAGAACACCTGCATTACCCTCGTTACCGAGAGAGCTGTTCATTGTGTAGTCGCCACGGGAAAGAGCTTCTAACTCATCCAATGAAAGCTGTGCAACAAATTCATCAAGAGTGCATTTACCGTCCTTAACATCCTGAATCTTTAAGCCTTTATTACCTGTCTGACCGCAATCTGTGGGAAGATTTTTAAGAATAATATCTTTTAAATTGTCAGTTGAAACAGGAACATTTTCTTTTTTGTAAGCAATATTTCCGTTCCCCTCTTTTGCAACAATTCTTTCAAAGCTTTCTTTAGGTGCGCAAACCTCTTTGAGAGTTTCTAAAACAATTGTTTCAGGAATGTCAAAAGAAAATACTTTTTCTGCAGACTGAACATCAGCACCAAGATAGAAATTATATGTACCTTTTTCAAGTATGTAGCAGGATTTGTGACCGCTTACACCGCTATCATCATAAGATGAGAAAGCATAGAAAGGGATATTAAATTCAAAATCTTCTTTTTCACCCTTTGAGAGTGCTTTTGATTTTTTGAAGTCACAAAGAACTCTTGTTGGTTTACTTAAAGTACCTTGTGGTGCTTCTGCATAAACCTGCAAAACATCTTTACCGCAGTAATTACCGATATTTTCGGTTGTTGCTTTAAGTGTTACTGTGTTGTCTTTAACCTCACCGCTTATGAATTCTCTTTTATATTCAGAATAGCCGAGACCGAATCCAAAAGGATAAAGAACCTTGTCCTTTGCAAAGGTTTCAAAATATCTGTAGCCAACAAAAATATCTTCTGTGTAGTTGTTATATTCTTTTTCACCAAATGAAGATGCACAAGGATAATCAAAATAATCTTTAGCAATAGTATCAGTTAATTTACCTGATGGCTCTTGTTTACCTAAAAGCACATCTGCAAGGGCATTACCGCTTTCCATACCGCCCTGCCAAGGAATGAGAATTGCACTGTTATTTTTAAGCAAATCTTTTTCCCAACTCATATCAATGATACTGCCGATATTAAGCACCACAACAGTCTTTTTGAATGCTGTATTAACTCTCTCGATAAGAGATTTTTCATCCGCTGTGAGATAGTAGCTTCCTTCTTCAAGCTTGTTTTCTCTGTCCTCACCTGCGGAACGACCGATTACAACAACGGCACAGTCGCTCTTTTTTGAGGCATTTTCAATAATGCTTGTTTCAATGGGCATTTCTTCATAATAAAGAGGCCAATGTCCCCAGAAACCATGGTCGGGCGGATTTTTTCTGCACCATTTTTCGTAAATATCTGCAAGCTCGGTGTTAATTTTAGCACCTGAGTTTTTGAGACCTTCCATTAAATTAACTGTATAGGGTTTTATAACATCTCCGCCTGAACCATAGCCAACAAACATATAGTCATATTGCACTCTGCCAAAAACGGAAATGGTTTCATTTTCGGAAAAGGGGAGAACATTATCATTTCTTAAAAGAACAGTCCCCTCTGCGGCGGCAGTTCTTAAAAGTTCGGGCATACCCTCTGTAACTGTTCTGTCAAGATTTTCTGTATTCTGCGCCTCGTTCTGACCGACCTTGTTAACCACAAGACCAATCAGATTAAAGGTTTTTCTCTTGATTTTTTCAAATGATTTCATAAGCTCACCTCAAGAAACTTAATTTAATAAAATTATACAAGTTTAAATCTTTTTGGTCAATACCTGTTGAATTGACAAAACACTTTCCAAATGGTATAGTTTAAAACATAATATGAAAGGAAAACACAAGCTGTTTGTGTAAAGAGAAAATGAGTTTTAAAGAGTTTTTAAAAGCTACATTAAATAAACCGCTTCCTGAGGACGAGGTAAAATATTTTGGACTCAGAAGCAGAGTTTCAGGTTATATTCTTACTAAAGCCCAGCAGAATTCCCCAACTTGCGGTTATAACTATGAAGCAGATATAACAAAATTATGGGAAGAATTTCAGGAGTTGAAAGAAAATTGCGGTTACGAGCTTTCCTTCAATACGCTTATGATGAAAATTCTCACAGAAGGTCTTAAAGCCGCACCGAAGTTGAATTCTCACATTGAATTTAACACAACTAACTCCTGTGGTACTCTCATAATGAAAAAACATATTGATGTTGCTATGCCTGTTTTATTGGAGAACGGTGAAACTTTCCCCATAAAAGTAAGAGAAACAGAAAATAAGAGCTTAAAAGAGCTTTCCGAACAGATTGCAGAGCTTTTTAAGAGATTGAAAACAACAGATTTGGACAAGGTTATGTTCGATGTTGTTACTCAGAGAACAATCGGTCTTCTTTTAAAGGGTGATATCAAAGCAACAATTGCTCAGACTGTTACCGGTTATGTAGGAAAACACAAGGTTGCAAAGCTTGACGGAAGATTAAAACCTGCTCCCCGTGATGGATCAATGCTTCTTATTGAGGAACTTAATGAAGGCTCTGTTTGTATGACAAACTGGGGTGTTTTGTATGACGGTTTAAGCGGTAATGTTACATATACGCCTCTTCTTTATCCTCAGGTTTTTCTTTTTGCAATGGGTGTTATTAAAGATATAGATTATGCTTTCAGAAACGAAAAGGGCGAAGTTGATATTGCAACAAAAAAGACCTTGCCTATCACATTGATGTTTGACCATAGAATTGGCGCATTCAATGATGTAATGCCCTTTATCAAAAAGCTTGACGAGATTTTCCAAAATCCCGAAATAATTAAAGAATGGTAAAGAAAACCCATTGATTTTTGCGAAAATCAATGGGCTTTATTATGTTTAATTTCGGAAATTATGTAAACTATTATGCAAAATACTGCTATACCAAAAACAACTCCGCATGAGTCAACAGCTAAATCAGATAATTGACAAGCTCGTCCGGGAACAAAAAACTGATGAATTTCATCGGTTACGGCATAACCAACGGAAAAAAGGATACTCAAAAAAGGTCTGAGCTTGTCCTTTAAAGCGAAAATGAAATTGCACATAAGAAATCCCAGACCTGCAAATTCGCAAAAATGAGCCAGAGTTCTTATAATGGCTTCGTTTGCGGATTGTCCGAAAACAGCTTCAATCAACTTTGTGAAAAAACCGCTTGTAGAAGAGGATTCTTCACCATTCTGGGCGGATAAAATGAAAATTGTTACCAGAACCGCCAATAAAACAACTGCCGATATAATAATATAAATTTTTCTTCCTTTTGAGTAATTCATTTTAACCTCATTCATTTTTTGATAAATAGTATTTGCAAACTTCTTTGATGCAACATTCTGCGCATTTGGGTCGCCTTGCAATGCAGACTGCTCGTCCGTGAAGAACAATTCTGTGACAAAAATCGTTGCTCTCTTCAGGTGGTAAAATCTTTTTTAATTGCATTTCAACTGCTTTAGGATCTTTTGAATTTGTAAGACCCAAAAGATTTGTGATTCTTATAACGTGAGTATCTGCAACTACCGCAGGCTTTTTATAAACATCACCAACAATAAGGTTTGCAGTTTTTCTGCCCACACCGGGAAGTTTGGTTAATTCCTCGATAGTGTCGGGGAGAACGCCCTTGTAAATATCTCTAACATCTTTAGCCATTCCCACCAGATCTTTTGCTTTTGCTCTGTAAAAACCACAGGAATGAATGAGGTTTTCAACATCGGGGATTTCTGCCTCTGCAAGTTCATTTTCAGATGGATATTTTTGAAACAATGCGGGTGTTACAAGATTAACTCTTGCATCGGTGCATTGAGCAGAAAGGCGGGTTGCAACAAGTAATTGGAAAGGGGTATCTGCATTAAGCTGGCAGATAGCTTCAGGATAATCTGTTTTCAACAATTCGCAGATTTTTAAAGTTCTCTCTTTTTTAGTCATAGCAGTGTCCCACCTTCTTGAATATAGAATACACATATACTACCATTTTTACAGAGAACTTGCAAGTTAAATCAATATTTACGATTTAGAAATTTTAATTATAATGCTGACCGCAGGTCCCGACACTCCTCACTCCTCATTCCTCATTCCTCACTTTATTTCAACTCCTTTATAATAATGCTTCAGAATCTCCTCATAACTGCTTCCTTGCCTTGCCATAAAATCGGCACCATACTGGCTCATACCAACTCCGTGACCGTAGCCTGTAACATTGAATGTAACAGTTTTTTCTGTAGCTTCTATGGTGAAAACAGGGCTTCTTAAAGAAAAGGCTTTTCTTATTTCATCGCCGGTGAAATCCTTTTTATTGAGAACTACCTTGAGAACCGTTCCTGACTTAGATTTTTCTTTTATTTCTATTCCGTTTCTGAGATTTTTTATGTTTTTGTTTCCTGTTAATTTCTTTGCAATTTCAATAAACTCATCTTTTTCAAAAACAACAACAGAAGAATATTGGGGCGATAAGTTGTCCCCACTGCTTTTGACACTTGTAAGATACGGTACTTTTTCTCCCCATATATTTTCCGCAGTTTCTGTTTTCCCACTGCAAATGGCATGAAAAGCCGCAACGCAGAGCTCATTTTCATAATAAATTGCAAGATTTTCAACAGATTTTACAATGCTTTCAAGCTTGCTTTCATATTTTGAGAAATCCTCTCCCCATTTTTCTTCACGCTGTTCTCTGTTTAAATAACCCTGATGAATACTGCTGTCATCGCTGATATGATAAGTGGCATCACTTCCCGAGGTGTTTTTTAATCGCAAGGCGTTGGTATAGCAGGCAATTGCTTGAGCTTTTAACGCTTCTTCGTGATATGAAAGAGGCATTTCTGCCGCAACGCTGCCGCAAACATATTCAAAAAAGTCAATTTGTATGTTTTCTTGGTTGAAGGAACGAAAAACAGTTAAAGTATTGGTGCTTTCGGTTGGTTGAGTTGTGCTTGTCTGCGGAATAAAAGTGCTTTCTGAGGGAGTAAGATTTTCTTTTAAAAGTGCAACAGGCAAAATAATAATGACAATGGCAGATACAAGAATAAGTGATAAAAATTTTTTCATAAAAATTTAACCATTCCTTTATTTTGATATTATTGACAATAAAGTCAATTTGTTATAGAATAATATGAATTATTATTTAAAAGTATGATTGAATATTTATTGGAACCAGTGAAAAGGAGTGAGATGTTTGCCAAGTTACATTGAACCTATTAAAAGTGCCGATTTGAAATCACTTTGTGATGAACTTAAAGAATCCAGTGCTATGCCTCAGGAATATTTTGACAGATTTGAGGTTAAAAGAGGCTTGAGAAACCGTGACGGCAGCGGTGTTATGGCAGGTCTTACAAAAGTTTGCTCCGTTGAGGGCTACTACATAGAGGATGGCGAAAGAAGACCTATTGAGGGTAGGCTCAAATACAGAGGTCTTGATATTAATCAGCTTGTTGATGCTTGTGTTGAAGAAAATCGTTTTGGTTATGAAGAGGTTGCGTGGCTTCTTCTTTTCGGTACTCTTCCAACAAGAAATCAGTTGAAGTTATTTAATAAGGTTCTTGGTGAATGCCGTGAGCTCCCTGAGGATTTTATCGAAGATATGATTATGAAAGCCCCTTCGCCCAATATTATGAATAAATTGGAGCGATCCGTTCTTTCTTTGTATTCTTATGACAGTAATCCCGATGACATTTCAATTGAAAATGTTTTGCGTCAGAGCATTCAGCTTATAGCACAGCTTCCTATGATTATGACCTATGCATATCAGGTTAAAAGAAGGCACTATCTCAAAAAGAGTATGTATCTTCACCCTGTAAAAGAAGGTCTTTCAACTGCAGAAACTGTTCTTTACACTACTCGTTCAGACAGAAAATTCACAGATGAAGAAGCAAAGCTTCTCGACCTTTGCCTCATGCTTCATGCAGAGCACGGTGGCGGTAACAACTCCGCTTTTGCAACAAGAGTTCTTTCTTCCAGCGGAACAGATACATATTCTGCAATTTCTGCAGGTATCGGTGCTCTTAAAGGTCCTCGTCACGGTGGTGCAAACCTTAAGGTTGCGGAAATGATTAAATATCTCAAAGAGGATGTTGCAGATATTACCGATGAAGGTCAGATTGCAGATTTCCTTAAAAAGATTATTAACCGCGAAGCAGGGGATAAGAGCGGTCTTGTTTACGGTATGGGTCACGCTGTTTATACCCTCTCTGACCCAAGACAGGTTATCCTTAAACGTGAAGCAAGAAAAATTGCAGAGGATAAGGGCTATGGTGCAGATTTCAGAGCTCTTGAACTTATCGAAAAGCTCACTCCCGAAATCTTTGCAAGCGAGAAAAACAATAACAAAAAGATTTGTGCCAATGTTGACCTTTATTCAGGTCTTATATACGAAATGTTGGGTATTCCCATGGATTTATACACACCTCTTTTTGCGGTTGCTCGTGTTGCAGGTTGGTCTGCTCACAGAATTGAAGAACTTATAACAGGTAACAGAGTTATAAGACCTGCTTATAAAAATGTCGCTGTTCCTAAGGAATATGCACCTATTGATGAGCGAATTTCTAATTTTAAACGTCAGACCCGATATATTCCTCTTGATGAGAGATAATGACGATAATTGAAAGGACTGTAAATATATGAAAAAAATCAAAGGTTCTTCAAGTGCAGTGAAAATGAAATATCTTCTTTTTGTTTTCGCAGCAGCAGTGTTGGTATCTTTACCTACAAGAGTTTATCAATTGTTGGCTCTTGTGGATGCTTCAAACGGTTTTTTCAAGGAAAGCGATGTAACTGTGCCTGTGTTATATGCAGTTCTGGTTGTATTTGGTCTTCTTTTCCTTGTTTTAAGTTTTATAAGCAAAGAGGTTCCTTCACCTAAACTTCCTGCAGGTAAAAACCTGTTATTAGGAGTTGCCTCCTTTGTTATAACCGGCGGAATGGGTTGGGACATATTCAGAACTCTTGGTGAGATAATTCCCGTAAATCAGGGTAATGCCGCTATATTTATTAGTTTGTTAAAAACAAATCTTGCTCAAAAAGGCGGAAGCTTTACAATTCTTGAGCTGGTTTTTGCATTTTTTGCAATGATATATTTCATTGTTTTCGGTATAAGTCATCTTAACGGAAAAGCTTCATATAAGGAATTTAAGCTTCTTGCACTTTCTCCTTTGTGCTGGTCTATGACGGTTCTTATTACAAAACTTATGAACCCTATCAGCTTTATAAAAATTTCAGAGCTTCTTTTTGAAATTTTTATGTTCGTATTTGTAATGCTTTTCTTTATTACTTTTGCTCGTATTTCTTCCGGTGTTTTCACAGAAGACAGTATGTGGGGTATTTACGGCTACGGACTTGTTGCTGCTCTTTTAGCATCACTTGTTACAATTCCGAGAATTGTTATTGCTTTGGTTGGTCTTGAAGCTGTTGATGGCTATAGCTTTGATTTTTCCCATCTTGCAATTCTGGTGTTTATAATGGCTTATGTGTTTGCATCTTTGGGTGTAGGCTTCAAAGACGGCATTAAAAACAGAAGAACAGTTAATGAAATCGACTTACCCGATGATTTTGAAGTGGTTGCAAAGAAGGATGATTTTAACAGTTCTTTTGAAGAAGATGTTGAAGAGCTTGAATTAACTGAAGAAATTAAAGAAGTAGTAGAAGAAACAGAACAGTCAGTTGAAGAAAATATCAGTAATATTGAAGCAGAAACAACAGATACTGTTAAAGGCTTTGAATTTAAATTTGACGAATCTGTTCTTGACGATGAAATTGTTGAAGAGCAGGTAGAAGAAACTGTTGAAGAAGCAACTGAAGAGGTTATTGAAGAGCAAGCAGAAGAAACTGTTGAAGAGCAAAAAGAAGAAATTGTTGAAGAAAACAATTCAGATGAGTTGAAAATAGTTACTCTTGCAGATTTAAAAAAGAAAAACAATAAAGAATAATATAACTTAAAGTGTGGTAGGAGGAATAAAATGTTTTTAACTAATATGACAATGGCCGCACAACAGGTTATTATACTGTATTTATTGGTTGCGGTCGGCTTTATTGCCGACCGTTTGCATGTTTTCGGTCAGGAAACCTCAAAACGATCAAACGATTTGCTTTTTTATATCATCACTCCAACAGTTATTGTTCAGTCCTTTATGAATATGGATTTTGATATAAAAACTGCAAAAACACTTTTGATTGCTTTTATTTGTATGACCGGTACTCTTACTGTTGGAATACTTCTGGCTATACCGTTTTTTAATAAAAAGAATGATAAAAATTCTTCTGTATTCAAATATGCAGTAAGCTACGGTAATATGGGATATATGGCACTTCCTCTTTGCAATGCTATTTTAGGTAGTGAAGGTGTTTTCTATTGCTCTGCAGGTGTTGTAGCATTCAACATTCTTTCATTTACCCACGGAATATGGTGCATTAATAAGGGTGAGGGCAAAGCTAAATTTGAATTAAAAAGATTGATTTTAAATCCCGGTGTAATTTCAGTTTTAATAGGTTTACCGCTGTTTATTTTTGATTTTGAATTACCTGATGTAATTAATTCAGCGGTAGCTCATATTTCAAATCTGAACACGCCTCTTGCAATGATTTTCCTTGGAACCTATATCGCCAACACAGATTTGAAAACAATGTTCAAAGAGAAAAATAATTATCTTGTTATTTTCTTGAAAACCATTGTTTTGCCCTTGATAATGTTTGGCATTTTCAAAATTTTCGGCATTTCGGGTGCACTTCTTACAGCTTGTATGATTTCAGCATCTGTTCCCAGTGCCAATAATACTGTAATGTTTTCTGCAAAATACGGAAAAGACACGGGTGTGGCTTCCAAAATAGTTGCAATGTGTTCAATTGTGTCAGTTTTCACAATGCCTGTTATGATTGCATTGAGCAAAATTTAGTTGTAAATGAGCAAAAAATCAATTATAATATAATAAATATAGATTAAATAAAGGAGTGACAGTCAATGAAACTTGTTATCGGTATTATTAACAGCGATGATGCTAATGACCTTCTTGCAGAGATTACAAAAGCATCTTTTCAGGCTACCAAGCTTTCAACATCAGGTGGATTTTTAAAATTGGGAAACGTAACTGTTCTTGTAGGCGTTGAAGATGAGCAGGTTGATGAAGTTGTAGAAATTTTCAGAAGCTGTTGCTCTCGCAGAACTCAGATGATTCCCACTACTCCACCATATATGGGAGAGGGATTTGTCAGTGCAGCTCCTGTTCAGGTTACAATCGGCGGAGCAACACTTTTTATAATTGATGTGGATAAAATGATAAAATTATGATTGAAAAAAATATGTTTTCGGAGAATATTTTAAAAGCTCTGGACAGTTTTTTCGTTGATGGAAGGCGACCTCATGCGCTTCTTATTGATGGAGCAAGTCAGGAACAGAGAAGAAGCCTTGCTCTTCTTGCAGCTCGTATGATGGTTTGCGAGAATAAGGACAGAACTCCTTGCGGAGAATGTGAGCATTGCAGAAAAGCAAAAGAAAATATTCATCCCGATATTATTACGATAAAAAAACCTGACGATAAAAAGCATTTTGTAAAAGATGATGTAAAAAAAATGGTGGCAGATGCTTACCTTACACCTAATGAAGCAGATGTTAAAGTTTTTGTTATAGAAGAATTGCAACAAATGACAGAAGAAAGTCAGAATCTTTTACTTAAAATATTGGAAGAGCCACCAAGATATACTGCTTTTGTGCTTACAAGTGAAACATCAAATGCAGTAATCGGAACGGTGCTTTCCCGAGTTGTCCGTTTGAGAATGGGCAAAAATATTGCAACAGAATATAGTGAAAAAGCCGCAGGTATTGTAAATAATCTTGTTGATGCGGTTTTATCGCCTTATGAATATGACCGTATAGAAGCTACTGCTTTGATGGATGGTAATAAAGCACTTACTGCAGAGGTTCTTGATTTATTTATTAGTGTTCTCAGAGATGCAATTGTACTTAAAACCAACGGTAAAGTTTTACTTGATGCTTTTGAAAAAGCATCTCAAAAGTTGTCAGGGAGTCTTACCTTGGAAAAATTACTTTATATGTATGAAATAGCTGACGGTTTATTAAAATCATTGGAAAACAACCCGAATTATACGTTGCTTTCCGCAGTATTGTGCGCAAAAATATAAAATTTGGAGTTTATTTATATATGGCAGAAGTTGTAGGCATCCGTTTTAAAGAAAATGGTAAAGTTTATTTTTTTGATCCTGACGGAAAAGAATTTTCAAAGGGCGAGAAAGTTATAGTTGAAACCGTTCGCGGTATTGAATGCGGCGAGGTTTCAGCTAATAACCATAAGGTTAATGATGCAGAAATAGTTCATCCTTTAAAAAAGGTTATAAGAAAAGCAAATAAAGAAGACCTTAAAATTGTTGAGCAAAACAGAAAAAAAGAGGATGAAGCGTTTGCTTTCTGTGAGAAAAAAGTGGAACAACTGGGACTTGATATGAGTCTTGTAGAGGTTGAATGCGCTTTTGACGGAAGCAAAATGATTTTCTATTTCACATCTGATGACAGAGTGGATTTCAGAGAGCTTGTAAAAATTCTTGCAGGTAACTTCAGAACAAGAATAGAGATGCGCCAGATAGGTGTTCGTGATGTTTCGAAAATGCTGGGAGGTCTTGGTATTTGCGGCAGACCCTTCTGTTGCTCTCAGTTTCTTGATGATTTCCATCCCGTTTCAATCAAAATGGCAAAAGAGCAAGGACTTTCTCTTAATCCTTCTAAAATCAGCGGTACCTGCGGAAGACTTTTGTGTTGCCTTAAATATGAGCAGGAAAGCTATGAATATCTTGCAAAGGTAACTCCTCGTATAGGTTCGGTGGTAGATACCAGAGAGGGTAGAGGTACAGTTGTTGATAACAGCCTTCTTACAGGTAAAATCAAGGTTCAGCTTGACCGCAGACCTGAAGCAATTCCCACCGAATTTCATCGAAAAGAAGTGAGAATTGTCAAAGGTGCTAAAGCCCCTAAAGAAGAAAATGTCGAAAACGATGTAAATGAATAATAAAATAAAAATTTGTAAATTCATATTTTTCTATTGATTTTAGAAAAATATGTGCTACAATGAAATCAAATATTAGCAAGGAGGTCAGAGAAATGGCATACAAGATTACTGATGATTGCATCTCATGTGGCGCTTGTGCAGCAGATTGCCCCGTTGAAGCAATTTCTGAAGGCGATGGCATCTATGTTATCGATGCAGACACTTGCATTGATTGTGGTGCTTGTGCAGGTTCTTGCCCCGTAGGCGCTCCTGTTGAAGACTAATCAAAATACTTATTTTAGCAACTAACCGCTCACCTTTCAGGTGGGCGGTTTTGCTATTGTTATATGTTTGTAAATATTTTTAAAAATTTAAATAAAGTATTTGTTTTTATATATAATGTATGATATAATTAAGCAGATAATGGATAGGTGTCACTAAATTATGGAAGGAAGTGCGGATTATGCAAATGGAACGTTTTTTAGATATTACGGATTTTTCAAGAGAAGGTCTGCGTGAAGCTCTTAATATAATGACCTTTATCAAGGAAAATAAAACTGCATATTCCAGAGATCTGGAAAAGAAAATCGTAGTAAATGCCTTCTGCGTTGATGACAGAAATTCTAAATCCGCATTCTCTTCGGCAACAGTTAAAATGGGCGGAGTGCCAGTGGATTTTGCTATTAACCCCAATGAAACATTAAAAGATGCTGTTAAAGCTATGTCTTCTTTCGGGGATGTTATTGTGCTTTCCCATAATAAAAAAGGTGCTGCCAGAGCAGCCTCTCTTTATTCTGCTGTTCCTGTTATAAATGCAGGTGATGCAGGAAGAGCATATCCTGTTAAAACCCTTTCAGATTTTTCTTCTATCTGGGTTGAAAAAAAGCATGTTTCAAATATGAAAATCGGTTTTTTGGGCGATTTTTCTGATAATGCTCTTGTTAAACATCTTTTACAATGTCTTAATCTTTACAAAGGTAACGAATTTTACTTTGTTTCAGTAAACGGGAAACCTCTTCCTGAAGATTACATCAATATTATGGATAAAAGAGAAAAGGATTTTGTGGTTTACGATAACCTTTTTGAAATTCTTCCCGAACTTGATGTGCTTTATATGACAGAAGTTAAAAAAGAGCATTTTGAAAGTGAAATTATGTATGAAGCCAGAAAGCATAATTTTACATTAGATGAAAGAATGCTTCTTGCGGCAAAAGAGGATTTGGTTATTCTCCATCCCTTCCCGAGAGGAGAGGAATTACCTGCTTCTGTCGATGATGATGCAAGAGCAAAATATTTTTCCGGCTTTGACAGATATGTTGATGCTTGTATGGCAATATTATCAAAAACAATGTCCAATAGGGCAGGTAAAAAAATCAAATCCCAATTTGAAGAAGATACACACAACGAAATTTGCGGTAAAGAAGATTGCATAACAAGTGTTGAAAAATATCTTCCCAAACTTTTTTATGAAACTGCAGACGGCAGACTTTT
Source organism: Acutalibacteraceae bacterium (assembly GCA_045543035.1). Classification (GTDB taxonomy): domain Bacteria; phylum Bacillota; class Clostridia; order Oscillospirales; family Acutalibacteraceae; genus DTU089. Next base: position 73,972 of record JAZQMA010000001.1, on the reverse strand, counting down.
CTGTAAATACTGCGGTCAGGAATTGAAAAATGAATAAAAAATTACTTGTGATTAAAGGTTCTTCCCGAAAAGATAGTTTTACAAATTGTCTTTTTAAGGAAGCTGTTTCAGAATTTTCGGATACAGAAACAATTGTGTTTGATGCTTGTTCGGAAAAGTTCAGCTTTTGTAATGGTTGTAATTTCTGTGAAAGCAAAGGAAAATGCATTCACAGAGATTTAGATGAATTTTATAACGAATTCGAGAACGCAGATGTTATTATTTTTGCATCCCCGATTTATAATGGCGGTTTCTCTGCCCCTGTGAAAGCATTAATAGACAGATTCCAGGTCTATTACACATCTTTCTATAAAAACAATAAAGTTCAGCCTATAAAAAAACGCAGAAAGTGTATTCTTCTTGCGGCGGCAGGAAGAAAAGGTGAAGAAGCACTTAAGGATATGGAAAAAAATCTTAAATGTGCTTTTACCATATTAAATGCAGAGCTTGCAGGGTCTGTTTTATGTGCTTATACAGACACTGACCCTCAGTACGAAAACGCACTTAAGGAATTAAAAATGGTTCTTAAAAGGAGTTTATCAGATGAATAAACGAAAGGTGAAAATTGTAGCAGTCATTGTAGCTGTTATAACGGTAGCATTGTCTTTGTGTGCCGTTGGTTATGCAAATGTGGTTAATGACGGTATGTTTAATATGAATACACCCACTCGCATTACCCCCAACTCTACCGTGGTTGGTACATTAGAATCAAAAGAAGATTACGAAGCATTTATTTTTGAGGTGGAAAAAGATGGTGCTTTGGATGTTCGTCTTGACCACGATGATGTTCTTGATTCCGTGAAATGTGGTTATAGAGTTACCCTTTATAAAATAGTTGAGGGTGAGCAAAGAGAGTATAAAGAGCTTACATATTTTGATTCTTTCTGGAGCGATGTTACGGCAAGCTGGGGAGAAACCGGTGTTGACGCAGGTACTTATGTGGTTGTTGTTTCACCGGGAACTGATGTGCTTTTCGGGGAATTCACCCTTGTAACCACATTCACAGCTACCTCCACCTTCGAGAGAGAGCTCAATGACAGTAAAGAAACTGCAAACACTTTAGGTGTGGGCCGTGCTGTTTATGGTTCATCATCCCAAAGAACAGAAGGCTATGACCATGACTGGTTTGTGTTTGAGCTCAGTAAGGACAGTTGCGTAAATCTTTCATTTGCTCATGAGGATTTAACATTCCCCAAAGCAGGGTGGAATATAAAAATACTTTCCGAGAAAGATGAAGTGATTTGTGATTTCACATCTAAGCTGACAGATACACTTATCAAAACAGGAACAATAGGTCTTAAAGCAGGCGTTTATTATATCAAGGTGGAAAATGTTTCTGCAATCGCTACTACTTACAGTATGGTGCTGGGAGCAGATAAAGCGGTTAACAACGAATTTGAGCTTAATGACACTCCCGAAACTGCAACAGACTTGCCTCAGAATATAGTTATGGGCGGTTCTCTTGCCGACAGACTTCTCAGTCTTGATAAAGACTATTATAAGATTAATGTGACCGAAGCAGGTTCATTGGATATTAAGTTCTCCCATGAATCACTTGAGGGTGATAAGAACGGTTGGAATATACGAGTTCTTATGGAGGAAAATGGTGAATACCGAGAAATCGTGAAAAAGATTTCTGCTTGGAACAGTAAAGAATGTACCATTAAAAACCTTGGTCTTGCAAAAGGCGAATATTATATAGTTATTGATGGCGATTCCTTGTCATATAACTCTGCTTCCTATACTGTTCAGTGGGCATTGACTGCCAGAAACGATTTTGAAACAGAGCCTAACGGAACCAAGGAGCTTGCTAAGGAAATTGAAGCTAAAACCTTCTATTACGGTGCAATTCTTTCATCCGATGTTGATTTCGATGAAGACTATTATAAATTTGAAATTACCGAAGAAAGAAATGTAAGCGTTGATTTGGGTCACGAAAAAATCAATGACAGCTCACTTACCTGGACAGCAAGTATTGTTAATGAGGAGGGTGAAGTTCTCGGTAGTGTAGAATCTTCTCTTAACGAAGGTCTTGTTAATACAGGCATTGTAACTCTTCAACCGGGTACCTACTACATAAAAGTAGAAACAGGTATGTATGGTTCAGAAGTTCCCTACAGAATTCGATTGGTAAGGTGACAATGCTTTGAAAAAAATGATTTGTGTGTTTCTTGTGTTGTGTGTTCTTTTCTTGAATGCCTGCACAGGAAATGCCCCCAGATTGCAAAAATATAAACCGATTGTTGCAACATCATTTTACCCGGTTTACATCTTTACTTTAAACCTTCTGAACGGTATCGAGGATGTAAGTGTGGAATGTATGGCAGAGCAAAGTGTTGGTTGCCTTCATGATTATACCCTTACAGCAAAGGATGCAAAGCTTTTAAGCGATGCACAGGTCCTTGTAATAAATGGCGCAGGTATGGAAAGCTTCCTTGAGGATGCTTTTCAGAGTGTTGAAAATCTTAAGGTGATTGATTCTTCTGTGAATATTGATATTGTTTGCAAAGATGAGAATCATCACGAAGAGGAAAGCAATGACCACCATCACCACGAAAATTCTCATATATGGCTTTCGGTAGATAATGCAAAGGTGCAGGTCGAAAACATCAGAAACGGGCTTGTAAAAGAGTTTCCTCAATACGAAAATGAGATAAAAGAGAATTATTCGGATTATATTAAAAGACTTGATGCTCTTGAGGAAGAAAGGAAATCAATTCTTTTAAGAACAAATGATGTGAATGTAATCTCTTTTCACGGAGCTTATGAATATCTCGCACAAGATTTAGGTTTTCATATTTGCCATACCATTGAAAGCGATGAGGGCTACGAACCTTCTGCAAAAGAGCTTGCAGGTTTAAGCAACAGAATAAAAAAAGAAAATATAAAGGCTTTGTTTGTTGACCCGAATTACAGCGGTTCTGCCGCAGAAATTCTGGGAAGAGAAACAAATACAGCAATTTATGTTATAAATCCCATCATAAGTGGTGAAGAAACAATTACTGCTTATGAAGATATAATGAAAGAAAACTATAATATGATTTTAAAGGCGGTGAAGTAATGGCTTCCGAAAACGGCTGCGGTCTTTGTAAAATAAAAGTTGATAATATAGGCGTAAAAAAAGGCGGCGAAGTTTTGCTTTCGGCAGTTTCATTTCACCTTCATTGCGGAGAATTGACTGCCCTTATCGGTGTTAACGGTGCCGGTAAAACAACACTTGTTAAATCAATTCTCGGTGAAATTCACCACGAAGGTACAGTTTCTTATGAATCTCACGATGGAGAAAAAATAAGTAATATTACAATTGGTTATGTTCCGCAACATCTGGATTTTGACCGTTCTGCACCAATAAGCGTGGAAGATTTTCTTCTTGTGGGCAGAACAAACAGTCCTGTTTGCTTCTTTAAAAATAAGAAAATTAAAAAAGATATTGATAATGCACTTGAAATGGTTGGTTGTAAGGATTTAAAGCAGAGAAAATTGGGCTCTCTTTCAGGTGGTGAGCTTCAGAGAGTTATGCTTGCAAGTGCTTTGTATCCGCTTCCTGAATTGCTTTTACTTGATGAGCCTGTTTCAGGTGTGGATGCGGCAGGTAGCGAAAAATTCTATGAGGTTATCAAGGATTTGAAGCAGAATTATCATATGGCAATTGCTATGGTTTCTCACGATTTGGGAATTGTGAGAGATTTTGCCGATAATGTTGTTCTTATTAATAAATCCGTTCTTAAAAGCGGTAATGCAAAAGATGTTTTCAATTCTCCTGAATTTAAAAGCAGTTTTTATAGTTTAACTGAGGGGGAGGCAGAAAAATGAATTTAATTTATGATTTCTTAAGTTCTGTTTTGCCTTTTTCCTGGGCAGACTATAAATTTATGGTTAATGCCTTTATTGCGGTTCTTCTGATAGCACCTCTTATGGGGATTCTCGGAACAATGGCAGTAAACAATAAAATGGCATTTTTCTCCGATGCTCTCGGTCACAGTGCTTTTACAGGTATTGCATTGGGTGTTCTTCTTGGAATAAAAAATGAAATGATTTCCCTTGTGGCCTTCGGAGTTTTTCTCGCTCTTGTTATTACAAGAGTAAAAAATAAAGGAAACACCTCTTCCGATACGGTTATCAGCGTGTTTTCCTCCACCTCGGTTGCAGTTGGACTTCTTGTGCTTTCCTATGGCGGAAGCTTTTCAAAATACAGTGCATATCTTGTAGGTGATATTTTAAGTGTAACGCAAACCGAGATTTTAAGTTTATTTATCACCTTAATAGTTGTGATAATAATCTGGTCGCTTATTTACAATAAGCTTCTTGTTATATCAGTAAACAGAGAGCTTGCCGCAAGTCGCGGTATTAAAACTGCTGTTTATGAGAATATATTTGTTATTGTTGTTGCAGTTGTTGTAATGATGTCAATAAAATGGGTGGGTATTCTCCTTATTAACTCTTTGTTGATTTTACCTGCGGCAGCAGCAAGAAATATTGCAAAAAACTCCCGTCAGTATCTGATTTCATCCGTAATTATTTCCCTTGTTTGCGGTGTTTCGGGACTTTTGGTTTCCTTTTATGGAGATACTTCGGCAGGAGCGACCATTGTTACCATTTCTGCAGCGGTATTTTTTGCAACATACATCTTCAGAAAAAATAAATAAGAAAAATAATCCGAAAGGAATGTATATAAATGTTATTTTCACAGGACATAGGCGTTGACTTAGGTACTGCCAATACACTTGTTTTTGTTAAGGGTAAGGGGATCGTTATAAGAGAACCCTCAGTTGTGGCAGTTGACGAAAGAACAAATCCCAAAACAGTTGTTGCCGTTGGTGCAGATGCTAAAAAAATGATTGGCAGAACCCCCGGTTCAATTACAGCAGTAAGACCTCTTAAGGATGGTGTTATTGCAGACTTTGATATGACTTCAGATATGCTCAAAGCATTTATTAAAAGAGCAATCAGCGGTTCGCCTTTCAACAGAGCGAGAGTTATGATTTGTATTCCCTCAGGCGTTACAGAGGTTGAAAGAAGAGCGGTGCACGATGCGGCTAAAAGCGCAGGTGCAAGATATGTCAGCCTTATAGAAGAACCAATGGCAGCAGCTATCGGTGCAGGTCTTCCCGTTCTTGATGCAACAGGAAGTATGATTGTTGATATCGGTGGCGGAACAAGTGAAGTTGCAGTTATTTCTCTTGGTGATATTGTTACCTCAAAATCAGTAAGAGTTGCGGGTGACACATTTGATGATGCAATTATCTCTTATGTAAAAAGAACCTTCAATCTTCTTATTGGTGAACGCTCTGCAGAAGATATTAAAGTTAAATTAGGCTCTGCTTATCCCTATGAAGGTGAGGCAGCAATGGAAATCAAGGGTAGAAATCTTATTGATGGTCTTCCCAAATCTGTTGAGATTACAAGCGAACAGGTTCGTCAGGCTCTTGCAGACCCTGTCGACCAGATTCTTGATGCAATCCGCTATACTCTTGACAGAACTCCTCCCGAGCTTGCGGCAGATATTATTGAAAGAGGAATTACCCTCACAGGTGGCGGTGCGCTTCTCCGCGGACTTGATAAGCTTATTTCATCCGAAACAGGTATGCCCGTTAATGTTGCAAAGAATCCTATTGACTGCGTTGTTAATGGTACAGGAATTTGTCTTGAAAAAGACCTTTTAGGATTCGGAGCTAAATAAGAAAGGCTGATATATGAAAAGATTTTTCCGTAGCAAAGGTTTTAAAAATCTTGTTGTTATTGCAGTTGTAATTTTTCTTGGTGTGCTTACTGCGGCATTTACTCATAATGCTTCTTCACCTATTACATCTGCATTGGGAACAGTTTTTTCTCCCTTGCAGAAATTATCTGCGGCGATTTCTGAAAATTTAGGAGAGCTTTCAGTTTCCTTTGAATCTGCTTCTGTTTATGAAGAAGAAAACAAAGAGTTGAAAAAAGAATTGGAAGAATATCGCAAAAAGCTTGCAGATTATAATGAAATGAAAAAAAAGGTGGATTCTTACGAAGAATTCTACGGTATAAAAAAACAAAACCCCGATTTTGAATTCAGCTACGGCTCTGTTTTATCACGTGATGTGGCAGATGCTTATGGCTCATTCACTTTGAATGTTGGTTCAAAGGATGGAGTAGAGGTGGATGACCCTGTTATATATGGCGAATATGTAGTGGGGATTGTTAAAAAAGTTAATTTTTCCACCTGTGTTGTTTATACGCTTATTGACCCAAGAGTTAATATAGGTGCTCTGGAATCGGGCACAAGAGAATACGGTTATGTTTCAGGCGATACCACTCTTTATAAAGATGGTTTATGCAAATTATCGGGTCTTGATGCTTCAACATCGGTTGTTGGCGGTGGTATTGTCTGCACATCAGGTGCCGGTGGAGTTTTCCCCGATGGTCTTCTCATTGGTCAGGTAAAAGCGGTTCATAATGATGATGTTTCTGCAGGTTTTTATGCAGAGATCGAGCCCTTTGCAGAGCTTTCAAAGATTTCCGATGTTTTTGTTATTACATCCTTTGAAGGTCAGGGCGAAGAGTAATTTAAAATAAGTGAAAGGAAAGAGGTGATACCCTTGCATTATGGTGATAACAAGCCTAAATACATCAGGTGGGCAATTTTTGGCGCATTGTTGGTCATTTCTGTTTTATTGCAGAATTCTGTTGGTGGTCTGTTGGATTTTTTTGGTATAAGGGTATTTCTCTGCGTTCCTTTTTGTGTTGCAATTGCAATGTTTGAAAGAGAAGTTCCTGCGGCAGTTTTTGGTGCATTTGCAGGTGCTTTGTGGGATGTTTCAAGCGGTGTTGACGGTTTCAATACCATAATTTTAATGGCTGTATGTGCCGTGAGCAGTCTTCTTATAAGCCACCTTATGCAAAATAATATAATAACTGCATTGGTTTTAGGCGCAGGAAGCGTTACCGCTTATGAAATTCTTTATATTGCCATAAGATTCTGGGGAGCAGGAAGCCCCATAAGGCAAATCTTCACATTCTATTTGCCCTCGCTTATTATTACAGTCGTTTTTGTTCCCCTTTGCTATTTTATTGTTAAAAGAATTTACAGTTCTTATATGATTGTTGAGTAAAAAATTATGTCTATTGAATTGAGAAAAAAAAGAAGAATTGCAGGTACGGTAATAATAGGTCTGCTCTTTTTGTTTCTGATTTTCGGTTTTGTGAAAACCCAGTTGATTGATGCAGATAAATATAAAGCCGCGGCAGATAGTCTTGCAGTTTCCAGCAGTTCCGTTAAAGCCTCAAGAGGCGAAGTTCTTGATACAAACGGTAAACCCCTTGTCACAAACAGGCAGGGTAATTCTGTTGTGTTCAAATATTCAGATTTTCCTTCTTCAAAAAAGCAGGATGAAAGGAACAAATTGATTTTTTCACTTATAAATCTTTTTGAGAAAAATGATATTGAGTGGCGTGACCCTCTTCCTTTAAAATATAAAAATGGCGAACTTGTAATAGATAAAGAAAAAGAAACCGAATTTGAATATATGGTTTCCGAGAATATGCTTGAAATGGAAAAGGGCAAAAAATCAACGGCGGATGAATGCCTTGATGCTCTTGTTAAAAGATATGGTCTTGAGAGTTACAGCAGAGAGGATGCAAGAAAAATTGCATCAGTTTGCTTTGGTATGAAATATTCTTATTTCTCAGTTTCTTCGCCTTATACTTTTGCGGAAGATGTTCCGACAGAAATTGTTTCTGCAATAAAAGAAAAAAGCAGTACTTTCCCGGGGGTTGATGCAGAGAGTGTCAGCTATCGTGAATACAGTGACAAAACAAGCTTTTCCCATATTCTTGGTGTTGTAGGCTCTATAAGTGCAGAAGAATATGAGCTTGAAACAAAAAAACTTGAAGAAAAATTAAATGATGATACTCTTACCGCTAAAGAAATCAAAGTATTAAAAAATAATGCCTATACTCTTAATGACAGTTACGGTAAAAGCGGTATCGAAGCCACAATGGAAAACTATCTTCGTGGTGTTAACGGCATAAAAACAACCACAACCAATTCTGACGGTTCTGTTACCGAGGATTATCTTTCCAAGCCTCAGCAGGGTAATACTGTTGTTACAACCATCGACAGCGAGCTCCAGAAGATTGCGGCAAAAGCCTTGCAGGAAATGCTTATTGATAATAAAAACTCATCATATTTCGGTACTGCAGGTGCAATGGTTGTTATGAACTGCAAAACAGGTGCAGTTCTTGCAAATGTATCTTTGCCCACTTATGATATAACAAGATACTTTAAAGATTACAGTAAGTTGGCGGCAGATACCGAAAGTCCCTTGTGGAACAGAGGTATGCAGAGTGCTTATGCTCCCGGTTCAACAATGAAGCCTGCAATCTCAATTGCAGCTTTGGAAGAGGAAGCGGCAGATATTAACACAGCCTGCTATTGTGGCGGAACATATACCCTTGAAGACCAGACCTTTAAATGTTTGCAATCTCACGGTTATCTTAATGTTACAACTGCTCTGGAAAAATCCTGCAATATCTATTTCTTTGAAATGGGTAAAAAGCTTGGTATTGATAAAATGAATAAATACTGCAGTCTTTTAGGCTTAGGGCAGAAAACCGGAATTGAAATTCCCGAAGCAGAAGGTGTTCTTGCAAGTATTGCCAATAAAGAAGCTGCAGGTCAGGTATGGAACCCCGGTGATACCGTTCAGGCGGCAATCGGTCAGTCTGACAACCTGTTTACTCCGTTACAGCTTGCAAACTATTGTGCAACAATAGCCAACGGCGGAACAAGATATAAACCATATATCATAAAATCTGTTCTGTCTGCAGATATGACAGAGGTTATTTATGAAACTCAGCCTGAAGTCCTTAATACTATAAATGTAAGTGAAAAAACTCTTAAAATAGTGAAGCAAGGTATGCGCCAGGTTATACAGAATGGTGGTAGCTCTTATTATTTCCAGGATTGTATTGTTGAAGCTGCAGGTAAAACGGGTACATCTCAGCTTAAAAGAACAACTAAAAGTGGTGTTACAATGGACTGCAACAATGGTTTCTTTATTTCCTTTGCACCTTATGATGACCCTGAAATTGCAATTGCTATTGTAGCGGAAAATGCTTTGTCAGGTAGCCAGACCTCTCAGGCGGCAGTTCCTGTTTATAACTACTATTTCGGTCAGAAAACAAGCTTCGATACCGCAGGAACAGTAAATGAATTGATACCGTAATCTTGTAAATTTAGGATGATAAAATGAAAGTTATATCTGTTGCATCTGCCAAAGGTGGTGTGGGTAAATCAACATTTTGTGCAAGTGTTGGCAGAATGTTGGCACGTCACGATAAAAGAGTTCTTCTCGTTGATATGGATATTGGCGTAAGAAGTCTTGATATTTTGCTTGGGGTTTCCGAGAAAACCGTTTATAACTGGGGCGATGTTGTTAAAAACAATGTCGATTACAGAAAAGCAGTTATTGAAGCAGACAGAAATCTCTTTTTGCTTCCTGCACCCATTGATTTTTCAGAAAGCTATACTCCCGAAAGATTTTCTGAATGTATTGAAAAATATAAAAAGGATTTTGATTTTATATTTCTTGATTCTCCCGCAGGGCTTGAAAGCGGTTTCTTGCTTTCTGCAAAGGCAAGTGAGCTTTGCGTTATTCTTTCAACTCCCGATAATATCAGCATCCGTGCCGCTTCCTATGCTTGTGAAAATGCAAGAAAAAACGGAGTTTCGGATGTTCGCCTTGTGGTTAATAAATTCAATAAAAAGCTTCATAAAAAAATCAATGTTGATGAAATTATTGATACAGTAGGCGCAAGGCTTTTAGGCATAATTCCCGATTCTCAGGAAATTTATGCAGGTGTTAACGGTGGTGACATTCCTTACGATTGTAAAGGCAATGGTGCGTTTATAAGAATTTCAAAAAGACTTTGCGGTGAAAATATTCCTTTTAGAGCAAAAAATCTGTAATTTTTTGTTGACATTTGTTTTTAAAGTTATATAATGAAGTTGCAAAATTAAGTAGCTACAAATTTTGCCGAAAATAAAACAGGGGAGCTGGCGGACGTCGGCTGAGATTGAAAACATTCCTTTTCTGACCCTAATAACCTGATGCGGATAATGCCGCCGTAGGAAAAATACTGATGAATTTATTTCTCTCTATGGCAGTGTTACCGCCGTAGGGAGATTTTTATTCGGAGGTATTTTAAATAATGGATTTAACAAAAAAAGAAAAAATAAGAAGACTTGTTGAAAGTGCTTTAATGCTTGCTCTTTCAACTCTTTTGGCGGAATTTGCCATAATCAACTTCCCCTTTGGCGGAAGTGTTACAATTTTCAGTCAGGTGCCCATGGTGGTTATATCATACCGCTACGGCATTAAATGGGGCGCGTTTGCAGGACTTTGTATGGGTATAATTCAAATGCTTTTCGGTATGGGCAATTTCGCGTATGTAAGCGGTATAGTTGCATATCTCATATTGATTTTTGCGGATTATATCATTGCATTCGGTGCTTTAGGCTTTGGCGGTATGTTCAAGAATAAAATAGAAAATCCTGTGGTTGCTCTTGGTCTGGGTGGTGCAGTTGTTTCCGTAATAAGATTTGTTTGTCACTTTATAAGTGGTGTAACAATCTGGGGAGATTATGCCGAGGGTGCTCAGGCGGTATGGGAGTATTCATTTACTTATAATGCAGGATATATGTTGCCTGAATTAATAATAACCGTTGTGGGTTGTGTTGTTCTTGCTTCAATATTTGATTTATCATCAAAAGAAATAAAAGTAAAAAGGCGCAAAAACCCTGAAAAATAAACTAAAAAGTTAATATTTTGTAAACCTCCTCATTAATTTCTGTTTTTATTTGAAATTTCACATAAATGATGATAAAATGAAAACAGACTTAAAATGAGGAGGTTTTTCCTTGAAAGATATAAATGATTTAGGCTTAAGTAAAGATGAGTTATCTGAAGCGGTTGATAAAACTGCAGTAACAGAAGATAATTTTTCAAATGCCATAGATAAGACCAATGAATATTCAGATAAAGCTCTTGATGATGAACTGGAAAAGCTTGCGCAGACTTTCCGTCAGGAGCTTAAAAAAGCTCAGGCAATGAGCGAAGAAGAGCTTATTAAAAGCGGTATTGTTATTCAGCAATATGAAGATGATGACGGTGTAATTCCCGAGGAAGAGCTTTGCAAATGTTGCGGTGAGCAACGTCGAGATAAAAGTTTCGGAGAGAATTATGAATATTGTGGAACTTGCCGTGAAGCAATGCGCCGTTATCCGTTGAGCATACCCGGTATTATTACTCTTGCTGCAATGGTTTTTATAGCTGTAGTTTCAATTTTTTCATTCGTAGCGGATTTTAATATTTATAATACTGTTCGTGAAGGCGATAAATATCTTGCGGAAAACAAATTATATTCCGCTCTTGATTCTTATGAAGGGGCAATTTCTGCCTTCGAAGATAAAGAAGTACTTGCAAAAAAACTTTATCTTAGAAGCATAAAGATTATCTATAACACAATGCCTGAAGGAGTTTACTCTATGAGTGACATTGTGAGTAAGACAGCAACTGCATTAACAAGCTTTGAATCCCGTCTTCCCATATATAGCGATTATGCAGATATTTATCAGGAGGCACAGGTTCTTTATGGCACAATGAACGAGTTCTATACTGTGCTAAATGATGAAAAATATGCAGATTATGATTTTAGTGAAAAAGAACAATATGAAGAAATAATGACTGAAATAGGCTCAATAATTGATAAACAGGTAACTGTTTTATCAGTAGATAAGAAAAACAGTCAGCTTGTTCAGTCAAGTGAAGCTATGGTAAGATTTTGCCAATATATGTTTGCTTATTCCAATGGTTATTATGAAGATTCATATCAGTATATGAATAAGGTTTATGAACTTGAACCGGAATATTTGTGGTTGTATGCCTATGAAATGGGTATGGCAGAGCTTCAGAGCGGTGATGTAGAAAAAGCCGAAATTCTGGCAGATGCTTTGTATAACAGCAATGTTGAATTGCCTGATGCCTATGCTTTGAAATCAGCTATTTTCAGAATGAGCGGTAATAATAAAAAGGCAATAGAATGGGCTGATAAAGGTCTTAAGGTTTCTCAGGATAATGCAGAGCTTTACAGAACAAAAGCAATGGCGCTTGTTGCAAAGGGCGATTTTGAAGAAGCGAAAGAGGTTATTGATACTGCCCTTGAAAAAGATGGATACGGACTTCTTTGTATGACAGCGATTGTTATAGAAAACGAGTTAGGAAATGATGACAGAGTAAAAGAACTTAAAGAAACTCTGAAAGAAAACAACATAGAAATTTCTGAAAAAACCAAGAACTATCTTAAAGGTAAAATCTCTGCTCAGGAAATGTTTACGGAAGGGACAGGTGATGTAGAATGACAAATCTTTATGTTGCAACACGCGTTCTGACCTTTTTCGGAACATTAATGAGGGCCTTCTGGGAGCAGGTTGCTTGTCGCATCTGCGGTATTCCAGTTGAAGACGTGAGAGCATTTAAAGTATCCGAGCTTTGCGGGCATATTGAACATGAGCTTATAAAGAAAAAGAAGCATATTTTTGTTGTATGCTTTTTACCCTTTATTCTGAACTTCATTTTTAGTTGTTGTTTCCTTTTAAGCGGTGCTTATAGAGTTGTTTATATAGGTGATGTGAAAAGTGTAACATCATGGGTATTCTTGTGGTTAGGAATTTCCTTTGCCACAAACTGCGTACCCTCTTTTGAAGATGTTCTTTCTTTTAAGGATGCTTTTTATAATTCGGAAACCAAGACTGTTGTTAAAGTTCTTTTTGCACCATTTTTCGGTGTGATTTATGGCTTTGGTATTCTTGAAAGATATTCTGTTACATTTATAGTTTCTGTTCTTTTTGCATCAGTATTTCCGCAGATTGTAAATGTGTTATTTCCGTTGATTATCAATATTTCTCAAATGCTTTCCTGAGGGTGAACAAATGAAAAAAATATTAAAATGTGCACCTGCAGTCTTTTCGGTAGGAGAAAACTATCAGATAACAGCTCTTGTGAACTCTGAAACAGTTATGTGGGTTAAAGTTGGGGACAAATGCTTTTATGATGAATCAAACGGCATATTGCGTTCTGCTAAAAGGATACATAAAATTACAGTGCCTGCAGAAATACTTGATAAAGAAGGCAAATATTCAATCTGTTATCGCAGAGTTATAAAAAGGAAAGCGTATTTTTCGCTAACTCATTCCGTTGAAGAAGAAACTTTCAGTTTCAGGAGTGTTCAGGGCGAACAGGTCAGAGCTTATCACATTGCAGATACGCATAATATGATAAAAGAACCTGTTAAATGTGCTGAAAGGTTCAGGGAAGAAATCGGAGAAATAGATTTCCTGATTCTCAATGGTGATATACCCGAAGATAGTGACAGGATCAAGAATTTTGATACAATATATGAAATTGTTTCCCAGGTAACAAAAGGTGAAATTCCTGTAGTTTTTTCAAGAGGTAATCACGATACCCGAGGTGTTTTTGCGGAAAATATAGCAGAATACACTCCCTGCGAAAATGGCAATTCTTATTTCACGTTCAGGTTGGGGAATGTATGGGGGCTTGTTCTTGACTGCGGTGAAGATAAACCGGATAGCCATAAAGAGTATGGTAATATGGTAGCTTGTAGCTTTTTTCGTGAAAAGCAAACAAGATTTCTTGAAGATTTGGCAGAGCAAGGTCCATCACAATTCAGTGATCCGGATATTGAACATAGAATTGTTGTTGCTCATAACCCCTTTACAAGAAGATACCCCGAACCATTTAATATTGAAGAAGATACATATACTTACTGGGCAAAAATTCTTAAAGAAAAAATCAAACCGCAGCTTATGATATGCGGTCATATTCATAAGTTTTCTATTGATATGCCCGGCTGTGAAAATGATGCCTTTGGCCAACCTAGTCCTGTTGTTGTAGGTTCTCAGGTTAATAAGAGAAAAAAATATTTTGCGGGTAGTGGTTTTGTTTTCAACAAAGATAATATAGAGATTATATTCAATGATGAAAACGAAATAATTGAAAAACAGGTTTTAGAAATATAAAAACAGAAGCAGATTTCAATTGCGAAATCTGCTTCTGTTTTACATTGTATTCTGAGTTAATAAAATTTGATTGTTATCTGTAAATGTTGCGATAATTCCGTTTCGGTGAGCGGTTGAAAAGGTGGGTGCTTTTGCAACCATTGTCAGGTTCCACTTAACATTCGGATAAATCTTTCCTATATAGTTTGTAACAATTGTAATTTCAGGCTTTAAAACCTTTAAAAAACTTTTGGAGGATGAACCGTAATAACCGTGATGGCCTATTTTCAAAAGGTCAACATCACCAATATCATCTGCATAAAGCTTTTCAAGTCCTGAATCATTTGTGAAATCTGCACTCAGAAATGCAGATTTTTCGCCTTTTTTTACGATTACTCCAACACTACTTGCGTTTTCGCCTTTTTCATAAAGCTCTTCGGGTGTTACTGTGTTGATAAATCTTAAAGTAAAATCACCGAAAGTGAATTCTGTATCGGGTAGGTTGCTTATAACAGGAATGTTTCTGCTTTCAAGAGTTTTTATGATTTTTTCGTATGTGGCTTTGTTGCCCCAATCGCCTGTTTCCATTTCTGTTGCAACTTTTTCGTTGAATTTTTTAAAATATGCTTTTTCTGCGGAAATTTTTTCATCCTTAAAAATTGCTTCAAAGTTTCCTGCATGGTCATAGTGAATATGAGTGCCTAAAACAAATTCGAAATTAACGAAACCGTTCTCATCGGATGCAACCTTTTTGATGTATGAAATAACTTCATCACGATAGCCTTTGTATTCAGTTTTTCTTCGAGGGTTTTCGTTACCTTCGCCTGAGTCAATAAGAGCAAATTTACCGTTGCTTTCAAGAATTATGCAGTCGGAATTTGCAGTGTTAAGAAAATGAATTCTGTCATCACCATTTTTATAATCAAAAGCTTCATTTGAAATGGGAATTTCATTAACATATTTGTTACCCATTGCAACAACAATTATATCAAGAATGAAAACAGAAAGCATAACAGTTGTAACTACCCAGGTAGCAATAACTCTTGCCAGTTTCTTTTTATCTTTTATCATTTTTCAACCCCCTTATTTTGTTTGAATAAAAGGGATAGATTTTTATAAGGTACTTGTTGCCAGGCGGAAACAATAAGAAGTGCACCGACGCAATGCATTGGTATTCTTGCCAGAATATCGGGGTAGAGGAAGATAACGGCACAACTCACAATTATTGTTGTTATAGCAGAAACAAGAGAATAGCTTGTTATATCAAACTGCCTTGCAGGTAAAAATGAAAAAATACCGTTTGTTATATTTGTAATTGCGTTTCGGGCAGTATCTTTTTCATTCGACCTTAAGAAAAGAACAATACCAAAATATAAGCAACCCAATATCAAAGCTGGAATATTTGTTAATTCAAAGTTTCCGGAAAAATCAAACGGAATTTTAAACGTATCAATTTCATTAACTGTTGTTAATTCCTTTTGTGGATTTAAGAATAAATTGAGTATTAACGGGATTAACAAGGTCATAAATTCCGCCGGCACTCTTTTATTAAGCTTTCTGAATTTAAAGGGGTAGGTTATCATTGCAAAAAGCGTGATTGTGCCGTAAAGAAGTCCACGAAAATGAGGATGGAATCCCAGTGAGCGATAACCTTTGAGCATTTCAATTGCCGTACTGCCGGTCGCACCTATTCCGAAATATAGATTTGTAAGAATTACTGTTGCAACAAGGGCTAAAATTAAAGTTGCCCAAGCCATAATTGAATTTATACGCTTGTTTCTTTTTATAATCTTTGAAAGAATATAATAAATAACAACTCCGCCAATGATACAGATGGGGAGATAATAGCTACCACATTCTGAAACAACATAATGAACAGGAATAAGAAGAAAAGCATCGGGAGCATAAATTTTATTTTTCAGTTTTACAGATAGTAACGAACAAACTACGATACAAAAAAGGACATTCCAAAGTCCAAGCCCTGCGGAAGCGGCTGCGCAAAGGGCATAAGACCCAAGAAGCATAGCTCCCGTAAGACCTGCAAGAATGTCTTTTCCGATGTTTTGTTGATTAATAATGTTGCTCATAAATATTTCCTCGAATAATAATACTTTAGTATTCTACAATAATTGTAAAAAATAAACAATAGTGAAAAAGAAATTTTTAAATTTGTGTTTAATCATTTGTTGCAAATATGTTGACATTTTGAATTTGATTATTTATAATGAAATAGATTAAAATTGGAATGGAGTGTGCATTGTAATGAAAATGTCACCTATTAAGAAAATAGTTATTGGTTTAGCGGCAATCACAGTTGCGTTATCTCTTATCACTGCTAATAATATGGCATCTGTTATGCTTATTGTAGCTTCAAGAGAGGCTGGTTCTGCAAGTCAGCAGACTGTTCAGACCAATAAACCTGTTCAGCAGAGTCTGTCAACAAATAATTCTCAGGGTGGTTCAACTTCAACAGGAAACACCGCAACTGATAATACCGCAAGTGATAATACTGCAACAACAAGTGCGGCAACTGATAATACTGCAACAACAAGCGCAGCAACAGATAATAAAACAGAAGATAAAACTCCTGCAGATGATAATAAGCCTGCAGATGATAAAGGTTCATCAACTGGCAAAAAACTTTCAGATAAAGAACTTGTTGATTTGTATAAGAAAGCAGTTAACGCTGCAAGAACAAAATCAACTTCAGTTGTTCGCGTTAAAGATGGTGCTATCAACTACAAGGGTATCGTTGAAGCAGGTAAACTTTCCAGCACAGCAAGCACTTTGATGGGTATGTTTATGAAATCTGATGCAGCATCTATTGAGGCTAAAAATGAGGCTTGGGAAAAAGAAAAGCTTCCCGATGCTAGTGCGCTTACAGTAAATGGTCTTCAGAAAATCTCTTACGAAGAGAAAGATGGTAAATATATAGTTACTCTCATTGCTAAAAATGCAAGCAACCCCAAAGCAGGTGGCGATGGTGTTGGCGCAATCGCAGGTGTTATTGAAGAATCTCAGATTACAGGTGCTATCGGTTCAGTTCCTGGTCTTACACTTGAAGGTATCAGCATTGATTATGAAAATGTAACAACAGTTGCAACAATTGATAAAGCTACAGGTAATCTTGTTGGTCTTAACCTTGATGCGCCTTGCGTTCTCAACATTGGTTATGCAAAAGTTCCGATTTTGGGCGAAGTTAACAACGCTAAAGTTGGTATTCAGGTTATCACAGAATACACAATTGCTTATTAATTAAAAATACATAATAAAAACAGCGTCCTTGAGACGCTGTTTTTTAATCTGTAAAGGATTTTAATTTATGGTAGATATAATTAACTCTCAAAAGATATTTGGTTTTTTGAATGATGAATTGAAAAATAAAATAAAATTTGAAGTTTTAGAAAAGGCTACATCAACAAATACTCTTGTTCGCGAATGTGCAAAAGAAGGGGAAGAAGGTCTTGTTATTGTTGCCGGAGAGCAGAGTGCAGGTCGTGGCAGAATGGGACGTTCATTTTTCTCTCCAGGTGATTCAGGGGTTTATATGAGCTTGCTTCTTAAACCCGAAATCGAACCCGAGGAGGCAGTTCAGATAACAACAGCAGCAGCGGTAGCTGTTTGCAAAGCTTTGGAAACTCTGTGTGTTTACGGCGCGAAAATCAAATGGGTGAATGATATATATATAGGTAATAAAAAAGTTTGCGGAATATTGACAGAATCAAGTTTTAATTCTCAAAGCGGAACGCTTGATTTTGCTGTTCTTGGTGTTGGTATAAATATATATGAGTCCCAAGATGGTTTCCCCGATGAAATAAAAGATATTGCAGGTGCGGTTTTCTCTGAAAGAAAAGAAGATTTGCGCAATAAATTTATAGCTGAATTTCTTAAGGAGTTTTTCGATTGCTATGATGCACTTTCTTCAAAAAAACATTTAAAAGAATATAAAGAAAAAAGCTTTGTGTTAGGTAAAGAAATCACTATAATACAGGGTGACAATATAAGAGTTGGAAAAGCTGTTGACATTGATGAAAATTGCAATTTAGTAGTGGAATTGCCCGAGGGTAAAACAGAAAAACTCTATTCCGGCGAAATATCTGTGCGTGTTAAATAAAAATTATTCATTTTCAACAATAAACACCCCTCCAAAATTGTCATAGTATATGTGTAAAAATTTCTCAATACTATTGCAATTGAAAGAATTGTATGGTAAAATCAGTTTGTATATATGGTAGTGTACTGTCGTTAGGTGTATGCTATCTTATCTGTTTAGGAGGATTAATATGAAAGCAACAAAGAAAATTGTTAGTGTTATCTTAGCAATAACTCTTGCGGTTGTAGCTTTTGTTATGCCTGTTAGTGCAGCAAAGGTTTACCCTCTCGTTATTGTTGATGGTATCTTCTCAACACCCTTGTACAAAAATGTAGGTACAGAGGAAGAAGCACCTGCTTTTGCTACTGATGATGCAGCTCTTGAAGCAATGATTAAAGAAATTGTAGGTTCATTCATCGGTGGTTGCATCAGTTATGGTGTAGAAAAGAAAGACTATGATGCATTTGCAGACAAGTTCTACCCTGTTGTTAATAAGTACATCGAGCCCATCGGCTTCAATCCTGATGGTACTCCTGTTGATGAAACTGTTACCTTCATTCAGAATACCAAACCTATGTCACAGTATACTGATGAAGAAAAAGCAGGTCTTTCCGTATTTGCAGATGCTTATGCAAAAGAATTCGGTGAAGATAATGTTTATAACTTCTGCTATGACTGGCGTATATCTCCTGTTGACAGCGCAGCTGCATTGGATGAATATATCAACAACCTCAAAGACGAAATCGGTGTTAAAAAGGTAAATGTTGTTGCTCACAGTATGGGTGCAACTGTTGTTCTTGCATATCTTTCCGCTTTCGGTGGCGAAAACATCAACAACCTTGTTTTCACTTCTCCCGCATGGCAGGGAACAAGCCTTGCAGGTAACATTGCAACAGGTAGCGTTGAATTCGATATGTTCTCAGTTGAAAACTATCTTGTTCAGATGGCTAATGTCAGCGCAACAACTCATATTACTGCTTTCATAATTTCATATATCGCAACTTATGACGGACTTTCAAAAGAATATTTCGGTGACATCAACAAAGCTGTTGCAGGTATTCTTCCCCGTCTTTACACAGATACAGTTATTCCTTATATTGCAGGTATGCCCGGCTTCTGGAGCCTTGTCCCTGCAGAATATATTGAAGATGCTAAAGCATTCCTCTTCGCTGACGGAATGAATGCAGATTTCGAAGCAAAAGTTGATGCTTATACTGAAATTCAGGAAAATGCTAAATCAATCGTTGAGGATGCAATGGATGACGGTATGACTTTCGGTATTGTTGTTGGTTACAACTGCCAGATGATTCCGATTGACGATGATTATGAACAGAGCGATACAATCATCGATGTTAAATATGCAACCGGTGGCGCAACATGTTCAAAATATCTCCAAGCATTTGATGACTGGACCAATATTTATAAACAGGCAGTTAAAGATGGTCACAATCACGTTTCCTGGGATTATAAGATTGATGCTTCAACTTGTATGTTCCCCGAACAGACTTGGTTCTATAAAAACTTGCAGCACAATGGATACAATGTGGATTACGGCACAACAGACATCGTTATGTGGCTCCTTAGTGCAGACGAACAGATGACAGTTCAGAGTGATAAAGAAAATTATCCTCAGTTCTCACTCTATAACACATATAAGAGAAAAGTTACTCCTATCAGTGTTGATGGTATCATAGGTGATATTGATAATAGCGGTGCTATTACAACCGAAGATGCAAGACTTGCTCTTAAGCTTGCAGCAGGTCAGAAGAAACCTACTGATGAACAGCTTGCTCTCGGTGATATTGATGAGGATGGCAAAATCACAACAACTGATGCTAAAGATATTCTTTCAATGGCAGCAGGTATTGATTTCTAAATAGTATTTTAAGACGCGCTTTCGGGCGCGTCTTTCTTTTTTGTAATTTAATTGTAATTGAAAAGGGAAAGAAGTTATGCTATACTTAATTTATATTAGTATAGTATGAAGGGGTTTTTAATGTGGCTGAACAAATGAGTAAAAAAGATAATGTACTTCAGGCATTAAAATTTGCGGCATTTTCTGCTTCTGCAGGAGTTATTCAGGTTGTAACATTTACATTACTTAATGAATTAGTTCCTCAGACAGATAGCTCAAATACAATTTTGCAATGGTTTTTTAATTCCGAATATGGCGCAAGCTATCTTGTAGCATTAATATGTTCGGTTCTTTGGAATTTTACCTTTAATCGTAAATTTACTTTTAAATCTGCAACAAATATTCCTGTTGCAATGTTAAAGGTTTTCGGTTTTTATTGTGTGTTTACTCCTGTTTCGGTTATATTGGGCGAAATGGTAGCTCAAAGAACAACTTGGGATTTTGCTGAATATATTATTTTAGCTGTAACAATGCTCACCAATATGATAACAGAATTCTTGTTTTGCCGTTTCTTTGTGTATAAAGATAGTATGAACACAGCAACTACCTCAATCAATGAAAATAAAAAGGAAAAATCAAATGCCAAATAGGAATAAAACGGAAAATACAAGAATATGCCCTGTTTCAAGAAAATGTGGCGGATGTCAGCTTATGAACCTGACCTACCCGGAGCAGTTGAAATTCAAACAAGCAAAAGTAGTTAAACTCTTAGGTGGTTTTCACAGAGTTAATGCAATAATAGGGATGGAGCATCCGTTTCATTACAGAAATAAAGTGCAAGCTGCATTCGGAAGAACACGCAGTGGCGAAATAATTTCAGGTGTTTATCAATCAAGCACTCATAATATTGTTAAAACAGACTCCTGCCTTATTGAAGATGAAAAGGCAGATGAAATTATTGTTACCATCAGAAAAATGGTAAAAGATTTTAAACTTACAGTGTACGACGAGCGAAAAGGTTATGGTTTTCTTCGCCATGTGCTTGTTAAACGTGGTTTTTCAACCAATGAAATTATGGTTGTTCTTGTTACAGGAACTTCTGTTTTTCCGTCAAAAAACAATTTTGTGAAAGAGCTTCTGAAAAAACATCCTGAAATTACAACAATAGTTCAGAATATCAACAATAAATTCACCAGTATGGTTTTAGGAGAAAAAGAAACTATACTTTATGGTAAGGGTTATATAGAAGATGTTTTGTGTGGCTTAACTTTCAGAATTTCACCAAAATCTTTTTATCAGATAAACCCCGTTCAGACAGAAATTCTTTATGGAAAAGCTATTGAATTTGCAGATTTAAAAGGTAACGAAAAAGTTGTTGATGCTTATTGCGGTATCGGTACAATTGGTATGGTTGCATCAAAAACCGCAGGAGAAGTAATCGGATGCGAGGTTAATCCTGATGCGGTGCGAGATGCTAAAATCAATGCAAAAATAAATGGTGTTGAAAACATAAAATTTGTTTGCGCAGATGCAGGGGAGTTTATGTTAGGTATGAAAGAACAAGGCGAAAAATGCGATGTTCTTTTAATGGACCCACCAAGAGCAGGAAGCGATAAAAAATTTCTTTCTTGTGCAGTGGCTCTTTCTCCTGATAAAATTGTTTATATTTCATGTAATCCTGAAACACAGCAAAGAGATTTGTATTATTTAATAAAAAGCGGTTATAAAGTTAAGAAAATTCAACCTGTGGATATGTTTCCTTTCACAGCGCATATTGAAAGTGTAGTATTGCTTACTAAGTAAGAGGGAAACAGAGTGAAAGAAAGGAGGAGAAAATATGGAAGGAATACTTTACTGTGCATTAAATTTGTTCTGTCTTTCAATTCTCATAATGATTTTATTGCAGATTTTAAAAAGCTCCGATAAGCGAATGTCACAGATGATGTATTCTTGGTTCATACTTTCTTCTGCTATTCTGTGCGCTTCGGATTTAATTTGGGGAATAATAGATTTTTCATACACCTGGCAATTTTCTGATTCTGTAGATTTTGCGGCAAACAGCATATATCATATATTCACGTTGGTTGCATCTTATATGTGGTACCTTTTTGCAGAAAGTGAGCAAGAAACCCGAACAACAACCACTAAAAAAGGTCTTATTGTAAGCCTGATACCCTTTGTTATAGGTGTTTCAATAATCGTTGGTTCATTTTGGCAAGATTGGGTTTTCTTTATAAATGATGAAGGTGTTTATGAACGCGGACCATTATATATTGTTCATATTGCGATTTGCTTTTTCTATATTCTTCTTACCTCTTCAAAAGCATTCATACGCTCATTTTATAAGAAGAATTATGTAAAAAAAGAAAGATACAGAACTTTGGCATCTTTCTGTATTTTCCCGTTGATTTCAGGTGTTTTTCAGGTTCTTCTGGTTGGCTCGCCAATGATAAGTGCGGGTGTTACATTTGCCGCTTTGCAAGTGTATATAAGCTCTCGTGAACAACTTATTTCCGTTGACCCTTTAACTAAACTTAATAACCGTTCAGAAATGGTGCGCTATCTTGATAACAAAATGAAAAACAGAAATCCCAATAAAGATTTATATCTGTTTATGTTAGATTTGGATTATTTTAAGAAAATAAATGATAAATTTGGTCATGTAGAAGGTGACACAGCCATTGTTATTGCAGCAGATGCGCTTAAAAACGCAGTTATTAAAACAGGCTTTTTTGTTTGCAGATATGGTGGGGATGAATTTGTTATTGTGGGTGAAGTCAAGTCTGATTTCAACCCGGATGAATTTTGTATATCGATAAATAAATGCCTCGAAGAAGAAACAGGAAAAAGAGGCAAAGACTATGAGTTGCATATGAGCATAGGTTATTTCAAATATACTCCTGATATAAAAGATATTGCAGAATTCATATCTTCTGCGGATAAATATCTTTACAAACGCAAAAATGAAAGAACACTAAAAATGAATAAAGAATAATTTAAAAAAATATTGACTGTAAAACAGAATGGTAATAAAATAAAAAATATTTTAAATTTTATAACTCAAGGTGATACAAATGATTAAAGTTGGTCTTTATGGTTACGGCAATATTGCAAAGGGTGTTGAATGTGCCGTAAAACAGAATAAAGATATGGAAGTTACTTGTGTTTTTACAAGAAGAAATCCCGAAACAGTTTCAACAATTTCAGGTGCAAAGGTATATAAAACCGATGATGTTTTAAATCATAAGGATGATGTTGATGTTCTTGTAATGTGCGGCGGCAGTGCAACGGATTTGCCTGAGCAAACTCCTGCTATGGCAGAGCATTTTAATGTTGTTGACAGCTTTGATACACATAAAAGAATACCTGAGCATTTTGCAAATGTTGATGTAGCGGCAAAAAAGAGCGGTAAAATAGGCATTATTTCTGTTGGTTGGGACCCGGGTATGTTCTCTCTTAACCGTCTTTACGGTAGTTGCATTCTTCCCGATGGTGCAGATTATACCTTCTGGGGTAAGGGGGTAAGTCAGGGCCATAGCGATGCTATCAGAAGAATAGATGGTGTTGTTGATGCAAGGCAGTATACAATTCCCGTTGAAGAAGCCCTTGATGCAGTAAGAAGCGGTTCAGAACCTCAGCTTACAACAAGACAAAAGCACACAAGAGAATGCTTTGTTGTAGCTGAAGATGGTGCAGATTTAGAAAGAATTAAAAACGAAATAGTTACAATGAAAAACTATTTTGATGAATATGATACAACAGTAAACTTCATTTCTCAGGAAGAACTGGACCGTGACCATAAAGGTATTCCTCACGGCGGTTTTGTTATCAGAACAGGCAAAACAGGAAAAGACCTTGAACATAATCACGTTATTGAATATAGCCTTAAGCTTGATTCTAACCCTGAGTTCACATCAAGTGTTATTGTTGCATTTGTAAGAGCGGCATATCGCCTTAATAAAGAAGGTCAGAGCGGTTGCAAAACTGTTTTTGATATTCCGCCTGCATACCTTTCAGCGAAAAGCTCAGAAGAATTAAGAAAAGAAATGCTTTAATGAAATTTAATCCTATAAAGCTTTTGTATCCTCAACGGTGCAGATATTGTGACAATGTTATTGATATTCGTCGCAAAATTTGCTATACCTGCGAAAACACATTGAATAAAGTTGAGGGTGAAATCTGTAAGCTCTGCGGTGCAAGTGTTGAAGCTTGCAACTGCAGTCACAAAAAGCATTTTTATAAATATATCTGTGCACCTTTTTACTATGAAGGTGCCGCAAGCAGAGCCATCTGGAAATTTAAGTTCCGTAATGCAACAAATCTGTCAAAAATTTTTGCAGAGGATATGGTGGAGTGCTTCAATAATCATTATAGCGGTTATGATTTTGATTTGTGTACCTTTGTGCCATCTGCAAAAGAAGATTTTAAAAGGCGAGGCTATAACCAAGCAGAGCTTCTTGCCAAGGATTTTTGTGAAATAACAGGAATTAGTTTTGAAGATGTGCTTGTTAAAGTTTTTCAGACAGAAACTCAACACAGTCTTTCAAGCGCAGAGCGAAGCGGTAACCTTGCAGGTGCAATTGAGCTTAAAGATGATGTTGATTTATTAAATAAGAGAGTTCTTCTTATTGATGATATTAAAACCACAGGCTCAACTCTCAATGAGTGCGCAAAAATGCTCCTCATAGGCGGAGCAGCAGAGGTTTTCTGCTTAACGGTGGCTATAACTAATAAGTGAGAAATGGTCTGTAACAAGTGAAAGCTTGTTACAGACCATTTATTTTATATATCCTTTTCTTCTAAAAACGCTTTCAATGCTGAATAGCGTTTTGCTTTTTTATCATTAAAGGTCATATATTGAATCTGCTCTGCAGAGCCTACGGTTATGAGCATATCCTTTGCTCTTGTAACTGCGGTATAAAGCAGGTTTCTGTAAGCAAGATTTGGTACAAGGGAGATTATGGGAAGGATTACCGCTTTGAACTCGCTGCCTTGACTTTTATGGACAGTCACAGCATAAGCAAGTTCGATTTCCGTTAAGCTTTCGGCAGGGATTGTTGCTTCTCTTCCGTCAAAATCGATTTCAACAGTAGAGGATTTTACATCAATTGATTTGAGTATGCCAATGTCGCCATTGAAAATGCCGTGACCTTTATCTTCCTTGCTTTCCCATTCAATATTGTAATTATTTTTTACTTGCATAACCTTGTCACCGGTGCGGAAAATCTGACCTGCAATAGTGATTTCGCCTTTGTCCTTATCAGGTGGGTTGAGAGCACTCTGCAAAAGTCTGTTAAGATTTTGTGTACCTGTTTCACCCTTTTTAGATGGGCATATAACCTGAATATCTGAAAGTGCATCCCATCCGTAAGCTTTAGGTAATCGCTCACTGCAAAGACTGACAACAGTCTGGGCAGACAGATACGGATTGGGTCTTTCCATATGGAAAAAATCTTTTCCGTCGTTGGTTAAATCGGGCATTTCGCCATTTACTATTTTGTGAGCATTAGTTATGATTTTGCTTTCCAATGCCTGACGGAAAACCTGAGTTAAACAAACAACGGGAAGCTTTTCGGAAAGAATTAAATCGTGAAGCACATTACCCGAGCCAACAGGGGGTAACTGGTCACTATCTCCAACAAGAATAAGACGGCAACCGAGAGGGAGTGCTTCAAGAAGGTGGGCAAAAAGGTGAATATCAATCATTGAAAGCTCGTCAAGAATAAGAGCATTGCAATCAAGAGGGTTTTCAATATTTCGGCGAAAATACGGTTTATCATCCTCATCCCATTCAACCTCTAAAAGACGGTGAATGGTTTTTGCTTCCATGCCTGTTACCTCGCTCATTCTCTTTGCTGCTCTGCCTGTTGGGGCGGCAAGAGCAATATCAAGGTTCTGATATTCAAAAATATTGATAATGCCTTTAATTGTTGTGGTTTTACCTGTACCCGGGCCACCGGTTAAAACAAGAAGACCTTTTTTAGCCGCAGTTGCAATTGCTATTCTCTGTTGTTCTTCGTATTTTATATGATTTATGTTTTCAATTTCGTCAATCCAATCCGCAAGTCTTGGTGCGCCTGCCGGTGGAAAGTTGGCTATTATATCAACTCTGTCTGCAATTTTTTTCTCTGCAGTATATGAAGAGGGAAGGAAAACAAATTCTTGCCCATCAATAATGTGCATTTTCAGTTGACCTGTGTTTATTAATTTATCAATTGCAATATCAATTTCATCCTGAGTTATGGAAAGTAAATCCGAGCAAGGTTTCAAAAGTTTTTCTCTGGGTATGCAGGTGTGTCCGCGTGAAACGGAGTTGTGCCTTACAACGTGAACAATACCCTCACTTATTCTGTAATCGGGTAAGGGTTTCTGGGGGAGCTTTTCTTCAATCATTTCAGCTCTTTCAAAGGTGATACCAATACTCAATCCGCAAAGTATGTAGGGGTTTTCTTCAACCTTTGAAACTGCGTTGATACCTAATTTTCTGAATATTTTGATACATTCAGTGGGGGAAAAACCATATTTTTCAAGGCCTAGCATAACGGTTCTCACAGCATACTGTTTTTTGAACTCTTCGCTGATATTTTTAGCCTGCTCTTCGGAAATGCCTTTTATTAAAGCAAGTCTTTCGGGAGCTGTATCAAGAATTTCAAGGGCTTCGTCACCGAATTTTTCAACAATACTCAAAGCCTTTTTCGGACCGATTCCTCGAATAACACCCGATGCAAGATATTTATATATCTGCTCTGTTGTTTCGGGCATACAGCGAGAAAAGGCAGTCACTTTAAACTGCCTGCCGAATGACTGGTGTATTATAAAACTACCTGTAAGGGTAACAGTTTCACCGGCGCTTACACCGGGCATAACACCAACAGCGGTGAAATAATCATCATCCATGGAAACATCCATAACGGTGAATCCGTTTGTATCGTTCTGAAAGGTGATTTCTTCAACTGTGGCGGTTATTTGTTCTTCTTGAAATTCCATTGATAACTCCAACAAATATAAGGTAAAGGATTTTATTATACGCGCCTTACGGCACTATAACTCTCCACCACGCCAAAGACAAGCTTCGGCGCGGTCCCCCTCTCTTCACAAGAGAGGTAAGGCTCTTTGTTCTATTTTAACATATTGTATTATTTTTTAGAATATATTTTTCAAAATAATTGAAAAGAATGTGGAGGTATGGTAGAATTATCTTGTACATTTTTTCCAACGGAGGAATAAAAAATGAAGTATATTATAGACAAAATGAACCATTGCAATTTTAAAACAGTTGAATTGGGAAGATTAGCTCCCAGAGCTTATGCAATTCCCCATTCAAAGATTAAAGATGCTAAAAAAGCAGACTATAAAACCGAGCGCTACAATAGCGATATGGTAACAATTTTATCAGGTGAATGGGAGTTTAAATATTATAAGAAAAAATCAAGACTTCCTGCAACAATTGATACTAATAAAATTAAATTTGATAAGGTTAATGTTCCATCGACCTGGCAGAGAACAGGCTATGAAGAACCTGCGTACATTAACTGTCCTTATAGCTTTGACCCCAGAGCATTTGGTCTTCCGAAAGGTGAGGGCGTTAAACCTCCGGAGCTTCCCGAGGATTTTTCCTGCGGTGTTTATCGCAAAATCGTAAATATCGCTGATATTTCTAAAAATTATATACTTACATTTTTAGGTGTAACTCCTTGTGTTGATTTATATATCAATGGTGTTTTTGTTGGCTATGGTGAGGCAGCTCACAATTCCTATGAATTTGATATTACAGATTTTCTCAAAGAAGGCGACAACGAAATTATTGTTGTTGTTTATAAATGGTGCACAGGTTCATATCTTGAAGCTCAGGATATGTTCAGAGAAAACGGCATTTTCCGTGATGTACTTCTTTATACATACGAAAAAACATATATCAATGATTTTCAGGCAATAGCAAAGAAAAAAGGCAAGAAATACAACCTCGATATTGAAACAGAACTTAAAGGTTCTCTTAAAGGTACTTCTGTTAAGGCATCACTTTATGATGGGAAAAACCTTTTGGCTGAGGAATCCGTTGAGGGTGAAAAGAAAAATTCTATTACATTTAAAGGTCTTGATGTTGAGGAATGGAGTGCAGAAATCCCTCGTCTTTATGAGCTTTTCATAACTCTTTATAACGGTAAAAAAGAGGTTATGACAATTCGTCAGTATATTGGTTTCAAAAGTATTGAAATCAAGGATGCAGTTTTCTATTTCAACGGCAAAAAGGTTAAGCTAAAAGGCGTAAATCACCACGATACTCACGAAACCAAGGGTTATGCGATGAGCTTCGAAGACCTTATTAAAGACGTTGAGCTTATGAAAGATTTTAACGTTAACTGCGTTCGTACATCTCACTATCCTCCCGACCCATTCTTCCTTGAGCTTTGCGATCACTATGGTCTTTACTGCGTTGATGAAGCAGATATTGAAACTCACGGTATCTGGGATTTAGGTTGCGAGGGTGGCGAAATCAGCCATAAATTAAAATGGGCACCCAGATATATGGACAGAGTAAGAAGAATGTTCTTCCGTGACAGAACTCATCCCTCTATTATTATGTGGAGCTTGGGTAACGAATCCTGGGGTTATAAATGCCACGATAAATGTTACGAAATGCTCAAAGAGTTAACAGATATTCCAGTTCATTATGAGGGCGTTTGCAGAACAAAGCGTTATCACTATGATGTGTTCTCTGAAATGTATACCCATCAGGATGACCTCAAAAAAATCCGTGACAGAAAACGCGGTAAACAGTATCAGGAAGTGCCTTTCTACCTTTGCGAATATTGTCATGCTATGGGCGTTGGTCCCGGTGCATTGGAAGAATATATGCAGATTTTCTTCTCTGATGACATCTTCATGGGTGGCTGTATCTGGGAATGGGCAGATCATTCCGTGCTCCACGATGGTAGCGATAAATACAAATATCAATATACTTATGGTGGAGACCACGGTGAGCTTCTCCACGATGGTTGTTTCTGCGTTGACGGTCTTTTCTACCCTGACCGCACACCTCACACAGGTGCATACGAAATGAAGAACTGCTACAGACCTTTGAGAGTTCGCAGACTTTCAGGAAATAAGCTTACTATCGTAAATACAAATCGCTTCTTGTCGTCCTCAAATATCGAGGTTTATTGGGAAGTTCAGGAAAATGGTGTTACTCTTAAATGCGGTAGCTTCAGCACAGATATTGCACCCGAAAAGGATGCAACTTATAAGCTCGATTTACCCAAGGTGGATTACGATAAAAACACCTATCTCAATCTTACTTACCTTGATGGTGATTTCGAAGTTGCAAGTGAACAGTTAACCCTTTCCGAAGCACCTTTCATTCAGCCCTCACTTGAAATGGGCAAGGTTTCAATTGCTTCCGATGGTGAAAAGCTCACTGTTAAATATGAAAACGGTTCAATTGAATTCTCCGAGGAAACAGGCGAAATGGTTTCCTATAAAGCAAACGGAGTTCAGGTGCTCAATAAAGAGCCCGCTTCTCATAGAGGCTTCCTTCTCAACCTTTCAAGAGCTTATGTTGATAACGACCGTTGGATTATTGAGGATTGGGAAAAACATAACCTTGTTGACCCCAAAATCGTTCTTGAAGATATGAGCGCTGAGGTTAAATCAGGTGTGGCATCAGTTAGTCAGTATATTACTGTTCACGGTAAAGAAGATATTCTCTTTAATGCAAATATTCTTTATATCATAGGCGCAAACGGCGTTGTTGATATTGAGGTTGCGATTGCTCCTGATAAAGACAGTAAAGAGAATTTCTATGATGTAGCTGCTCTCGGCCTTACATTTGAGGCAGATAAGAAATTTAATGAAATTGAATACTTCGGCAGAGGCGAAAAAGAAAACTACAATGACTTTAATTCTCACGCACCTATCGGTCTTTATACCGCAAAGGTTGCAGATGAGCATGAGCCCTATATTCGTCCTCAGGACAACTCCAACCACTCAGATGTTTCATATCTTAAATTAAAGAATGAAAAGGGCGAAGAAATCCTCATTTATTCCGACAAGAGATTTGATTTCAATGTTCATAACTATACTCAGGCTCTTCTTCAGAAAGCAGATCACAGAGAAGATATTTACGACCAGAAAACAACCTTTGTTACCCTTAACGGATATACAAAGGGTACAGGTACAGGTAGCTGTGGTCCTGCAACTCTTCCCGAGTACAGCATTGATGCTTCTAAAGAACATACATTCAACTTTGTAATTGCTCCTCAGAAATCAGATAAATAAGGTGTATTATGGAACAAAGATACGAAAAAATAGATTTTTCTCACAAGCTTTTTAAAAATATTATCGCTCTTCGTCGCGAGGTTTTTTGTGGCGAAGAGGGTGAAAAGCCCAACTTTATTAAAGATAGCCGTGATGAAAAAGGCTTTCATATTGTTTGCGCAATTGGTGATGACCTTTTAGGCTGCGGTAGCCTTTATGACAATGGTAACGGTGAATTTGAAGTTTCAAAAATTGCAGTAAGCAAGGATTACAGAAAGTTCAATATCGGTAGCAAAATTTTAAAGGAATTGAAAAAGCTTGCTGTTGAGCAAGGTGCAAAAAGCATTGTTGGTGAAAGCAGAGCAGAAGCCCTTGATTTCTTCACCAAAAACGGCTTTCCTTATGAAAATATTGCTTTTGAAAAAGACGGAAAAAGATATATTAAATATAATCTTAACCTTGTTTTTGAGGGTGCAGATTGGGTGGAATTCAAGGATACCGAAGCGGTTATTGTCCGTTGCGATTTCGATTTAGAAAAGAAAATTCCTGCAGAGCTTTTTGTTACGGGCCTTGGCTATTGTAATGTTTATATCAACGGCAAAAGCATAAGCGACAAGGTGCTTTCACCCGCTTGGACTAACTTTGAATTTATGGATACCGCAAGTATGGCTTACCCCATATTTGATAAAATGACATACAGAATTCTTTATGAGAGAATTGATGTTTCAAAGCTCCTTAAAAAAGGCAAAAACACAATTGTTTTTCATATTGGTGGCGGTTGGTATGCTCAGCACGAATGCCCCAATGAAGGTGTTAAATGCTACGGTAACGGCAACCTTAAGCTTTGCTTCAAGCTTTCTCAGGGCGATAAGATTATTGCAAAAAGTGATAGCAACCTTAAATATATTAAATCCTATGTTCAGAGAGCAAGTGTATATTATGGTGAGGACCAGGATGCAAGAATCGGTTACTATGATTTTTCTGATGTTTCCTATTCAACTGAAAACTGGAAAACTGCCGAAATAATTTCCGCACCTGTTTCCGTTCTTAATGAAGCGGATTTCACACCCGACAGAATAGTTAGAAAACTTAAACCAAAATGTATCTATAAAAATGGCGATTATGCAATTTATGATGTGGGAGAAAATGTTTCGGGTTACCCCGTTATAGAATTCATCGAAGATGCCTATACAGGCGAAAGCTGTACCATTCGTTTCGCGGAAGAATTGGATGAAACCGGTGGTCTTCAGTTCCATTCTGCAGGTGGCGAGTTCCGTATGCAGAAGGATACATATATTTATGATAATAAATGTAAGGTCTTTCATCCTCAATTCACTTGGCACGGTGCAAGATATTTCGATGTTTTAGGTAGAGTGAATATTAAAGAATACAGAGTTGTTCATACAGATTTGAAGCCTATTGTTAAATTTAAATCCTCAAATGAAACTCTTCAGTGGATTTTTGATGCTTACATAAGAACCCAGAATTCAAATATTCACGGCTGTGTTCCCTCAGATTGCCCCCATAGAGAAAGACTTGGTTATACAGGTGACGGTCAGTTAACCGCAAATGTGGTTATGACCTGCTTTGATGCAGAAAGTATGTATCGCAAATGGATTAGAGATATTGCAGACAGCCAGGACATTTTCAATGGTCACGTTCAGCATACCGCACCATTTTACGGTGGCGGCGGTGGACCAGGTGGCTGGGGCGGTGCAATGGTACTTGTGCCATACGCTTTCTATAAGCATTATGGCGACAAAGATTTGCTTGAAACATATTATCCCAATATGCTCCGCTATCTTGATTATCTTGAAAGCCATAGTGAAAAAGGTTTGGTTGTGCGCGAAGAAAAGGGCGGTTGGTGTTTAGGTGACTGGTGCTCACCCAAGGACAGAAACCTTATTCCCGAACAGTTTGTAAACACCTATTTCCATTTGAAAACTCTTAAAATGACTATTGAGATTGCAGAAGTTCTCGGCAAACCCAATAAAGAGCTTAAAGCCCGTTATGAGAAAGTTAAGAAAGCATTTCTCCAAAAATACTATGACAAGAAAACAGGAACTTTCTATAAATCTACCGAAGCTTGTGATGCTTACGGCTACGATTTGGGCCTGGGTAATGAGAAAACTCTTAAAGCTATTGTAGATAAATATGAAAAGCTTGGTCAGTTTGATACCGGTATTTTCGGAACAGATATTCTTATCAGAACTCTTTGCGAAAACGGTCATAAGGACTTAGCTTTCAAGCTACTCACAAGTGAAAAGGAAAACACATTCTACAATATGAAAAAACACGGTGCAACAACCCTTTGGGAAAACTGGGATGGTGCACACTCCCACTCTCACCCGATGTTTGGTGCAGTTGTAGAATATCTTGTAAAATACTTTAATGAGGTATAAACAAGTGCCCCTATCAACATTTTTTATAAATGTTGATAGGGGCACAGTCATTTTATCTTACATTTCCGCTTTCTATAGCAGATTTTTTTACTGCCTCTGCTATTTCAAAAGCAACGCTTCTGTCAAGAGCAGAGGGGATTATGTTTTCTTCATTTAGCTCGTTTTCGGGAATGTGCTTTGCAAGAGCGTAAGCGGCAGCAAGCTTCATTTCTTCAGTTATTGCCGTTGCTCCGCAATCAAGAGCACCTCTGAAAATACCGGGGAAAACAAGAACATTGTTAATCTGATTGGGAAAATCCGAACGACCTGTTCCCACAACTCTTGCCCCTGCTTCTTTTGCCTTATCGGGCATAATTTCGGGGGTGGGATTTGCCATGGCAAAAACAATTGCATCAGAATTCATTGATTTAATCATTTCCTGAGAAAGAATATTCGGTGCGGAAACACCAACAAAAACATCTGCATTTTTAATTGCAACATCTAAACCGCCGGTCAACTTTTCTGGGTTAGTTGTTCTTGCAAGGTTCTGCCTTTCTTCTCCCAAAAACTCGTCATTTTCGTTAATGATACCAAACCTGTCAACAAGTACCATGTTTTTTGCCCCTGCGGCAATAAGCATTTTAGAAATTGCCGTACCTGCGGCACCAAGTCCGTTAACAACGATTTTTACATTTTTAATATCTTTTTTTACCACTTTAAGAGCATTGAGAACACCTGCTAAAACAACAACTGCGGTGCCATGCTGGTCATCGTGAAAAATCGGTATATCGCAAATTTCTTTAAGCTTCTTTTCAATCTGGAAGCATCTGGGTGCGGAAATATCTTCAAGATTAATTCCGCCAAAGCTACCTGAAAGAAGATAGATTGTTCTCACTATTTCATCAATGTCTTTTGATTTGATGCAAAGAGGAAAAGCATCTACATCTGCGAATTTCTTGAAAAGAGCACATTTACCTTCCATAACCGGCATTCCTGCCTCGGGTCCAATGTCGCCAAGACCAAGAACTGCAGTTCCGTCAGTTACTACTGCTACAAGATTATTTCTTCTTGTAAGCTCAAAGGATTTATTTACATCGTCCTTTATAACAAGACAAGCCTCGGCAACACCGGGGGTGTATGCCAAAGCCATATCTTCTCTGCTTTCAACAGGGCAACGGGAAACAACTTCGATTTTCCCGTTCCACTCGTAATGTTTTTTTAAAGAAAGTTTTTTAGTGTCCATAATTAGTCCTGATTTGCCTGCATTTTAAGATATGCGTTAATAAAGCCGTCAAGGTCGCCATCCATAACCGCATTAATGTTGCCGTTTTCAAAGCTTGTTCTGTGGTCTTTTGCAAGGGTATAAGGCATAAACACATAAGAACGAATCTGGCTACCCCAGGCAATTTCTTTCTGAACGCCTTTAATATCACTGATTTTGTCAAGATGCTCGCGTTCTTTGATTTCAATGAGCTTTGATTTCAACATACGCATTGCAACCTCACGGTTCTGATGCTGGCTTCTTTCAACCTGACAGGAGCAAACAATACCTGTGGGAATATGTGTAAGACGAACGGCAGAAGAGGTTTTGTTAACCTTCTGACCGCCTGCACCTGATGAACGATAAACGTCCATTTTGATGTCTTCGGGTGCGATTTCAACATCAATACTATCGTCAATTTCGGGCATAACCTCAAGAGATGCGAATGAAGTGTGACGTCTTCCTGATGCATCAAAGGGAGAAACACGAACAAGTCTGTGAATACCGCTTTCGCTCTTCATATAGCCGTAAGCATTTTCGCCCTCAATAAGAATAACTGCAGATTTAAGACCGGCTTCATCACCGTCAAGGTAGTCAAGAGTTGAAACCTTGAAGCCGTGACGCTCACCCCAACGGTTATACATACGGAAAAGCATCTGTGCCCAGTCCTGAGCCTCTGTTCCGCCTGCACCTGCATGGAAAGTGAGAATAGCGTTGTTTTTATCGTATTCACCTGTAAGAA
The DNA here is from genome assembly GCA_045543035.1 of Acutalibacteraceae bacterium. Classification (GTDB taxonomy): domain Bacteria; phylum Bacillota; class Clostridia; order Oscillospirales; family Acutalibacteraceae; genus DTU089. The sequence continues at coordinate 39,297 of JAZQMA010000001.1, read as the reverse complement.
GAGTTGAAAGAGTCATAGCATCAAGAGCAGAAATGAAACCGTCAACACCCTCGCGACATTCATCGAAAAGGCTTTCATCCTCTTCCTCATTAGCAAGCTCAATAAGAGTTAAAGTGTCATCAAAAACTCCGCAAAGGTCATCATAAGCCTTGATTTTGTTTTTGAGAGCAGCCATATGCTGAGTGATTCTCTGTGAACTCTGAATATCATCCCAGAAACCGTCTTTAGCGCTTTCTGCTTCAAGCTCTGTAACTTCGTCTTTCATTTTCTGAAGACCGAGAGCTTCTGCAAGGTCTTTTAATTTGTCCTCATAAGAGAGGAGCTCAAGTCTTAATTCTTCAAACTGAAGCATATATATTTTCCTTTCAAATACATTTTAATAAAGTATTTAATTACATATTTTTACAAATAAATATTATACCTAAATTATTGCAATATGTAAAGAAAATATTTATATTTTTTAAAACAAAAAACTCTGCCCGAGTGTTCAGGCAGAGAAAAAAATAAATTCATTTAATTTCAATTGTTTTTGCATCAAAATCAACGGTGATTTCATAACCGAAAAGCTTTAATAGCATTTCAAGGGATTCGTTATCAATTATATGTTTTCCGTTTATTTTTCTATGTTCGGTTTTGATGTATTTATCGGAACGAAAATCAATGTACTTATTATTGCCTCGCAGATGCATATTTGCAAATTCGGCATTGTAATTATAGGTTTTTCCGTCTATTTCCAAAGAGGCTGTAACATTATTAATCCAAGTGAATTTACCACCCAATTTTTCAAAAATTGCTTCCAAAGGCAGGTCAACATATTTCTTTTCGGGATAGAATTTTATATAATTCCCATTGGTAATATCTTCACCCAATACAGTGAGTTTTATGCCGTCTGTATTGAATTCTTCAGTATATTGATAAAATTCATTGGGGTGGCTTACAAAAAATTCAATATTTGCGTCCGTAGTTTCTTTGAGTTTTTCTGTATTTACTTGCGCCTGATGAGTTTCAATGGTTGCACTTGTTTTTTCAACCGGTGGGGTATCAGTTTTAATAAGCTTTGTTCCTGCAAATAGGCCTAAGGTCAGAACCAATGCACACATAGCAAAGGTTGAAACTGCCAGCTTTCTGCTTCTTTTGGGTGCGGGTTCAAATTCTTTTACTTTTGCTTCAAGTCGGGTTTCAAGATAGGGGGTGGGCTTAATTTCTTTTAAAGTGTTCTTAATGTCATTTTTCTTCATAGTTGTAATCCTCCAATTCAATTTTTAAGATTTCTCTTGCACGTTTGAGTCGCATTTTAACTGCAGATTTACTTATTTTCAGTATTTTTGCGATTTCTTCCACAGAGTAATCATTGTAATAATAAAGAATTACGGCGGTTTTATATTTTGGTGGCAAGGAAAGAATGTTTTTAACAATATCAATTTTCTCGTCGTGGTTTTCACTATATGTAGGGAGTTTAAGCTCATCAATAGGAAGAGCTTTTCTCCCGGAGCTTTTAAGAAAATTGATACATTTATTCTGTGTTATTCTTATAAGCCACGCTTTTTCATGTTCTTTTGTTTTAAATTCGGGAGAGTTATAGAGAAGCGTTATGAAAACCTCTTGCAAAATATCTTCCGTATCATCGGGGTTACCGAGAAAAACAAAAGCAATTCTGTAAAGCATTTCGCCGTATTCTTTGTATTTTTTCTGAAAGTCAATATTAGTACTCATATCGTTCTCCTTTCACCCTAAATACAATTCAGCGAAGCTTTCGGTCACAAAAATTATAAATCATTTTTTAAAACAAATGATTAACCATATATAAACAAAAATAATGTTGCCTTTTAAGACAACATTATTTTAAATCTCCATTAGCAGGGTTTTCTAAAAGCTTTCCTTTTTCTGTAAATCTTGAACCATGACAAGGGCAGTCCCAGGAATGCTCTGCCTTGTTCCATTTTAAAGCACAACCAAGATGAGGGCATCTTTTAGGAGTTGGAGTTAAAAGATTTTTTACACTTTCAAATCCGTTTACCAATAGCTGAGGCTTTAAAATGCTTCTTGAGGGGTCAAATGCCTTTGCATAAGGGTTTTCTTTTTCAATTATCATATCGCTTAAAATCATCGCGCTGACCATAGAATTTGTCATACCCCATTTATTAAAGCCCGTAGCAACAAAAATATCTTTTGCACCCTTGAAATATGGACCGATATAGGGAATATGGTCAAGGGTTTTGCAGTCCTGAGTTGCCCAGAAAGCTACTTCTTTACTATCGGGGTAATTAACCTTTGCAAAATCTCGTAGTTCTTTCCAATTGCCGCCTTGTTTTCCTGTTTTGTGGCTACCGCCACCAAGAAGCAAAAGCTTCTCATAATTACTGAAAGAAAGCCCCGTATCACTCTGGTCAACATACATTCCGTCAACTTGTTGAGTGTCTTCCAATGCAATAACATAGGAGCGGTGCTGATACATTTTCATAAAGAAAAGTCCGTGGTTATTAATAATCGGAAAATGGGTCGCAATTACTGCTTTTTTAAATGTGATTTTATATTTTTCTGTAATGGCGGAGTTGCCGTCAATCTTTTTTACAAAGGTATTTTCATAAATTTTCAGGTCTTTTGCAATACCGCTTGCAAATTTCAAAACATTGAATTGAGCCTGGTTTTTAAATTTAATTGCACCGATTGGTTTTATAGGTAAAGGAAGTTTTTTCTGAAACTCTGCATCAAAGCCCATTTTCCATAAAGCTTTAAGCTCATCATCAATTAACTGCATATTCTGAAGCTCATAAACAAAATTATCTTTTTTCTCAAAATCGCAAGGGATTTTTTCACAAAGCTTTTCATATTCTCGCAGCGCTTGTTCATTGGCGTGAAGATACATTTTTGCGCTTTCAAAGCCGTTGCTTTTAAGGATTTTACTGTAACAAAAGCCGTGCTGGCTTGTGATTTTGGCGGTTGAATTTCCCGTCACTTTTTGGCATATTCTGTCCTTTTCAACAACAATACAGTTTACGCCTTTTTCTTTTAATTTATAGGCAGTAAGAATGCCCGCAAGTCCGCCACCGATAATAAGAACATCGGTTTTAATATCCTTTTCAAGTGTCGGGAAAGAGGGTAACTCTGCCGTTTTTTTCCATAATGATTCCATATTATGTGTCCTGCAAATCCGCGGCAGTAATATCGTTTTCTATGTTATCTCTGCCAAGGTCTGTGTCAATAGTGGGATAAGCTTCGGAAATAGGTTTCTCCTCTTTGAAGGGTTCAGTATGAAAAAATTTTTGAGTGGGTGCTCCTGTACCTGAAATAATAGGGTTTGCTTTTTCTTTTGTTGTTTTTGCTTTGCCTTGAATTTCAGGTACGGGGGTCACAACGTTCCTTTCCTTTGTGTGTGTCCATTGGGGTCGATTCATTCCTTTTTTAGCCATAATAGTTAGTCACCTCAAAAATATGGTTACCAAATACAAGAAAAATACACTATCTGCAAACAAAAATTTACAGATAGTGTATAGTTTTATATCGTCAGATATATCGAAAATCCGTCAGAATTTATATCGAGGTGGCTTCGCCACCTTAGTCCCATTCAAGACCTGTCACTGTATCAAGGTCAATGCCTTTTGTATCGTGAGTTTTCTTAGCAAGAGTAATGAGGGCGGCAATAAAGCCGGGAACTAAAAGGCAAATAGAAATAATGCCCATATATTGATTTCCTAAAATTGCGGCAAGAGGAAGGCTTATCATATAGGAAAGAGCCACACCTGCACCAACGGGAAGAAATTCTGCCGACATTGTTGATGAACGGAGGTTTGTTGGTGAGGATTCGCCAATCATCATAATAAGAACATCGTTTGTTGAATAGAAGCTACCAACAAATCCACCGCAGAGAAGACCTACAATTGACGGACTCCAGTTATACTTTGCACCTAACCAGAAACCGATAAAGCAAACTAAACAGTCAAAAGCAGTAACAAGAGCAGCGGCTTTTCTGCCTTTAGAGTCAGAAATGAAGCCCATAATAACCTGAGCTAAAGAGCAACCAACGGGGAAAAGGAAAAGTGCGGTTGTAACAGGACCAACGCTTACAAGGTCCATAACCTCTTCTGTGAATGAACTGTACAAACTCTCTGCATAACCATAGGACATAATAACCTGATAGTTAATCGAACCGATAAACCCAAAGTTTGCAAGGGTTGCTGTAATGAAAAGCCAACGAAGCTGTTTGTGCTTCATAGCAAATTTGAAAGCGGGAATAAGACCACCCTGTGCATCGTTTGTTTTCTTTTCTAACTTTTCCTGAAGAAGCTCTTCATCAGTTTTGCGAAGATGTTTAAGTCTTGAATCAATGAAAGCATCAGTTTCTCTTGCGAACATAATTGCAATAAAGCTTGTAACGAGACCGACAATTGCAGGGATCATATAAACATTTCGCCATTCAGAAGCCTCTGACATCAGAAGTCTTCTTAAAACAGGAACGAGCATAACGCTCATATTTGCAAAGAATTTAATTGTGGAGTAAATTCTTGCGCGGTGCTTTGATGGGGAGGATTCCATAATATAAACCACGTGCATATCGTGAGGAATGAAGAACTGAACAAGAACTGCACCAATAAAGTAAAGGAAAATGTTGTTTGAAAGGAAGATAACGAGCATTGCAAAGCTCATACCGAAGGTGTTTATAATAAGGAATTTCTTTCTGCCTAAACGGTCTGCAAGAGGTCTGTAAAGAAGTCCAACCGCTTGGAACGGCACAACAAGAATTGAAAGAATATCAAGAAGTGCAACGGAGCTTTGACCGAATTTTGCAAAAAGGTCATTTGCAATTTCCGTTTTCATTAATGTACCGATTTGAGATGCAATTTCATCGGTGGCATAAATGAGAGTAATGATAAAAACCAGATATGCAAAATAATAACTGCGTTTAGGTCTTGCTTTTTCTCTTTCCCATTTTGCAATTTCTTTTTGCTTTCTTAAGTTTATTTTTTCAATTTTTTCGGGAGTAAGTTCTTTTGTTTTCATAAGATTTCTTCTCCTTATTTCTTTAATCTGATAACATTCCAGCTGAAAGGTTTAAGCTCTGCAGTAAGAGTGGCATCATCAATTTCGGGAATCGGGTTGTTGTGAGGTTTAACCGCTATATTATCAAAGGTGTTTTCCTCGTTTTTAGCGTGTCCGTCCATTGAGATGAATTCAAAGGGTTTATAACCATCAAAATCCATAAGATTAACATCTAAAATAATGCTTTCTTCAAGGTTTTTGTTAACGCAGAAAATTGTCATTTCTTCCTTTTCCTCATCAAAGGTTGCAATAGACTCTATGTAAGGAACATCTGTGAACTGTTTGCAATCGTATTTTTCGCAGTCAATAAGGGGAAGAAGAGCAGAGCCTCTGCCGTAATTTGAAAGGTGCATAAAGGGGAAGTAAATAGTCTGCTCGAAAACTCCGCCGCCTGTCTGGGTGAAAATGGGAGCAATAACATTAACAAGCTGTGCAAGACAAGCGATTTTAATTCTGTCGCAGTGGCGAAGAAGAGTTATGAGCATTGAACCAACAAGAAGCGCATCTTCAAAATTATAAATATCTTCAAGAAGGGGAGGAGCAACGCTCCATTTATCAAATGGTCGGTTGTTAGAGTGGTACCATACATTCCATTCGTCAAAGGAAAGGTTGATTTTTTTCTTTGAACGCCGTTTTGCTTTAACATAATCACAAGCGCAGATAACAGAATAAATAAAATCATCAAGCTGTAAGCTTTTTGCAAGAAAGCTGGGAGTGTCATCCTCGTGGTTTCCGTAGTATTGATGAAGAGATACATAGTCGATACTGTCATAAGCAATATCAAGACTTTCTACTTCCCACTTACCAAAGGTGGGGGAATAGATGCTCGAAGAACCGCAAAGGACGGTTTCAATGGATGGATCTGTCCATTTCATCATCTTTGAGGCTTCAAGGGCAACCCTGCCATACTCGGTAGCAGTTTTGGCACCCATCTGCCAACCGCCATCCATTTCGTTACCCAAGCACCATAATTTAATGTTATGGGGGTCTTTTACTCCGTGAGAAATTCTTAAATCTGACCAATATGAGCCTTCTTTATGGTTGCAGTATTCAACAATGTTTCTTGCTTCTTCAGGTCCTCTTGTTCCAAGGTTAACCGCCATCATACATTCGGCATTTGCTTTTTTGCACCAATTTAAAAATTCATTTGTGCCGAAAAGGTTGGGTTCGGTTGTGCCCCAGGCCAAATCAAGCCGTTTAGGTCGGTTTTCAACAGGACCAACACCATCTTCCCAATTATAGCCTGAAACAAAGTTACCTCCGGGGTAGCGAACAACAGGAACATTTAGTTTTTTAACTAAATCAATAACATCCTGGCGGAAACCGTTTTCATCGGCAGTAGGGTGGTCGGGTTCATAAATACCGCCATAAATTGCTCTTCCGAGATGCTCAATAAAAGAACCATAAATTCTCTTATCAATTTCTCCGATGCGGAATTCTTTTGCAAGGGTGATTTTTGCTTTCATAATATGCACTCCTTTTGCATTGTTATATGTTAGACTATAAATTTAATATAACATAAATAATAAAAAAGAGCAATAAAAAAACACCGCCCGTGCGGTGAATAAAGCTCTATATAAAAATGAAATAACCCTTGACCTGATGCTTTCTCGTCACACACAAGCCAAGGGTTATTTCTGTTCTATTTTAATATCTAACATCTTTTTATTTACCTCTCTTTCATTGATTAAGACCTCTGACTTCACTTGCTACGAACTCTATTTCGAAACACACTCTTTTCTTATATTCGTATCTATATACATTCTCGTAAGTGAGAAACCCTTTTGTTTTGAAATAATTTTCATTTTATGAAGCTTTTAGTCTTTCGGTTCTTTTCCTGAGTACTTGTTTTTTCCCGAACCGTAGGCCTTTACATGAACACCGGACTCATCCTTTCTTTGACTTTATAGTTTTCAGATTAGGTTTTTATTTGTACATCGGAACCACACTTTCTTTTGAAATTAGGTTTTTACTTGTACATTGGACTCACCCTTTCTTTGTCTATATAATAGCATGGAAATTCAGGTTTTGCAATATGTAATTTTGTATAAAGTTAACAGTTTTTCTTTATTTAAAACGCAGATTTTGGCGAATAGCACAATGAAAGTTTTGTTAAATTATTGACAAGCGGGTTTTGATGTGATATACTAATAGTGTTGTTTGGTAAAAAATGCGTTCCCGAAGGGCAAAAAGCCTTTCGGGAACTGTTTTTTACATATAAATTATTTCAACATCAGGAAAATCGTTCATATATAGGTTAGCAGAAGATACATATTTTCCGTTTTTATCAATAGCATCAAAGTCACTAAGCATAATAGCTTCTGTAATATCAATGGGTTTTTCATCTATACCTGACATAGTATCAAATTCAACATTTATGGTAAATCTACATTCAGATAAATTATTGGATGTGAAATATTCTGTTTCTGCTTCAAAATGCCAGAATCCCGGGTCTCCACTTAATCCGTCTTCCAGTTTATAGCTGTGTGGAATAAAATCAAACCACCAGTTTTTTACAACTACGTTATAAGAAAGATTATATATATCGGGATTAGTATCACTTTGTACTACATAAACTGTTTCAACATTATATAAGACCTTGTGGCGTCGTCCCCAATAAGCGAATATGCTCAGATTAACTATTGAAAAGATTATGAGCAAAGTTAATATAGTATGTATGGTGCTTTTTAGCCTTTTCTTTTTTTCTGATTTTAAGGCTTCAATAATTATATCATTTATATTCTCTTCGTTATTGTCTTCAGGCAGTTTTTCACCATTTAAAATTTCTAAAACCGAAACATTTAAAGCCTGGGCTAATGGCATCAGGAGTGAAATATCGGGAGCACCATTGCCTGTTTCCCATTTTGAAACTGCTTTATCGGTGATGTTAAGTTTTTCAGCTAACTCTTTTTGACTTAGGTTGTTTTCTTTTCTGCACTTTGCAATAAATTGACCTGTTGCTTTGTTGTTCATCGCATAGACTCTCCTTTCTATGCCTGATTGTAACATATAATTTGTTTTAAAAGCCTCTACTATCAGTAGAATAGAATGATTTTATTATAAAATTCCGTAAAAATGAACTATATTCATATCCTCAGGCATATAAAGTCCGTGACTACCGCAACCGCCGTCTATTTCGTGGCAACCGTGGTCGGGGGCAAAGCCAACAAGAGTTTTATGTTTTTCCCAATTTTCCTTTACTGCATTGGCGAGAGTTTCAAAGGCTTTTATATTATGCTTTAAAGCATTAATTGATTCTTCGCTTTCAGGACCATAGCGGTGCATTGTGCCGTCATAGTTTCCGTTATAAACTGCAATAAAATCATATTTATCTTCTTTGATTAATTCAATTGCTTTTTCATTTGCTTCATCGGGAGTTTCAACAATGAAATAATCCATATCTCTTTCCAGATAGATTTTTGACATACTGTCATTACCAGTTGAAACGATGCAGGGCTTTTTACCTGCTCTTATGAGTGCATCAAAGACGGAATCAGTTTTAATAACAGGTTTTATGTAGGATTGTATTCCGTGAATTTCGGGATTAGCACCTGTATACATTGTTCCGAAGCAAACGGGAGTTACCGATGGCATAACACTTTCAAGAGGAAGAGTTATATTGGTATTAAGCATTACGGGAGTGAAAAGGTCAGCATATTTTTCAAAAACCCAGAGTGCAATTGCGTCGGGGTTATACATCAAAACTCTGTCAATATCTTTGTTTTCGCAAAGCTTTATTAAAGCATCTAAAGGTTCATTTGCTTCTTTTGGCTTTTCGATACCTAAAGCAGAACAAAGAGAAGCGGCAACACTTGTTAATTTGAGCTTACAAAATATATCTTGCATAAAAATCACCTGATGAAAAGTATAGCACAAAAAACAGGGGTGAACAAGCAGATAAAAACAAATATATTTATTGCAAAACAGAAATTTATATGATATACTTTTGTAAAAATAGATACTGCCACCGGGTAGTGAATGTTTATATTAAAATAAAGCATTCGTTTACACATCATTAGGTCTTTGAAGATGTGTATACGAATGTTTATTTTTTAGGTGGATTTTATGAGTAAAATGGAAAAAATAATAAACTATTTTTCAAAAGCTGAAATTATTTTATGGAGTGTTTCCGTATTTTTTATTATTGTTTCTTTTTTTATCTTTGATAAAAGTAATTTCCTTACTCTTGGAGCTTCTCTTGTTGGTGTAACTTCTTTAATATTCTGCGCCAAAGGAAATCCTTTCGGACAGGTCCTGATGATAATTTTCAGTATTATTTATACATTTATATCTTTCACTTTTTCTTATTACGGAGAAATGATAACTTATCTTGGTATGACTATGCCTATGGCAGTTGTTTCGCTTATTTCCTGGCTTAAAAATCCTTATAAGGGAAATAAGGCTGAGGTAAAGGTTAATAAGTTGGGAAGAAAAGAAATACCTTTTATGATTATTTTGACAATAAGTGTTACGGTTGTTTTTTATTTTATATTGAAAGCGTTTGATACTGCAAATCTTTTCCCCAGCACAATTTCGATAACAACAAGCTTTGTTGCGGCATATCTTACATTCAGAAGAAGTCCGTTTTTTGCTTTAGGTTATGCGGCGAATGATATTGTTTTGATTGTTTTGTGGATTCTTGCAACAAAGGAAAACCTTTCTTATTTATCGGTTGTTATTTGCTTTATTGTATTCTTTTTTAACGATTTATACGGATTCTTCAATTGGCTTAAAATGCAGAAAAGGCAAGAAAATTAAAGGTTGTTTGTTTTGCAGTATTTGAGTTTGAATTTCTCAGTGTCTTGCAAAAGCAAGTTTATGTTTTCTCTGAAGTTATCATATTCTTCGTCTTTCACATAATGCTTTGCATAACCTTCTTTGCCGTATTTCTGTTCTGTGTGGTTATAGGCTCTTTTGAACATTTCTTCTTTTGTGCAATCAGGAAAATGCTTTAATGTGTATGCGTGAGTGCGACGGAGGAAATCATCAATATCGGTTGAACGGTCAGCAGAAGAAATGATTTTGCCGTAATCACTTCGGGGTTCAGTGTTTGCGGAAGCTCTGTGGTCTTCAATGGCTTCTTTTATAAGAATTCGTTCTTCTTCCGTGAAAAACTCTCTCATTTTTTCATCGTTATAAAATATTTCTGCAGAAAGCTTTTCGTGATTTTTCTTATCAATATGATGAGCAATATCGTGAAAGGTTGCAATAGTATAAAGTATATTGAAATCAATGTTCCCGAATTGCTCTGCGAATTTAAAACATCTTTTCAGAACATAATCAATATGCTCCAAAGAATGACCGCTGTCATTTTTCTCATATTGGGGGAGAATTTTGGTTCTTATGCAATTTTCTAAATCTTTGTTGATAGTCATTTTATCACCAATGCTATTATATATTTATATGTGATTTAATGCAATGTTTTTATATCGTTGCATTTTATTTTACTTGTGTTAAAATATTATTGTATAAAAACTCCAAAAGGTGCATTATGAAAAAAGAAGTAAATAAAAATAAGAAAATTTTAAAAAGGCTTATTGCAACAATTATTGTTTTTGCTTTATTATTCGGTGCTTGTGCGTATTATGTCAATGACTATTACAGAGCAGATTTAGGTGCGATTTCAGCTTTTTCTTCTGTAAAAGAAGTGAAAAGAGAAACACTTGATGACGAAACAATAATTTTCAAGCCTGAGAAAGTAAAAGCAGGTTTCATTTTTTACCCCGGCGGCAAGGTGGAATATACTGCATATATTCCTTTAATGGAAGAGCTTGCAAAAAAGGATATAATGTGTGTTTTATTGAAAATGCCTTTTAATCTTGCGGTTCTTGATGTTAATGGTGCCGAAGGGTTAAAAGAAATGTTTCCTGAAACAGAAAACTGGTATCTCGGTGGTCATTCTTTAGGCGGTTCAATGGCGGCAAGCTATCTTTCCGAAAATGTAAGCGAATATGATGGTCTTGTCCTTTTGGGTTCATATTCCACTGCAGATTTATCAAAAGAAAATGTATCGGTTCTATCTGTTTTCGGTAGCGAAGATAAGGTTATGAACAAAGAAAAATATGATGAAAACAAAATCAATTTGCCGAACAATTTTTCGGAAGAAATAATCGATGGCGGTTGCCACGCATATTTCGGAATGTATGGTGAACAGGAGGGTGACGGAACACCAACTGTTACGAATGAAGAGCAAATTCAGAAAACCGCAGAAATAATTAATGATTTTATCAGGAAATAAAAGAAAACTGCTGTCAATCATAAGGTTGACGGCAGTTTTTTCCGTTTGCTTTAATATAGATACCGAATGGTTAAATTCTATTGAATATTTTAATATGTTTTTGCTAATATGATTTTGCAAGGAGGCGCTGAAATGAAATGCAAAGTTTTTATCGATAAAAACCACGAAGAAGAGGTGATTATTTATTCTCATCGAAGGAATGCTTTGGTAGAACAGTTAGAAAGACTTGTTAATGCTCAGGAGGTTGAACTCATAGGTTATAAAGAACAGGAAGCCGTAAGACTTGATTTGCCGGATGTTTTCTGTTTCATCTGCGAGAATAACAAGGTTTATGCAATTACTGAAAAAGAAAAATATAAAATTAAATTAAGGCTTTATCAGTTGGAAGAGAAGCTACCGCATAATTTTGTTAAGCTCAATCAATCCTGCATAGGAAATATCAGTAATATTCAAAGGTTTAAAGCTTCTTTTGGCGGTTCTCTTTCAGTTGAATTTAAAAACGGATATGTAGACTGTGTTTCACGCAGGCAAATAAAAATTGTTAAAGAAAGGTTTGGTTTTTGATGAACAAATATATTAAAGAGTTTTTTCGCAGAGGCTTAATGTTCGGTGGCTTCGGACCGATTGTTGCAGGAATAGTTTATTTTGTTATTTCAAAAATATCTGTCTCTTTTATTTTAAGCGGAACGGAAGTTTTTTGTGCAATAATCTCAACATATATTCTTGCTTTTTTACAAGCAGGTGCGACTGTTTTTAATCAGGTTGAAAATTGGTCCGTGATGAAATCTCTTTTTTGCCATTTCTCAACCATTTTTGTTGCTTATACCTCTTGTTATCTTTTGAATTCCTGGATTCCCTTTGATTACAGAGTTATATTGGTTTTTATAGGCATTTTTATTGTGGTGTATTTTGCTGTATGGTTAATAGTTTATTTCAGTATTAAGGCAACAAGTAAAAAATTAAATATGAAACTATAATAAAAGCGTACTGTAAAAAACGAGATTTTTTACAGTACGCTTAATATTTACGGTTGATTTGGAATCGGCACGTGTTCGGTATTAGAAAGAATATCTATAAAGTTATTATACTCGTAATAATAGGGTGTCATGCGGATATGCTTGCAGAAGCCATACATTGGTGCATAAAGCTGACCTTGACTAAGTCTTAAGCAAGGTGCTTCCATTTCATATTCACCGCTATCGGTAACAACAGTTGCAGAGTTTTCCGTAAATTCAGCAGTTCTGCCGTAAACACCGATTTTGATTTTACCTGTTGTTCTTTCTACATCGCCACCGATGAAGCTGATAATCTGACCAATGGGAATATACCAGATACCATTTATATTTTGGGGGAGAGTTTCTCTTACGCAAAGACCTAAATCATAGCCCTTGAATTTAAGTCGGGGCTGATTATAAACAGGTGCAGGATCATAGGGTGTAATAAGGTCTTTGTCTTTATCAATTGTTGCAACGTCAATAATTCTGTCATCCTCGACGTAAGCTGTGAGAGTACATTTGCCACCGTCAATATCAACGATTGTAAACATTGAAAGTTCTTCTTCGTGGCAATAGGTTTTTGCGTTCCAAACTTTCGGAACAACTCTTGTTCCGGGAGGGTTGCGGTGGCTTGAACCTAAGTTATAGTGAACTGTACCCTGTGAGGGTTTGGTGAAAAGACCTTCTTTTCTTCTGGGGTATGAGCGGGCAAAGGAATGCTCGTGACCTGAGAAAACGATGTCATATTTATCCATACCATCACGAAGAGAGGGGTATGAATCGTCTATTTCAATACCGGGACCTGCGAAGCAAATGGGAAAATGGTGAACTGCAAATTTCCAGGTTTTATCTGTTTTTTCTGCCTGTTCAATAAGCCATTCGTTCATTTCCTCGTAACCGCTTGTGCCGATAATTGAGAAATGAACATTACCGTAATCAAAGGCATGGTTTGCAATTGGTCTTTCAACGGGTCCGTTATGCTCGTAACTGCCCCAGAGCTGATTTGTAAAGTATGTAGCATATTCGGAATAATATTTATCTTCCTTTGTAAAATAACTGCTGAAGCCCATATCATCGTGGTTGCCCATACAGAACATTACAGGCATTCTTTCGCAGATACCTTTAAGGCCTTCAAAAAGTCCTGTCCATTGGATATCGGTCTGACCGCAGTTTGTGTTGTCTCCTGCGGTAAGAATAAATTCACATTCGGGGTGCTCATTAAGGAATTTCTTTAAGGTTTCACGAAGAACGGAATAATCCGCAGGTGGTTCTGCATCGCCTGCCTGAATATCGGAAAGGCAGATAAAAGAGAATTTTTCTGCATTTTCATTTGCAGTTTTAAAACAATATATTTCACTTCTGTTTGCATCATCACCGCAGTTATATTCATATTCGGTTTCGGGTTTAAGACAAGTCATATCTGCAAAAAAGAAATGGCTTTCATCCATATCTGTTGTGAAAGGGTGCTTGAGCGCATCCGCTTTCATCCATTCTGCAGTGCCTTTTTCTCTGTAAAGAGCAAAACCCTCATTAACGCTTGTATCAGTTCTCCAACGAACAGTCATTGAATGTGCTGCGTCGCATTTGATGGAGAGCATAATCTGGTCGGGTTGAGGCTTTGAGCCTCTTATATTTTTCCATTCTGCTTTTGTTATCACAAAAACACCAACTTTCCAATTGAATTATTTATATTTTAACAGTTTTAGAATAAATTGCAATTGTTTTATGGCTTTTTATATGGTTGATATGGAGAAAAAATAATGCTATAATTAAAATAATAATAAAAATACACTCGTAGGAGAAAAACAATGAAATTTATATCTTGGAATGTTAATGGCTTCAGAGCTTGTTTAACAAAAGGCTTTGAAGAGTTTTTTAAAGAAGCAGATGCAGATTTTTTCTGCATTCAAGAAACTAAAATGCAACCGGGGCAGGCAGAGTTCGAAACCCCTGATTATTACCAATATTGGTACAGTGCAGAGAAAAAAGGTTATTCCGGTACTGCAATTTTTGCAAAAAAAGAACCTTTAAGCATCAGCTATGGTCTTGGTATTGAAGAGCATGATCACGAGGGCAGAGCAATTACTCTTGAATATGAAGATTTTTATCTTTTGTGCGTTTATACTCCCAATGCTCAGAGAGAGCTTGCAAGGCTTTCCTACCGAATGGAATGGGAAGATGATTTAAGAGAATATATGAAAACTCTCGACAGTAAAAAGCCTGTTATTTACTGCGGAGATTTGAATGTTGCTCACGAAGAGATTGACCTTAAAAATCCGAAAACCAACCATTTCAGCGCAGGCTTTTCCGATGAAGAAAGAGGAAAGTTTACAGAACTTCTTGAAGCAGGCTTTAAAGACACATTCCGTAGCCTTTACCCTGATAAAGTGAAATATTCCTGGTGGAGTTATATGTATGGTGCAAGAGCAAAGAATGTTGGTTGGCGTATAGATTATTTTGTTGTTTCCGACAGACTTTTGGACAAAGTAAAAGATAGCTTTATTCTTAATGAAATTATGGGTAGCGACCATTGCCCCGTAGGTATTGAGCTAGATTTATAAAAATTTTCCCGAAAGAGCTTCAAAAAACTCTTTCGGGATCCTTTTATTCTTCAGGGGAAATAGAGGGAAGATTACCAAGATTATCGTTTTCGTTACCATTTGGTACGGCTTTAAGATATTCGGTATCTCCTCTATGAGCAATACCAACTCCCGAAATCTGCCCTTGTTTTGCCATATTAACCCCTTGTTGCTTTGAAACTACGCTGTTATCTGATAATTGATAGCCTGTAATTTTACCGCTTTCCTTAACAAGTCCCGTAATACTTTTTGCATTTTTATCAGCTTCGGGAATCTGGTCGAGGGTATTTTTTACATTATTCTGATTATCCATATATAGACCTCTTTTATTTAATAGTATTTATATTGTTATTATTAGTAGGTTTTTTGTTAATATAATTATTGTTTGTTAAAAAATACTTTTAAACATAATATATGTATGGTATACTGTAATAAACTAATTTAAAAGGAGTTTAAAAATGAAAAAAAGAATTTTATGCGTAGTATTGGCAGTAGTAATGGTAGTAGCTCTTGCTGCTTGCGGTACTAACTCACCCAAGGAAGATGAAAACAAAGTAACAATTGAATCTCCTGTTGCCCTTCTTGATGGCGTTTGGTCAACTTTTGCAGAAGAAGAAAAATTCCCCGTTATGGGCGGTGACTTTGAAGCAGCAGTTAACGATGCTGCAGGTAATTTCAACATTGAAGATGTTGAAAATGCAACTGCAACTCTTCACATCACAGAAGATTCCCTTAAGCTTGTTGATAATGTTGCAACAATTACACACGCTATGAATGCAAACACATTCTCTGCTGCTGCATATCACCTTGCAGATGCTGCTAACGCAGAAACTCTTGCTAACTCTCTTAAAGACAGCATCAAGAGCACACAGTGGATGTGCGGTTTCCCCGATACTCTTATTATCTATACAGTAGCAGAAGAATATGTTGTTGCTGCTTTCGGTAATGCAGAAGCAATTGAAAACTTCAAAACAAAGCTTGCAACAGTTTATGGCGAAAGCGCAACTCTTAATGTTGAAGAATCTCTCGCATAATTGATTTTAAATCCAACGATATTTTAAGTACAAAGCAGAAAGAGGATTAATATGCTTTTTTCGAGTATTCCTTTTCTTTATTATTTTCTGCCAAGTGTACTGATACTATATTTTATCGCTCCCCGGAAATTAAAAAACACAGTTTTGATGCTTTCAAGCCTTGTTTTTTATGGTTGGGGCGAACCTAAATATGTTGTTCTGATGATAGCCTCAATCGTAATCGGATATTTTTCCGGAATTCTGATTGAGGCTTTTTCTCAGAAAAAACTGTCAAAAGTATTTCTTGGTATTTCCGTTGCAGTTAACTTAGGCTTTCTGGCTTATTTTAAATATACGGATTTCTTTATTGAAAACTTTAATTCGGTTACAGGTCTTTCGGTTCCTTTATTAAGAATTGCTTTGCCCATCGGTATCAGTTTCTACACTTTTCAGATTTTGAGCTACACAATTGATGTTTATCGCAAAGATACCAAAGCACAGAAAAATATAATAAACCTTGCTTGTTATATTACAATGTTCCCCCAGCTTATTGCAGGACCAATTGTAAGATATTCAGATATTGCAAATCAGTTAGAGGAAAGAACCCATTCTTTTGAGGGTTTTTCAAAGGGTATAAGAAGGTTTATTTTAGGACTTGGTAAGAAAATTCTTATTGCAAACTCTTTAGGTGAGCTTTGCGATATTTTCAAGGCATCCGATGATAAATCGATTCTTTTCTATTGGCTTTATGCAATTGCTTTCGGCCTTCACGTTTATTTTGATTTTTCGGGCTATTCCGATATGGCAATCGGTTTGGGAAGAATATTCGGTTTTAAGTTTTCCGAAAACTTCAATTATCCCTATATTTCAAAAAGCGCAACGGAATTCTGGCGAAGATGGCATATGTCCTTGGGTACATGGTTCAGGGATTATGTTTATATTCCTTTAGGCGGAAACAGAGTTTCAAAACCTAAATGGTTTTTCAACATCTTTGTTGTGTGGTTTTTAACAGGCTTCTGGCATGGTGCCGCCTGGAATTTTATAATATGGGGATTGTTCTTTGCAGTTCTTCTTATTGTTGAAAAGCTTGTACTTTTAAAGTATCTTGATAAATCTAAAATTTTAAGCAGATTTTATACTCTTGTTGCGGTGGGCATAAGCTTTGTTATTTTCAATGCCACAGATATGAAAGAAGCGTTTGCTTACATCGGTGGTATGTTTGGCGCAGGTGGAATTCCTCTCGCTTCAACAGAGTTTTTCTATTATTTAAAAAGTTTTGCAGTAACTCTTGTTATTGGCATAATCGGGGCAACACCAATTGTTAAAAGAAGTGTTGAAAAAATATTTGAAAACAATAAAATTGCAAAATTTATCTGGATTTTAGAGCCGATAGGACTTGTTGTTCTTATAGCGGTTATGACAGCTTATCTTGTGGACGGCTCGTTTAATCCGTTCTTGTATTTCAGATTTTAGGAGGTTTCTATGACAGAGAAAAGTAAACATATAGTCATAACTTTTGTTATGGTTGCCTTCTTTCTGAGTGTTTCTGTTTTTGCCTGGCTGAAGCCTGAGGATGAATTTTCCTTAAGCGAACGCCGTAAGCTTTCGCAGTTTCCCGAATTAAGCTTTAAAACCGTAGTTTCGGGAGATTTTATGAGCAATTTTGAAAATTATACCCTTGACCAGTTTCCGTTGAGAGATAAATTCAGAACTCTTAAAGCGATGGTAAATCTTAATATTTTCAAGCAGAGCGCAAATAACGATATTTATGTTGTTGATGGCTTTGCAAGTAAAATTGAATACCCTCTGAATGAAGCATCAGTTGAAAGAGCAGGGGATAGATTTCAATATGTTTATGAGAAATATCTCAAAAATTCAAACACAAAGAATTATCTTTCAATAATTCCCGATAAAAACTATTTTCTTGGCAGGGAAAATGGCTATCTTTCAATTGACTATGAGAAAATGATTTCTTTATTAAGAGAAAATACCGGTTTTCTCACATATATTGATATAACAAAAGAGCTGAAGCTTTCCGATTTTTATAAAACTGATACCCATTGGAGAGAAGAGGAGCTTATTGATGTTGCAGAGAAAATCGGAAATGAAATGGGTACGGATGTTAAGGCAGACTACCAAGAAAAAGCTCTTGATGTTGATTTTTACGGAGTTTATTATGGTCAATATGCTTTACCTCTTGAGGCGGAAAAAATAAAGTATCTTACAAATGAGACTTTAAAAAAATGCCAAGTGTATGATTTTCAGAATGGGAAAGAGATTTCTGTTTATGATATGGAAAAAGCCAATGGCAAAGACCCTTATGAAATGTTTTTAGGTGGCCCGCTTTCCTTGGTTACCATTGAAAATGAAAATGCAAAAACTAATAAAGAACTGATAATTTTCAGGGATTCCTTCGGCAGTTCAATTGCACCACTTCTGGTTGAAGGATATAAAAAAATCACCCTTGTTGATATTCGATATATACACCCGAATTTATTGGAGAATTATATTGAATTCAATTCCCAGGATGTTTTGTTTTTATACAGCACATCGGTTCTCAATAACAGCGAAACAATAAAATAATTATAAAAAATTCCTTGAAAGTGTTTTCTGCTTTCAAGGATTTTTCTTTTTGTTGAATTATGATTTTTTATAATGTATAATGAAGCTATTAAACATCTGAGGTGTTCTTATGCTTACAAAATCAAAGCTTTCATCTGAGTGGATACTTAAATATTATAAAAGACTTGAAAACTGTGGAGTTGAAAACCACGGTCTTATTATAATGCAAAATGGAGAAACAATTTTTGAGGAATATAACTATCCTTATTCGAAGGATATGCCTCACACCTTGTTTTCCGTTACAAAGTCAATTGTTTCTACTGCGGCAGGCTTTGCAATTCAAGAAGGTCTTTTCTCTCTTGATGATAAAATAATTGATTTATTTCCCGAATATGAATGTTGTAAAGGTGATGAATGGGAAAATCTTACTGTTCGTTCTGTTCTAACAATGAGCAGTAATAAAAAGTTTAGTTTCCTGCAGGATATGACAGGCAATTATATGGAAATGTTTATGAAAGCGCCATTCAGAAAGGAAAAAGGCTTTTTATACAGTAATAACGATGCTCATGTTGTGGCAACTTTAGTACATAAGTTTTCAGGTCATAATCTTATTGAATATTTAACACCACGACTTTTTGAACCTTTAGGAATTGATATTCCCAAGTGGGAAACCAATGAAATCGGCGAATGTATCGGTGGCACAGGCTGTTACCTTAAACTCCGTGATCTTGCAAAAATCTGCCAATGCTATGCAGATGGCGGTAAATATAATGGTGAGCAGATAATCCCTGAATTCTGGACAAAGGAAGCTACCAAAATACAAGTTGATTTCAATCGCAAGAATAAAGAGGCAGGTTACGGCTATCTTTTCTGGATTGAGAACGGCGTTTTCAGTATGACGGGAATGTTTGGGCAGATTATTTCATATTTTCCTCAATACAATGCAGTTGTTGCCACAATGAATGCCTGCATTGATGAGGGTGGAAACCAAGGCGCAATTGAATATGTTCTCGCTAAAGCCTTTGAAAATGAAACCACAGATGAATGGGATGAAAAACTGAAAGAATATCTTGAAAACAGAAGACTCATTCCCAAAAAATGTGAAGAAAAACTCAATGTGCCAATAGGAAAAGTGTTTTATATGACCGCTTTTTCTAATGTTCTTGCTAATTTAATGTTCCCTGCAAGTGTTATCCCTCGCTCATTGACTTCAAGCTTTGCTAAAAGGCCCAAAACCAACTTCGATGAGGTTTCTTTTGAGTTAACAGAAGATGTTTTTACTGTTAAATGGAAAGAAGAGGGGGATGAGGTTGTAATCAACTGCGGTCTTGATGGCGAACCGCGATTTAGCGAATGTCAGATTAAAGGCTACCCTTATAAAATATGGGCATATGCTTATTCAGAAAACGGAAAAATAAATGCAGTCGTGAAGCCCATTAATACCCTTTCAACTCAATATATGATTTTTGATTTTTCGGGCAATACAGTCAAAATTCAGATTAAAGGAACACCAAGTTTTCCAGAGTTTATTTTGAAAAATGCAACTTCACCCGACTTTATCAAAAAGCATAAACCAATTAAATTTGTTGTTACCAAAGCTGTTAATCTTCTTGTATCAACAACGGAAAGACCAATGAAATTCAAAGTGAAATGATTTTGAGGGAAAATATGTTATTAAATAAACTTTTTAAAAGCGTTTTAGAGCAGGACAGATCACCAATTGTAATTTGCAATTTGGAGCATACAATTGTCTATATGAACCCTGTTGCTATAGAATGCTATCACAAAGACCTTACAGGTCAAAATCTAAAAAATTGCCATAACGAAAAATCAAATGAACTGATAGATAAAGTAGTTTTATGGTTTAAGGAAAGTGCTGATAATAATATAATTTACACCTACAATAACCCGAAAGAAAATAAAGATGTTTATATGGTTGCCTTGCGTGATGAAAACGGAGAACTTATAGGTTATTACGAAAAGCACGAATACAGAACCAAAGAATCGGGGAAACTATATGAGTTTTAAAAAATTAAAAGGACTGATGTTTGTGCTTATTATTTCATTGACTTTATTCAGCAGTTGTTCGGGTAATGCTAATACTGAAGAAACTAAAAATGCAACTACCAATACAACGGCAAACTCAACAAATAATTCACTAGGTTATGAGCAGATTTCGGGTGAACAGGCAAAAAAATTAATGGACACCGAAACTAATTATATAATTATTGATGCCAGAACCGAAGAAGAGTTCAAAGAAGGTCATATTGAAGGTGCAATTCTTATTCCTGAATATGAAATAGCAGAACGTGCAGAAAAAGAACTGCCGGATAAAGACCAACTTATTCTGGTATATTGCCGTAGCGGAAGGCGAAGCAAAATTGCAGCTCAAGCTCTTGCCGATTTGGGCTATACAAATGTTAAAGAGTTCGGCGGAATTATAGATTGGCAGTATGAAGTTGTGAAATAACAGAAAGAAGGAACATTTTATGCGTAAAAATTTTGGTGCTCAAAGTGATGTTTACCCTATGCCCGTATTTATTGTTGCGGCTTATGATGAGAATGGCAACCCTAACTGTATGAATGCTGCTTGGGGCGGAATATATGAACATAAACAGATTATGGTTTGCCTTTCTCATAGTCATAAAACAACAAAAAATATAAAAGAAAGCAAGGCGTTCACAGTGAGCATTGCAGATGCTAAGCACGTTGTTGAGGCTGACTATGTCGGGGTTGTTTCAGGCAACAACGAGCCTGAAAAAATGGCAAAAGCAGGGCTCACAACGGTAAAATCCGAATTTGTTAATGCCCCCATAATTAATGAATTCCCAATGACAGTTGAATGTAAGCTTCTTAAATTTAATGAAGACGGTATCTGCATTGGTGAAATTGTGAATATAAGTGCGGATGAAAGTGTTTTAGGTGAAGATGGACTTATAGATCCCGAGAAACTTCAACCCATAACCTTTGACCCCTATCACAATGCTTATCTTAAATTGGGCGAAAAGGTTGGAAATGCTTTTTCTGATGGTAAGAAGCTGAAGCAGCTCTGATTTGTTGATTGTTAATAAAAATATTGACTTATACCCAAATAAAATGTATTATAAGTATATAAATATTCAGGGGTGAACAGAATGGCAAATTGTCCCAAATGCGGTGAGCATTTGCGAATGGTGGATTGGAAACAACATTGTCCCCATTGCAATTGCAATATCGTTATTTATGATATTCAGGAACGCTTAATGCAGGATGCAGATAAAGCGGAGGTTCAGCATTATCATTTTCAAAAAAGAATTAACAGAATGAAAGCTGCTTTTGTAGGTTCAAAGCTTGCAATTGCTCGCATTTTCACAAGTCTTATTCCCATAGTGGCAATTGTTGTGCCCTGGCTCAAGGGTGAGTTTAAAGAACCTTTTGTAGCATTTAAAGGATTGTTTACATTATTTTCGCTGACAGATATGCTTGAGAGCTTTAATTTTGATGGAATTTTAGGACTTTTGAATGCTGCAGATGGAAAAACTGCATTAATCTTTTTAGCAGCAGCCCTTCTTATGCTTGTTTTATCTGTGGTTTTTATGTTGGTGCATTTCGGTTGCTTGACAATGGCTTGCGGAAAGCACGGCAAACTAAGAAACTACATATTTGATATTTTAATGTTAGTGCTTTGCGGTGGTGCAACTGTTCTTTTAATGGCTGTACCTGAAAATCCTTACTTTAATATAGATTTTGTTATTGCACCATTCGTATATTTCTTGCTTCTTGGTGTGAATTTCGGTATTGATATTGCAATTTTCAAGCAGGGTATCGAGGTTAAATATGAAGATTGTGTTGTTGGCGGAATTCCAATTGATGAATATTTCAAAATGGTTGAGGATGGAGTTCCCCAGGCGGAAATTCGTCAGGAAATGTACCGCAGATTAACTGAAATGCAGCTTCAGAAGGAAGCGGAGCTTAACGGTGAGGAGGTTAAATCATGAGCGAAGAAATGAATCAGAATGTTGATGTTCAGACCCGCGAATATGTTTTAGAGACTGATTTACCTGCTTATATGAACAGAAAATTCTGTTCAACTAAAGAAAGAGTTACTTACATACTTAAAACTGCCACGGCAGAATTAACCTTGGGTAAATACGATACATCATCGGAATTATTTTTGTATAAGATTTTCGGTCTTGATGCAGAGGCTCATGGTAATGCCGCAGTTACACTTGGTATTTATGATTTGATTAATGATCCGCTTTCTGCGGTTATTATTGATAAAATGCGTACCCGCTGGGGTAAGTTTAAGCCATTTCAGTATTTAGCTCTTATTCCAAGCATTTTAGTGGGCTTCGTAACTTGCATTATGCCTCTTATTGCGGATGCACAGGGTATGGATGCGGCTCAAAGACTTATTTTCTATATGATACTTTCCTATATCAGTGAAACGGTAGGCGCATTTTTTGGTGGTGGCGGTTATATTGATAATGTTTTCACTCCCAACCCCAATGAAAGAACTGCATTATTGGTTACGTCCCGCTTTGCAAGTGATTTGTTCAGGAGGTTTCCTGAACAATTGGCAGGAATTCTATTTGACCTTGTTGCGAACGGAAAAATACATATAAATCTTACCAAGGTTTTTGCATCAATGAAATCATTCTGGTGGGTAATTGCAACTGTTCCTGCGGTAATGTGGGTGTTTGTAAGTAAGGAACGAGTTCCTCAATCTGAGAAACCACCGCAGGTTGTTAAAGGTATGTTCTCCGTTTTCAGAAATAAACCTTTGTTGATTTACACTTTATCAGGCTTTGTTGACGGTATCAATGTTGGAACATCACAATCCCTTTATTACGACAGTGTTCTGAAATTCAATATGATGTCCACTATAGCAGGTATTCCCGGTATGCCTATTTCTTACGCCAGCTATCCCTGGGCAACAAAATTCAGAAAACGCTTTTCAACTAAAACCTTGTGGTTGTTCCAAAGAGGTTCTATAATCACATCTGAACTGTCATTCTTCCTTGTGGGTCTTATAGGCGGAAAGACTAACGGTTTCTATAAGAAAAAATTGCCTATGACAATTGCAATGATGTTGGGTAACAGTCTTGAAATGGTATTCTACGGAACAAAGAAAATCATTGAACAAGAAATCAATTACGAGGTTCTTGACTATTGTGAATGGCAGAACGGCTATAGAGTTGAGGCAACGGTTAATCTTTTGACAGGATATATAAACAAGGTAAGGGGTATTGCTCTTACAAAGATTAACACAATGCTTCTGGCAAGATGGGCAGGCTTTGAATCAGGTCTTACAGCAGTTCAGACAGAGGATACAATGTGGAAAATGTTTATTGCTGCCTTTGGTCCTCAGTTGATATTTGACTTTTTAAGCCTCGTTCCTATGTTCTTCTATAATATTGACCAGAAGACAAGAGATAGAATGTATCTCGATTTGGAGCGTACGCGTGCACAAACTGCAGCAAATGAAAAGAATTCATAAAAAAAATCAAAAAATTAACCATCGGAACTCCGATGGTTAATTTTTTATGCCTTAATACTTATCAACATCTTCAACATCAAGCGTGAAAACGATTGCTCCGCCCACGGAAACCTCTTTTTCAAAATCATCTTCACGAAGACCTGTTCCGAAGCCACTTGTTGTTGTGGTAGTTCTTGTTCTTTTCTGAGAACAATTTTTAATTATTTCTTTAGCTTTTGCAACGGTATCATCTTCTGCACCAATGAGGAAGGTTGTGTTTCCTACCATTAAAAATCCGCCTGTTGTAGAAAGCTTTGTAACGGTGAAGCCTTCCTTTGTAAGTGAGGAAGAAACAACAGCGCTGTCGTCATTATTAACAATTGCAATTATAAGTTTCATATATTTTATTCCTTTCAACTTTTATAGTAATTGAATTAAAGTTTAGGTAATATCAATTTTTTGCTATGTTTATCAAGTGCATTTACGTCGGGAATTTCATATCGGTTGTCATTTGCATCCTTGATAAGAACCCTGCCATCATAAAGCGGTTTGATTGCTGTAAGGTGGTTGCGGATTTCAAAGGTGCAAATACCTTTGTCAGTTTCTGCAGTCCACATCCATATTTTGAATTTTTCGCTCATTTTGATGAACTTTGTGATGCGGGGAATCATATAGTATTCTCTCAGGCAGTTTTCAACAACCTCTCTTGATTCGGGCATAAGGTCATTAATATCGCGGATAACTGCAATTTCATTGCCTTCGGAATCCATAAGAGCTATGTATTTGGTAAGACCTGTTATAGGGAACATACGGTGAAGCTCAAGTTCGTAAAATTTTTCACCTGTGTAAAATTCGGCATCTACAAAGATTTTATCATTTTCTGTAAGACGCACTTCAGGACCTTCAATATATCTTGGCATTCACATCACCTCACTCAAAGTTTTCTTCAGCTTTTTTCTTCTGAAGCTGTTCACCCATAGATTGAATTTCTACAAGCTTATAATATTTGCCTTTCATTTTTAGAAGTTCCTCGGGAGTTCCGCATTCTATGATTTCACCTTTATCAACAACAACAATTTTATTGGCTTTTCGCAAAGTGGAAAGTCTGTGAGCAATCATAAGTGTGGTTCTTCCGCTTATGAGCCTTTCAATTGCGCCCTGAATAAGATGCTCTGTTTCCGAGTCAACTGCGGCGGTTGCTTCATCAAAAATCAAAATGCTCGGGTTTTTGAGAACTGCGCGGGCGATAGAAACACGTTGACGTTCACCACCTGAAAGACCAACACCTCTTTCACCCAGCATAGTATCATAGGCATCGGGTAGCTTTGAAATAAAGCCGTGTGCATTTGCTACCTCTGCGGCGTGGATAACCTGTTCAACGTGAACTCTTCCGCTACCAAAAGCAATGTTATTGAAAATTGTATCGCGGAACATAAGAGGTTCTTGCTGAACATAACCGATGGAGTCACGATAATATTTCATATCAATATTTTTTATGTTCTCTCCGTCAATGAGAATTTCTCCATCATAATCATCGTAGTATCTCATCAATAGATTTATGAGTGTTGATTTACCTGAACCTGTTGTGCCGACAATACCGACTATATCACCGGGTTCAATGGTAAGATTGATATTTGAAAGAACCTTTTTGGAACGGTCAAAAGCAAAGTTTACATTTTTGAATTCAATTTTGCCGTCCATTCTTTGAAGAGTGTTGCCCTCGCCGAAATTGTGTTCGGGTTCGGCATCAATAATATCAAGAATTTTTTCTGCAGATGCGAGGGTATTCTGATAAGTATCGCTCATATTTGCAAAGAAGTTAATAGGAGTATAGAACATACTCGCATAAGAAACAAAGGAAACAAGAAGACCGAGAGATATTTCTTCACTTCCGTTAATTACCATATTACCACCCAGGAACCATACCACAATTGAACCGCAGGTTACAAGGAAAGTAATAAGTGATGGGAAAACTGCCGCAGGAACTGCCACCTTTTTATCTTCCTTATACCATTCATCGCAGTAGCGGGCAAACTTGTTAATTGTTTCTTTTTCATTGGTGAAAGCTTTTATTACTCGAACACCCGGAATGGAGTTAGCAAGAACAGTGGAAATAGAAGCACTTCTTCTCCAAAGTCTCATATATTTAGGACCGATTATTTTACCGAAAAGCCTACCTGCAACAACTACTACAGGAACGGGGATAAGAGAAAACAAAGCAAGCTTCCAGCTCATACCGAACATTATAATAACAAGACCAACAAGAGTAAAAGCCTGAACAACCGCTTCCTGAGTTATTTTCATAATGAAAGCCTGAATAACACTCGCATCGGAGTTTACTCGGTTAATTACCGAACCTGTTGAAATTTTATCATAAAAGCTTAAGGGCAGATACTGCGCCTTTTCATAAATATCTTTTTTCAGGTTAAGGGTTATTCGGTCACCTGCAAGGCGGAGCCTGTATGAACGGAAACCGTTCATTACGTATTGAAGAATATATATTCCAAGAAGTATCGCTAAAACCTTTATAAGCATAGCTGAATCTCTACCGGGAATAACATCATCTACCATTATTTTTGTTATGTATGGGGGAACAAGGGAAAGTCCTGTTGCCACAACTGAAAGGAGCATACATATAAATAACGATTTCTTTTCGGGAATAACATATTTGCCGAATTTTGAAATAAGCTTTCCTTTTCCTGAACAGTTTATGCACTCAGCTTCGGGGTTGGGGAGCTTTCTGCCACATTTTGGGCAAAAACAGCGTTGCTTATGATAAACAGATTTAACCGTTTCCAATTCTTCTGCCAAATCCTTACCCTCGTTGAGAGCGTTTACAAATACAGCTGCTGCATCAGCAACCTCAGCCGCCGCATAAGAAAAACGTAACAGCATTTTTTTCTTTTCGTTTTTGAGTTTTATCTTAAAAACGGCATTACCGTAAAGGCGTTTTACCTGAGCAGTTTCAATATCAGCATAATCAACTGAAAAATTGCCGTTATCATAGCATTCATCAAAGGCTATAATTTTATCAGCCGTGAATACCATCATAGATTCAGCATAACGTCCTTTAAGGTTAAGGTCGCCCACTACAATAAAAAGAGCATCATCATTTTTAATAAGCTGATTGAAGCTATCTTCAAATTGTTTCGGTATAGGTTTGTTTGTTATTACTTTCAATTTCATTCACCCCTTGGATTTGAAAATAATTATCGCCTACATTATATCAATGTGTTAAAAAAAGTAAATATATTTTCAAAATAAAAATAAGAAATTTGAGTTTATTGTATATTATAAATTTTTGTGGTATACTCAAGAGCATAATAAGAAAAGGGTGAAAAAATGAGCAACGAATTGAAAAGAACCTATGTACCATTTACAGAGTGGAAAGAGAAATCAAAGCAAATTGAATGTACTGAAAAGACACCTCTCCTTTCTCCCGACGGAAAGCTTCTTGCAAAAGGGTGGGCAAGAAGAAATGTTTTTGAATACAACAGAGAGTATGTAAAAAAAGGTATAATCAGTCGCAAGGAATGGGATTTTTATACTATTCATGTTGGCGATGAAATGCAGGTGCTTATAAGCTTTGCAAATATTACTATTGGTGGTTATGTAGCAGCGAAGCTTGTTAATCTTAAAACAGGTGAAGTTATCTGCGATGCAATTCAGTATTTTGTTGGTGCCAATAAGCATGTTTCACCGCCTGTTATTGATATTCCAAATCGTTTTAAAGATAAAATCGGTAAAACCGAATTCGATTTTCATACAAAAGAAAATGAAAGAACTCTGTATTTCAAAGGTTCTTTTAAGGGTAAACCCGTTGAAGTTAATGTTTCAATGGAAATTATGGACGGACTTGAAAATATAACAACTGTTTTACCTTTTAAAGAAGACAATACCAAATATTTTATGACTACAAAGCAGATGTGTATGCCCTGTGAGGGTAAGTTTATTGTTGGTGATTATACATATGAATTTTCAAAAGAAAATGCCTTTTGTACTGTTGACTGGGGTAGGGTGAATACCCCTCACGAAATGGTATGGTATTGGGGTAGCGGTAATCAGTACATAACTGATGAAAACGGTGAAAAGCACCTTTTGGGATTTGAAATTACATGGGCAATCGGTGACGAAAGCTATGCTACGGAAACCTGCATTTTCTATGATGGAAAGGTTCATAAAATCGGTGCAGTAGATGTTGAAAAATTTCCGAAAGACAGATTTTTAGAGCCTTGGAAAATTATCTCTGAGGACGGCAGATTTAATATGACAATGATGCCCACACTTGATAATCACAGTGATGTGGATTTTAAAGTAGGTCGAATGAATTGCCATCAGGTTTTCGGTATCTGGAATGGCGATGTTACTCTCGATGACGGAACAAAAATAGAAATAAAAGACCTTTTTACATTCTGCGAATATGTTGAAAATAAGTGGTAATATGAAAGAAAAAATATCAATGATATTATCTATGGTGATTTTCGGCACCATAGGAATTTTTGTGAACTATATCGGTTTACCATCGGGGATTATAGCGTCATTCAGAGGAATTACGGGTGCTGTTGTAATTCTTGGTGTAATGCACATAACAGGACGGGAAGTGGATTTCAAAACTGTTAAAAAGAAGCTCCCTGTTTTATTGGCATCGGGTGTAGCAATCGGGTTTAACTGGATTTTGCTTTTTGAGGCATACAGATTTACCGGTATTCCCGTTGCAACGGTTTGCTATTATACTGCGCCTATGATTGTTGTTATTGCCTCAGCCTTTATATTTAAGGAGAAACTTAAAGCAAAGCAGATTATTTGCGTTTTTATCGCTTTAATAGGTGTTGCATTAGTTTCTGGAGTTTTTCAGTCCGACAGTTCAAAAATAACAGGTGTATTTTGCGGTTTAGGTGCCGCAGTTCTTTATGCTTCTGTTATGATTATGAATAAATTTATGGGAAATGTAGAAGTATATGAAAGAACGGTAATTCAATTAGCTTCTGCAGGTTTTGTGGTTCTGCCCTATGCGCTGTTTACAATGGGAGATATAAGCTTAAATCCCAAATCTATAATACTTTTAGTGATTGTGGGAGTTGTTCATACAGGTTTTGCATATCTTCTCTATTTCGGTGCAATAAAAAAGTTGAAAAATCAGACGGTTGCAATTTTAAGCTATATTGACCCTGCATCTGCAATAATTCTTTCATCCATTGTATTTGTGCAGTTGCCGACAATTTATGAATTTATTGGTGTTGTGCTCATTATGAGTGCTGCAGTTTTAAGTGAAGTAAAAATAAAGGAAAAACAGAAAATATGATAAATAAACAAATCAATATCACAGGTGCAATATTTGATTTTGACGGAACGTTGTTTGATTCAATGCACGTCTGGAAAGGGTATAAGGAGAATTTCTTCAATTATTTAGGTATAGAGTTAACGGAAGATGACAGAGAAGCTTTTAAGGGCCTTTTTCTTCAAGAAACCTTTCATCTTGCCATTGAACGCTTTAACCTTGATAAAACCTATGAGGAGCTTTTATCAGACCTTTTTGAATATATCAAAAGCAGATATATGGTTGAAACCGAGCCTAAAAATGATATAAGAGAGTTCCTTGAAAAATTAAAAAGTAAAGGCGTGAAAATGGGAATTGCTACTGCAACAGGTGAACCTGCCCTTGAAGCCGTTATGAAAAAATTCGATATGCTTCATTATTTTTCTGTAATTTATTCAACATATACAGTTGGTGCATCTAAAACCGAACCAAAGGTTTATGATGTTGTTCTTGAGGAACTTGGAACAGATAAAGATACTACATGGGTTTTTGAAGATGCTTTATATGCGGCAAAAACTGCTAAAGCAAATGGCTATAATGTAGTTGGAATTTATGATAAAAGTGAACCAAATCAGGAAGAATTGAAACAAATTGTTGATATTTATATCAATGAGTATAATCAGCTTGATATTATATAACAACATCTGCAACAGCACGTAAATACTGTTGCAGATGTTGTTAATTTATTTTTTAAATCCATAAGTATTGGTAACAGGGTCTTGGAAAAGCGGAATATGGGGCGCTAAAAATGTGAAAAGTATAAATAAAAGACCGATAAAACAGATAATCAAAAAAGCAATATATGGGGATTTGCAACAGTGGTAGTTTTTTAACAAATAGGTTTCAAGAACGAAAACTGTTGCCGCCGAAATAAAAAATATTGCTATGTTAATAAGGTCGGGTGTTTTGCCAAAAATGCCGTTGATAGTATAAAAAAGTATAGGTATTAAAATAAGACCTGATAAAATTCCTATAAGCTTAATGCACCAGAAATTGCTGAAATCTTTGAAAAAACTACTTTGAATAAGTGCAAAAATGAACATAGGGAAGAATAATAATTTCATATGCTCCCAGGTGGATTCATTTATTGCCGAAAAGGGTGCAGTTAAAACGCTTTTATTGGTCCAATCATAAAGAAAATGAAGAAGTGTTCCACCCAGAGCGGTTAAAACAAATCCGCCAAAATTCCATAGCAGTAAATCCTTTTTCAAAAATATCACCCAATGAATGTTATGCCCGAAACTATTGGTTTATACAGGTTTATATGATATAATGAAACAAAAGGGTGGTGGATTTGTGAACAGAGAGAAATTGGATAAGTATATTAAAAATGTTTATGGTGTTAGCGCAGAATTTCCCTGGTTAAGCGCGCCATCTTTTGCTGTTTACCGACACAAAAGTAATAACAAATGGTTTGCGGTTGTAATGGAAATACCAAAAGAAAAAATAGGAATAGAAGAAGAGGGGAATATTAATGTGGTTAATCTTAAAAGTGACCCGCTTCTCATTGGTTCGTTAATTCTCGATAAGGGTATTTATCCTGCATACCATATGAATAAAAACCATTGGATAACAGTCTGCCTTGACGGAAGTGTTGAGGAAGAAAAAGTCAAATGGTTGATTGATTTAAGTTTTGAAATGACTGATAAAAAGAAAAAACAGAAAAACTCTCTCGTTGAGTAATCGACGGGAGAGTTTTTTAGTTAATTTAGTTTTGTTCATCAAAAGATACAGGTTTTGTTTTACCTGTCGCAAATGCATCAGGGCCTGGGTCTGACATTGAAAAATACATTTTTGCAGCTTTAGTTGTTCCGAAATCTCTGTTAGAGCCTGAATTCTGCACCTTATTAAATGCGTCGCGGAACATCTGATTATGTGCTTCCTCGCGGTTTAAAAGAAAGTCAATTGTTTCGCGAACCTTTTTATCGTCAATCTGGCGGTAAAGGTATTCGTAAACTACTTTTGCACGTTGCTCGGAAGCGATATTGCTCAGAAGGTCTGCGCATAAATCACCCGTAACAGTTACATAATCTGCAGTCCAGGAGTAACCTGAGGCATTGATTAGTCCAGGATTTAAACCGAGTATAACATGAGACTGAATTTCGCCCGATGGCACATTTTCTGCATCTACATCGTGACCGTTGAGTAAGTTGATTGTCTGCGCAATCATTTCCATGTGACCCAATTCTTCTGCGGCAATGTCAAGAAAAAGGTCTTTGATTTCAGGGTCTTTAATTCTGAAGCTTTGTGACATATACTGCATTGCCGCTTTCAATTCACCATTACCGCCACCCAACTGCTCCTGTAAAAGTGCAGCATATTGAGGATTGGTTTTTTCAATACCAACAGGATGAAAAAGCAATTTTTCGTGTTTAAACATTTTATTACCTCCGATATTTTTTTGTTATTTACTTTTTCCGTTTTTGGTTAAGCTATGCAAATGAGGTAATAGGAATTGTATTTTTATTTTATTACAAAAAACTTTGTTAAAATATTGACATTTTTTCTCTGGAAAGTATTGCAATATATTCGCACTTGTGCTAAAATAGGCCAAAAGATAGTTTAGTATATGTGCGAAAATAAATAGAGGAGATAAAATATGGCATTGAAAAAATCAGAAAAAACAAAGCGAGCTATATTAAAAACTGCGATACAGTTATTTTTTGAAAAAGGTTATTCCAATGTGTCACCCAATGCAATAGCAAAAGAGCTGAACATAAGTACAGGTAACCTTACATATTACTACCCCACCAAAGAGCATCTCTTAAGTGTACTCGTAGATGACCTTTGTAAGTTTCAGAGAAAGCTTATTGATGATGAAACCAAGGAAGGAATAAGCTCTGTAATGGCAGTTTGCCTTGAACTTATGACAATGGCATCAGCTTGTGAAAGTAATCCTGTTGCAAAGGATTTCTTCATTTCTTCCTATCAGAGCCCTGTCACACTAAAAATAATACGTGAAAATGATACAGAACGCTCTAAAGAGGTTTATAAAGAATATTGCAAGGGTTGGACGGATGAACAGTTCAAGGAAGCGGAAATACTTGTTTCGGGCATAGAGTATGCAACGCTTATGTCTTTGGATGAACATATACCACTTGAAATACGAATTTCGGGAGCTCTTGATAAAATCCTTATTATCTACGGTGTACCCGAAGATTTACGAAAAACAAAAATCCAAAAAGCTTTAAGTTATGATTATAAACATATCGGAGAACGAATTTTCAAAGAGTTTAAAGAATATGTTGATAAATCAACAGAGGAAACCTTTGAACAAATGCTCCATAATATAAAAAGTAAGTAAATAATGTAAATACATTTCAAGGAGGAAGTATTATGAAAAAAACTACAAAGCTTTTAAGCGTATTACTTGTGTTGTCAATGCTGTTGACGATTATTTCTGTGTCTGTCAGTGCACAGGAGGTTGAAACAGTTATTCTTTACACAAACGATGTTCACTGTGCGATTGACGATTATCCCGTTCTTGCCGCATACAGAGCGGAGCTTATAGCTCAGGGAAAGAATGTTGTAACCGTTGATGCAGGTGATGCAATACAGGGTGAGGTTATAGGTTCTATGACTAAGGGCGAAGCTGTTGTTGATATTATGAATGCTGTTGGCTACGACTATGCCGTACCCGGTAACCATGAGTTTGACTACGGTATGGAGACCTTTCTTGACCTTGCACAGAATAAGGCAGATTATGATTATATAAGCTCAAACTTTTATTTCCTTTCTGACATTTCATCCGTATTTGCTCCATATAAAATAGAAGATTTTGGCGATTATCAGGTTGCTTTTATTGGAATTTCAACCCCTGAAACCACCACAAAAGCATCTCCCGAGTATTTTAAGGATGAAAACGGTAATTTCATTTATGGTTTCCCTGTATATCCCGATGCAATGACAAATGAGATACTTTATGAAAATATTCAGAAAAGCGTTGATAATGCTATTCTCGATGGTGCAGATATAGTTGTTGCTGCAGGTCACACCGGAATTCTTGAAACAACTGATGGTTGGAAATCAACCGATATTATCGCAAACACAAGCGGTATTGACTATTATATTGACGCTCATTCTCATGAAACAATAGAAAGTGCTGTTTATAAAAATGAAAATAATGAAGATGTAATTCTTACTTCAACCGGTACGAAATTTGCAAATTTCGGTGTATTGACAATAAGCGGGAATGATGCTGAATTTGAGCTTGTTAATCCCGATAATATAAATATCGGCGAATTATCAACAGATGCAAAATTTGCATATAATTCTGTTAAAAACAAGGTTGACGGATATAATGAAGATATAGCAGACCTTTATGAGGAAATCGGCACATCTGAAGCACATCTTATGGCGTATGATTCCGATAGAACCTGGGCAGTGCGTAAGAGAGAAACTAACGCAGGCGATTTTGTTGCCGATGCTTATCGTTCTGTAACAGGTGCGGATGTTGCAATAGCCAATGGTGGCGGTATCCGTGCAGAAATTGAAGTAGGAAATGTAACAAGAAAAATGCTTATGGATGTTAACGCATTCAATAATGATATGTGTGTTCTTGAGGTTACGGGACAACAGCTTATTGATGTGCTTGAGCATGGTGCTCGTAAGTGTCCCGAATCATCAGGTAGCTTCTTCCAGGTTTCAGGTGTAACATTTGAATTGCATACTTACTTAGAAACACCCGTTGTTACCGACCAGCTTGATAATTTTATCAAAATCGATGAAACTAAAGAACGTCGTGTTCAGAATGTACTTATAGACGGCAAGACCGTTGACCTTGATGAAAAATACACATTAGCGGGCAGTGCTTACGTGCTTCTTCAGGGCGGAGACGGACTCACAATGCTCGATAGTGCAAGAGTTATTCAACAAGAGGGTCTGCCCTGTGATTCTGAAATGCTTATAAAATATTTTACCGAAACTCTTGACGGAAGAATAACCTCAGAGCAATATGGCAACCCTGACGGCGACGGCAGAATAAAAATAATAGATTCACACGACCACTCATTTTCTGATAGTGAAGAGTGTACCTGTGGTGCGAAAAAAGCCGATTACAGTGGATATGATGAAGCCTATGAGCGTTTCCAAAAAATAATGGATAACGACAATCTGAATGATGCTGCAGTTGAATATGCAAGAGAAAAGTATACAGAAATGTTAAATGAGCATCTTGACGGAAAGTGGCTGAGGAACAACTATTCCGAAGAAGAACAGTATATTCTTGACGGACTTGAAGCAGATTTCAATGATATGTGCGATTCTCTTGAGGAAGGAATAGAAAACGGTACATTTATAAAACCTGATTATACTGATATTGAAGAAAAGATTGCAGAGTTTGAAAACACACATCCCGGTGAAGAATATGCAGAAATTATTGCTGAGATGAAGGCGGAGCTTGAGGAAATTAAAGCATCAAATCCTGAATCTGCTGCAGAAATTGCGGATGATATTGCGGCTATAGAAGAAAAAATTGATGATGCGGAAAATGGTTTTAACATTGCCAATCAATTCGGAATTATAGAGTTTATATTGAAAATAATAAGCTTTATTTTAGATATGTTATTCTAAGGTGTAATAAAGCTTGTTGTGCGGAAAAGCAAGTGAATTAAAAAAGTAGATTGTTACATATCTCAGAAGGATGATTTTATGAAAAATATAAAAAATAAACTTTTTATACCTGTAATACTCGTTGTGGTTATAATCGCCGGAGTTATGCTTTTTAATACGGATTTAGAGCATATTGAAGATACAAACGGAGCAGAAAATTTTGAGCTTCAGACAATTACCGATGAAGATATTGCAAAAATTGAAATGGGTTCATTGAATGTTGCCACAAGTACTAACAGTATCACAAATATGACTGAAATTTCATCAAGCAAATTCACAGGTGTATATGAAGTTCTTTATACCAATTTAATTGGTAAATCGGATTTTCTGTTAAATATCTATGATTTTCAAATAAACGGCGGTAACTTTAAAATGGTTGTTGTTCACAACGGAAAAATTATACATACACTTACACCCGAAAATTCAGAAGAATATCTTCTTGAAGATGTGAACGGAACAGTGTCACTTGTTATTGCCGGAGAAAGTGCAGATTTCTCCTTTGAAATGGCTAAATTTGAATATGATAGCTTTTCACATAAATAGTTTTATAACAGAATTTAAAAAGGTGCTTTTATGAAAAACAAAACTAACAGAACATTAAGAAAGATATTGAGCATAGCTCTTTGTCTTGCTCTTATAATGAGCTATGTGCCTATGGTGAGTATAACCGCAAGTGCGGCGGCAACTGACATTACGGTAACCATTGACACAGGTGCATCTGTAACTCTCAGGGATGCAGATGGTAACGATTACTATGATATCGGCACAGCCGATGAGCTGTATGCCTTTGCGGCAGCGGTCAACGGCGGTAATACCGTGATCAACGGCGAGCTGACCGCAAATATCGTGGTCAACCAAAATGTGCTTGTGGATGGTACGTTGAACAGCTATACCGAGGGATTCAGAGTATGGACACCCATAGGAAACCTCATTAAAATTTACAAAGGAACCTTTGATGGCGGCGATCATACAGTCAGCGGCCTGTACCTCAACAATATTGAAGCCGAGTATGTTGGCCTGTTCGGTTATGTGGGTGACGACGGTAAAGTCCAAAACGTCGGTGTTATTGCTTCATACTTCAACTGCTTTCAGGATGTCGGCGGCGTGGTGGGCCACAACACCGGCACCGTCACGGGCTGCTATAACACCGGCACCGTGATGGGCTGCAAAAACGGCGGCGGCTTTGACACCAGCGATCATATCGGCGGCGTGGTGGGCAACAACTATGGCACCGTCACGGGCTGCTATAACACTGGCACCGTCAACGGCATCGACTTTGTCGGCGGCGTGGTGGGTGATAACTACGGCACTGTCACGAGTTGCTATAATATCGGCCACGTCAGCGGCAGACTATATGTCGGCGGCGTGGTGGGTGAGAACTTCGGCACCCTCACGGGCTGTTATAACATCGGCACCATCAGCGGCAGACTTTATGTCGGCGGCGTGGTGGGTTACAACTCCACCGGATGCACCGTCACGTGCTGCTACTACGACAACACAGTTTATACCGGGAACGCCATCGACATCAACAAGGGCACTGCCACCGATGTGCTGGGCAAGACTACAGAGCAGTTCGCTTCCGGCGAGGTGGCATACTTGCTCCAGGGCAAACAGACCGAGCAGGTCTGGGGTCAGAACATCGGCACAGATGATTATCCCGTCCTCGGCGGCGAACCCGTTTACTACGGCTACATCTCCAGCGAATATGGTGCAGATAAGGTTTATACCAACGATGCAAACGCCTCCGCAGAAAACGGTCACACCGGTGAAGCCACCTATACCCTCACCGAGGACGGCAAACAGCACATTGCAAAATGCCCTCACTGTGGCGCGGAAGTTATCGAAGAACATATCGGTGGCACTGCAACCTGCCAAACACAGGCAGTTTGCGAAGCATGTGAGGTAAGTTACGGTGAGCTTGATCCAAATAATCACGAATACGAAAAGTACAACGGCATTTGCTGTGGTACATACCAAAGCGCGACTTTGAATGCAGAAGGATACTACGAGATTTTCAACGTAGGTCAGCTCTTCTGGTTTGCACAGCAGGTCAATATTGAAGGTAACACTACTGCAAACGCCAAGCTGATGGCCGACATCGACCTTGAAAATAGAACATGGTATCCAATCGGTCTTTACAATGATATTGCCGAGGCAAACGGCTCACTTGTTCAAAAACAATACGCAGGCACTTTTGACGGAAACAATTATACCGTCTCCAATTTCACCACAATAGGCAACGGCTCTCAGGGTCTGTTTGGATATTGCGATTCCGCTCGCGCACAGATCAAGAATTTGGGTGTTATCAATGCTACGGTCAGTGGCTGGAACTCGGGCGCAGTGGCAGGATACTGTGCGAATCTGACCAACTGCTACGCCGTAGGCTGTACGATCACCGGAGCGTCTGATACCAACACATCAGCGGTCACCATTTCTTCCGTGGGAGGCAACAATGGCCCTACCGCCATTGTGAATTGTTGGGCATACGATTGCGAACTGATCGTGGGCGAGGGTGAAACAGAATTCGTTATGCACCCTGTAGGAGGTATTCGTGCTTCCGATGATAATGCGATGAACATGCAAAACTGCTATTATGGCGAAATTGTAACCAATGCGGAATTCACTTCCACCACGGGCGCAGTAGAAAAAACTAAAGCTCAGTTTGCATTAGGCGAGGTGGCATACCTTCTCGGTGCAGCTTGGGGTCAGGATCTCGGTGAGAACGGTGATGCTTATCCCGTCCTCAGTGGTAAGAAGGTCTACTACGGCTACACCTCTTGCGGCGACACCGAAAAGAAATACACCAACGACGAAAATACCTCCGAGGAAAAGTTCGCCCATACCGGCGGTACTGCAACCTGCCAGACACAGGCAGTTTGCGAAGTATGCGAGGCAAGCTACGGTGAGCTTGATCCCAACAATCACGAATACGAAAAGAACAACGGTATTTGCTGTGACACCTATCAGAGTGCGATCTTGAATGCAGACAATTACTATGAGATTTCCAACGCAGGTCAGCTCTTTTGGTTTGCAAACTACATAAACACTGTTGACAGAACAGCAAATGCAGTTCTCACAGCAGACATTGACCTTGAAAACAGACCCTGGACTCCCATCGGCGAGACGAATGAAGCAAAAAACAACTTCCGTGGTATCTTTGACGGACAGAATCACACCATCAAAGGTCTTTATGTAGAAGGCGGCAGAGCAGGTCTCGGCTTCTTCGGTGAGGTCAGAACCGGTACAGTCAAGAACTTTACCATCTACGGTGAGGTGGTTGCTAACACTGATGTCAATTACGTTGGTGGTGTCATCGGTTCTATCTGCGGTCTTAACGGTGACAACGACCTTGAGCGCAACGGTGCAATCATTCAGAATATCACCTCTTACGTAAACCTTACCGCAAAGACTCACGGCATAGGTATGATAGGCGGCTTTGTGGGATACGCAAACCACGAGAGCCTTATTGAAAACTGCTCCTGGTACGGCACCTTTGATGCAGGTATTTACCGTGTGGACTCAGGTGCAGGCGGATTTATCGGCAAGATTCAGGAGAGTACAAGTAGAGTTACCATCCGCAACTGCGGAGCATACGGTACAATAAAGACAAATTACGCAAAGAACAGCTATAATAACACTCCAACCATTTATATGGGCGGATTTTTAAGCTTTTCCAACACGGACGCACAGACAGCCATTGAAAACTGCCTGTTTGCAGGTAAGTTTGAGCGTGGGGAAAACCTGACCGACGAGGCTCGTCTTGGCGCATTTGGCACGCTTCGTAGCGTTAATGC
This sequence comes from Acutalibacteraceae bacterium, assembly GCA_045543035.1. GTDB lineage: Bacteria > Bacillota > Clostridia > Oscillospirales > Acutalibacteraceae > DTU089. The sequence goes on along the minus strand of JAZQMA010000001.1, from coordinate 694 downwards.
AATCAAGAATTGTTATTACCTCGGTGATGACGGTCTTGGGGCTGTACACAGCGATTCGTCTCTGAAACCCGGTGAAAACATAGAGATCACAAGTGTAACCAGAGAACAGCTCAAGTCCGGTGAGGTTGCATATCTCTTGGGCGAAGCATGGGGACAGATGAGCAATACAGAAGGCTCACTCCCAATTATAACAGATAATGAGCTTTACAAGGTTGTAACAGTGGGTGAAACAGGCAACTACTCCGTTGCAAATGTTGGTGATACAAACGGTGACGGAACAGTTGATGTAATAGACTATCAGGCACTTGTTAATACTATTCTTGCAGATAATCACGAACAGATAGAAACCGCAAGCTATGATGATATAGTGAAATATGACCTTGACGGTGACGGTTATCTTGATGTTATTGATGCATACCTTCTCCACCTTTTCATAAACGGTTTTACAACTGTTGATGTATATGCAGTTGGTGATTACGATTTAAACGGCAAAGCATTTGAAGAAGCTGATATTTTTGCAATGGCAGAGGCAATGAAATCTCCTGAAGACCTTGAAACGCACGAGAAATACGCTTGTGACATAAATGGGGACGGCAAGGTTTCCTATGATGATTTAAACACACTTACAAGTATGTTCCCTCTTTATTTTGTAGGTGAGGCATAAGTGATAACGGGAAATTGTCCGAAAGGAAGA